>JAQWEN010000001.1 GCA_028704885.1 Candidatus Shapirobacteria bacterium
AAGAGGTTTACAACCCGAAGGCCTTAATCCCTCACGCGATGTCGCTGCGTCAGACTTTCGTCCATTGCGCAAAATTCCTAACTGCTGCCTTCCGTAGAAGTATGGGCCGTGTCTCAGTCCCATTGTGTCGGACTCTCCGCTAAGAGCCGATAACCGTCATAGCCTTGGTGAGCCATTACCTCACCAACTAGCTGGTAGTTAGTACACTATTCTCTCTGCGACTTACGTCTTTAACCCTGAGGTACCATAGGAAATTACTCCACCTTTCGGTGGGCTATGTCCTACAAAGAGGCATATTTGTACTTATTACTCACCCGTTTGCCGCTAAACTTATTATTTACGCAGAAATTCCCACTGTATGGAAATACTCTGTGTAAACAACAAATCCCGCTCGACTTGCATGTCTTAGGCACATCGCCAGCGTTCACCCTGAGCCACGATCAAACTCTTAGTACTAACATTTCGAATAAATTCGAAAGTGATTGATTTTTAGAAAATCAATCGGAAAAAAAATTTTTTTGAAATTCTTTCTGGTACTAGCAGCTTCTGGCTCTAAACAAATTGTGAACTTAATTTTAAAGATCAATTTTGCCTTCATTCAGGCAGTGAGGTTATTATATAGCACCAAATTAAAATTTGCACTAGGTAAGTTTGGGATAAATTAACATGGATATTGACAATAGTAATTTTTGTAGTATTATAGGATTTATATTCAATAATAGCTATTGAAATCGCACTTAACTATAAAATAAATATTACCTAATTGTTGGTAAAAAAATATTTTGTATAAATTAAATAAAGAAAGGAGGAATGTCCATGCTTGTCATTAATTTGATGAATTTGTGAAAAAGCATGCGCCGGGGTACCAATCCCAATCTATGATCACCTGTAGAAAAATTAAGAAAGCTAAAATTAGCTTTCGGGAGGTAATCAATGATTCCACCTGACAATTTATCGAACGATCGGAAAAATTTTTAGACCACTTGGTCAATAGGAAAGGAGACAATCATATGATGTCACCACCGGAAAATTTTTTCATTCAAAATTGAAAATTGGGGCGTCTGCTAGAAAACTTTCTTTAAAAAATAAAAGGCCGGAACGGAGCAAAACAGATAAACGTCACAATTGTGATGCTTTTTTATCTCGCTTCCCCGGTCTTTTTTTTGCCTAAATTTGGATAATTTTAGCCGTGGAGAGGATCTTGACACTTTCTGGTTCGGCGGCAGTAAAAACGGTCTGGTAATTTTGACACAAAGAAACAACTAATTTCTGATGATCTGGATCAAGTTCGGAAAAAATGTCATCTAAAAGGAGAACTGGTTGGTCTTGATAAATTTTTTCTAGATAATTAATTTGAGCTAGTCTTATGGCTAAAACTGCAAGACGTTGCTGTCCCCGACTGCCCCAAAAAGCAAGATTTTTATCTTCGGTCAAAAAAGTATTATTATTAAAACTAAAATCGTCACGATGAATGCCGATTTGAGTGCAACCACGATGCAAATCTAAATTATAAGATCTTTCCAATCTGTCTTCATTTAAAACAGATGGGTGATAATTTAAAAAGATAAGACGGATTTGGTCATCAGTGTGGCCAGAAAAAAATAAATTGGCGGAGTGGAAAAAAGAGAAACGAAAATCACTGATAATTTTGGCATTTTTAATTAATACTTGATCCCAATAAAAAAGTTCTGATTTTTGCGATTTGCCATCCCTAATTTGATTTAAAAGTTCATTACGGTGTTTTAAGGCTTTGTGATATTGAGATAAAGCTTGAGCATAGCGCCACTCGGTTTGAAGAAAAATTTCATCTAAAAAATCACGACGACGACTAGGAGAACCAGCAACTAAACGAATATCATCAGGGTGAAAAATAACAGTTTTAAAAATACCGATATATTTTTTTCTGGTTTTTTCAACTTTGGCAATTAAAAATTTTCGAGAAACTGAACTACTTTTACCAGTTCTGTCTTTGATTAATTTTATTTCAATTTCGTTAGTTTCTTTTTTATCGTTAATAACTTTAGCCCTAACTGAGGTAAAAAAATTGTCCCAATTAATTAATTTTGCCTGAGAAGAGGCTCTAAAACTTTTTCCAGCAGCTAAAAGAGAAATAGCTTCTAAAATATTGGTTTTACCGGAACCGTTGGGACCGATAATTAGATTTAATTTTGGATCAAATTCTAGAAGTTGTTGGGTGTGAGAACGAAAATTTTGAAGAAGAAGTTTGGAAAGATACACAAATGTATTTTAACAGAGTTAAAAAACTAAATTATTATTTTTACTATTTTAATCTAGAATTTATTTGATCAATTTCGGATTCAAAACAAATTAAATTATCAACTTTTGAAAAAACATTAGATAAATCTATTCTTTTATATGATTCCGGAAGGATTATTTTAGGAATCTCAATAATTCCTAATTCCACAGAGGCATCAATAATTTTAGCTTTTAAATAATCTTCCAAAAAATCATTTTCTGTTGTTCCTTCAAAAGGAGAACTAATATAAGGTCTGGGAGTAAAAATATTTTCACCAACAAATCTGCCACTGTCAGATTGAAAATTAATTTCACAAGGAAATTTTACCCCCACATCATATCTTCGACTTTCAGCCATATTAGTGGAATATTCCCTGACAAAAATAGTTTTATTATAAGTATTAATAAAACTGTCTAATCTTGGGGATAAAGGGACTGACTCTCTTACTTTTTGATTAATAGCCATAATCATGTCATTATCGCCATCAATAATTATTGGTTTTAAATGATTTGTTTTCTCTTTAACATATTCATTGAGTCTTTCTGAAAATATTTCCATTTGATTATAAACCATTAACTAAGCTAATTTATCACAGGCTAAAAAATATTAATATTACTTATTTCTTAAAGAGAAATAAAAAAATATTAGATAATTTTTTGTCTTAATTTCAAAACTAGATTACTATAAGTCTGGCCATCAAGAACTCCACTTTTAATGATTTCGCCAACACCAAGACTGGCAATATCATCCATACTTATAGTTTTAGAACTAATGATTTTTTCATAAAGAATTTTTAATTCCCGGTCGGTTATTAGAGCGGTAATTAAAATTGGATCATAATTTTTTATGGCCGAAACTTCTTTGATGACTGATCTGATTATTTCTTTTAATAAATCTGAATCTAATTTTTCATAATGAATATACATATAGTTTTTGAGTTCTCTAAAATTTTTAGCGACTTGGGAATCTTTAAAAGAGACATAGCCCTTTTCGGCACTTTCTTTAACAAGAGCATTAATACAGAGACTGACTTTTGATTGTTGATCACTATAAATATTGGGATCGCAAGGAAAAATGGAATCGATTTTTTTTAAATCGGCTGAAGATAATTTATTAATACGGTGAAGATCGTTAATATCAGAAAAAACATAAGCAATTTTATCGCTATACATGGCTAAATTATATTCATCAACGGTACTGCCAGTAGACAATTCTCCACCACCGCGGGAATGATTGAGAATACCTTCAATGGTTTGTTTGGTTAGACTTAAACCGTGACCGTTTCTTTCGATAAAAACAGCAATAATGGCACTAAAAATTTCATGTCGAAATTCACAACCAAATTCACGGGAAACAGTTTCAAACATATGACCGGCCGGAGCATGACCAATGTCGTGACCATCACAAATGGCTTTAACTAAATTAGTATTTAAGCCCAAAATATCACTGGCAATCATGGCTGGATTACCGACTTCCATGGTGTGGGTAGAACGAACTCGAATATGAGGATTGTCGGGATAAAAAATGACTTGAGTCTTAGAACCAAGTCGACGATAGGCTCTACTATCGGCAATTTTTACTTGATCAAGAATAAAAGGATCAACAACACCTTCAAAATAAGAAAGATATTGGTCGGATATTTCTTTATCGCCGGAAATTCTAATTATTGGAGAATTTTTTAAATCAAATCTTTTATGACTTAAGGCACCTTTATATTCCAGAAGTTGAGAAAAAGCCGGATAAGAAGTTTTTTTTAGCATTTGTCCAGCGAGCAGGAGTTGAACCTGCCTACGACAGTTTTACAGACTGTTGCCTAACCGCCCGGCTCTCGCTGGTTTTGATGTGTTTGATTATAACAAAATTTGGTTTGTTTTGTTTTTTGGATATAATAAGGTTATGAAACTTTGTAGTGCATGTTTATTAGGAATAAATTGCCTATATAATGGTGAAATAAAGTCTGATCAAAAAGTGCTTGAATTAGCAAAAAAAGAAATATTAATCCCCATTTGCCCAGAACAATTAGGTGGATTAACAACTCCAAGAGATGCAGCTGAAAATAAAGACAATAAAGTTTTTACAAAAAATGGAAAAGATGTAACAGAACAATTTACAAAAGGGGCTCAAGAGGTTTTAAAGATTGTTCAATTATTTGGAATTGAAGAGGCAATTTTAAAACAAAGAAGTCCATCGTGTGGTTATGGAAAAATTTATAGTGGTAATTTTGACGGGAAAATAATTGATGGTGATGGAATCACTGCAAAATTATTAAAAGAAAATGGAATTAAAATAATTACTGAAGAAGATTTGTAGACCTTACTCAATTCCCCAAAGGATGGAAAGATTGGCGGTGATGTCCATTTGACCACTTGAAATTGAACTAATATCAGAAGCTTCATTTCGAGCAGTAGAAGCTGTCTTGAAATTAGCAATATTGGTGGAATAAGAGACAGGAGTAACATCATAGGTACTATCAGAAATGGAAACTGGTTTGGCTAGTTTTACTTTTGATAATTTGGCCAATTCTTGGGCTTTTTGTTGGGCTTTATTGAAGGCTAATTCTCGAGCTTTGGAAAATAATTCAGTTTTGTCTTCAATATCAAAATAAATTCCATTCATTTGGAGATTGTCTATAGTTGAAAGTTCATCAATAATGTTGACGGCCCTGGTGGCTTTATCATCGATTTTTTTAATTTTGACTTCAAGAGTTTCTGATGCTTGTTGTCCGATAATTCGACGTGAAGCAGTGGAATAATCATATTCAGTGTAAACATTTAAATTAGAAGTAGTGATATCTGAATCAGAAATACCATTGTCTTTAAGAATTTTTAAAGCGGAATCAATTTTAGAATTAACTTTAGCAAGAGCTTCTTTACTAGTAGAAGCTTTTTCTTGAAAACCAATGTTTAATTGAACCATGTCGGGTTTAGCAGAAACTTTACCATCACCAGAAACAGAGATAGTGTTAGAAATTTTTCCACCGGATTCAGCCCCACCAGTGTTTTTAATATAAATGCCAGTACGGGAAATAAAAATGGCAGATAAAATAACAGTTAAAGAGATAATAATAACTGGAATAAGCTTTTCTTTATTGAGATTGATCATAATTAAGTTTAACAAAGAGTTGGTAAAATTGATTATGAAAGTAAAAATAATTTCTTGGAATGTAGCAGGAATGAGGGCGGCGGTAAGAAAAGGTTTGTGGCATAAAATGAAGGAAATTGATGCAGATATATATTGTTTTCAAGAAGTTAAAGCTAGACCAGAACAAGTGGAACTAGGATTTGATTATCCAACTGGTTATCAAAGTTATTGGAATCCGGCCGAAAAGGCGGGTTATTCCGGGGTGGCAACATTTACTAAAAATGAACCAAAATCAGTGATTGTTGGTGATCGAACTAATGATTGGGGCGATGAAGGACGAGTAATTATTACTAAATTTGATGAATTCACGTTATTAAATGTCTATTTTCCAAACGGAAAAAGAGATAAAGGTCGATTGGATTATAAAATGAAATTTTATGATTATTTTTTGAAATATATAAATGAATTAAGAGATAGAGGTGAAAAAATAATATTTTGCGGTGATGTAAATACGGCTCATCAAGAAATAGATTTGGCCAGACCTAAGGATAATGAATTAGTTTCGGGATTTTTGGAAATTGAAAGAAAATGGATTGATAAGGTAATTAAAAATGGATATGTGGATACTTTTAGAATGTTTAACCCCGCAGTGGCGGGACAGTATTCCTGGTGGAGTGAAAGATCGGGGGCAAGAAAAAGAAATGTGGGGTGGAGAATTGATTATTTTTTTGTGGATGAATCGTTAAAAGATAAGGTCAAATCGGCATTTATTCTGCCTAATGTGGAAGGATCAGATCACTGCCCAGTGGGTATCGAGATAGATCTCAGTTGATCAGATTTTCAGACTGTCAGAATAAAAAGCATTTTGTCCCCTCTTTTTTGAGCCAGAGGTTGTGAAATTTGCATTTAGAATCGTAGATGGTTAATTGACCCCAAAATTTAGATGAATGATTTTTAATGTCAAGATGGGTTAACTCGTGAAGTAAAATGTGTTGAAATTGAGGATAGGGAAAGAAAATTATTTGCCAATTAAAGCTTAAATTGCCATGACCCGAGCAAGAACCATATCTTGAGCTTTGATTGCGAACGGTGACTTTGCCGTATTTAAAATTAAAATTTTTAGATAAATTAGCTAATTCTTTTTTAATTAATTTAAGGGCAAAAGGCCTTAATTTTGCTTCTAAAACCTTTTTGGCATGGGATTCACTAAATAAACTTATATTTGAATATATTTTTTGTTCAACTTCTTCAATAATTACCGAATCTCTTTGAGTTTTTATCCATTGAATTTCATAAGAATTATCTAAGATTTTGATGGTTTTTAGACCTAGAATCGATTTTTTATGACTAATTTTTGACGAATGATTAATAATCCAATCAGAATTATTTTTAATAAATTTTTGAATCAAAAATTCAGGAGTTAAATGAGGGCAAGAAATTTGAAAAGATTTTTTAGAGATTAATCTGAGTCGAATAGACCTAATCCCCTTACGATTGATCTGATACTCAAAAGGCTGATTTTGAAGCAAAATGGTGGCCATAATGATATATTAAACTATGAGTCTTATTTATGTTGGTGCTGATCATAGAGGTTTTAATTTAAAAAAAAAGATAGTGGAATATTTGAGAGGAATGGATTATGAAATAAAAGATTTGGGAGCAAATATTTATGATAAAGATGATGATTATAATGAAATTTCGGTAGAATTGGCAGAAAAAGTAGTCAGAGAAAATACAAAAGGAATATTACTTTGTGGATCGGGAGTGGGAGTCTGTCTGGCGGCTAATAAAGTTTTAGGGACAAGAGCAGCACTTTGTACAAGTCAAAAACAAGCCAGATTAGCCAGAGAAGATAGTGATGCTAACATTTTATGTTTAGCGACTGATTTGGTCAGCGAAGAAGATAATTTAGAAGTAGCAAAAACTTTTTTAGAAACAGTATTTTCTAGTGAAGAAAGATTTATTAGAAGAATTAATAAAATTAAAGAATATGAAAAAGCTAAACTCGGTTAAAAATATTGAGGAAAATAAAACGGTAATTTTGAGAATGGATTTGGATTTGCCAATTAATAACGGTGAAATTTTAGATAACAGCCGATTATTAAAATCGATTCCAACTATTAAATTACTATTGGCAAAGAAAAATAAAATAGTAATAGTGGGACATAGGGGTCGTCCAGTTGGAATTGATAAAAATCTATCATTAAAAGCAGTTTATTTAGAATTAATAGAAATTTTAGAAAGAGAATGTGGCGGAGATTGTGTAAAAAATGTTTTTGTGGATGATATTAAAGATGAGAATAAATTAAAGAAGACAATTGAGGAAAATGAAATAATTTTTGGAGAAAATTTGAGGTTTTATCCGGAAGAAGAAAATGGTGATACTGCCCTATTTTCGGAATTAAAAAAATATTGTTCAGTATTTGTAAACGATGCTTTTGCAGTGGCTCACCGAGAAGCAGCTTCAATAATACTGCATCGAGAAATGGAAACTTTTTATGGATTAAGTTTTGTAGAAGAAGCGGAAAAAATAGGTAATATTTTAGGAAAGGAAAATTTAGTAATAATTTTGGGAGGAGCTAAAGAAGATAAATTAAAAAATATTAATGAACTAAGTAAAATAGCTGATTGGATTTTAGTAGGAGGTAAGTTGCCAAAAATTATTAAAGAAAAAAATGAAAAAATGATTGTGGCAAATTTAAGAGAAGATGGATTGGATTTGAGTGATGAGGATATTGGAAAATTTAAAGAAAAAATTGAAATAGCCAAAACGATCGTTTGGGCGGGGGCGATGGGATTTTATGAAAAAGAAAATTGTCGTAAAGGAACTGAAGAAATTGCCAAAGCAGTGGCAGAATCTAGTGCTTATAAAATAATTGCCGGCGGCGATACAGCGGCTTCAATTTCTAAATTAGGACTAAAAAATAAAATTGATTTTGTTTGCAGCGGCGGCGGAGTAATGTTGGAATTTTTAACTAAAGGTAGCCTTCCGGCTTGGAGCTAGATCGTAGATGTTAGATCGTAGATATTATAAAATTAACATATGAAAAAAGATAAAAAAATAAGAATTGGGATAAATGGTTTTGGAAGAATTGGAAGTGTAGTATTAAGAGCAATATTAACGGAAAGATATGATGTAGAAGTGGCAGCAATTAATACCGATGGCCGATTTGATGTAGAAACTTTTGCTTTGCAATTTAAATATGATTCAGTTTATGGCCGAGCGCCTTGGAAAGTTGAATTTTCCGGCCCACAAAAAGCGATGGAAATTGGCCGACTAGAAGTGGGTGATCAATCAATCCCCGTCTTTGGACAAATGGATCCAACTAAAATTCCTTGGAAAAATTATGATGTAGATGTGGTGTTGGAGTGTACCGGAGCTTTTACTGATAGCAAAGCTTTGGGTCACATAAAAGCAGGCGCTAAAAAAGTAGTAATTAGTGCTCCAGCTAAAGATCCAAAAATTCCGGTTTATATTTTGGGAGTAAATGGTGATAAATATAAGGGAGAAAAATTAATTTCCAACGGGTCTTGTACAACTAATTGTGTAGCTCCAATTGTGAAATTAATTGATGAAAAAATTGGTTTTCAAGAAGGGACATTAACAACAATTCATGCCTATACTACCAATCAAAATTTAGTTGATGGAAATTGTAAAGATCCACGACGCGGCCGGGCAGCAGCAATTAATATTGTACCGACAACAACTGGAGCGGCAGAGGCGGTGATAGCTGCCTATCCTGAAGCCAAAGGAAGGTTTGCTGGGACAGCAATTAGAGTACCAGTAATTTGCGGCAGTTATTCTGATTTAACTTTTAAAATGGTTCGCAAAACAACAGTGGAAGAAATTAATTCTATTTTTGAAGATGCTAGTTTAGAGCCAGAATTAGTGGGAAAACTTAAAGTATCCTACGAGCCATTAGTTTCTTCTGACATTATTGGAAATAATGGTTCATGTATTATTGATGCCCGAATGACCAAGGTTATTTCTGATGATATGATTTCGATTGGAGCTTGGTATGATAACGAGTATGGATATAGTTGCAGATTAATTGAAAATGCAATTGCAATATCAAATAAATAAATGATAGTAATACCAACAATTTTAGAAAAAGATTTCGCTTTAGCGGAAATAAAAATAAAACTAATTAAAGATAAATCCCGATGGATGCAAATTGATGTAATTGATGGATTTTTTTCGGATGGGAAAAGTTTTGAATTGGAATTATTAAATAAAGTCGGAAAGGAAATCCAAGGTAATTTACTGGATATACATTTAATGGTTAAAGAACCAATAAAATGGATAGAAAAATGTAATTTTGTGGGAGCAAGTAGAATTATTGGCCAAGTGGAAATGATGAATAATAGGGACGAATTTGTGGAAAAAATTAAAGAAGCAGGATTGGAGGCCGGATTAGCATTTGATATTGAAACAGAAATTGGAGAAATTCCAAAAGAAACCGATTTAATATTATTAATGGGCAGAAAATCTGGTTTCATGATGGCTGAGTTTGATGAAAAAATTTACGAAAAAATTAAAAAATTAGTAAAACTTAGAGAAAATAAAAAAATGGATTTCGAAATTGGAATTGATGGTGGAATTGATGAAGAAATAATTAAAAAATTAAAGATTGAAGAAGTCGATGTCGCCTATTGCGGTGGGGCAATTTTTAGTGGTAATGTTAATGATAATTGGGAAAAATTAAATTATGTTAGCAATAACTAAAAAGAAAATAAAAAGAGTAGCTTTTTTTGGCGATGCTGATGCTAAACCAACAGATCAACATTATATTGATGCATTTAATACAGCCAAACTATTGGCAGAAAATGGATATATTATAGTCAATGGTGGGGGCCCTGGAGTAATGCTGGCAGCAACGATGGGAGCAAAAGAGGGAAAAGGCAAAGTAGAACTAGTAATAATTGACGAAAAAGTTGATATGGGGCCAAATTATGAAGGCAGTGGAAAAGAAAATAAAAGTAAGGCTGATAAAATTTATCGAGTTAAAACTATTCAAAGCCGAACTGAGAAATTAACTGAAATAGCTGATGCTTATGTAATTTTTAAAGGAGGTACGGGAACAATGGCAGAATTGGCCTTAGTATGGGAAAAGGCTAAATTTGAATATGGGAAACATGAACCATTATTATTTTTTGGTGATTGCTGGAGAGATACAATTGAAACTATGGTAAGAGATTTGAATTTTGATAAAACCGAGAGAAAAGTCTATGATTTTGCCGATAATTCAGAAGAAGTTTTAAAAATAATCCAAAACAAAAAAAGTTTAAAAAAAACAGACAATGGTGGATTATTTGGTCGATTTAAGAAAATGATTGATAACTTTTGATTAATTTAAGAATTGAGGCTGAGAATTTTGTTTAATTAGATATGGCTTTTTGATACTTTCGAGAATATTTTCTTTGTCAACTTTTAAAATGTAAAGTTCTGATGAAGATGTTTCTTTTGACCAACTTTGATCAAAGACAAAATTACCTAAAGAATAATAAATTGGTTTATTTTTATAAATTTCGATTGATTGGAGTACATGAGGATGGTGACCATGAATAATGTCAGCGCCGGAATCGATAAGTTGATGAGCTAAATTAATACGCCAAGATTCAGGATTTTTTAAATATTCATTTCCCCAATGAAGAGAAACGATAAGCCAATCAACTTCTTGATTGTATTTTTTAACAGCATTGATAATTTTATTTGAATCTAAATTTGGATTAGTAATAAAATCGTAACCTAAAAAACCAAAACTAATGCCATTAATTTCCTTTTTGACAAATTCGGTATCAGAATCGTGTGAATAAAAATAAGTTATCTGATTTTTATTTAAATAATCTTTTGTTTGATTAAAACCGTCTTGACCATAATTAAAAATATGATTATTAGCCAAATTAAAAATAAATTTATTTTCTTTTAAATAGGGTAAAAAATTAGTATCGCCACAAAAAGTAAAAGTTCCAGTTTTACCTTCGGGGCAATTATTAATAATTGGGCTTTCTAAATTGGCTAAATTAAAATCATTGGATTTTAAAACTGAGGTAACGTTTTGAAAAACCCAAGAAAAATCTTTTTTATTGCGAGAAATGGTGGTTATATAACGCCCGAGTCCTAAATCCCCAATTAAAGCAAAAGTAACTGTTTTTTTAACTTCCTGACTGGGAAAAATAATAAAACCAGTTTTACTTTTTATGGTATTTTCTAATTTTGGACTTATTATCGGTTTATCTACATTAAAAAAAACTAAAAAAGAAATAGCCAAAAAGATGATAAAAATTAAAATTTTTTTAAATATCACTACTTAATCTTAACAAAGTTATTTTTTGATAAACTAGAAGGTAATGTTAAAGAAATTTTTAGTATTAATTTTAGCTTCGATTTTTTTAAGTAGCTGCAGTTTGAGCCCAAAAAAATCTGGTTTAGAAATAATGAGTTTTCCAATTGCTAAGGTTTATGTAAATAATAAAGAAATGGGATCAACTCCCTATAAAAACATGAATTTAAAACCAGGTGAAAATGAGGTGAAGCTAATCTCTGGAAACAAAGAATGGAAAAGAAAAATAGATTTGCAAAATAATATTAATACAGTAGTAGATTGGCAATTCGGAGATGATTCTAATGGAGATAGCGGGTATGTTTTATATTTAGAAAAAACAGGAGATAAAAAAGCATCGCTTTTAGTGAATACCAATCCAGATAAAGCAACTATAACGATTGATGGCGAAGTTAAGGGAATTTCACCAATTAAAGTGAGTGAAATTGGCGAAGGAGATAAACAATTGTCAGTTTCTTTTCCGGGCTATAAAGATATAAATATTTTTATGAAAGCAATTAATGGTTACCAGTTGGTAGTTAGCGCAAAATTGGCAACTGAAAAAAATAATATTGATCAAATAATTAGTTCCTCTGAAAATGAGACTCCTGTTAACAGCTTGAATGTGGCAAAAAAAATAACTATAAAAGAAACAGAAACTGGATGGTTAAAGGTAAGAGAAGCTAGTTCTAGTTCAAGTAAAGAAGTGACTAGGATTAAACCTGGTGAACAATATGTTTTAATTGAAGAAGGAACTGATTGGGATAAAATCGATTTGGGAAATGGAAAAAATGGCTGGATATCGACTACTTATGCTTCGAAAAATTAATAAAAATTCCAAAAATTAGAAAAGAACAGGCTAAAAAGAAATAAAGTTTTTGCTGGCTATTGAGAAAAAGGGAAACTATTCCAAGAATTAAACTAATTGCCCAATAAAAACAGGCAATTGAACGACGAGACCAACCAGCTTTGAGAAGTTGATGGTGAAAATGTTTGCCATCACCTAAATAAATGGGTTTTTTATTAATAATTCTTCGGATAATGGTATAAACAGCATCAAGCATAGGGATGAAGAGAAGAAAGATAAGAGTAGCTAGTTTGGCTCCAGAGAGAATAGCTAGAACAGCCAACAAAAAACCACCAAGACTTTTACCGCTGTAGCCTGGCATAATTGACTGAGGAAAAAAATTAAAAGGGAGAAAGCCTAAATAAGAACCACAAACAGCACCAGCCAAAATAATAACCGGCCATTGAGTAATATCAGTTGAATAACGAATAGCTAAAAGCCCAATGAAAAAGGCAGAAATAGAAACAAAACCAGGAAGTTGGCCGTCAACACCGGTAGCCCAACCAACAATATTCATACACCAAACAATCCAAAAAACAGCTAAAAGATCAGGGATTAACCAAATACTATGTTGACCTAAAAAATTAAAATTTATTTTAATAAAGGAGAGGTCAATAATGCCACCAGTGAAAGGATTGGAAACAAAGGCGATACCAATACCAGAAGCAACGATAATTAAAGCAACAATAATATTAAAAAACAGGCGTATTTTAGGACTAATGTCTTTTAAGTCATCGAAAAGGCCAACAACTAAGGTAATAATACTAGCTAAAAGAATACCAATTAAATGTTTATCTAATGGTAAAAAAATAATCGCAGTAATGAGGACGGCGATAAAAATAGGGATTCCTCCACCCCTGGGAACTGATGATAAAGCAGTAGCGTTGTGAGTTTTCTTTTGTTTATCTTCTGGATTTTCAATCCAATTTTTTTTAATAAAATAATTTCTGACTAGTGGAGTTAAAAGAAAGGAAAGACCGGCAGAAATTAAAATAGCCAGAAAAAATGAAAGTGGCATATTAAGAAATTAGATTAATAATTCTAGTAAGAGAAATTGCAGAAAGAAGAGAAAAAACTAAAGAAAAAACAGTTAAAAGACGAGAAAATAAAGGAATGGTCTTTAAAAAAAAGGTAGCAATTAAATTATTTAAAAGAAGAATGATAATAGAAAAAGTTGGTAATAAAAACAAAGAAGTAGCGGAAGCTAATTGGTCTTCTCCCCATGGAAGAGAATAATATAGGGGAACTTGCTGAGGCAAACTATTAAATTTAATAAACAAAATAATTAATTGAAAGATAATTAAAACTAAATTCCATCTAAAGATATGATGGTTAATTTTTTCTTGCCAAAAACTACCAAGAATCGATATTTGAGAAAAAAGTGAATTAAAAAATGACATATTATCTTAATTTAAAAATAGTTGCATTGCCGACGGTTTGGGCAATATAATAATAATTCTTTATAAAAAGATCTAGATCAGAAAAAGGACGGTTAGACATTTGATAATAAATAATAAATTTCGGTAAATTGGCTTTAATTTTATCCATTGTCGATTGATAACCATTAAAATCTACAATATGATAAGCAACAGTATATTTTGAGGTGGGTAAAAGATTTGATAAAGCATAAATATAAGGTTCATCTCCCCAAATGAAAATTTTATCATCTTGAGTAGTATTTGATTTTATAAAATCGGAAATTTTATAGGTATCACTGACTTGAGGACCAAAATAATTTTGATAATCAGTAGTTGATTTTTTGCCTAAAGAATAGGAATAAAAATTATTATAGTATTTAAAAACCGGATAAAAATAAAATTTGAATTTGAAAAGAACTAGAGCCAAAAAGAAAAAAGAAAATAAAGATAAAAATTGAATTTTTTTGTCTTTAAAATTAAATATTTGAACAATAATTAGAACTAATGGAGGAAGGGCTTGAATTAAATAGTGAGGATAGGGACGACCAGAAAGTAGAACACCAAAAATAGTAGACGAAAACCAAAACAATAAGAAGGAAAAATTAGAAGGAATTATCTTTTTTATTTTTAATAAATAAATTAAAGCCCAGGCAATTAATAAAATTACAAATCTAGAAACTATTCCCCCGCTGGCGGGCGAAGCACTTTGAGTGCCAGTAGACCAGGAAGAAAGATAACCAAAATTTTGAAGAAGACTGGCAACTAAAAATGGTTTAAAGGCACCTTGAAAATAATAATAAATACCCCAAAGAGTTATTGGTAAAAGAAAGGCAACAGTGAAAATAATAATATTTTTAATATTCAAAAAGGCTTTCTTAAAAGAAGTTAAATTGTCGATAAAAAGCCAAAGACAAAGAAAGGCAAATTCAATGGCAACTGGAATTTTAATAGTAAAAGCCAAGCCAAGAAGAAAACCAGAAATAACAATTATATTTAAATTTGGTTTGTTTTTGGTTAATAAAAATACTCCAAAAAGAGTAGGAAGGAGCATAAAAACTTCAGCATTGGCAATATTACCCTCAAAGAGAGGAATTGAAGTTAATATTAAAAAAATAAAAGTAGCGATTTTAGAAACTTTGATTGATAAAAATTTTTGACTAAGACGATAAAAGAAATAAATAGTAGGAATCATAAAAAACAAGAGAAGAAGTCTAAATCCAAAAACAGTTTGAGAAAAAGCGGCTAGATAATAAAGGGATGGAGGTTTGTTGTCGTGAATTTGACTGTAAAGAGTCACCCCTTTTCTAATGGCTTGACCTAAAACTAAATAAATACCTTCGTCTCCATACCAGTAAGGTTCAAAAAGTGAGGGAATTCTTAAAAAAAGAAAAACTAAAAATAAAGTAATCCAATATTTATATTTAATTAAAGTTTTAAACATCACTTAAATAATACCTTAAACAATAGGCTTTTTGCTGGTCGTTTTGTATTCCAACCTTTTACCTAAAAATAATTTAGTATGAGAATGAAGTCCAGGGAGAACTGACATAGTGAGAGTGGCTAATGGCATAAAAGGCCATTGAAATATATTTTTAAGAATGTTTTTGAAACCTCTTTTTTGATTAGCCGGACGAAGTTTCCAGTCTAAAATTATTAAAACGAACATAGGAAGTAAACAAATAGTTAAAATAACATTGGAGATTCTAGGAAGATTGTAACCCACTGCAGTTTGGAAAAATTTAGGATTAAGAATGACTGGAAGTGAAGTTCCCAAAGTAAGAATAAACCAATTACTGGACCAAATTAAATGAGTTTGAATTAATTTGAAAATTCTTAAAGCGCGAGTAATAAAAGGGATTTCCTTGTGAATTCTGGCCTGTTCAATGGCATAAGGAATATCAGTAGCACCCCAAGCATGACGAACGCACTGGCTATAACGATTTTTTAAAGCTGAAATATAATTTTTACCGTCTGGAGCATCAACTACAGTTGGTAAAAATATTGGTTCAACCGCAGTTTTACCGCCACTACTAAAAAAAGTTTGTAAAAAAATGTGCCAATCTTCAGGAATCATATCCGGATCCCAATAACCAGCGGAATCGATTAATTTATAAGATGAGGAATAACAAGAATAATTAAAAAATAAACCATCCGGTTCCTGAATATTGGCGATGTGAATAACATTACCCATTATTCCAATAATTCTAATAGGACCAGGAACTTGGTTAATGTTGTTATGCCAAAAAATTGGTGACTGCCAAAAACGGAAATAGCGATTTTGATTAGAAGCAAAATTATAAGTTAAAGCGGAAAAGTATTGAGGATTAAAGATGGTATCAACATCACAGGAAGTAAGAGTACAATTTTCAATTTTATATTTACCGGTGTCAATAAAAGTAGTTTTAAAATATTTAGCCGCCCAGGCTTCATTGGTGTGTTTACCGGCAATTTCACCAGGAAGATTACCTGGATGTTCAGTAAAAATTAAATGACCAAAGGTGTTTTTATATTTTTTAGAAAAATAATCGATAGTTTGTTGATTATTCTCTTTTCCAGCTCTAGCCTCTTGACCAAGAACAACATGGATATTCTTTAAATTAATGTTGGTTTGAGCAGCTAAACTGCCAATGGCCATGTCAATGACTTCATTTGGTTCTTTATATGAAGAAATAATAACGACATGGTTAATATCACTTCTTTTAAGCCAATTAGTTTTAAAATCGGATTGAAATTTTTCCTGCCAATTAGTGGCTTTAGCAGTTTTAATTTTAAAATAACCAATAACAGCGAGAATGGCTGATTTAAAGGATTGATAAAGCCAATAAACTAAAAAAGCGATAACAAAATAGGCAACAGCTTTAGGAACAACAAAGGCACCCCAAATGGGGAAAAGGATAGTCATCCAAGCAAAAAAACCAGGAATCATTTCCCAAAGACGATATATTTTGGAATTTTTATTGATCATCGAATGATTGATTATATCAAGATAGACTGTTTTTTGAGATAAAATAGTGAAATGAGTATTTTAGCTTCAGTTAAAAAAACAATTGCTTATGCAAAAAAATATGGCGGAAACTTGACTGAAGAGCAATTATTTGAAAGATTAATTGATGACAAGGCTTATACAAAAGAAGAAATAAATAAGTTTATAGAGTTATTAAGTTATAAAGTTATAAAGTCGGGAAAAAATAAGATATTAGAAGAGAAGATTAAAAAGGCCAAAGAGTTGGCAAAATTAATAGATAAACAATTTAAAGATATTTTGTTTTTGGGAATAACTGGATCAGTGGCAGCGGATTATCCTAAAAAGGATGATGATATTGACATCATAATAATTACTAAAGTAAATAAATTGTGGATTACTAGGCTAAAATTAAGATTTTTTATAATTATTAATAAAATTCCCCATCGTAAATTTGAGAAAAAAGAAAAAAGGGACGAGTTTTGTTTTAATTTATGGTTAGACGAAAAATCATTGGAAATAAAAAACGAAAAACAAAATTTAAGAAATGCAATGGATCTAATCTTAGTAAAAACATTAATAAATAAGGAAGGAACTTATGAAAAATTTATTAAGACTAATAATTGGGCAAAAAAATATGTAGCAACAGGCTATAATAATAAGTTGTTAGATTGTCAGATTGTCAGATTGTCAGATAAAACAAAAAATAATTTGGTTGATGAAATGGTTAACTGGTTGGTGTTTTGGCCGCAGTTTTGGTATATGAAAAAAAGGATAAAAAATGAAAAGATTAGCTTGCATCAAGCTTTCTTCCACCATTAAATGGTATAATAATACCAATGCTTTCCCTGCCCAAAGAAAAAGTCCTAAAATATTCTGGCCGATTTTTTTTATTCCTGACTGGTTTAGTGGTTTTGTTTGGATCTTTAGTCTTGACTGGTTTAGAAATTATGGCAAATGATAAAAAGACAAATAATTTGAGAAGTGTGCCGATTGAATACACGGTAGAAATGCCAAATGGTGAAAAAATAGCAAAAATTTATAAAGTTCCCGAAAGTAGAATTGGTCCAGAAAATGCCGAATATCTTATTAAAAAAATGAGAGACAGGTTATGGGTTGATTTAAGTAAAACGGCTAAGGATAAATCTGAGGTTTGTTTATTAATTGCTGACAAAAGAATGTTTGAAACAGTTGAATTAATTAAAAATAATAAAGATGAAGATTTAATTATAAAAACCCTAGATGAAACAATTTGGCATTTAAAAGAATCTAAAAAAATGTTATCCGAGGAAAATAAAAAAGATATTGAAATATCGAAAGTTGATCAGCAAATTGATCGGGCTGGTTTAGCGTATGAAGATATAGTAAAATCTTTCAATTATAAAAACGAAAAAATAGATAAAATAATAAATGATCTTGAAAGCTGGAATCAAAAAAATATTAAAGAAGAAGGGGAAAATTAAAAATCTCTTTTTAAAAAAATGGTGGGTATTGGCCTTAATATTGATTGGATTGATAACTGTTTATTTGATTGAAGAGATACCAAATCCAACTAAATTGAGTAGTGGTGAATATCCACAATCGTCACAAATTTTGGATCGAAAGGGAAGGTTATTATTTGAAATTTATTCGGACAAAAGAAGAACTCCAGTTGAACTTAAAGAGATTCCTGATAGCCTTAAAAAAGCAACTTTGGCTATAGAAGATTTAAATTTTTATAAGCATAATGGTTTTGATTTTAGAGGTATTTTACGAGGACTTTATAGAAGTGTTTTTCAAAAAAGATTACAAGGAGGTTCAACTTTAACCCAACAATTGGTTAAAAATGCATTATTGACTCAAGAAAGAACTATATCCCGAAAAATTAAAGAGGCAATTTTAACAGTGGCAACAGAAATACTTTATAGTAAAGACAAAATTTTGGAAATGTATTTCAATCAAACACCATATGGGGGAACAATTTGGGGAGTACAGTCGGCAGCCAGAGGCTTTTTTAATAAAGACGTCAAAGATTTAGATTTAGCAGAAGCGTCATTGATAGCTGGATTACCAGCATCTCCAACCAAATATAGTCCGTTTAGTCATCCAGAAGCGGCTAAGGCCAGACAGGAAATGGTTTTGACAAGGATGAACGAAGTGGGTTTTATTAGTAAAGAGGAAATGGAAAAAGCTAAAGCAGAAAAATTAAATTATTACTTGGATAAAACTGGAATTTTAGCACCTCATTTTGTTTTTTACGTTAAAGAACAATTAACGGAAAAATACGGTTTAAAAAAATTAACAGAGGGTGGATTAAAAATAACAACTACCTTAGATTTAGATCTTCAAAAGATATCGGAAACAATAGTGGCATCGGAAGTGGCAAAATTGAAAAAATCAAATGTAACGAACGGGGCTGCTTTAATAACAGAACCAGGAAGCGGCAAAATTTTAGCAATGGTAGGATCGATTGATTATTTTTCTAATGATATAGATGGTAAATATAATGTAGTGACGGCCCTAAGGCAGCCAGGATCATCAATTAAGCCATTAAATTATGCAGTAGGACTGGAATTGGGAAAAATAACGGCAGCATCGGTAATTGATGATGATCCAACTTGTTTTAAACAAATAAACCAAAAAGATTACTGTCCAACAAATTATGGCGGGGCTTATCATGGTTTACAAACAGTTAGAAATTCGTTAGCTAACTCATTAAATATTGGAGCAGTAAAAGTTTTAAAACTAAATGGAGTGGAAACTTTTATAGCCTCGGCTTCAGCAATGGGAATAACTACTTTTAAAGATCCAGAAAATTATGGATTTTCTTTAACTTTAGGTGGAGGTGAAGTTTATATGACAGATATGGCGACTGCATATGGAGTTTTGGCTAATATGGGAGTTAAACAAAATTTGACACCGATATTAAAAGTTGAAGATAAAGATGGAAAAACATTGGAAGAATTTAAAGAAAATCCTGGAGAAAGAGTATTGTCTCGAGAAACAAGTTATATTATTCAAAATATTTTGTCGGATGATGGAGCTAGAAGTATGGTTTTTGGAGCCGGATCACTTTTAAATATTAAAAAACATCCAGAAGTGGCAGTGAAAACAGGAACCACAAATGATTTAAGGGATAACTGGACTTATGGTTATACTTCAGATTATGTAGTGGGAACCTGGGTGGGAAATAATGATAATTCAAAAATGAGAGGAGTGGTGTCGGGAACCAGCGGTGCAGCCCCAATTTGGAATAAAATAATGACAGAAATATTAAAAGACAAAACAGTAAAAAAACCAGTAATGCCAACAAACATTATTGGAATTAATGTGTGTAATTTAACTGGCGGAGCAATTCCAGAGGGCGGCTGTGAATCGCATTATGAATATTTTAATAAGGAATTTTTACCAATGCAAACAAGCATGAGAACTAATGTATTAATTAATAAAGATACAGGGAGAATTGTGGTTGATGGAGAAGTAGCCGCAAATGCAGAATGGCAAGACCATACTGTTGTAACTGACATTGCAGGGGTTAAAATATGTTTAGACTGTCCTTTAGTTGGTGTTGGAAATACTGGTGATTTAAACAATAAACCAGCTTCAATTGTTAATTAGGATGACTTTTTTTGAAATAATAATAAAAATCTTAATAGCAATAGGAAGGCCATTTTTTTGGATTTTAAAAAAAATAAAATATTTACTGATAATAGGTGTTTTGCTGGTAATTGTTTTTAATATTTATCAATTTTTAACCAAGGAATTACCGGATATAAATTTGATTTATAATCCACCAAAACTGTCGAGTAAAATAATGGATCGAAACGGAAACTTGCTTTATAAATTTTACGAAGAAGAAAATAGAACTTGGGTGAGTTTAGATAAAATTCCAAAAAAATTTATTGAAGCAACAATTTCAATTGAAGATAAAGATTTTTATAAACATGGAGGTTTGTCTTTTAGAGGAATAGTTAAAGCAACAATTCATAATTTTAGAAAGTCTGATGGTGATAAATTAAGAGGCGGATCAACGATTACACAACAATTGGTTAAAAATGTTTTTCTAACTAATGAAAAATCATTTAAAAGGAAGATAAAAGAAGCAATTTTAACTTTAAAAATTGAAAGAAAGTTGACCAAGAATGAAATTTTGGAAAGGTATTTTAATCAAGTTTCTTACGGGGGTGAGGCTTATGGGGTTGAAGAGGCGGCACAAAAATATTTTGGAAAAAATATAGAGGAATTAAATGAAAGTGAAATGGTTTATTTGGCTGGATTGCCAGCAGCACCAAGTTCTTATTCCCCTTTCGGCAATAATCCAGAATTAGGAATTTCAAGACAAAAAAGAGTAGTAGAAGAAATGATTTCGGCTAAATATATTAATAAAGATGAGAGAGAAAAAATATTAAATCAGAAATTAGTTTTTAAAAAAAGAAAAGGAAAAATAGAGGCTCCCCACTTTGTTTTTTATATTAAAAATTTGCTGGAAAACAAATATGGTTATATTAATTTTGAAAGACAAGGATTAAATATTTATACTAGTTTGGATTTAAATATTCAAAAAGAAGCAGAGAAAATTGTAAATCAAGAGATCGAAAGTGTTAAAAAATTGAAAATATCAAATGGAGCGGCGTTGGTGGTGGAAGTGAAAAATGGAGATATTTTAGCAATGGTAGGGTCAAAAGATTATGAGGCAACTGATATTGATGGAAATGTAAATGTAACAACTTCCCTGAGGCAACCGGGATCATCAATTAAACCAATAAATTATTTATTGGCTTTTGAAAAAGGAAATAGTCCTGATTCTTATATAGAAGATAGTCCAGTTAGTTATTATGTTCCCGGACAAAAGGTTTATTCTCCTCAAAATTACAATGGCAAATATATGGGTAAAGTGACTTTAAGAACAGCATTGGCCTCGTCTTTAAATGTTCCTTCAGTAAAACTTTTGGCCGAAAATGGAGTAAATAATATGATTGATTTGGCTGAAAGTATGGGAATAACAACATGGAAAGAAAGAAAGAGATATGGACTATCATTGGCATTGGGGAGCGGTGAAGTCAAAATGACCGAGTTAGCACAAGCCTACAGTATTTTTGCCAATTTGGGAGAAAAAGTGGAAATAAATCCAATTTATAAAATAGATAATTATTTAGGAGAAAATATTTATAAGAAAGAAAAAGAAACAAAAAAGATATTTGATCCAAATTTAGCTTTAACAATCAATAATATTTTGAGTGATGATAAGGCTAGATCCCCTATTTTTGGATTGAATTCAAAATTAAAAATTGAAGGAAAAACTGTTGCGGTAAAAACGGGAACAACTAATAATTTAAAAGATAATTGGTGTATTGGTTGGACGCCAAATTATTTAGTGGCAACTTGGGTGGGAAATAATGACGGTTCTCCAATGAGTTGGGTGGCATCAGGAGTGAGTGGAGCAACTCCAATATGGAACAGAATAATGACTAGAATTCTGAGTAATAAAATAGACGAACAATGGGCTGATTCGGTTTCACTGCCGGACGATAAAATTATTTTTGAAGAGAATACCAATATAACTGATCAATTAAGCCAGGAATTAACTTTTTAGATTGAGATAAATCCGAAGAACTATCAATTTTAATAATCAAAAGCAATTCCTGACTGGGAGTAACTATTTTGGAAAAATAAGAAAATGTATTGTTATTTTCTTCAACTAACTCTTTTATTTTTAAACCGTCAGGAAGAGAAGATGAATAAATACTTTTAGTAATAAAATTGGTGGCGTTTAATTTTTCATCATTAAAAAAAATGTTTTCATTTCTCTGATAAATAACTGATTCCGGGTTAACTCTTTTTAAAAAAACTGACCAGTTAGAACCATCTTGGGGTAAGTTAATAGTATTTGTTTTAGGAGTGGAAACAGCAAAATTAAAGGTTGGTAATTTAAAGGAAAAATTAAAATTTCGAACGGATCGATAAATCCAAAAAGATAAACTGAGACCAATAGTTAGAGCCATGGCAATATAGACAAATCTCCTTTTTTTAGCAATTCTATCTTTTTCGTTTTCTTTATCAAAAAGACCGGGCTGTTCCAATTCTGAACCAGAATTCTTTTTTATTTTTTCAACTTTCGGAAGCATAATTATTTTTGAATTTGTTTTAAAGTGAGAAGAGAGGTTTTGGCACCGAGAGCAGAAACGACTGAAGCAGAATTTTTAATAGCCCAAAATAAGGCAGTTTCAATTGAATTATGGTAAATTAAGGCACTAATAAAAGTTGAACCGAAAGCATCACCGGCACCGGTTTCATCAACTGGTTTGACATTAATTATAGGTGAGAAAAAATGTTTACCATCAGCAAAAATAAAGGCACCATCGTGGCCATTAGTAACGGCAATTACAGCTTTTGAAAAAGAAACTAAACGATCCCAAAAATTTTTATCCAGAATATCAAGACCAACCAATTCTTCTGATTCAGTTTTATTTAAAAGTAAAAAATCAACTAATTTTAAAAGTGGTAAAAGTTTTTTTCTTTGAGCTAATTCGCGATTACCGGGATTTAAAGCGACTTTAATATCATTTTCCTTAGCAAAACCAATTAATTTTTCTAACAAATCAAGATTGCCTTCAAGAGAAGTTATATAAAACCATTTAGATTTAGGGATTTTTTCCCAATTTAAATATTTTTCTTCAAGGCGAGTTGATCCTCTGTTGGTAAGAATAGAGCGACCACCATCGGGTGCAACTAAAACAACCGAAAAATCAGTGGTGTCATTTTTATTTTTAATTAAAAGATTAGTATTAACTGATTCTTTTTTAAGGTCATCGATAATGTAATTACTTAAATGATCATCGCCTATTAGAGAAAGGCAACTTGTTTTTAAACCCAAACGACTGAAAGAAACAGCTGAATTACTGGCGCCCCCACCACTACAAATTAAACTCTGATCAATTTCAGCTTTGGATGAATATTCTAAAGAAAGAAGATTATTGTCAACAATGAATTGAGGTGATTTAACAAAAATATCAATAGTGGCGGCGCCAATGGAAATAACATCAAGCATAATTGGAAGTGGAAAAAAGAAGTAATTTTGATTTAATAATATTTTTCAAATCATCAATAGCTGGGGAAAAATTTTCATAAACTTTTTGACTAAAATCTTTAGAATAGATTTGAAAAAGAGAATGATTAAAATTGTTTCTTAATTCGGTATTAATATTAATTTTAACCACACCTAATTTAATAGCTTCAGAAAGTTGGTCCGAACTAATACCAGAACCACCATGAAGAGCAATAAATTTATCTTCGGGAATTTTATTTTTGATTTTAGAAAGAAGACCGAGATCGATAACTTCTGGTAGTTTTAAACTAATACCATGAAGATTGCCGATGGAAACAGCTAAAAGATCAGCATTAGTTTGAGTAATAAATTCATAAGCTTTAGCCGGGTCAGTAAAACTGCTTTTAGAAATTTGGGTGTCAACTAAATTAATATGATCAAATTCAACTTCAAAAAGTGTTTCTGGATAATGAATTTTTAAATTGTGAACAAATTTTTGACTAGTTTCAAGATTGGATAAATATTCCATTTTGGAACCATCAAAATGAACCATGTCAAAACCCAAACTAATTAATTTTTCCAAACGAATTTGATCTTGACCATGATCCATATTTAAATAAATCGGCAAACCGTCAAGCTGGGCTTTTTTGACTAAAACAAAAAGACGTTCGGCGTGAATAAACTTGTCTTCACCAGCCGAAAGCTGAACGATGCACGGAAGACCGGTTTCTTTGACTGAATCTTCGATGGCCTGATAAATTTCAAAAGAATCAATATTAAAAGCAGGAATAGCTTTGCCGGTGGCTCGGTATTCGGTTAATAATTGTCGTAAAGTTTTCATAATATTTTTTTAACAGCGGACAATAAATCATTGATTCCGATGCCATAATAATCATACAACTCTTGGTAAGTTTTAGCTGAACGGCCAAATTTATTGTCAACAGCCAGATGGATAAATTTACAAGAGATATTGTTAGATAAAATTAAAGAAGCGACGACCTCTCCTAGCCCACCATTTTGCTGATGATCTTCAAGACAAATAAGACGACCAGTTTTTTTGACACTTTTTAAAATGGTGATGGTATCAAGAGGTTTTATCGAAGAACAATTAATAATTTCCAATGATATTTTTTTATATTTTGAATCTAAATTTAATTTGGCTTGAACCTGAAAAGCCTCTTCTAAAATTGGGCCATGACCAATAATAGTAATGTCTTTACCCGACTGTAAACGATGAGATTTACCAATAGTAAAATCTAATTTTGGATCAAAAAAATTGGGAGTACTTGGTCTGACTAAACGAATATAAGCTGGTTTTTTGCTAAAAGTGACGGCTTTTATAATTTTGGTAGTTTCCAGGGCATCGAGTGGTGAAAAAACTTCCATATTTGGAAGACTGCGCATTAAACTAATATCCTCAAGCATTTGATGAGTGGCACCAAGGTCGGTACTAAGCAGACCAGCAT
Source organism: Candidatus Shapirobacteria bacterium (assembly GCA_028704885.1). Lineage (GTDB taxonomy): Bacteria > Patescibacteriota > Microgenomatia > UBA12405 > UBA12405 > WARW01. The sequence goes on from JAQWEN010000001.1 coordinate 25,379, forward strand.
GAGAACCAATAATTTTGACATTTGAGTTGTTATAGCAAATTGATTGTTTAATAGTATTCCAATTAATGGCTGGAGAAAAACAAGCAAAGGAAGTTAAAAAAACAGTTTTACCAGTTTTAGCCAGACCAGCAGCAACTCCAGCAGCATTGGTTTCGGCGACTCCACATTCAATAAAACGATGAGGAAATTTTTTAGCAAAATTATTCAAGAAAAGTGGTGATTTTAAGTCAGCATTAACGACATAAATATTTTTGTTAGTTTTGGCAAGTTTACAAAGAGTTTCTCCAAATGATTGACGAATGGAATTAATTATCATAATTCAGATTTAGCTTTATTAAATAAAGCCTCGGGTAGATTTTTAACGTCGTGATAATGAAAATTATTTTCCATAAAAGAAATCCCTTTACCTAAAACAGTTTTAGCAATAATGCAATTTGGATAATCTGATTTTTGGGCGTTTTTTAGGGCGGAAATTATTTGCTTAAAATCATGACCATCGACAGTAGTGACAGTCCAACCAAAACTAATATATTTTGAAGCTAGATTATCGAGGGGCATAATTTGAGAAACTGGACCATCAATTTGCATTTGATTAAAATCAACAATATTAATTAAATTGCCTAACTTATATTTTTTGGCAAAAAGAAGTGATTCCCAAATTTGACCTTCTTGATGTTCGCCATCACTAGTTAAACAAATAGTAGTGTGTTTTTTGTCGCCTAGAGCTAAACCACAAGCAAAAGAGAGACCTTGACCAAGAGAACCCGAAGAATATTCGACTCCGGGAACTTCGGCAGAAACGTGACCTTGAAGAAGTGATTTAAAAGAAGAATAATTATCTAAAAAATTCTTAGGAAAATAGCCAGCATTAGCTAAAACCACATATAAGGCTGGAGCCAGATGACCGGCGGATAAAATAAAATGGTCTCTTTTGAAATTAAATAAATTTCCAAAATAAACAGCTGTTATTAAATCAAGTGAAGAAAGAGAACCGCCGATGTGTCCGCCATTTTTATAAACCATATCCAACAAATCATGACGTAGATTCTGACTTACGATTTGGAGTGGGTGCAGTTTAATAAAAGGGAGCATTAATTAAGTATAAAGCAAAAAGGCTCTGAGATATAATAGGCAATAAAGATGGAAGATTTTTACAATAAATATTACTTAGGAGTGAAAAAATTTGTCAGTCAAAAGATTGATGATGAAGGAGTGGCAGAAGAATTGACTAATGACATAATGTTGGCGGCAATAATGTGTAGACCAAATTTTGACGGTAAATGTAATGAGTTCAGTTGGATTTGTAGTATTGCTAAACATAAAATCATTGATTATTACCGAAAGAAAAAATTAAAAACAATTTTATTTTCAGTGTCACCTAATTTTGAAGAAATAGCCGATAAAGCGTTAACACCCGAAAGAGATGTACTTAAAAATGAGCTAAAAGAAGAAATTAAAAAAACATTTAAAGAATTGGGTAAAGGATATAAGGATATATTACGACTTAAATATATAGATGAAATGAAAGTGAGTGAAATTGCAAAAAGTTTAAGGTTAACCATTAAAGCAGTTGAATCTAAATTAATTAGAGCTAAAAAGAAATTTAGGGAGGCTTGGATTTATGATAAAAAAAAGAATTAAAAAAATAGGTGATTTGATTTTTTTGATAAGTGTCAGACAAATTTGGAAACTGCTGTGTAATATTTATAATATTATTGAACAGCCATTTTTAGCTTTAAAAAAGCTAATTATTAAAGATAAAGATAAATCACAGATATTTTTGCTAGGATTGATGGCAATAATGCCAGCAATTTTTTATGTAAGCGCCAGAATAGTTTGGGATAATTATAAATATGGATTTGTCCCCGCTTCAGTTGGTAAAGTTTTTTTGGTGATATCAATAATAGAAGTTGTTGTGTTCGGATATTTAGGTTTTTGGGTTTGGAAAATATTTAAAAATAAATAGCAGGTATTTTTAAAAAGTCTCGACTAAATTATTACCATGATTAAAAACACGACTATTAATTTCAAAAGTGAAGAGCAGTTAGAATTTAGAGATATTACAGACGAGGTGGAGAATTTTATTAAAGAAACAAAAGTAAAAAATGGAAATGTTTTGGTTTTTTCAACTCATACCACTTTGGCAATTTGTATTAATGAAAAAGAAAAAGGGATAGTAAAAGATTTTAAAAATTTAATTAATAAATTAATTCCTAAAGATGGATATTATTGTCATAATGATTTAAATATCAGAACCGAAAATTTAGTGTGTCAATCAGCAGCATCTGACTGTTTAAATGGACATTCTCATTGTACTCACCTGCTAATGAGAAATTCGGAAACTATTCCAATTGTTGATGGAAAAATGGCTTTAGGGATTTGGCAAAGAATTTTTGCAATTGAACTTGATTGCTGTCGAAACAGAAAGGTAATTGTCCAGGTTATTGGTGAATAATTTCGTTAATCTTTTGAACAACTTCTTCTAAAATTGATTCTGGAGTACTGGCGCCAGAGCTGATAGCGATGTTTTGATGGCCAGCAAACCACTTATAATTAATTTCTGAAGCGTTATCGATAATAAAACTTTTAACACCAACAGACTCGGCTACTTTTTGGAGACTATTAGAATTAGCACTGGTAGATGAACCAACAATTATAACTAAAGTGCAAGTTTTAACTAATTCAATAATGGCATTTTGGCGGTCAGAGGTGGCCTGACAAATGTGAGGCATAATAGTAATTTGAGGATATTTATTTTTAAGAAAATCGAGAGCGTCCTTGGTTTCGAGAGTGGAAAGAGTGGTTTGAGTCATGACAATGCAATTCTGAGGGTCGGGAATATCGAGGGTGGAAATATCACTAATAACGACCGGGGTAACCAAATAAGGATTTTCACCAACAACACCGATAGTTTCATCGTGAGTAATACTGTTACATAAAAAAATTATTTTTTTATTTTGACTACTAAATTTAGAAACCGTTTGATGTGATTTTAAAACTAAAGGACAGCTGGCATCAACAATGGTTAAACCTTTGGCCACGGCTTGGTTGTAAGTCTGAGGTGGAGCACCGTGAGCCCTGATAATAACAACAGAACCGCGGGGAATTTGATCAATAGATTGAACAGTTCTTATTTTTAATTCTGATTCCAACCAATCAACAACGTGTTGATTGTGAACTAATTCGCCTAAAAAATAAATATCTTCGGAATATTTTTCACGGGTTTCTCTAGCTAAATCAATAGCTCGATTAATACCAAAACAAAAACCATGCGGAGAAGCGATAAAAAGATTGGCCATACAAGATGATTTTATCTTAAAAAGACTATAATTACCTTAGGAAAAGATGAAAAAGAAAATAAATTTAAAAAATTTAGGATGGATGGTGGCGGGAGTTTTATTTTTAATGTTGGCTTTTAAAAATGAAAAAGAAAGTAATAAAGAAGAAATAAAAACAGAAAATATAACTCCGACGATAATGGTTACCCCAACTGAAACAATAAAAAGTGATTTATTTTTAGTGACAAAAATAATTGATGGCGACACTTTAATGGTGAAAATTAATGACAAAGAAGAATCAGTAAGATTGATTGGAATAGATACACCAGAAACTGTTGATCCAAGAAAAACAGTCCAATGTTTCGGAAAGGAAGCTAGTTTAAAAGCTAAAGAATTAATGGAAAATAAAATAGTGAGATTGGATGCGGATATAACGCAAATGGACAGAGATAAATATGGTCGATTATTAAGATATGTTTATTTGGAAGATGGAACTTTGATTAATAAAAAATTAATTGAAGAAGGATTTGGATTTGAATATACTTATCAAGTCCCCTACAAATTTCAGGCGGAATTTAAAACGGCACAAAAAATAGCTGAGGAAAAGAAAATGGGTATGTGGGCTGATGGTACATGTCCAACACCTACAATCAAAACAGTACCAATAATAAGTGGAGTGCCAACAGAAAAAACGATTCAGAGTAGTTCTAGTTTTATATGTGATTGCAGTAAAGCTTGTACAAAAATTAGTAGTTGTGAAGAAGCCTATTATCAATTAAATACTTGCGGCTGCAGTGTTCGAGATAATGACGGTGATGGGGTGCCATGTGAAAGTTTGTGTAATTAATTGAGACGCGGATGGGAGTTGAACCCATCTGAACGGTTTTGCAGACCGTTGTCTAACCGCTTGACTACCGCGTCGGATGTAGAGTAAGCCTATTTTATCAATAAATATTACATCATTCCACCCATACCGCCCATTCCAGACATATCTGGAGCTAAAGGCTTAGATTCTGGAACGTCAGTAATTAAAACATCAGTGGTTAAAATCATTTGGCCAACAGAAACAGCGTTAATTAAGGCTGATTTGGTAACTTTGACTGGATCAAGAATACCATCTTTGGTCATTGATGACATTTTACCGGTAGCAGCATTGTAGCCATAATCTGATTTTGAATCGGCAGAAACTTTATCTTTAATTAAATTAAAGATATAACCACCGTCTTCACCAGAATTTTGGGCCAACATTCGGACTGGTTGTTCGAGAGCATATTTTAAAATATCAATTCCAACCTGTTCTTCAGGAGAATCCGTTTTAACTGAATCAAGTTTTAAAGAAGCTTTAAGCAATGCAACTCCACCACCAGGAAGAATTCCCTCTTCAACGGCAGCTTTAGTGGCTTCGATAGCATCTTTAACTCTTTCCAATCTTTCTTTCATTTCGACTTCAGTGGCACCGCCAACCTGAAGAACAATGGCTCCACCAACTAATTTAGCAATTCTCTCTTGGAATTTTTCTTTGTCATAATCAGAAGTTGATTTGCTGACTTGAGCACGGAGTTGAGAAACTCGAGCTTTAATATCAGCAATTGAACCAGCTCCACCAATAATTCTGGTTTTATCTTTGTCGGCGGTAACAGAATCAGCATGACCACAATAATCAGAAGGTTCAACGGAATCAAATTTAATACCTAAATCTTCGGCAATTACTTGCCCACCAGTTAAAACAGCAATATCTTCGAGCATGGCTTTTCGACGATCACCAAAACCAGGAGCTTTAACAGCTAGAATGTTGAAAGTACCGCGAATTTTATTGACAACTAAAGCAGCTAAAGCTTCACCATCGATATCGTCGGCAATGATAACAATATTTTTGGTTAATTTAACTAATTTTTCTAGAAAAGGTAAAAATTCCTGAAGAGAACTAATTTTTTTGTCGGTTAAAACGATGTAAGGATTTTCGACTACGGCTTCCATACTTTCAGTATTGGTGGCAAAATAGGCAGAAAGAAAACCTTGATCAAATTCCATACCAGAAGTTTCCTTGGTCTCAAGACCCATACCTTTGCCTTCTTCGGCAGTAATTAAACCATCTTTACCGATTTTAACCATAGATTCGGCAATTTTTTGACCAATTTCTTTGTCTCCAGCAGAAATAGTGGCCACTTGTTCGATTGATTCTTGATCGTCAGATTTAATTTCTTTTTTCATTTTATCAAGTTCAGCAATAACGACTTCTAATCCTTTTTCGAGGCCACGACGAATAATCATGGGATTGGCACCGGCAGCGACGTTTTGAAGACCTTTGTTGACTATTGCTTGAGCTAAAACAGTGGCAGTAGTAGTACCGTCGCCAGCAATGTCGTTGGTTTTGGAAGCAGCTTCCTTAATTAATTGAGCACCCATATTTTCATAAGGGTCTTGGAGTTCGATTTCTTTGGCAACAGAAACACCATCGTGTAAAACTGTGGGACCGCCCCATTTTTTATCAATGGCGACATTTCGGCCTTTGGGACCAAGAGTAGTGATGACAGCATTGGCCAAAATATTAACTCCGTTTAAAATTGATTGACGGGCATCCTGCCCAAATTTTAGTTGTTTTGCCATATAGTTTAATCCTCTCTGTCCCTCCTTGCGGGACATCTCCCCTTAACAAAGGGAGAAATTAATTAATAATTATTTGATAATTGCCATGATGTCGTCGAATTTTAATAGTAATAATTCGACATTTTCTTCTTTATATTCTTTGCCACCCCATTCTCGGTAGACAACAATATCACCAATTTGACAGGGAGATTTGACTTCACGACCATCAATAAAAGTAGAATCACCAACGGCAAGAACTTTGCCTTGTTGAGGTTTATCTTGATGAGATTCGGGTAAAACGATACCAGAAGTGGTAGTTCTTTCTTGTTTTTGAGGCTCGACTAATAAAAAGCCGGCAACAGGATGAATTTTGGTCATAATTTAATTAAGAATTAATAATTAAAAATTAATAATTTTTATCAGTCAAAATGACCGACTGCTAATATTATAGCGAGAGTTAAGTATACGTCAAGTATTTTAAATTGGTAAAATCAGATAATTAAATAAAACTGAATGAGGTTAAGATTTTTGGAAAATTGGTGAAGAAAATTATTTTTAGGATATAATGGGTTTGTATGTCAAAAATAAAAAATATCTATGCCCGAGAAATTTTGGCTAGTGGCGGAGCCCCAAGTTTAGAAGTTACTGTCACTTTGGAAAGTGGTGCAATCGGTGAAGCATCGGTAAGTTATGGTGCGTCAGCTGGATCAAAAGAAGCGACTGTGCTTTTGGATGGAGATAAAACCAGATACAACGGCAAAGGAATGTTGAACGCAATTTCTAATATTAATAATCAAATTAAAAATATATTGGTAGAAATGGAAGCTAGTGATCAAAGAGCAATTGATAATAAAATGATTGAAACTGATGGCACTATTAATAAGGCAGTTTTGGGTGGAAATGCAATGTTGGGAGTATCTTTAGCAGTGGCCAGGGCCGAAGCTAGTGAAGAAAATTTACCTTTATATAAATATTTAAGAAAAGTTTACGAAATTGGAGATATTGGTTGGAAACTTCCAAAACCAATGATTGTAATGATTGAAGGCGGAAAACACGCTGATGAAACTACTGATCTACAAGAATTTATGGTGGGAGCGATGGGAAATAAAAGCGCAGCGGAAAATGTAAGAATGGAAATGGAAATTTACAGTGCTTTAAAAAATATTTTAAAAGCTGATAAATTGTCAACCAATGTGGGTAATGAAGGTGCTTTTGCTCCAAACGGAATAATTTCCAATGAAAAACCAATTGAATATTTAGTTCAGGCAATTACTAATGCCGGATATGTTCCAGGGGTGGATGCCGGAGTGGGAATTGATGCGGCGGCAAGCGAATTTTATAGTGAGGAAACTAAAAAATATAATTTGAAATTGGAAGGAAAAGAATTAACCAGTGAAGAACTAATCGCCTACTACAAGCCTTGGATCGAAAAATATCCAATTGCCACTATGGAAGATATGCTTTCAGAATTTGATTGGGATAATTGGCCAAAAATGGTGGAAGCTATTGGAGGTAAATTCCCTCTTATCGCCGACGATTTAACGGTAACTAATGTAAATCTTTGGCAAAAAGCGATTGAAATGAAAGCAGCCACAGCAATTTTAATTAAATTAAATCAAGCTGGAACTTTAACGGAAACTATGGATTGTTGTTTATTAGCTAATAAAAACAATTTAATTACCATGCCTTCACACCGAGGCGGCGGGGAAACTAATGACACTTTCTTGGTCGATTTGGCAGTAGCGGTTAATTCAGCTTATATAAAAGTCGGGCCAACTAGAGGGGAAAGAGTTTGTAAATATAATAGATTAATGAAAATTGAGGAAGAAATTAATAATTAATAATTAATAATTTATGGCAAAAATATATTTATTTCGACATGGACAATCAGAATTTAATTTAAAAAAAGTTTTTACTGGTTGGATGGATGCAAAATTAACAGAATTAGGGGTGGAACAGGCTAAAAATTTAGGGGAAATGTTAAAAGATAAAAAAATAGATATTGCCTATGTTTCGAGATTATCGAGAGCTCAAGACACTTTAAAAGAAGTATTGATTTTTCATCCAGAATGTAAAACAACAATTGTTGATGATCGAATGATTGAAAGATCTTACGGGGCTTTGGCTGGATTGGGTCATGAAGAAACAATTGCCAAATATGGTCAAGAGCAATTTGATAAATGGCATAGAGGTTGGAATGACCGACCACCCGAGGGTGAATGTTTTGCTGATGTGGAAATTAGAGTGCAATCATTTATTGATGAATTAAAAACAAAATATGCCGGACAAAATATTGGAATTGCAATTTCGGCACATGGAAATTCAATTAGACTTTTTAGAAAAATAATGGAAAATGTAACACCTGAAGAAGCCAGTAGTTGGACTATCCCCTACGACCAGTATTTTGAATATGAAATCTAAAATAAATATTTTAGCGCCGGCGGGAAATTGGGAGTCATTAAAAGCAGCTATAAATGCAGGAACGGACGAAATTTATTTTGGAATTGGTGAATTAAATATGAGAGCGGCTGGGGCCAATAATTTTTCGATTGATGATTTAAAAGAAATCGGATTAATTTGTAGAAAGGCGAAAATAAAAAGTTGGGTGACATTAAATACAGTTGTCTACGATGAAGAAATTGAGGGAATAAAAAATATTTTAAAAGAAATTAAAAAAGCCAAAATTACGGGAATAATCGCAGCTGATTTGGCGGTAATTAAAGCGGCAAATAAGGAAAAAATAGAAGTATGTGTGTCGACGCAAATGTCGGTATCAAATTTGGAAACAATTAGATTTTTAAATAAATGGGTTGATAGAATTGTGCTGGCCCGGGAATTAAATTTAGAACAAATTAAAAAAATAACCGAGGGAATTAAAAAAGAAAAAATAAAAGTTGAAATTGAAGTGTTTGGACATGGAGCCATGTGTGTGGGAATTTCGGGCCGCTGCCAAATGAGTTTGTATCATCATAATCTGTCAGCTAATCGAGGAAAATGCGGGCAAATGTGTCGAAGAAAATATGAGGTAAAAGATTTAGACAGCGGTAAAGAAATGATTTTAGAAAATAACTTAATAATGAGTCGAAGTGATTTGTGTACAATCGGACTTTTGGATAAATTAGTTGAGAGTGGAATTTCGACAATTAAAATTGAAGGACGGGCTAGAAGTGCTGATTATGTAGATACCGTAGTGAGAGTTTATAAAAAAGCGCTTAATTTAATCGAAGAAAATAAATATGGGAAAAAAGAAAAAGAAGAATTATTAAAAGAATTAAAAACGGTTTTTAATCGAGGATTTTCTAACGGTTTTTATTTAGGAAGATCGACTAATGAATGGGCTGTCGGGGAAAATAATTTGGCGACAGAGACAAAAATATTACTAGGAAAAATTGATCATTTTTATCCAAAAATTGGAGTGGCAGAAATTAAATTGACAACTAGTGAACGAATACAAAATGGCGACAATTATTTAATAATTGGCCCAAGTACTGGTATTGTTAGAGGTATGTTTTTTGACATAAAAATGGATAAAAACCTCTTAAATTTTAAAGTTACCAAGAAGGTAAGAAAAAATGACAAATTGTTTATTTGTCGCGCAAATAAAAATTAGTTGCAGCTTTGACCAGAGTGGCGCCAATTAAAGCAATAAAGAAAATTGGATTAAGATCTTGTTTAAAGATAACCCAACCAATTAAGACAAAGATCATAAACCACAAAGCGTTGCGATCAGAAATGGCTTCATGAAGATGTTCTCGTTCATCTTTTTTAAGTTGAGTCATAATATGGAAAATATCAGCTAAAAAGATAATTATCCAAACTGTAGTAAAAATGGTTTTAAAGTTTTGAGCTACAGAAATGGATTCTAAAATAGCAATTGGGGCAACAAACAAAGCGGTATATAGCCAGCCCTGCCAAGTAATAGGGGTTAATCCCCAACCTGTATATTTTCTAAGAGTAAACCATTTTGGATTTCCGATCATATTTTTATAAATTTTTAATTTTTAATTTGAAATTTTTAATTAAAGATAAATAGTTCATTAATTGATGTTTCTAGAGCTTTGGCCACATCATGGGCTAATTTTAAAGAAGGGTTATATTTCCCCTGTTCAAGAAAAACAATTGTTTCTCTACGGACACCGACTAAATTAGCTAACTGGTCTTGAGTTAGATTTAATTTGGCCCGATATTCTTTAATTTTAGTTTGCATATTTTATTTACAAATAGTTTTTGGAGCAGCAAAGTTAGGATGGCCATGGGCAACCCATTGACCATTTTGACAGATCCAATTGTCTTCTCCGGAAAATAAACGAAGAGTAAAAATGCTTAAAAATATAGCCAAAATGATGGCAAAAATAATAAATTTATTTTTGTTTTGAGTAAATTTAGTCTTGTTTTGAAATTTAAAAATAAGACTATAAACCAACATTAAAAGACAAGTGGAATAAGCCAAAGTCATGGCAATTGGTTCATAACTAGGATTTAAATCTTTGAAAGCATACAAAATAAACATAGCGACAACAGAAATCCAGGAGTAAATTTGAATAGCCCAACTGGCAGATTTACCAGCAAGAGCATAATCTCTCTCATCGGCGATAACTTCTTTAACACGGCGTCGAAGCAAAATTAAAACAAGAGAACTAACCACTAAAGTGGCAATTGGAATTAAATAATTTTGAAAAATAATCGATTGACTGAAAATTATGGCAATAACCACAACTATAGCCAATTTGATTTGTTGATATTTTTTGAGTGTCATAAATTATGTTAATTAATTCTAACTATATGTTAGATCTAGATAACACATTTGTCAAGAGAGAACATTGAAATTAAAAAAATTAAATAAGAGAACGAGCGAGAGGTAAACCGGTAGTGGTTTTTTTATAACAAAGAGGAAAATCACTGTTAAGATCAGATCTATTATAGAGACAATCCGGATTTTCTTTTTTACAACAATGTTTTTCGTCGGTGAGAATAGTAGCCCCAAGTGGTAATCCTTGACAAAGTTTAACAATAACTGGATCAATTAACTCAATTAATTCTTGTTTCATTTATAGAAAACGTATAAATGATTTTATCAATTTTTGAGATGATCGCAAACATCGAATTGATCGACAGAAAAATTTTGACCATCGTAGTTGATGACAGTATATCCCCCTTCATGAATTTTAGCGCCGGCAATTAGATCGTCGCTTGGTCGATATTTTGGTTCTAAAGAATAGACAAAATTTCTAATAATGCCACCATGGCTAGAAATTAAAATGGTTTCTTCGGAAGAAGTTATACAAATTTCTCTTAGTTTGGTTTCAAAAGAAGAAATAGCGGTGTTAAAAGAAATATTGGTTTCCGGTGGAATCCAATCGGGATCAATCATGGCTTGGGCATAAAGATGTTCTTTGATTTCTTCGGGTTGAGAAAAATCTTTAATTGGAAAAAATTCTTGAAATTCAAAAACAATTGAAATTTCTTTAATGCCAATAATCGATCGAACAATTTCGGCACTTTGAATGGCTCGAGCATAGGAGCTGGTAAATAAATATTGGGATGATTTTAATTCAGGAAATCTAGTCTTTAAAATATTTCCTAATTTAGTAATTTGATCAATTCCTTCCTGATTTAAACAAGTCAAACTTTTTTTATCACCGATAAAATCTATTTTTTGTTTTTGTCCGTGGCGAAAAAGAATTATTTTCATAGAATTACTGATATGATAACAACAGATGGACAAAAATTGTTTTGTTTGTGATCGAATTGAATTAATTAAAGAAAATAAAAACCCTTATTTTGTTAAAGAAATGAAAACTGGATATGTGGTAATTGGTGATTATCAATTTTATAAGGGTTATACCCTGTTTATTTGCAAAGAACACAAAAAGGAATTGCATGAATTAGAGCCAAAATTTAGAAAATTATTTTTAGAAGAAATGAGTGAAGTGGCAGAAGCGGTGTATAAAGCATTTAAACCAAATAAATTAAATTATGAATTGTTGGGAAACACGGTTTGCCATATGCATTGGCATTTAATTCCAAGATATAAAGATGACCAAAAAGCAGATACAGCAATTTGGGTAATAGATAAAAGTGTTAGATGCAGCGAAAAAGTAAAGGCAACTCCAGAACAAATTCAAGAATATAAAAAGCTTTTGTTAAAATATTTGAAATAAAAAATGGTAGAAAAATTTATTAATAAAAAAATAAAAGATTTAATTTTGGAAGAAAAAGAAGAAATTAAGAAGTTTTTAATAGAAATTTTTAAAGATAATTCAAGTTATAAAAATACGGTTTATACCAACCCCGACTTGAATGAGTGTTTATTACTGTATATTGAAAATAAATTGGTTGGACATATCAGTATTACCAAAAGAATAATTAATTATAAAAATAAACAATACTTAGTAGGCGGAATTGGTGATGTCGCCATTGATAAAGAATATAGAGAAAAAGGTTTTGGAAATAAATTAATGAAAGAAGTAAATAAAATTTTAAAAGAAGGAAACTATGATTTAGGTATTTTGTTTAATCATCCAAAATTGGATAACTTTTATTCTTCTTGTGATTGGATTCCAAAAGACAATGGAAAAATCTTTGCCACAGTTAATGGAATTTTAGAAGACCAAATGCGAACTTTTTTATTACCAATCAATTTAACAGAAAAAGATTTAGAAGTTTGGAAAAATGAAGATATTAATATTGGAAACGGGAGTTGGTAACTACAAATATGAAAACAACATCCCATTTTTTAGGAATAACTTTAAACAATAAATTATTTTTGGGTTTATTTAACTCACTCCAAAAATATTTAAATGAAAATAATATTGAAAATGCAATTGAACTTCAAAACATAAACAATTTACATATCACTCTTTATTATTTTGGAGAAAAAATTGATTCAAAAACTTTATTAAAAGTAAAAGATGACTTATTGAAATTAAATAAAATAATATTCCCTATATATATCGATAAATTTAACTTTTTTGAAAAAGAAAGACAAATTTACTTAGGATATCTATCCCCTTCAAAAAACAAAAAAATAAAAGAAATAAATTCAAAATTAAAATCAAATTATATTAGTGATGTTCCAGATAATGATTATTCGAGATATATTCCACATGTAACTTTATTTAAAATAAGAGATTTTGATTTATATCAAAAACATAGTGAAAAAATATTAAAAATAATAAACTTTAATTTAAAAAAAATCAAAATAAATGATTCTTTTAAAGAAATTAATCTTTATGCAGTTGATTCAAGTTTTTCTCCTGAAAAACAAGTTGTAGTTTATTGACACAAAATCATTTTATTTTCCGGAAGGAGGAAGTGACGGGAAGGTTTTAATTCAGCAATAAATTCCGGAGTATGACTGACGATAATCATGGCGCCTTGATAAAATTTTAGAGCTTCGAGAATTAATCTTTGAGAAAGAACATCAAGATAAGTGGTTGGTTCATCAAGAATTAAAAGATTATAATTTTTGGCTAAAAGAGTGGCAATGGAAAGACGGGTTTTTTCACCACCGGAAAGAGTGGAAACTTTTTGAAAAACTTTTTGACCAGGAAAAAGAAAGCGACCTAATAAACAACGAAGTTGAGGTTCAGCCATTTCACATTTATCGCGAACTGTTTCTAAAAGATTTTTGTCCATGTCAAAAGTTTCAAACTCTTGGGAATAATAGCCAATTTTTAATTTTTCATCTTTAATAATTTCACCAGAATCTTGAACTAACATACCCATTAAAATTTTAATAAGAGTACTTTTACCAGCACCGTTTTGACCCATTAAAGCGATTCTTTCACCTCGTTTAATGTCAAAATTAATATCAGTTAAAACTTTTTTCTCACCGTATGATTTAGATAAATTTTTAACCATGAAAGGTACTTCCCCTACCCAAGCTGGTTCTGGTAATTGCATGCTAATTTTTTTAGCGGCTGGCGGCATCTCTGGTAAAGCAACGACTAATTTTTCAATTCTTTTTTGTAAATTTAATTTTTGACGGACACCTTTTTCGGATCGATTACCAGAAATTCTGACTAAACCTTTTTTCATTTCGACAATCTTTCTGGATTGAACATGAATTTGATGAACCAAAAGTTCTTCTCTCTCGCCTTTTAGATTGACATAATTAGTGTAATTGCCATTATATTCAGTGATTTGTTTGGTGCGTTTATCAACTTCGATAATTTTATCGATGTTTTTGTCGAGTAATTTTAAATCGTGAGAAATAATGATTAGAGTTTTGGAATAACGTCCGAGAAAATTCATCATCCAAAGTTTGCCTTCAACATCTAAAAAATTAGTCGGTTCATCTAAAAGTAAAATGTCGGGCTCAAAAATTAGAGCCCGAGCGATAGCCAATTTGGTTTTTTGACCACCACTTAAAACTTGAGGTTTACCATCAAGAAACAAACGTGATAATTCTAATTTGGAAAGCATTTTTAAAAGTTCATAATCTTGTTTTTCATAATAAGGGTCTAGATATTCACGAATAGAAGTGGCTTTTTCCATCAATGGATCTTGTTTAACTTCTTGAGGAACAGACATAACGTCGCCAACTATTTCGAGACTGCCATCATCAATAAAATCTTGCCCCATTATTAAATTGAAAAGAGTTGACTTACCAGAACCGTTGGCCCCAACTACACCAACTTTACTATTTTTAGCAACATAAAAGTTAGCACCTTCAAAAATGTTTTCTTTGCCGTAAGAATAAAATATATTTTTTGCCGAAATCATCCTATGATTTTACCATTAGTGGCTTTTAATTTGTTTTTCATTGTTATAATTGGCTATGTTGTTTACTTCGCCAGTTTTTCTTTTTTTATTTTTACCAATATTATTGGTAATTTACTATCTATCACCGACTAAATTTCGAAACTTATTACTTTTATTAGCCAGTTTGTTTTTTTATGCTTGGGGAGAAGGTTTATATGTACTGATACTAATATCAATGATTTTAGTTAATTATATTTTTGGATTAATAATTAACAAAACAACATACAAAAAAATTTGGTTAACCTCAGCTATTATTTTTGATTTAGGCTATATTTTCTATTTTAAATATTTGATTTTTGCGATGACGACCTTGTCAACTGTTTTATTAAAAACAGGAAAAGGACCTTTGGAATTACCCCAAATAATAATGCCGCTGGGAATATCGTTTGTGACTTTTCATCTTATTTCTTATGTCTTTGATATTTATAGAAAAGATATTAGGGCGGAAAAAAATGTTTTAAATTTTTCATTGTATATTTTAATGTTCCCCCATTTAATTGCTGGACCAATAGTGAGATATAAAGACATTGGTGTTCAAATTAAAAAACGTCAATTTAGTAAAGATCAATTTGTGGAGGGAATAAAAAGATTTGTGATGGGATTGGCTAAAAAAGTATTAATAGCCAATGTAATGGCGGCTGTCGCGGATCAAATATTTGCCATATTTCCTCAATATCTAACCGGCCAAATTGTGTGGTTGGCTTTATTTTCTTACACCTTGCAAATATATTTTGATTTTTCTGGTTACTCTGATATGGCCATTGGATTGGCTAAAATGTTTGGATTTAATTTTAAAGAGAACTTTAATTTTCCTTATATTGCCAATTCAATTAAAGATTTTTGGAGAAGATGGCACATATCATTATCTTCATGGTTTAGAGACTATTTATATATACCTTTAGGAGGAAATAGGAAAGGAAAAATCAGAACATTAGTGAATATTGCAATTGTCTTTACTTTAACTGGTTTGTGGCATGGATCTAATTGGCATTTTATTTTTTGGGGAGTATATTTTGGATTTTTCTTAATTTTGGAAAATTTATTTTTAGGAAAAGTATTAGATAAATTATGGTTTGGATGGCGACATCTTTATACAATGGGAGTGGTGATAATCGGCTGGTTATTTTTTAGAATTAATAGTTTAAATTATGCCGTATATTTACTTAAAGTGATGGTTGGAATTAACCCAAATAAAATAGCCGTTTATCAATTGGGTAATTTTGCGACCAGAGAATATTTAGCAGTTATGCTGATAGCATTGGTAGCTGCAACTCCGATTGGACGAAATTTGTATCAAAAAATTGTGAATAAAATTCCAGCAATGGAAATAATTACAACTGGAGGATTATTAATATTGTCGATAATGCAATTGGCCGGAGATACTTATAATCCATTTATTTACTTTAGGTTTTAATGAAAAATAAAAATAATTTATTAATTATAATTTTTGGAATAATATTGGTTTCGCCAAGCATTTCTTTATTATTTGGTTTTGGTAATAATGTTTATTTAAACGATAATCGACCATTGGCAAGTATCCCAAAAATTGGAATTTATAAAGAATTTCCGGTTCTTTTTGCTAATTATTTTAATGATCATTTTGGCTTAAGAAATTTATCAATAGTAACAAGTAGATGGCTTAAATTTAACTTTTTTAAAGTGTCACCAAATAAATCGGTAACCATTGGAAAAAATGACTGGCTTTTTTTTACTTCCGATATCCAATATGTTGATTCTGTCAATGCTCAACCATTTAAACAAAATGATCTTGAACAAATTAAAAATAATTTTTTAAATATTCAAAATAAATTTAAGAATAAGGGAATTAAATTTTATTTTTTGGTGGCGCCAAACAAACAATCGATATATCCAGAATATTTACCGGATTATATGAAAAAAATAAATCCTGATTCTAGATTGGACCAATTAACTTCTTATTTAGCTGAATTTAAGGAAATTAATTTTATTAATCCTAAAAAAGAATTAGAAGAAGTTAAAAAAACATCCCCTGTTTATCTTAAATACGATACTCATTGGAACAATATGGGAGCCTTTGTGGCTTATCAGAAACTTGGTAAAAAAATAAATCAAGATTTTCCAATAATTAAAACAAAATCTCAAGATGATTATAATTTTGTTGAAAAAGAAGCGATTAATAAAGACTTAGTAGAAGTACAAATGGGAATTACAGAAGGTTTTAAGGAAACGGAAATGGTTTTTGAAAATAAAAATGTTAAATCAAAAATTGTTGAGGGAGATTGTCCCGATGTGTATAAAACATGTGGAATATTAATTAAGGAAATTAATAATCCAAAACTTCCAAAGTTAGTAATGTTTAGAGATTCTTTTGGAAATAAATTAATTCCATTTATTTCTGAACATTTTAGAAGATCCTATTATTATTGGGGATCAATTCCTTTTTCTTATTCAATAGTAGAAAAAGAAAAACCAGACATAGTGATTATGGAATTAACCGAACGAGAATTATGGCGAATTAAGGATGAATTATTTGTGTTTTAAAAATTGATATCCTATACACATGAAGTTTCTAATTCGATGGCTACAGAGATTGGTTATTGGGATGATGGCGTTGATAGTAATATGGTTTATTTCAACCCAAATATACGAACGATTAGAAGATAGATTATCAATGTTTTTGGCATTGGTTATTACTTATCTTATTTCGGCCTACATAGTTTTGCCGGTGGCAACTCATTTAACATTGATGATTACTAGAAAGGGAAAAATTCCCCGTTTTACCAGAGCGGCCGACGGACTTTATGTAGATCCGGTGAATATAATTTTTGACGGAACTAGGGATGAATTAGAAAATGTTTTTAAAAATATTGGCTGGTATAAAGCTGATAAATTAACAATAAAAAGCGGAATAAAAATGTTTTTTTCGGTTTTATTAAACAAAGCCTATTTAAAAGCACCATTTGGTTTACTTTTTCTTTTTGGCCGAAAACAAGATATAGGTTTTCAGAAAGCAATTGGAAATAGTCCAAAAAGAAGACACCATATTAGATTTTGGGCAACTAATACAGATAAAATAATTAATCCTTTGGATATAAAATATTGGACCAAAAAACAGAAAATTAATCGTGATAAAGCGTTTACTTGGATTGGAGCAGGAAGCGAAGATATGGGAATAGGATTTAAAAAAATTAGTTATCAAATTACTCATCGAGTTGATCCGGAAGTTGACGAGGAAAGAGATTATATTTTAAGTGAACTTAAAAAGGCAAATTGCATCGGAAGAATTAAATATTATAAAGCAGGAGCTTTTAAAGTTGGGAAGTATGTTTCGGATGGAAAAATTGCAGTAGTGAAATTAAAGTCTTGAATAAAGTAGACATTCTTGAAATATTTTTTTAAGAAATAATTATCTAATTATTTTGACTATTTTTATAAAAATTCCTATCATTGTTAATGAAAGTAGTTTTGAGATTAAATTACCCTGCCATTCCAAAATGTTTTTTAGAAAATTAAAAAATTCTGGTTGCCACCAAGCATAGTATAGGTTTAGTCCAAAAATCAAACTTAAAGCTAACCAATATTTAAAAATTTTTTTATATTTTACTGAAAGTATTAAACCTAAAATTATTGCAGCAAAAAGATATCTTTCGTGCATTGTAGTCATAAATAACCATCCTGAAAATCCAACGATAAACATAGCTTTCATTGAACTCCAAAAATCACGTTTTTGACTGATATAAAAAGAATAAATATAAAAAATTCCAAAAATTAAATAACCCCATATTTTGTAACTTAATCCTAAGAATATATTTCGTGAATCAGTGAGAAAACCGGTAGTTAAATGCCAAAAATTAAATGCATTTACCCATGTTGCCCAATCTCCTTTGGCAAATATTTGTTTTTGTAAGTTTAGATTAAAAACAATAAAATTATTAGGGCTGATTAGTTTAACTAAAATAAAATACATTAAAATGGCAACGATAGAACCTAAAAATATTTTTATAAAATTTTTTTTATCTCCTATTGCCAACCATATAAAAAGAGGTGCAAAAATTAATCCAGTTACCTTTAAACCAATACTAATAATAAACATTAGTGGAGCAAAAAAATTCCATTTTTTATTCATTAAACATAAAAACGTCAAGAATAAAAAAATAAAAGCTAATTGATCATGTTGAGCCCAAATAGCACTTTCATACCAAGAAAACGGCATTATTAAATAGGTTAATAAAAAAAATGTGGCTTTTTTAGTATTCGATTTTTTTTTGACAAAAAAATAAATTAAAGCAGCTAGACCTAAGTCAGCTATGATAGATATCAGCTTTAGAGAAATTAACTGACCATATAGATAAGGTGTGGTCGAGTAAAATTTCTGGGTAAACCAAGTAATAAATTTATAAAACCAAGGAATGTGTGATGCTCCAAGACGATTTAAAGCAATGAAATTTCCAAAGGTCACCATTATAGTATTAAGCCACTCGTGAATTTTGAAACTAAATCCGTATAAAAAACTAATTAGAGGTGGCTGATTTGGCCAACCATAAATCCAATTATTGTTTTCGTAAAAACCATACATACTTTTATTTTCATAAATCCAATGTCCCCATCCAGACTGAATAACAATATCATCATGTATGGCCGTATTTATTATTGATAAACGAAAAATAAAAGCCAAAATAATTATTAAAACTGGGAGCAATCCTTTCCATTTCATAAATGAATTATACATATAAACTTTGGCTGTTTATCTAAAAAATATCTATTTTTAGTAAAATATGCCAAATTTTGTGGGGTTAGTAGCTACAAAGTAAGATTTCGTGGAAATTTAAGTATTAAGCGGAAGGAGTGGGAGTCGAACCCACATGCCATTTTATTGACGCAGGTTTAGCAAACCTGTGGCTTACCATTCGCCGCATCCTTCCTGATTTGGTGCTTTAGTATATCAAATTTTTGACAAATGCTTTATCATTATCTTATATGGCAGAAGAAGTTGATACTATCATAAAAAATACTAACGAAGAAAAAGTTTTGTTTGAATGGGAAGCTCCAGAGAGATCGTTTAAAAAAAGAGATAAAGATTTTTGGATTACAGCGATTGCAATTTTAGTCTTATTTTCGGTGGTTTTGATATTTATAAAAGAATTTTTCTTAGTCGTAGCTTTGGTATCAGTATTGTTTTTGTATTATGTGTTGTCGACAGTCCCCCCACGAATGGTTAAAAATAAGATAACTAATCGAGGAATTAAACTTCAGGAAGCTAATTATGATTGGCGAATATTGTTAAGATTTTGGTTTAAAAAAAGTTTAAACAGCGAACTTTTGGAATTTGAAACTAATTTAAGGATTCCCAGACAGATTTCAATAGTTATAAATGAAGCTGATAAGGAAAAAATTAAAGAAATTGTTTTGAAAAAATTACCCTTGGTGGAATCTTCACCTAATTTTGTAGATAAGCTGACAAAATGGTTTGCCGACAGATTGCCTTTGGAAAAACGGGAAAAATAGTCTTTTTTTGGTATAATCACCTGTAATTATTTGCGCTCATAGTTTAATGGATAGAATAGCGGTTTGCGGAACCGTTGATCTGGGTTCGATTCCCAGTAGGCGCACAAAAGATAATGGAGGGTTGGCCGAGTGGTTTATGGCGCACGCTTCGAAAGCGTGTGGGCGAAAGTCCGCATGGGTTCAAATCCTATACCCTCCGCTTAGAAATGAAAACGAAAAATTATATCAGCTGGATAATTTTGATTTTGGAAATAACGGTAATTGTGATTCTAATAAGAAACTTAGATAAGATTAGAGGATTAATTAGTCCAAAAGTCGACGTGATAACCGAAGAGATAAAAATTTTACCAACAATAACACCACTACCGACGGTAATCCCCACTTTAACTAAAAAAATATATAAACCGACTCCAACACCAGATAATGAGCCTTGGGGAGTGTCTAAACAAATAGACGAAGTTACTTGGACAATGAAAATCGGCGAGGATGAAAAAATGGCAACAGCCAAAGAAATATATGGGGCTTTAAATGAATATCGAAAGGTTCAAGGTTCACAAGTGTTAAATTGGAATGAAAAATTAGGAAACTATGCCCAAGAAAGAGCAAGATTTTTGAATGGAATTAAATCGGTCGATAAACATCAAGGATTTAATAATTTTATGGAAAATGAAGATGGATTTAATAAACTGGGATTTACGGCTTTGGGAGAAAATATTAGTTATGGTTATAGACTGAATGGGGTTCACACTATTGAGTGGATGTATGCCGGCGACAAACCTCATAATGATAATCAATTAGACAATCGATGGAATTATGTGGGAATTGGGGTGGATGGACTGGCGACTTGTCTAATTTTTGGGACGGGAAAGTTTTAATTAACTGTTTCTTTTACTTTTAGTAATTAAATCCAAAGACTTTTCAAAAGATTCGGTGGTTTCAATGGAGCCATTGTTTACAAAATAAATTTCATCGGCTTTTTTAATTGTGTTGAGCCGGTGAGCAATAATGACTTTGGTGGTTTTGAGTGGAAGTTTGTCAATAATTTTTTGGAGAAGACCTTCAGTAATGGTGTCAATATTAGCGGTGGCTTCATCCATAATTAAAATGTCGGGTTCCCTGATGATAGCGCGAATAAAAGAAATTAATTGTTTTTGACCCAAGCTGATGGTTTCAGTGGTGGGAGTAATGGGAGTATCTAAGCCTTGATCAAATTTATTAACCAAAACTTCTAATTTTAAATCTTTTAAGATTTTGACTAATTTAGTTTTGGAATAAACTGGAAAATTAGGATTACCGTAGGTAATATTTTCACCAACAGTACCGGTAAATAAATATTGTTCTTGGAGAATAAAACCGATTTTTTTAGATAAATCTTCTGATTCAAAAGTTTTAATATTTTGACCTTCAAGGAAGACCTCACCTTCTTGAGGATCATAGAGACGAGTCATAAGAGAAGCTAGAGTACTTTTGCCGCCGCCAGTGGGGCCGACAATGGCGTAGGTTTTACCATAACAAAAATTAAAATTAACATTTTTTAGAATCCAATCGCTGTCTTCATATTTAAAACTGACATTTTCAAAATGCATTATGGAATCGGTTTCTTTGATAGCGGTTTTGGGTAAAATGGGCATGTCGGAAGACAAATTTAAAATTTCAAAAATTCGATTCCAACCAGCCAGGGCAATTTGGGCGGAAGATAAAATGGAGGCCATCTGACGAAGAGGACCATAAAAACGATCAGTATAACTTAGAAAACTAATTAAAATACCAACAGTAAATTGACCTTGGGTGATGAGAAAAATGCCGTAAACTAAAACTAATAAAGTGGCCATATTACCAGCGAAATCGTAAAAAGGACCGGAAATATTATTGGCAATGCCGGAATTGACTGAATATTTAAAATTATCAGAATTGACGTGATTGAAATTATCACGGAAATAATCACGGCGATCAAAAGCCACCATAACTTTAAAATTGTTTAAACTTTCTTGAATTTCAGCAGAAAGATTTCCCAAAGATTGAAGACTTAAACGATTTCTTTTGCCAATCCAGGGAGTAATAAAGTAAGTGATTATAAATAAAATAAAGGCGGAAACTAGGGTAATTAAAGCCAATTTCCAATTGATAAAAAAGATAAAAATACCAATTCCAAGCATGGTAAAAAAGTTACCAGCAAATTGATTTAGTTGTTGAGAAAAGAATTGATTTAATTTATCAGTGTCGTTGTTAATACGAGAAATTAAATCCCCTAATTTGTTTTGATTGAAAAAAGCTAATGGTAAAGATTGAATTTTTAGAAAAAGAGCTTGACGAAGTTTAAAAAGAATATTTTGACCAATATGACCCATGGTTCTGGTTTGAATAAAATTAGTAACAAAACCAATGGCATAGATAGCTAAAATTATCAAAGAATAATTGGTCAAAACAACTAAATCTTTGTTTTGAATAAATTTATCGATGGCAATACCTAAAAGAAAGGGAGTGGCAATGCCGACAGCAGAATTGACAATAATAGAAATAAAAGAAAGAACTAATTTTAATCTTTCCCCTTTTAAAAAAATAAGAAATTGTTTTCCCAAACTAAAAAAACTTAGTTTTTCTTTATTTTTGTCGTCGTAAATTTTTAGTGAATAGTTCATGTGGTAGACATTTGAGAATTATAAATTTGTTGGTATTCTTTGGATGACTTTAAGAGTTCTTGATGAGTACCAGTGGCCAAAACTTCGCCTTCCATAAATAATATTATTTGATCAAAATTGACGACTGAAGAAATTTGCTGAGTGATTAAAATTTGGGTTAAATTGGAATAATTTTTGGCAACATTGGCAAATATTTTATTTTCAGTATCTTTATCAACACGAGCAGTGAAATCATCTAGTAATAAAATTTTGGGATTTAAAGCAAGAGCTCTGGCCAAAGTTATACGTTGTTTTTGACCGCCGGAAAGATTGTTTCCCCTTTCGGCAATTTTAGTGTTTAAACCATTTGGTAAAGTTTTGATAAAATCGCCTAATTCAGCTGTATTAATGGCTTTATCAATATTTGACTGATCTAAAACATTTTTGAAATTAATATTTTCCATGATAGTGGTATTAAAAATAGAACTGTCTTGAAAAACTAAACCAATTTGATCAGAAAGAGATTTTTGAGAAAAATCAGCAAGAGGAATATTATCAATTAAAATTTGGCCGGAAGTGGGAGGTAAAAGGCCGGACAATAAATAAAGAATTTGAGTTTTACCGGCAGCAGTGGGACCAAGAAGAGCCGTTTTGGAATGGGCTTTAATTTCAAAAGAAATATTTTTTAAAATTTGTTTATTACCAATACTTAAATTAACTTTTTTGAAGCTAATACCACCTTTGATTTGATGGCTTTGATCACCGTAAAGTTGAGGTGTTTGAGTATTTAAAACTTGAGAAACTCGCTCAAAAGAAACACCAGCCCGGGCCAAAATATTACTAATAAAACCTAAAATTAGGATCGGGAAAATAAGTAAAGAAAGATAACTTAAAAAAGCTTGAAGGCTACCAACAGAAAAAGTGCCAGCGACAATAGACTTACCGCCAATAAGAAGAATGGCAACCGTAGTAATATTGGTAATAATCCCAATTAAGGGAATTAAGGCCGAAAAAAGTTTAAGAATTGATAAACCATTGCTTTTGGCTTCACCACTGACGGTTTCAAATTTTTTAAGTTCGAAACTTTGAGAATTGACAATTCTAATTAAGGAAGAAGCAACAATGCTTTCATTAATGGTTTTATTAAGTTTGTCGATAATGACTTGTGAGCGAATAAAATATTTGTGAATTTTTTTGAAAGTTAGAAAGAAAATGGTGGCAATTAAAGGAACAACAACTAAAACCATTAAGGCTAATTTGACGTTAATTGACAAAAGAAGAGCAGTTGACCCGATTAGAAGTATGGCTGAGGAAAATATTTGAACTAGACCCTGGGATATAGCCATTTTAATATTGTCGATATCGGCGGTAAGATTGGTAAGAAGTTTTTCTGGGGTGACTTGAACAATAAAAGAAAATGGCTGTTGAGAAATTTTAGTAATAAGCCGAGTTCGCAAGTCACGACCAATTTTTTCGGAAAGATAGGTTTGCAAAATGCTTTGAATGGCGGAAAATATTAAGGCTAAAACAGCCAAAGCAAGAAAAAGCAATAAATAACTAGTTAAATTAAAGTTTGGTTGGCGAAAAGTATCAATTACGGTGGCAATTATTTTGGGAACAATTAAGCTAATGCCATTACTAAATAAACTAACAATTAAAATACAAATAATAAACCAAAAATAAGGTTTAGCAAGAGAAAATAATTTTGAATTATTATTTGTTGATTTTTTTGATGACATAAAATACCTTTCAGTTCGAAGCGAGCTTATCAATTATAAATCAAAATATGTCTATTTCTTTTTTAAAATCGAAAGGTAACAAAGAAGATATTAGAGAGGGTAAAAATAAATTTAATTTTTGGCAGCGGGAGTGCCAGTGGTAACTGGAGGGGCCATATTACCAATACTAGGATTAATTTCAATAGTTTTACTGGTAACAGAACCATCAGTATTAGTACTACCCATAACGGCAATTTTGGCACCAACTTTAAGATCGGTTTTAGCGGCAGTAGTTGATTGATTAACAGTGGTAGAATCGGAGATTAAAATAATTTTAGAGCCACCATCTGAAGTTTTGACAGTGAGAGAACTATCATCAATACTAATAATTTCACCAACGGTTTGATTGAAAGCATTTTCACCTTTACCAATGCCAGTACCACGACCAGTACCTTGTCCAGGAGCAGCATTATTATTTATACGTTGACTAAATTGAGAAGTAATTTTTTTCTGTTGAAATTTAACACCGCCGAAAAAGGCAGCGCCAGCAGCAACAACTAAGAGGACTAGAGTAGCAATTATTTGATTAATTTTCATATTTTAAATAAATTTATAATTATTAAATTATTCATAACGAAGAGCTTCAATTGGTTGAAGACTGGCGGCGCGTTTGGCGGGATACCAACCAAAAATAATACCGATAACAACAGAAACAACAAAAGCCAATAAAACGGAAGTCGGAGAGATGGTAAAAACTGAAGAATTAATTCGAGAATAACCATAGGAAATGGCAATTCCAAGAATAATTCCTAAAATTCCACCAGTGAAAGTAAGAATAACTGATTCAAATAAAAATTGGGTAATAATAGTTTTCTTTTTAGCACCAAGAGCTTTTCTGAGACCGATTTCTCGAGTTCTTTCAGTAACAGTAACTAACATAATATTCATAATACCGATACCACCAACAATAAGAGAAATAGCAGCAACGCCGGAAAGAAGTGAGGTAAAAGTACCAGTAACACTAGAGGCAGTGGATAAAATATCTTCTTGGGATCTGATAGTAAAATCAGCCTTGGTAGTGTCGGTAAGTTTGTGGCGGGCTAAAAGAAGATAGCCAATTTGATTTTGAGCTTGAATCATAACATCACTGCTGGCGGCTTGAACGGCAATTGAAGAAAGATAGTTAACTCCAAATAATTGTTTCATGGCGGTGGAGAGAGGAACATAAATGGCATCATCTGAATTGGTCATACCGGAAGAACCCTTGGCAACAGTGACACCAATGACAGTAAAATTTTGACCATTAATACGGATAGTTTCACCTATTGGATTATAGCTGGAGCTACCAAAAAGATCTTCAACTACAGTCGGACCTAAAACAGCAACATGGCTGTTGGAATTGTAATCACTGTCGGTGATAAATCGACCGCCACTAATTTTAAGATTGTGAATTTCAGAATAAGTTGAGACGGCACCATAAATAGTGGTATTAGTATTAGCATCACTGGTAACAACTTGGAGACGACTGGAATATTCAGGAGAAACAGCTTTGACAGCAGATAGAGCGGCAATCTTAAGAGCATCGGCATCGGCCAAAGTTAAAGTTTTTCTAGCAGTGGCAGTTCGAACACGACCAGAACTTTGAGCGCCAGGAGAAACAGTAATTAGATTAGATCCAAGAGCAGTGATTTGAGAAGTAACAGCGGCCTGACTTGATTGACCAATGGAGACTAAGGCAATGACACTACCAATACCAATAATAATACCTAAAATAGCTAATCCAGTTCTCATTTTATTGAGACGAAGAGTATTTATACTTTCTTTAAAAAATTCGAGAAACTCAATCATTTTTCAATACCTCCTTTTTAATAGAAGCAAATCGACGTTGATGATTGGTGCTATCTTTAATAATTTTTCCATCCCTGATAAAGAGAATTCTTTTGGCGTGTTCAGCAATGTCAGGTTCGTGAGTAATCATAACAATGGTGTGACCTTCATCATTTAATTTTTCAAAAATAGCCATAACTTCTTCAGCTTGGGCAGAAGCAATATTACCGGTTGGTTCATCAGCAAGAATCAGGGCAGGGTTTAAAACGAGAGACCTGGCAATAGCGACGCGTTGTTGCTGACCGCCAGAAATTTGATTGGAGGTGTGATGGAGACGATCACCTAAACCAACCAATTTAAGGTATTTTTCGGCAATTTTTTCTCTTTCATCTTTAGGAATGCCAGCATAAGTCATAGGCAACATAACGTTAGTCATGGTTGTGGTTCGAGGTAAAAGATTAAAAGCTTGAAAAATAAAACCAATTTTTTTGTTTCTAATATCAGACAATTCGTCGTCTGATAATTTTTCAACATTTTTACCATCTAAAATATATTCACCACTGGTGGGTTTATCAAGAGCACCAAGGATATGCATTAAAGTTGACTTACCGCTTCCAGATGGACCCATGATGGCAACAAATTCCCCTTCTTTAATTTCAAAAGAAACATTGTCAAGAGCCACAGTTTCCAAAACATCAGTTTTGTAAATTTTGGACAGGTTTTTAGCAATAATAATAGCTTTTTTGGGCATAATTTTGATTTAAAAACCTCCCGGAGGGCCACCCATATTAAAACTACCGCCACTTTTATTGGTAGTTGAACTACCGAAAGAAGAAGTAGTATTGTTGTTTGATTTAGATTGGGCACTAACTGAGGAAGAAATAATAGTGTCGCCTTCATTTAAACCAGAAGTAACTTCAGTTTCACTGTCATTAGTTTCACCAATAGTGATGGTAACAGTGGAAGTAATATTGTCTTTAATAGTTCTAACCGTAACGGTTCCGTCAGCGGCGGTGTCGATGGCGGTTGAAGGAATAAGTAAAATATCAGCCTTAGAGTTAATGATAATAGTGGCGGAAACAGCCATATTGGCATAAATTTCCTTATCAGTATCATCAAGGAGAACAACAACTGAATAGGAAGTGACACCGGAAGTGGTGGCGCCG
Source organism: Candidatus Shapirobacteria bacterium (assembly GCA_028704885.1). Classification (GTDB taxonomy): domain Bacteria; phylum Patescibacteriota; class Microgenomatia; order UBA12405; family UBA12405; genus WARW01. Next base: position 52,822 of record JAQWEN010000001.1, read on the forward strand.
GCAACGTCAACAGAAAGAACTTTCCCAGTAAAAGTGATACCGCTAAAGGCGTCCATGGTCATAGTAACTTTTTGACCAGCTTTTATTTTTACAATGTCAGATTCAGTTAAGCTGAGAGTAGCTTGATATTGACCTTTAGGATTAGTAATACTACCAACGGTATGAGAAGTAACAGTGGAAGAATTTTGACTACTGTTAGTACCAGTAGAAACGGTAATGGAGTTAGAAGTATTAGAAATAATAACTCCAGTGGCTAAACTTAGATTGCTAATAATGCCAGAAATTGGAGCATAAATAGTAGAAGAAACTTTTTTATAATTTTCATAAGCTTCTGAGGCCTGTTGTTGAGCTTTAGCAACAAAAGCAGTGGAATTATTATATTCAGTTTCATCAACAGTAAAAGTTTGTTTAGCTAGTTCTAAAGTTTTAGTAACAATGGCTTTTTCATTATAAGTGTATTCAGCTTTAGTTTTGGGATTCCAGGCACCAGCAACCATATTATTATATTCGGTTTGAGCATCGAGAATAGCTTGACGATCCTGCCACATTTTAAGATCAGCAGCGGTTCGATCAGCAATGGCAGCTTTTTGGTTTTGCTGCATAGTTAAATAATTGGCCCAAGCAGTGGTTTGATTATTAACACCGGCTTCATCAAGAGTCACTTCAGCAATTTTTTGATTCTTGGTAATAGTGTCACCGTTTTTGACATAAACTTTTTTAATAGTGCCAGTAGCACCGGTGGTGATGATAGTTTTATTAGAAGAAGTGATAGTACCAGTAGCAGAGATAGAGGTAATTAAAGTACCTTTAGCAACTTCGGTAGTTTTATAGGTTATTTTTTTACTAGAGGCAATGACTCGAGAATAAATAAACCAGGTAATACCTAGAACGACCAGAATAATTAAAATAATTCTAAGAAGTTTAGGTAATGATAAAAATTTATCTTTTATTTTTTTGATTAGCTTCATGATGATGAATAGTAATAATAAATTCTGAAAGAAAACTGAAAAGTTATAAAGGTAAAATTATTTTAAAAGTAGTACCTTGTTTAATAATACTTTGAACACCAATAGAACCATGGTGTTGTTCAACAATTTTTTGAGCGATAGAAAGACCTAAGCCATAACCAGAAGCACTATTTTTAGTACGAGCATTGTCGGCCCGATAAAAACGATCGAAAATATGGGGTAAATCTTTATCAGAAATACCAATACCTTTATCGATAATTTTGAAAACAACATTTTTCTTAGTCTTGAAAGAATTAAAAATAATCTGACTAGAGTCAGGACTATATTTAATAGCATTATCAAGAAGAATTAAAAATAATTCTTCTATTTTTTGACCGTCAACATTAATTTTGCCTTTAGTTGGATTAAATTTAATAGTAATTTTTTTGACTTCAGCTTGGGGTTTAATTTTTTTAACCGATTCTGTCATTAGATTTTTAATTGAAATCGGCTCAAGTTTAAAGGAGGAACCATTATTATTTAAATGATTTAATTCTAATAATGAATCGGTTAAAGTTTTTAATTGATTAGTGGCGGAAATGGAATCGGTTAAAACTTTTTTAGATTCGGTTAAATCTAAATTTGGATCACGAAGAGAAACTTCAAGCATGGTTTTAAGAGCAGTGATTGGAGTCTTTAATTCATGAGAAGCATCACTAATAAAGCGTTTCTGATCTTCGTGCATTTTTTGAATTGGAGAAAGAGTGCGACCGGCCAAAAAATAAGCCAGAGAACCAGAAATAATTAAAATGACACTATTAATAATAATTAAATTATTTAAAAGATTTTTTTGGCTTTCAGAAATGAGATCATCAACCAAAACTTTTGGTGGTGGTGAAGGTGGATTTTCGGATGAATAAAATTGTCTTTCCATCCGATTTCTTTGGGAATCAGCAAAGTGAATAATTTCAAGGCTACTGATTTGATAAATCAGAGCACTAAAAGAAAAACTAATCACCATAATGATCAGAAGATACCAGGCAGTTAATTTTAGTCGAGCTTGTTTAAACATAATTTACTCACTAATTTTATAACCGAAACCACGAATGGTTTTGATTAACTTAATTTTATAATTTTTATCGATTTTTAAACGGAGGTTACGAATATATACTTCGATAGTGTTTGGAAGAATATCTGATTCATAGCTCCAAACATGCTGAATTAATTGATCTTTGGTTAAAATTTTATTAGCATGGCGAAGTAAACATTCTAAGAGAGAATATTCTTTACTAGATAAAGAAATATTTTTACCTTGACGAGTGACTTCATAGGTGGAGAGGTTTAGAGAAAGATCACCAATAGTTAAAACTTCTGAAGCCGCTTTCTGAGGACGACGAGCTAAAGCCCTAATTCTGGCTAAGAGTTCTTCGAAAGCAAATGGTTTAGTTAGATAATCATCAGCACCACAATTGAGACCTTTAATTTTATCTTCAACCTGACTTTTGGCGGTCAACATTAAAATAGGAACATGATTTTGCTGACTGCGAAGTTGACGACAAATTTCCAGACCATCCATTTTAGGAAGCATGAGGTCTAATAAGACAATGTCGTAATCGCCGCTGGCGGCTAGATCAAAACCTTCTAGACCGTCAAAGGCTAAATCAACTGTGTAATGTTCTTGCTCCAAACCTTTTTTAAGGGCGTTGGCAATTAAATGTTCATCTTCGACAACTAAAATCTTCATGATCTATATTATAAAGCTGAAACTGAAAATAAACTGAAATGGTAGAATTAGTTATGAATAAAACACAAGAAAATCTTTTAAAAGCTTTTGCTGGTGAAAGTCAGGCTAGAAATAAATATCGAATATTTGCCAAAATGGCTCGTAAGGAAAATTATGAATGGATCGCTAGAGTATTCGAAGAAACAGCTGACCAAGAAGCAGCTCATGCTGAAGAATTATTTGAAATGATTAGAGAACCGGTTAGTGTTGGAGATACTTTGGGAATTGCTCCATACAGTACAAAAACGGTTGATAATTTGAAAACAGCGGCCGCTGGAGAAAAACACGAATGGACAGAAATGTATCCTTCTTTTGAAGAACAAGCCAAAATTGATGGTGATGCCGAAGCAGAAAGATTATTTAGAGAAGTAAAAGAAGTGGAAGAAAAACATGAAGAAAGATACATTATTATTACCACTCATTTAGATGCCAATACTCTTTATAACCGAGAAACAGAATTGGAGTGGAAATGTGTAAATTGCGGCTATATTCATAAAGGTAAAACTCCCCCAACAACTTGTCCGGTCTGCAAAAAACCTTTGACTTGGTATATGCCCATTGGTTTGGTTAGATAATGAATTTAAAAAAAATAATAATTTTTATAGTTTTTTGTTTTGCTGGTTATTCAATTGGAAGGATTGGTCACGTTTTTGGTGGATTTTTAATTACTCCGCATCATTGGATTTATGGATTATTAATTTTTGGTTTGGGGTGGTTTTTGAGAAAGAAGAAAATAGGAAACATATTGATGGCTTTTGGGACTGGAGTTTTCATAAGTGATTTAAAAGATTTTTTTTATTTTAGAATTTATGGACAAGATATAAATGAAACATTTAGATTTTGGGGACTAGATTAATGAAACAAATAATTGAAGCAAATAATTTAATTAATAATGAAGAATTAATAATTAATAATGAAAATATTGTTTTGGTGGGAGGGTGTTTTGATATTTTACACTTAGGACATATTGTCTTTTTGGAAAAAGCAAAAAAAGAGGGAGATATTTTAGTAATACTTTTGGAATCTGACGAGAATATTAAAAAAAATAAAGGACAAAATAGGCCAATAAATAGTCAAGAAAACAGGGCTGTTTTTTTGACTAAATTAAAAATGGTGGATTATGTAATTAAACTGCCAGAGATGAAAAATGATGAAGAATATTTAGAAATAATCAGTAAAATTAAACCAAAAGTAATTGCCGTCAGCGACGATGATAAAAATTTAATTAAAAAAAAGAAACAGGCTAAAAAAATTGGGGCTAAATTGATAAAAGTGACGAATATAATTCCCCATCAATCGACAAGCCGAATTATTGAGATAATTAAGATATAATCGATTACTTATGAAAAGTGAGGCAATTGAGATTAATGATAGTTTATATTACGACGAAAGATCGGCTGGCGGATTGGTCTATAAAGTAGAAAACAATAAAATATTGTGGCTGTTAATCAAAACTATTTCCAGTTTTACCAGTGAAAAAAATAAAAAAAGAGAAAGTGACGGAGCAGTTTATAAGTTTCCCAAAGGTCATTTAAAAAAAGATGAATTTTTAAAAGGAGCGGCTTTAAGAGAAGTGGAAGAAGAAGGCCGAGTTAAGGCAAAAATTGTAACTAAATTGGGATCAAACGATTATGTGATTTGGGATAAAGAACAAAAAAAGAAAATTATTAAAAAAGTGACATTTTTTTTGATGGAATATTTGGGACAAAGTAATTTGAAATATTATGATACCGAAATGGTATTGGAAAGAGAATGGTTTAAATTTGAAGAAGCGGTGGAAAAATTGGCATATGACAGTGAAAAAAAATTATTAAAAAAGGCAAAAATAGAATTAGATAAATTAATAAAAAGATAATGGCACATCCAGAAAGAATAAATGAAGGAGAAACACCTTATGAAAGTGGAGAAAGATATGGTTGTGATTTGAGTTATGGAGATTTAAATGACTTATTTTTAGGATTGGCTGAAGGGTTAAAAGATCAAGCTAAGGGTGATGAGGAAAAAAACAAGCCCAAATTAGCTAATTTGGGAATAAAGGCAGTGGAAAATATTAAAAAAGTTACTGAAATAATGGTTGAATTGAAGAAAGCAAACAGAGAAGAGTTGAAAGAAACAGATATTAATCATAAATATCTTAAAGAAGGAACAGAAATTAGTTATTTGAAATATAATTCACTGGAGTCTTTTTTATCAGGAATGGTAAGAATTTTTGAAGATCAAGCTGAATATAGTAGGTGTAAAGAAAATGAATTATTAGCTGATTTGGATAAAAGAGTAGCTAAAGAGATTGATGAATTAACTGATAAAGTACATGATATGTGGGTAATCTCTGAACCATATATGAGAGTAAATACGATATAATATCGTACTTAGGGAGGAGTCGCCTAGTGGTTTATGGCGCACGCCTGGAAAGCGTGTGTTCGAAAGGACTCGTGGGTTCGAATCCCACCTCCTCCGCTCATGTCGTGACAATGTATAATTTGTCTATGGCAGATAAAGAAATTTTTATTAATAAAATTGACCCTAACTTTTTAGATATTTTTGAAAGAATAACTAAAGCAATAGAATCGGTTGATGAAAAATTGGATTGTGAAATAAAATGGGGAAAATTAACTTATGGGCTATCAGGAGATTATCACCATTGGATTTGTGGAATTGCTCAAACGAAAAAATCACTTAATTTAATTTTTCATTTTGGTGGTTTATTAGAGGATAAAAATAAAAAATTTATTGTTGGAGAAAGTTTCTTTTTGAGAAAATTAGAATACTCTTCAATTGATAATGTTGATATCGCGGTGATAAAAGATTTTGTAAAACAGGCTATTAATAAAGTTGACTACTTTAAGGAAAATTGGAAAATTTTAAGTAAAGAATCGAAGAAATAAAATAAGTTCTAACTGTGTCAATGGTTCGCCGCCAAATGTTGTTTTTACCCTGTTATACCGTGTAATATAGGTGATGATACTCATAAAGAAATCCCCAGTTTGTTCCTGTTTAGGTTCAAAAAAACAAAAGTGTAACTTTTTGTTTAAGAAGCTTTATCTTTTGATAGCGTTAAGAATTTTACTTTTGGCAGAATCAAGAGAAATTTTATTTACTAAAGATATTTCTTCAGATAAATGATCCAGAGCTTTGTTATAAATAGTTTCATCATTAGAAGAAAGGGTAGACTCAGTTTTAATTTTGTTTAAATAAATTAATACCCTTGCAGTTCTTTTGGGATTATTTAAATAAATAATATCTTTTAAAAAGTTGCCATTATTGATTCGATTACTCCCATTAAATGGAAGTTCTATTGCTTGTTCGTAATGTAAATTTTCTAATAAACTTTTTACTTCTGGTTTAGTCATCGGAGAACGTAAATGAGCTAAAGACAAATTGTTTAATGGAATTGAATTAATACAGTGATCATTTTCATTATTTATCGGTTTATAAAAAACACAATCATTTTCAATTTTGGTAATAATATTAATTTGATCAAAATCGATAATTATACTGCCAATATGATATTTAAAATTAGACATATAAACTTTTTTAAATGAATATTTTTTGAATCGGTAGTAAAGAGCCCACTACAATCAATGTGTAATATTATAGCATCCTTAGGTATAAATTGCATATATTATTATTTTGAAATTGCTAAATTTAAGTTGTTTTTTTGGCATTTTTTAAATTTTGTCTCTTTTAAAAATACAGTCGATAAATACCCTTTTATGGCGATTAGTCTTTACAAAAAAAGGAGAGAATCGAAATTTAATTATAAGAATAGAAAGATTTCAGACTCACCCTCTCCGCTTTATTAATGTTTTTGAATATAGTTTATTTTAATGAGCAATATTCTTTTGTAACTGTGATTTAAAAATTGTTCGGAAAATCAGTCTAACTAAGGGTTGAACATAAAATAGTTGGACAAAAAAGGCAAAAGGGAAATTAAAAACGATTTTTTGCATCCATTGAGCGATAAACTCAGAAGTAAAACCATTATAAAGAATGGTGGCGACAAAGGACATCATAGGACACATTAAACAAACAGTGGAACAGATGATGGCAGTGGTAACCATGTAAGATTTAGACTCTCGAGGGTCGATAATATTAAAAGCTAATTTTAAAGAAAGCGGACCAGCAATAAATGTTTGAAGTAAAAAAGCAAAAATAAATTCAATAGGAACGACTTTAATTGATGCTAAAAAAACCTGATTCGACATGCCTCCCATTTCAATGGCGAGATTATAAAAAACAAATAAATGAACAGTAATAAAAACTGTTATTAAGGTAAAAATAAATTTTTGAAATTTTGTAGTTGGCATAAAAGATTTCCTTTGATTACTAAATAATAATTTGGCAACAAAAAAGACACACTAGTGTGCTTACACAGAACTGTGATCAGATTTATGTGCAAGGGCACTACATGTGTCGTTCTTTAGGAATATCTTTTTTAATTGTTTTTGATAATACCATAATCGAATGGCGGCTGGTCAATAGTCAAGATTTAAAAAATTGATATGATGAACTATGAAGAAAATGTTTAGGATTTTAGGAAATATAATTTTGATAATTATTGTTTTGGTAGTTATTTATATTTTGACATTATGTTTTCCCCAACCATTTTTTAAAAATAAAGTTACGGTTGGAAATATCACTGTTTATTCTGATGAAGAAATACCGACAGAAATTAACGAAATAGTAAAAACGGCTGAATCAAGAATTAAAAAATCGGTAATTTATAGAAATGAAAAACAACGGATTTTTATTGCCAATAACCCAAATAGATGGAATTATTTTTTAAATGTGAACCATAATGCCGGGGCAATTTCGTATGTGTATTTTATAAATAATATTTTTTTAAGAAAAGTGGATATAAAAAATAATCGACTTTATGGACCATCGGGAAAAGCGGCGGCCGGAGACAGAACTTTAGATTATTTTATGACCCATGAAGTAACTCATAGGTTAGAATTTGAATCGAGGCCTTGGTATAAATATTCAACAAAAGAAAACTGGATTCAGGAAGGATATTCAGAATATATTGGACATGATTCGCAAAATTATGAATCAGCACTTAAATATTATTTAGAAGTTCCAGAAAATTCTGGAGCGAAACGATATACACAACTTAGAGTAATGGTAACTTATTTATTGGAAAATGAAAAAATAAATATTGCTGATATTTGGGACAAAACTAATGATTATAATGCGATATTAAAGTTGGCAATTCCAGACGATAAGCCTAATATTGTGAATTAATAAAATAGGTTCTAATTGCACGGTTCGCCGCCAGAATTGCGACAAGGTATAATAGAAAAATGATTAAAGCAATAATTTTTGATTTTGGAAATGTGATTTGCCGATTTACCAATGAGATTTTAATAGAAAAAATTGGCCGTTTAACAAATAAAACAAAGGAAGAAATTTTTGAATTGATTTATAAAAAATCTGACTTACAAATAAGATATGAAACAGGATTAATCTCTTCACAAGAATTTTTTGAAGAGTTATCAGAAATTTGCGGGTTAAATATTTCTTATGAAGAATTAAAAGAAATTTATTCTAAAGATAAATATACCCCAGTTGAAGGAACTAAAGAATTAATTGAAAAACTACAAAAGAAATACAAAATTGGATTATTGTCGAACACAAGTGAATGGGATTTTGATTATATGATTCAGGCGGCTCCAATAATAAAAACATTTGAGACAATAACAACTTCTTTTGGAGCAAAAGCAATGAAGCCAAGCCAGAAAATTTTTGAAGATGCGTTAAATAAATTAAAATTGAAAGCGGAAGATTGTATTTATACTGATGATATTTTGGAATATGTAGAAGTGGCAAATAAAATGGGCATTAAGGCAATTCAGTTTACAACAGCAGAAAAATTTGAATCAGATTTAAAAGAATTTGGAGTGGAATTAGAATAAGTTACCAACCAATAAAAAGTTGAGTTGGAGGGTAATAAATGACAGTCGGAGAAAAACCTTCTTTAAATTTAGTAAAACCAATCCATTTTTTATACATTTTATATCTAGGATCATAGATGCCACCAAAATCGAAAATATGGCAACCGGCTTCTTTGGCAGTGGTCATCGCAGTCCAGGTTAAAAGGGTGGGAGCAAAAAGTGAATAGCCTAGATTTTCAGCAAAGGCGGCATAGTAGATAGCGGCTTTACCATTTTTTAAAATCATAAGAGTGCCGACACATTTGTCTTGATGATAGGCAAAATGAACCCAACCGGAATGAGAAAAATGTTTAATAAGAGCATTAAAAAATTTGCCTTCGTAACAAACAACCTTTTTTCTTTTACTCCAGGATTCCCGGGAAATTTTGAAGATATCAAAATCGGAAGCGGTAAGATCGTGAAAATCTTTGGTAATAATTTTTAAATCATTTTTTCTTTTGGCATAAGAAATGTTGTAGCGGGTTTTTGATTTGAAAGAATTAAGAAGATCAGTAGTTGACAGAGTAAGGTCAACTAAAGAGGTGGCACTGTTGGCAAATGGTTCAACTGACAAACCTTTTTTTTGGATATCAGGATGAAGAAGGCCTGGTTCAATATAAGTAGTTAAAGTATGATATTTTTGACGGATTTTTTTTAACAAATCAAAATCAATAGAGTTTGAATGTTGAATTTTAGCAACACTTAAGGGCCCAACATTTCTAATAAAGAGATATTTACCGGGATTGCCCATTATAGTCCAACCAATATCGACCATAGCTTTGGCAAAACGAGGATTTTGATGAAGATCCGGAAGAATATTAAAATTGGAAATCAGATCTTCTGTCATGTGATATGAGTATAGACTATTTCTATTTAAAATTTAGTAAAACAAAAATGGTGTAAAATTGGTTAATATGACAACACAAAAAAAAGATTGGAAAAGGATGTTGGTGGAATTAGAAAATAAATTAGCTGAATTTTTTACTAAGAAATTACCGTCAATGCCGGATAAAGTTAAAGAAGGAATTGTAAAATATGGGCCATATCTTACGGTAATAATGATAATTTTGACGATTCCAGCAATTTTAGCGGTAATAGGAATTGGGATGGCAGCGACACCATTTGCTTTTTTGGGTGGAGTCAAAGGTGGAATTGGATATATTATTTCGATGTTTTTGGGATTAGTAATGTTAATTTTGGAAATAATCGCCATAAAAGGATTATTTGCCAGACAAATGAAAGCTTGGAAATTGATGTTTTATATTTCCCTAATCAGCGCTGTTTCAAACTTAATAAAATTTGATTTGGGCGGTTTGATTATTGGAACCGGAATATCGTGGTATGTGCTATTCCAAATTAGAAGCTACTATAAAAATTAGCGGGTAATAGTAAAGGATTCGACTTCTTCTTTTAGCTTTTTAGCTTCGGGATTGTTATTGAAATAATCTCTGACTGGAGAAATTAGTTCGTCTAGATATCTAGATAAATTATCTTTTAAGTCTAAAGGATAAATCTCCCCTTTTTGATAAGCTGATTCTAATTTGTCATAAGAATCGAAAGTTAAATTACCACCGAATTTGGCTTCTCGATTAATTTTGACTTGAGGATATTTAGCAAAAACAATGTATTTAAAATATTCTAAAACTGGATTAATTAAAATATCGTTTGGCGGACAATAAGCTTTTTTGATTTTGTCGTAAATTTCTTCTTTAGTATCTGTCATAAAAATGGCAGAGGTAGGATTTGATTTAGACATTTTAAGAGCAATAGTTCGGTCTTCTTTTGAATCAGTAGAATTGAGTTTATCAATTGGCGGTTGAAGACTGATTAACATGTGATGATGAACAGCAGCGGGCTTTTTAAGACCTAATTCATCGGCAATCTGGCGAGCCAGCATATTAACCTTACGTTGATCCATTCCAAGCTGAGCAATATCGACATTTAAACTAAAAATGTCGGCTGTCTGCATACAAGGATAAATAATTTGAGCAGCAGATAAAGTTTCTGATTCGTTTCGGCCCATGATTTGGGAACAACGAATCATACGATTGATAGTACTAGCTTTGGCAATTTTTAAAACTAAAAGCCAATAATTGGAATCTTTGACTAAATCAGATGATCTAATAATTTCAACTTGGGAGACATCAAGACCACAAGCCTTCCAAACTTCAATAAAATATTGACCGGTTTTTTCAATTTTGGCCATGTCTCCACCAAGTTTATTGTTGGCATAGGCGTGCCAATCAGCAACTAAAAGTTTAAATTTAATACCAGCTTGAAGAAGTTTTTGAATATTGATGGCACGGAGTAAACCTTGAGCAATATGAATTTTTCCAGATGGTTCAAAACCGTCATAGGCGATTAATTCTTGGCCGGCTTTTAATTTGGCCTCAATTTCCTCGAGACCAATTACTTCTTCACCAACTTCTTGAATTAATTTTAATTTTTCTTGGATATCCATGAGAGTATTATAACGTAAAATCCTCTCTTTAAAACCCACCCGCCCTGCGGGCACCCTCTACCCTCTCCGGGGTATCTATGGACCTTGAAAAGGGAGGGCTAATTATTGGTTTATAATAGTTAAAATGAAATTACTTATACATGCCTGCTGTGCCGATTGTTTATTAAAAATGGTGGAATCAATAAAGACGGAAAATAAATTTGAAGAAATTGAAGTTTATTATTACAATCCGAATATCCATCCCCGATCAGAATATCAATCAAGATTAAAAGCAATGCAATTGATGATTGGTGATTTAAAAATGATAATTCCAGATTGGAAGCCAAGTGAATGGTTTAATTGTTTGAAACCCACCCTACCCTCCCTTGAAAAGGGAGGGCTTAAAAAGGCTGACCGCTGTCCAAAATGTTGGGAATTGAGATTAGAAGAGACGGCAGAATATGCCAAAAAAAATGGATTTGACTGTTTTACTTCGACCCTTTTAACCAGCGAATATCAGAATTCAGAAATGATTGAAAAAATAGGAAAAGAAATTGGAAAGAAGTATAAAATTAATTTTTTTATTCCCGAAAATATCTGTAAAAAATTAGAAACTAAAGGGTTTTATAAACAGGTGTTTTGCGGATGCTGCTATTCGCTTACTGAAAGATTTGAAGAAAAGTTTGGCTAATTTTTTTATTAAGTTATAATAAATCATGGAAATAATAGGAGCCCAACCAGAATCTAAAATTAGCCCAATAATTAAAAATGAACTGGGAATAAAAAATTTTGAAAATATTAATAAGCTAGGTGATGCTTTTAAAACTGAATCTGAAAAGAGACAAATTGAACTTCATTTATTATTGGTCGGAGGGATGGTTAAGCCAGAAAAAAGAGGTAAGAAACATAAAGATGTTGATTTAGTTTTGTATTCACCCCAACTAGCCAGTGAAAATTTTCCAAAAGGTGATTGTCCAAAATTTAAAACATTTGCTTCTTTTGTTGGCGATGTCGCCAAAGAATTGGGTTGGGAAATTAAAATTGAAGAACCTTGGTTTATTGACTACGAATATAGTGGCGATGGAAAAGTGATTCTGTATCCCGATGGTGAACCAGTTGAAGTTCTACCTGTTCGTCAGGATAAACTTTTAAATTCATTTGAAGACTATCAAAAAGCCGAGAGAGATCCTTATATAACTGTTTTTTAATTCTGTCTGAAATATTTTAAGAACTATGATGTTCCAGTTCTTTCGAACATAAGGTATTATATTGCTTTCAAACCATAATAATTAAGTCTTTCAATTTTTTCTTTAGAAAAATTTTTATAGACATCGGTTCTAATAAAAAATTCACTACTTTCACTGCCTCTGTAACTGAAATCAGTATATTTTCTTAAGGTTTCAGCTAAATTTAACCCTTCATCGCCTTTAATAATTAAATATTCCGGATTTAGTTGAAAATTATTTAACTGTTCTTTTTTCAAAAAATCCACACCAGTCATCCATTTGTAGAAAAAAATAAACCTCCCCTTTGGGCTGATTTCTGCCTGCCAATATCCTAAGACTTCATCCGGTATCGCCAATAAACTATCACTTTCATTTTTGGTGGTGCGAATAGCTTCACTCATATTAAATATTCGGGAATAATAAATTTCAAAATCTTGTTTATAATCGGGCTTATTTAAAATTGATTCTCTATTAAGAAATAATAAATAGATAATCGGCAATAACCCCAAAATCCACCATTTATTTTTTAAAAAATAAAAAGGAATAGTGATAATTAAAGCAACCCAGATTAATAAATGAAATCCATCATAATAAATTTTTTGAAGTTCAAAATTTCTTAAATTAACCAAACTTAATATTAATAAAATCCAAAGTATTTTTTGCCATTTTTTTTCTTTGATTAAAAATAATAATAAAATAAATAAAATTAAAATAAAAAATTTGACTAATAATATTTCAGGTAAATTTAATCCATCTTTTAAATAAAAAAATGGAGTAATTAAAGATTTTATGGTTGATATTATTAAATTGCCACCACCAGCAATCGAAATATAATACTTTTGATTAATTAATATGGCATTTTCAAAATAACCACTGATGTTAATGAAACAAAGTGTAATTGCGGAAACTAGAGCTCCACCACCAATCATTAAGCCAATATTTTTCGCTTTTTTTCTATATCTCCAACAAAAAGTTAAAATCATTAAAGCCAACACCGGCCACATTGGAGCCAAAGTTATGCCAACAATGCCAGCGATTAATCCCCAAAAAAAAGGTTCATTTTTGGCTAATTTATTTTCTAAAAAACTTAAAACTAAATATATCATTGGAGCTATTACTAATGATTCAGCCAGAAAAAGACTGCCTAAATATTTGTTTTTGATTAATTCTAAAATCATCATGGCTCCGATCATTTGAAAACCAAAGCGCCAGGTAATAAAAATAATCCAAACAATTGACCATAAAATAATAAATTGTCGATGGCGTTTAATAAGAATTTCGATTGAATTTGGTTTAGTTATTTTTTGAATTGCTGCACTTAAAATATAGGTTCCTGGTTGGTGGTGAGAAAAAATATTAGTATAGATTTTATTACCATTAATCAGGTTTTTAGCGACGACAAAATTATCCTGTTCATCGACAAAATTTGGTTTTAATAAATTTTGTTGCTGAACTAAAAATATAGTAAAAAAACAAAGAATTAAAATAATAATTTTCCACCATTGATATTTTTTAATCATCTTACAATTAATGGATTTAATTTAAATATATAAATTACAAAAAATATCGATAATATTGTCAAAAAATATCTAAGCTTTTTGGATAATATTTTATTAAATAGAAATACTAATCCAATTTCAATAATTGGATAGATTATTATCCAAGACCACCAATTATTCCAAATCCAATTGGGGTCGAATTTTAACATGGTAGCGGCGACATATCCGGGAAAATCTTGATTTAAAAACGTAAGACCATGGCCATAAGAGATACCAATAAATTTAAAGCTATCAACTAAAAATCCAAGATAATATTTACCATCAATTATGGAAAATCTAGCAGTAAAAATTAATAAATTTATAATCCAGATAGATAACCAAGAGCTCCAATTAATTTTAAATTTTTGATTAATTTTGGTTATTAAAAAAACACCAATAACGAAGACTAATACTTGTCCTAAAATTAAATTATTAATAATTGGACCAAAAAATATTTTCCAGCCAGAACTATAATATGACCTAAATATAGGTAAATATAATAATATTATAAATAAAACAGGACTGATACTTTTACTCCACCAACATAAAATTGGAATTAATAATAAAAATAAAGGCCAATATTTAATTTCTTGTCGATTGTTTAAATCAGATAATATTCGATTTAAAAAATTGGTTTTGTCGGCAATAAATTTATCAGAGAAACTTATACTGGGGTTATAAATAGTCTTCTCTTTTAAATTTATATTTTCCCGATATTCTGGTGTTAGTACCCAATTGCCTAAAATTATTTTGGAAGGATTTTTATCATCATAAAGCTCCCTATATTTATCTCCAAATTCACTCATTTTCAAACTGGTAACTTTATTTTCAACAAGCCAATTTAATTGTTTCTCGTATTCTTTTTCATGGCCAATACTCTCCATTCCCGTTTCTAAACCAACTGTTATTTGCCCTAATTTTTCAACTGAAAGATATTGATTGGCTAGAGTGGCAAAATATTTAATATCTAAGCCTTGGCTAGTGTAATCATTGGCCTGAAGCGAATAATTAGACACTAATGGGCCGCTGCCATGGTAAGCTTTTTCTAAATCTCTTTGAGCCCATTGAATGATGACCGTTTTAGAATTGCCGGGAACCAAAATATTATTTGGTGATGGATGATAAGGATAACCCCACCATTGTCCCCAAACTCCATATTTGTCAGTGGTTTTTTGATCGGCAACAATCATAATAGTGGCGATATTGTATTTTTTTTCTAAATACTGCTCCGACCAACTATCGATCCACCAAGCTCCAGCCGATTTTGGTAGATAACCAAAAGTATTTTTAAAATCGATAATTATTTTGTCGATTAGTTTTTTTCGGTCGCTGACGCTGTGTGCTGACAAAAAAACTGCTTTGGGACTATACCATTCGGTTTCGGTGGGGTAATAAATTCTGGCTTCTTTGGCTAATTTAGGACTAATTTCTAAAAATAAACCTATTTCTTGATCTTGGTTAAATTCTTTTATTTTTTTAATAAGTTCCTGATCGTTGATTACATCGTTTTGAATTAACCAAGTTGTTTTTAAACCGAGGTTATCTATTATTTTATATTGATCCTCTATTGGTTTTAAGGTTTTGTCTTGCCATAAATCTCTGCTCCTAACTGGATTAACAATGGTGACATATTTTTCATTGGCAAAGACTTTATTAGATCCAAATATTATCCAAATTAAGGTTAAAAAAAATATTAATTTAAATTTTTTAATTTCCATAATTGACCATTAGGATTTGATAAATATTTTGAGGAGTGAGCTGGTTAAAATTAGTTTTGTCTTTTAAATCGTCTAATTTGTAAATAAAATAATTACTTTTGGATATAAATTGGCCTTGAGGGCAAGTAAAACGATTATTGTCACAAAAGCCAAAAGACTGGCCATTATCATTAATTCGATTTTGATAATAAAAAAGGTAAAAAATAGGCATGGCAATCATACTTGAGTCTTGGTATCGGAAAACATTTATATTTCCAGTAATTTGAGAATCCAATTCTTTTTTAATGGAAATAATAGTTTTTAGTTGACTGGGATGATCCTTAATTTGTTTTAAATTAAAATAGGAAGCAAAAATGATAATTGAGGTTAATAAAACAATACAAAAATATTTTTTAAAAGTATAAAGATTAATTAAAATCCAGGAACTAATTAATATAATGGAACCATGAAAAGCAATTAAATATTCGTTTGATCTAGGACCTTTGTAGGACCTCATTAAAAATATCTGAATCAACATAGCCACAGCAAGAGCCAGCCAAAAGTTGTCTACTTTGACTTTTTTCTTGATAACTATAACAAGAACTATTAATCCTAATATTAGCCATAAATAGCCAATTTGGGGAATACCGGTAGTAACCGAGCCAAATAATTGAGGCCAAAAATCGCGAAGTTCAGTTAACCAACGTAGAGGGACATAAAACTTTTTAACTCCAACCGTGTAATATTCAATAACACTTCTAATCCAAACGCCATGGCGATTTATATCAAAAACTATGATTGGTAAAAATGAAATTAGAAGACCAAGAAAAGACGAAAAGGCAATTTTTAATCTTTTAATTAAAGAAAATTTGTTAACCAAAACGGCAACTAAAGGAAAACACAAAAGCCCAAGAGATTGAAAATGAAAATTAATTGATAAGCCAACGAAAAAACCTAATAAAATGGTCCAAATTATTTTTTCTTCTTTAAAAAATTTGGCTAGAGTAAAAAAAACTAAAGAGGAACTAAAACCAATAATTCCTGTATTTAACAAATTTGAGGAATCAAGAACCATAACTGGAGAAACAGCAGTAATTAGACCAGTGATTATTAAGCCTTTTTTGCCAGCTAAAATTTCACCAGTTTTAGCATAGAAAAAAACACTTAAAACAGACATAAGGGTGAACCCAACCCAGGGACCAATTGAAAAGGGTAAAAAAAATTCAAAAAACATAACAATCCAGTAGTACCAGGAGCCAAAATTAAAAGGGCCGGCTGAAGAAGGCGGTCCAATAATGGGAAAAATTCCGCTTCTGTTGGCATAAAGAGAAATAGCAGCATCGCGACCTTGATCTTGATTTAAAATTAATCGATCTTGATAAAGAGTAAATCTTAAAATTGCGGCTATTAAAATAATCAGAATTAACCATTTATTTTTTAATAGTTTTTCTCTAAGGCTCATTAAATGATTATAGCTTAGTAGAGAGTGATATAATTGAATTCGTTCCGTTTAAAAATTAGTAAGTTTAGGTGCTGTTATGAACGAAAAAATTAAAAAACAATTTGAATTATTTTTTAGTAAATTTGAAACAATTAAATATAAAAAAGGACAAATTTTGTTTAGGCCAGGAGAAAATTTAAATACAGCTTATATAGAAAAGAGTGGTCTTTTAAGAGCCTATATAGTAAATGCCGGTAAGGAAACAAGTTTACCAAATTTAAGACCATTGTTTTTTTGTGCTGGAATGAATGGTCTTTATAAAAAACCAAACAGATATTTTGTTGAGGCAATAACTACAGTGGAACTTTGGGCTGTACCAATGGATGAATTTGTAAAATTTATTGAAAAAGATGAAAAGATATTGAATGAGGTTAATAAAAAATTAATAGATGAATTGCTTGATCTGTCTATTATTTGGCGACAAATTGTGGCGGGAGATGCAAAAAGTAAAGTAGCTGGTTTAATTTGTATGATTGCTAAAGAAGTGGGAGAAGAAAAAGGTAATGAAATTTTAATTAATTTCAATACTCCACACCGAGTGATGGCCAGTATAGCGGGATTAACTCGAGAAACAGTGACTTTACAGATTTTGAAATTTCAAAAACAAGGATATCTTTACAATAAAAAAAGAAAAATGGTAATTAAAAATATTGAAAAGATTAAGGAAATTGCTAAAATCTAGTTATGAACGATAGAAAAATATTTAGATCAATTGATGATTATATGATTGCTGGTGTTTGTGGTGGTTTGGCTGACTATTTTAAAATAGACAGTTCAATAGTTAGAATTATTTTTGTTTTATTGGCTTTGGGTGGAGGTTGTGGAGTTTTGGTTTATTTAATTTTATGGTTAGTTATACCTAAAGAAAAAGGTATAGAAAAAGAAATTGACAGAGAAGAAAAATTGGAGGAATTTGTTGAAGATGTTAAAGGTAGAGCCAAATCGATGGCAAAAGAAATTAAAATCGATACAAAAATTAAAAAACCAGGAAAAAATATTAATATATTAGGAATTATTTTGATAATGGTTGGAATAGTGGCAATTTGGAACCAAATATCACCAATAGAAATTCAATGGAATCTTTTTTGGCCGGGATTATTGATCTTGGTGGGAATTTTAGTGCTTTTTAGGAAATAGTTATTCTCGACAACAGTCGAGAATTTTGTTGACTACCTGACCAAAACCACTAAGAAGATTCTTTTTGGGAAGTGGTTTTTCGGTAAATTCTACTTTTTGAGACTTAGAATCGACTAGACCTAAATTAAGACCCCAAAAAAGATTATATAAATCAAAAGATTGTTTAAAATAATTATTGGCTTCTTTTTTATCACCTTTGGTTAAACATTTAGTGCCAACTTCCATTAATCTCATAGAGGCAGATAAAAGATGTTTACTGGTGCACCAAATTTCACCTTCATTTTCTTTAACAATTTTTTTCATTAATTCTTTTCGCATTTCCCTGGCGGTATTTAAAACATCAATATATTTAGTGTCACCTAGTTTTTGAGAAGTGAAAAACATATGCTCTTCAATACCAATTAGATTCATAATGGCGACAGAAAGATCTTCACCAAGAGATAAATCTAATTTATGCCCTTTTTCAATTTGTTTAGCTTTGTCAATAAATTTTTGAAGTTCGTTTGGGGTAGTCATTTTATAATTTAAATATTAATTTGAATAATAAAGTAAAAATAATTAAAAAACCAACAGGAAAAACTACTTTTTGATATGGGAAAAGAATTTTATCACCATTTAATTTCCTTGAATAACGATCTACAAATATACCCAAAAACATAATTATAATGCCTAAACTTTGGCCAAAAATAATTTTATCTAAACCCATTATTTGATTTGAAGGAGAGCCTGTTTTGTTGGAAAAAATGAAATAAGAAAGGGTTAGACCGAGCATTAAAATAGACAAAATAACAGGATTTCCCAATATTTTGTTCTTTATCTTAGTAGATAACCAAAAAGAAATGGCGGTATTAAGACCAGAAATCCAAAGAGAAACTAAAAAATCATCAATCCCTAGTTGTTTAGCAATCAACATGCCACCACCAACAGTAACAATACAGACTGGACATTGGGCGTAGGCGGCTTTGACGAGAAACATAGTTATTTATTTTAACAATTTTTAATGTTTTAAACGAGTTTGGCAAGTAACAATGCGTTGATGAAGCTGCTCTAACTCTTTAGAAATCGGCTGATTAGTTTTTTGAAAATAGCTATAAATGGCTTCGGCCAAGGCATCAGCAGCCAATAAAGAACAGTGAATTTTAATAGTAGGAAGATCATCGAGAGCTTTAATAATGTCTTCGTTCTTAATTTTTAAAGCTTCGGTTAAAGTTTTATTTTTAGCCAGATCAGTAACAACACTACTGGTGGCAATGGCGGCGGCACAACCAAGAGTCTCAAACTTTACGTCTTCAATATAATCTTGACCGTCTTTATTTTTGGCAATTTTTAAATAAAGTTTCATGACATCACCACAGGCCAAATTACCAACTTGACCAAGAGCATCTGGATTGTCCATGGAGCCGAAATTATGGGGGTTACGAAAGTGTTCAAGGACTTTTTGAGTGTACATAATTATGATTTAAAAGGCGATAAAGCCCTGAATTTATTAATAACTTGAGGTAAAACTTTTAACAGATAGTCAGCATCTGATTTAGTAGTAAAGCGACCAAGACTAAAACGTAGAGAACCGTGGGACTGTTCTGGTTTAAGACCAATAGCTAAAAGAACATGGCTCGGTTCGAGAGACGAGGAAGAACAAGCAGAACCAGTAGAAGCAGCAATGCCATAATAATCTAGTTCAAGAAGAAGAGATTCCCCTTCAACTCGGTCAAAAGAAATATTGATATTATTAGAAAGACGATCGGTGGGGTGACCATTTAAATGAGAATCGGGAATAGTTTCCAAAATATTTTTGATTAAATAATCCCGAAGTTTAATTAAACGAGCATTTTCTTGATCAAAATTAGCCATGGCAATTTCGGCAGCTTTAGTAAAACCAACAACGGCGGGTAAGTTTAGGGTTGAAGATCTAATTCCAAATTCATGACCACCACCATGAAGAAGCGGAGTAATTTTGGTGCCGGTTTTAATATAAAGAAGAGCCGCGCCTTTTGGACCATAAATTTTATGAGAAGAAGCGGTTAATAAATCAATGTTTAGTTTGGATAAATCGAGAGGAACTTTAGTAAAACTTTGAGAAGCATCGGTATGAAAATAAACTCCCCGATCATGACAAATTTGACCGATGCTGGCGAGATCTTGAATTGTACCAATTTCGTTGTTACCGTGAATTACAGAAACTAAAATAGTATCTTTTCGAATAGTTTTTTTGAGTTCATCGAGATTTAAGAGACCGTCTTTATCGACGGAGATTTGACTGATTTCAAAACCTTGGGTTTTGAGCCAGGCGGCACTTTCTAAAACACAATCATGTTCAATTGAAGAAATGATGATATGTTTACCTTTTGATTTGTTAGCAAAAGCAATTCCTTTTAAGACAGTGTTATTACTTTCAGTGGCGGAAGCAGTAAAAATAATTTCTTTTGGTAAAGCATTTAAAATGTTGGCAAAAGATTGACGACAAGTTTCAACAACTTGGGAAGCAGAAGTCCCCATTTGATGAAGAGACATGGTGTTGCCGGCATAAGAAAAATCAAAATAAGGAAGCATGGTATTTAGAACTTCTGGGTCAACAGGAGTAGAAGCAGCATAATCAAGATAGACAGATTTAGTTTTAGAATCGACTAATTGATTTAAGGTAATAGAACTTAAAACATTAGTAAAACCAGATTGAATTTTTTGCCAAACTGACTTGCTTTGACAAGAACAAAAATCAGGACAAATAAATTCTGCCTTTTCTAGGGCATTTACAACTTCTTTTAAAGTAGTTTTTTTAGGATCACAATTAAGATTGTAACCACCGGTGGCACCTCGTTCGACTTTTAAGATGCCGGCTTTTTTAAGTTTGGAAAAGATTTTTTCTAAATAATCAGAAGAGATGTGTTCATTTTTAGAAATTTGTTTAATAGAACAGCAACCGTCTTGGCCAATAAGATTGGCAAGAGCCCTAAGCCCATAACGAGTTTTGGTTGATAATTTCATACTGGACTATTTTAGTCCGATATGGAAAAGTTGTCAACAATTGAAAGCTTTAATTGTTTAGTTCAGTTTCAAGATTGGTGAAATCAGAATCGAAACTAGTATCCTTATCGGCATTTATTTCTTCAAGGAGCTGGGTTTCAGTTTCATCACCAGTTTCTTGATTAATAGTAGGGATAGCTTCTTCTTGGTTTTCGATTAAATTTGGGTTAGGACTACAAGCAGAAAAAATAAAGGCGGAAGTAATTAAAAGAGAAAAAATAAATAATTTATTTTTCATAATTATTTGGTTTTAGTAACTTCTAATTTTGGGGCTTTAGCTAAAGCAGTGACAGCAGCTGTTAAAACTTTTTTAATATTATTTAAATCTTCTCTAATTAAATTAACTGTGTCTTTTAAACCTTTAACGACTTCAGATGTCTTAGTAGAATTTTTAAGGGTCTCAAATTTAATGTCTAAAGTTTTCATATCTGCTTGATATTTTGCTTCAGCAGTAGTAAATTTAGCCAATTCAACTGATGCTTGAGTTTTGTCTTTATTCATGGGATTTTTAGTAATACGAGCATCCAATTTAGCTTTGATTTTTAATAAGGCGGTATGTCTTTTTTCTAGACCCATTTTAATGGCTTTATAAACGACTTCGACCTTTTTTAATTTTAATTCAGAAATAACGATTTTCTTTTCTTCTCTAATTTGAGTAATAGTAGCCCTAGCTTCTTGTTTGGGAGTATTAGTAAGGGTTTGTGTTTTAGCAAAAGCTGATTTGGTAACCAAAACTAGGCTTAAGGCGACGATAGAAATGATGATTTTTGTTTTCATGGAAATTTTAACGAATAACTTTTTGGCACTTAGGACAATAAAAGGTGCCTCGTCCTCCAATTGTAACCTTTTTGATAAGGGCTTGGCAAATTAGGCACGGTTCGTTGGCTCGTTGATAAACTTGGAAACTGAATTGATGTTGACCAATGGAGCCGTCGGGATGAAGGTATTTATTGTCTTTGGCGGTAGAGCCACCGTTTTTAATAGATTCGGTCATTATTTTAATTAAAAAATGATGAAGAAGAGTGGCTTTTTTTAGATTGATTTTTTTAGATGAAGAAATTGGGTGAATTCTACTTAGAAAAAGGGCATCATTGGCATAAATATTACCAATGCCGGCAAATTTAGACTGATCTAATAAAGCGGTTTTGATGGGGCGAGAAGTAGATTGAAGTTGTCGATAAAGATATTTTGGAGTAAAGTTAGGGCTTAAGATATCAAGACCGAGATTTTTTTGGGCTTCGATAAGCTCGGCCTGATTTAAAAGTTTAACCCAGCCGAATTTACGCTGATCATTAAAAAATAATTTAGAGCCGTCAGAAAAGGTAAAAAACAAACGGGTAGATTTATTAGGAAGATGAGACTTATCTTCTTTTGGAGTAGGATGACCAAAGACAGATTCCCCCATTATTATTTGACCGGTCATTTTGAGGTGGAAAAGGATAACTAAGCCGTTTTTTAGATGAAGAGAAAGCTGCTTACCAATTCGAGAAGTGCCAATTATTTTTTGTCCTTCGACAAGTTCTGGACTACCAATAAAGGATTTGTGGGTAATTATTTCTAGTTTGGAAATGGTTTTACCGACAATATGACTGTCGAGAAAAAGTCTAACGACTTCAACTTCGGGAAGTTCTGGCATGAATTAGTTTATCAGATGTCAGATTTCAGATGTCAGTTTTTAAACCAAATCGTCAAAATCGATAGCGGTAATGGCTTTATTTTTGGCTAAATGATCAATAGCGACAGCAGTATCAGCTAAACTATCTTTGATTTCAGAAAAAGAATTTAGATAATTTTGAGTAGAGCCAATATAGGTCATAATTAAAACAAGATCGGAAATCATTTTAGTACCAGTGGAGATAGAAATAATAAGATAGGCAAAAATTAAACAATAAAAAAAGACAGCAGTGTTTTGAAGAGTAAACCATTCAGTAAAATACCAATTAGAAAGACGGGAATAATGACGGCTGAAAGTTTTTTGTTCAAGATCAACATCATTATTTTCTTGAAGTTTGGCATAATAACTTTCGGTTTTAGTATTTTGAATGTCCTTAAAATTAACGTAATGTTGAGTGGTGTAGTAATCGATAATATAGTAAATAATAATGTAGGCAATTTCTAAAACAAAAACCTTAAAATCAACAACAAGAAGGATGATTGGAATAGAAATTAAGGAAATAATACTATCAATTCCCGGCTGGCGAAAAAGACGAAGAGTCCAGGTGGTAGCATCGGCAAAATTACGAATGGTTTGAATGCTTTCGTGTCTTTCTAATTTAGTTTCAGTCTTAATGTTATTGATGAAATAATTGTGAACATCAAAACTAATTTCACTAATACATTCGTCTAATTTGGCAATTGATTTAAGACGAGTAAAATTGTCGACGATTCTGATAACAAAAATAATAATAATCGAAAAAAAGATAGTGGAAAAATCGGCTTTAGTTTCGACTAAATTAATGGTTTTGGAAAATAAGTAAACCGTAACTAAAGGAAAAATAGCTGAGATAAAGCGAACAAAAATCCAAAAAAAGAAAACTGGTTTATTTTGAATAATCTGAAAAATTAATCTGACAACTTGACGGGTTTTCTTGGACATTATATTAATAATAGATTAAAAATTTCCAATTACCAATTTCTGATTAAAACCTCTCAGTCCCAATAAATCGGGACAGCTCCCCTTAATGAAAGGGAACAGTTCAATGATAAAATTGTGAGTATGGATGAAAATATTAAATACGATTGTGTGATTATTGGTTCAGGACCGGCTGGATTGACAGCGGCAATTTATAACGCCAGAGCCGATATAAAAACAATCGTGATTGCAGGGAATCAACCCGGAGGACAACTGACAATCACGCCAATGGTCGATAATTACCCTGGATTTCCAAATGGAGTTGGTGGATTTAAATTAATGATGGATATTCAAAATCAAGTCAAAAATTTTGGGGTAGAAATCAAGTCTGGATTGGTGAAGTCTATCAGTTTATCAGATGATCAGTCTTTCAAATCTTTTAATGTTCAGTTGGAAAGCGGTGAATTTTTGGAGACAAAATCGGTAATAGTAGCGACTGGAGCGGCAGTTAAGTGGTTAGAATTACCAAAAGAAAAAGAATTAATTGGACATGGAATTAGTAGTTGTGCCACTTGTGATGGAATGTTTTTTAGAGATAAAACAGTCGCCGTGGTAGGAGGCGGAGATACGGCTTGCGAGGATGCGGTGTTTTTATCGAAATTTACAAAGAAAGTTTATATGATTCACCGAAGAGAAGAATTTAGGGCCAGTATGGCGGAACAGAAAAAAGTATTGGAAAATTCAAAAATAGAAATATTATGGAATAGTGAAGTAAAAGAACTAAGTGGGGTAGAAAAATTAGAATCGGTTATTATTCTTAATAATAAAACCGGAGAAGAAAAAATATTGGAATTGGATGGATTGTTTGTAGCAATTGGATATTCTCCAGCAACAAAATTTTTGGGAGGATTGGTTGAATTAAGAGAAACCGGACAAATAATTACCGGTAAAAATGAAAAATTGGCGACAATGACAAATATGGAAGGAATTTTTGCGGCGGGAGATTGTGTAAACGAAAATCATCGACAGGCAATCATTGCGGCTGGAGAAGGCTGTCGAGCGGCTTTGGAAGCACAAAGATGGTTGAGAGATTAAATCCTCCCTCCCCGATGTTCATCGGGGTATCTCCCCTTAACAAAGGGAGAAGTCTTTAAAAATTGAAAATTAGATTTTTAATTTTGGAAACAAATTTTTCAGTGGAAAAATCGGCAGCACGAGAAATGCAGTCTTTGGGATTAATTTTTGATTTTTGAAGTTTTTGGATGGCTGAGGCACAAGAATCAGCTGTTAATTCATCAAAAAAGATACCAGTTTTACCTTCAATAACAGTTTCGGTGGTTCCCCCGCTTTTATAAGCAACAACAGGACAACCATAGGCCATGGATTCAACAGGAACAATGCCAAAATCTTCATTATCGGAACAAAAAATAAAGGCTTGGGCATTAGAATAAAGTTTGGCTTTTTCGTCTTGACTAATTTCACCTAAAAATTCAATAGTAGAACCAGCCATAGCTTTTAATTCTTCGGCAAAATTGGCAAAATCACGGCCAAAAATTTTGAGTTTTAGACCTAATTGATTACAAGCTTGAATGGCAATGTCGTAGCGTTTAGCACGAGCGAGGCGACCACCAGCAAGAAAGTAGTTTTCAGATTTCAGTTTGTCAGATGTCAGATTTTGGGAATTTTTACGAGGGAGGTCGATAGGTGGATTAATAATGATGGCGTCGCGATTATAGAATTTTTTGATACGATCGGCGGTAGTTTGAGAATTGGCAATAAATTGGTCGACATTTTGGGCTGATTTAAAATCGACTAGTCTTAAAAAGTGATTTAAAACCTGAATTAGAGTGTAAATAATTTTATTTTTAGTAAAATTTCTGGCAGTAGGAAGACCATAAAGATAACGAGGAGGAGTATGACAATAACAAATTAATTTGGCATTTTTTTTGTTGATTAGATTAGGGAAATAAGCACCGGTAGCCGAAGTGATAATAATGTCGAAATCAGAGAAATCAAAGGATTTAAAAGCTAATGGGGATAAAAGACGAAGAGGGCTGATAATTTTATTGGCAAAAGGAATGTATTGAAAAAAACTTTGATGAATTCGATTTTTCCATTTTTTTTCTAAACGATCGCGATGAGGACCGAGAAATTCTGGTTTATAAAGAGTGGTGTAAATTGGAGCATTGGGAAAAATTTCAGATAAAGTTTCGAGAACAGACTCTGCCCCGCCAAATTCTTTGATGTAGTCTTGGACAATAGCGATTTTAGGAACAAAACCCACCCCTAACCCCTCCCTTGACAAGGAGGGGCCATTAGAAAAGTGATGTTTGGTTAGATTTGATTTCATTGTTAATTTTAACTTGTTTTGGGTTTTGTTTTTCGACTCGCTGAACTAAGGATTTAAAATTGAAAGTTTTAAAAAGGGAAATCAAGTTTAAAAATGAATCCTGATTAAATTTTGATTGAGAAAGTTTAAAATCAAGAGGGATATTACTGACTAATGTAGCTAATTTTTTGGAAAGATAGGCATTATCTTTACTGGCTTCTAATTTTTCTTTGATTGATGGTTTAATTTGATCTAAATTTTTATAAATATTATCTAAATTATGATATTCAGAAAGTAGATCGATGGCAACCTTAGGACCAATGCCAGCCACGCCGGGATAATTATCAGACATATCCCCCATTAGAGCTTTTAAATCGACAACTTGGGTTGGAAGAACGCCTAATTTTTCTTGAACATCAATTGGGTTAAATATTTTAGTTTCAGAAAGACCACGAACCGGAACAAAAAGAGAAACTTTATTATCAACAAGCTGCATTAAATCTTTATCACCGGTAATAATAACGACTTCGGTAATCATTTTTCTTTTATGTTTATTTATTTTTTTTAGAGCTTTGGCCGTAATAGTGGCAATTAAGTCATCGGCTTCAAAACCACCCATGGAAAAAGTGGCTATTTTAGCCTCTTCTAAGGTTGATTTTAAAAGTGGTAATTGGGAAATTAAATCAGTATCGGCCGGTTTACGTTTAGCCCGATAACCTAAAAATTCGTGATTTCGAAAATTGGGACCAGGAGAATCGAGACAGACAGTTAAATATTTAGGCTTAAGGATATTGATGGCAGTGAGAAGCATTGAATAAAAACCATAAAGAGCATTAACTGGTTGACCATTAGAAGTTAATGGCGGAATGGAATGGTAGGCACGATGGATGATGGCATGGCCGTCGATAATAACAAGTTTAGACATGAGATAGTTTATCAAAACAAAACCCACCCTACCCTCCCTTGAAAAGGGAGGGTTTAATTTTGTTTTAAAAATGGGTTGTTTGCTGATAGAATTAAAAGATGGAGCAGCACGCTATTCCGCAACAGATATCATCCTACGAATTTAAACTCGTGGGAGATATGACTTTGAAACAATTTTTAAAGGCGGCAGCAGGAATAATTTTGGCAATTTTAATAAATTCGACCAAGTTAATGGTTATAGTTAAATGGCCATTAATGCTTTTGTTTGGCGGCGGCGGATTATTACTAGCATTTGTACCTTTCGAAGATAGACCGTTGGAATCTTGGATAATTTCTTTTATAAAAGCTATTTATTCACCAACAATTTTTATATATAAAAGAAAAGCTAATAAAAATTGGCTGGATTTGGATTTGACTAAAAATACAAAACAAAGTGAAGAAGATATTGTAGTTGGAAAAACTAGATCGCCACTTTTGGGAAATAAAATAAAAGATAGTATAAGTGTAATTGGGGCAAAGGGAATTAATGTTGAGAAAAAAGAAGAAAATATTCAGCCAATAGAACAAGTTCAGAATGAAAAAACCCTCCATCCTGTGGACACCTCCCTTGACAGGGCGGCTGTTCAAAAAGAAAAAGTTGAGGAGAAAACAGAAGATTGGAGAGATCAAAAGGTGGATTTAAATTTAAAAACTGAGAAATTGGGGGCAACTGGAAAAGTTATTTTTGGAGCAATTCCTATGCCTGACATTCCAGAAATACCAAACGTAGTAGTCGGAATGGCAACAAATATTGAGGGAAAAATAGTTGATGGAGTTATTGTGGAAATTCAGGATGAAAACGGAAATCCTTCAAGAGTTTTGAAAACAAATTCTTTGGGTCAGTTTAAAACTACCACTCCGTTGGCCGACGGTAGATACCTGATAATTGCAGAAAAAGATGGTTATAATTTTGATAGAGTTAACATAGATTTAAAAGGACAAATAGTTCAACCGGTTAAAATAATTGCTAACAGTTAAAAATAAAATGCCAATAGATCCATTAAAAATTGCTATTAAAGGAAGTACTCAAGAACATCTACCTATAGAAGATGTAAAAGATGGGATTGTAATGATGAAAGACGGATCATGTTCAGTGGTTTTGAGTGTATCTTCGGTTAATTTTGACTTATTGTCGGAGCAGGAACAATCAGCTTTAGTTTTTGCTTATGGTGGAATTTTGAATTCTTTAAACTTTCCGATTCAAATTATTATTCAATCACATGCTAAAGATGTAAGTTCTTATTTGAAGAATTTGGAGAACATGCAAGAAAAACAGGTTAACCCCCAACTTAAAGAAAGAATTAAACAATATCGAAAATTTATAGAAGAAACCGTTAAAAAGAATGATGTATTATCTAAATCTTTTTATATTGCGATTAGTTTTTCGGTTTTAGAATTGGGAATTAAAAGTGGTGGAGTTAAAGGAGCAATGATGTTTTTGCCAAAGAATAAAAAACAAGAATTACCTTTTACTAAAGAATATATTTTAGAAAAAGCTAAGGCTAATTTGGAACCAAAAAGAGATCATTTGATCCGATTATTTTCAAGATTAGGTTTGGAAATAAAACCATTAACAAATAAGGAATTAATTGATCTTTTTTATAGAACTTATAACGAAGAAACGGCTATCAACCAAAAAATTCAAAATGTAAATTATCAAGCACCTGTAGTGGCAGGAGAACAATTAAAATGAAATTATTTAATAAAAAAACGCCAGTAGTAAATAATCCAACACCTGTTGATCCAAATAAAAGGGATTTTACGGCTGGATTAGTAACAACTAAAGATATTATCGCTCCATCTTCTTTAGAAGTTGATTTTAACCATATTAGAATTGACAATAAATATTATCGAACCTTGTTTGTGGCAGCTTATCCAAGATTTGTAGGAATTAATTGGTTATCATCTTTGATTAATTTTGATTCTTCTTTAAATATTTCAATGTTCGTCTACCCAACTGATGGAAAAGAAGTTTTAGACGATCTCCGCCGAAAAATTACAGAGATGGAAGCGGAACTTAGTACAGATATTCAAAGGGGTAGATTGGTCAATCCAGGAACTCAAGCAAAATTAGAAGATGCATTAAATTTACAAGCCAATTTGGTTAAAGGAGAAGAAAGATTTTTTCAATTTGGACTTTATATTACAATAACTGCTGATACGGTGGCGGAATTGGATAGAACTAATAAAAATTTAGAAGCAGCTTTGGGATCACTTTTAATTGTGAGTAAAAGAGCCACTTTACAAATGGAAGATGGTTTTGTAACGACATTGCCGATTTGCCAAGATAAATTGTCAATTAGTAGAAATATGGATACGACATCTTTGGCAACAACTTTTCCGTTTGTATCTTCTGATTTGTCCGATGATAGGGGTATTATGTATGGAATCAATATGCATAATGGATCTTTGGTAATTTTTGATAGATTTTCAATGCCAAATTATAATTCGGTGGTTTTTGCAACTGCCGGGGCTGGTAAATCTTATTTAATTAAATTGGAAGTACTCCGATCGTTGATGATGGGGACAGAGATTATAGTAATTGATCCAGAAAATGAATATAGAGAATTATGTGTGAACTCTGGCGGACAATATATTGCCTTTGGTTATGGAGAAGGTTCAAAAATTAATCCATTTGACTTAACCTTAGCCGAAGAAGCAGGTGAAAATGGTTTGAATACTAAAATTTTGTCACTGCATAAATTATTAAAGGTAATGTTGGGAGAAATGGATCCGATTGAAGAATCAATTATGGATAGAGCGATGATGGATACCTATAAAATGAAAGGAATTACTCCGGATCCAACCACCCAAGACAAAGAGCCACCATTAATTGAAGATTTATATAAATCATTAATTGGAATGGAGGATGAAAAAGCAAAAAGCTTGGCGGCTAGGTTGGAAAAGTATATTAAAGGATCTTTTTCAGGAATTTTTAATCAAAAAACTACGGTTCAATTGAATAATAAATTTGTAGTTTTTGGAATTAAAAATCTAGAAGATGTGTTACGACCAGTAGCAATGCAAATTATTTTGGATTACATCTGGACAGTGGTTAAGAAAACATTAAAAAAGAGAATATTAGTGGTCGATGAAGCTTGGTATTTGATGCAACATGATGATTCGGCAGAATTTTTGAGAGGAATTGTTAAAAGAGGAAGAAAATATTACTTAGGAGTAACTACAATCACTCAAGATGTTGATGATTTCTTGGAAACTGCTTATGGAAAAGAAATTGTTACAAACAGTTCAATTCAAATTCTTTTAAAACAACATAGTGCAGCTATTGACCAAATTGGAGAAGTATTTTATTTGAGTCAGGGAGAAAAACAATTATTATTGTCAGCAAACAAGGGTGAAGGTATCTTCTTTGCCGGACAAAATCATGTAGCGATAAAAGTAATTGCTTCAGAAGATGAACACAATTTAATTACTTCAAATCCGGAAGATGTACTAAGAAAACAAAATATTTTGAATAATTCAAAACCAGATAATGGGTTTAAGGCACCAATAAAACCGATTCAAAATCCCTCAGTTTTTAAACCCACCCTATCCTCTCCCTTTCCACCAAAGGTGGACGAGGAAAATGGAGGGCTTCAAAGCCTACCCAAAACTCCCATTGAGGAGATTAAAAAACCTGAATTTACACCGAAAATTAATATTCCAGAAATAAAAACTGTAGAAATTGAAAATAAAATATCAGAACCAATAAAAATAACCGAAGAAGTGAAGACACAAACTCAACCGGAAATAAAAAATGAGTCTGTTTTATTTAAAAAGCCAGAAGTGGTGGTTATACAAAACCCCTCAGTCCCAACTGGTGTTGGGACAGCTCTCCTTAATAAAAGGGAGCCTTTAAAATTAGAAATAAATAAATCAGTTGAAATTAAAGTGGAAGAAGTTAAAAATGAGATTAAAAGGCCAATCTTTATTAAAAACGAAGAAGAACATATTCCCCAACCACCTCAATTAAACAAGAATCCTCAACCTATTTTTGAAACTAAAAAACCAGACGATCCTAATAAAATGGATTACGATAAGTTGTTTGGCGACGGAATAGTATAAGATTGATATAATTTAATAATGGCTAAGACAGCGACAAAGATTGGAAGTGAAAACGTAGAAGTAGTAGATATTTCTCTTTTACTATTGGGGTTGGATAAAATAAAACAGGAAGCTAATCAAAGTATAGGTGAAAATGAAGAATTAAAACAAGAATTAAATTCAAAAATTGATTCAATAGTAAAAGAAAAAGAAATCAAAACGGTTAATGAAAAAATAAATGATTTGGCCCAAACAATTTCAAAAAGTCCAGAAATGAGTAGTAATAGTGAAATTGGAATGATGGCCAAAAAAATTGAATTAGCAACGGAAGAATTAACAAAACAACATTTACAAGAAGTAGAAGAACTTAAAAAAGAAGATTTTATAAAAAGTTTTGAAGATGAAGCAAAAAAAATAAATCCCAAATTAAGTGAAGATCAATTAAAAAATATAAAAGATTATGGCGAATTAGTGGCAAAAAATTCTTTTGGAGAGAATATTTTAGATGATTATCAGAATGAAGCTTTGGAAACTAATAAAGAATTTGGGCCGGGAAAATTAGAAAATTCCTGGTCAGACTTGAAACAAGTGGTAAATTTTCTACAAAAAAGCCCGGAAGAAATAAAAGATGTTAAAGAAAAATATAATTCGATTAAGGATAAACTAAAGGAAATTAAATTACCTAGTAACTTTAAGGAGGTAAGATCTTTTGAAGAGATAATTTTAAATTTGGGTAAATCCTCTATAGATGATCTATTTTCCAAAACTAAAAATTATTTAAGTTGGGCTGATAAAGTAGATAAATTAACTGGTGGTTGGCTTAATAAAACAGTAACTAAGGCTGGACAAAAAGTAATAAGTAAAATAGGAAATCAAACTATTCAAGAGTTTGCTAAAAATGGATTGGAAAAAATTGCTAGTGAGGGTTTTGAAAAAGGATTTACAAATATTTTAAAAGGTGTTTTAGAAGGAGGAATTAAAACAACGGCTTCAACTGGTGGGGGGGCAGCAGCCGGGGCTGAAATCGCCGGAGCAGCAGGTTCAGCAGTTAGTGGGGCAGCTGAATCCGCAGTTATAAGTGCAGCGACTGGAACAACAGGAGGAATAATAACTGGGGCTACAGCTGGCAGAACAGCGGCTGGAGTGATAACCAGTGGAGTTGAGGTTGGTGGAACAGCAGCAGGTGTTACTGGAGGGACAGCGGCTGGAGGAGTAGCAGCTGGCGGAACAGCGGTGTCGGCACCGGCAGTGGCTGTGATCGCTATAGTTGTGATAGCTGTTGTACTTGGATTATTTATTTACCAATTGTTTCAAGGGAGTAGTGTTTCTAGTTTGGTACCACCTAAAGGGAATATTGATCCTACAGAAGAATATAATACTGAGAACAACACTGATCCTGGCTATTATGGAACAATAGATTTTGAAAATATTTCTGTTCCTGTATGTAATCCACAGGTTAATAGTAATGCAATTTTAAGGAATATCGCTTTATCGATTAAAGGAATGATTCCTTACAACCAAACTTGTGTTAAATATCAAGTAGTTGGGCCTTCAGAATACTGGGGAAAAACCTGTACTTTAGACAATAATCCTGATTGGCCAGACCTTTGGGGTTTAGATTGCGCAAAATATGTTGACTGGGTTTGGTATCAATGTATGCAACCTATAGGAAGAGGTAGTGATTTTAATAATTTTTGCAACAGTACTTGTTTATACAACAAACCACAGGTTGATCCAACAAATTGGGAATATGTTTACCCTAGAGATGTCAATGATTTAAGAATCGGCGATATTTTGCATAAAATAGGACATGCAGCAATATATATAGGTAAAAATGAAGAAGGAAAACCAGAAATAATGGAAACTGTGAACTCTGGATTTGATCCCCATATTGATATATTAACTAAAATTGAAAACTACGAGGTTTATCAAGGAGGTAAGGTATATGATTCAATAATAAGACCAAAGAATGTTTTTACTAGTTTAAATTAAAAATGAATATTAAAGAATTTATAAAAAAATATAGTATTATTATTTTTTTAAGTCTTTTGGTTATTGTTTTTATTTTTGTAAAGATTTATTTTGGTGAAAAAAATAGTATTCCTATCGACAATTCTTTAGTCCCCACACCAACAGTAATTGAATCGAAAGGTTTAAGTAAAGAAATATTAACAGAGTATGGAAATGTACAAACAAAAGAAGATCTTAATGTGTTATTGAGTAAATTAAGTGAGGATCAAATTAATCAATTACCAGAAATAGATCCACATTATTCCTTGAAACTAATTTTACCTTATGAGAGTGAAACATTTATAGTTAAAAGTTATTTGAAAGCTAATGTGTTATTGGTTAAAGCAGTGGGTAATGATTTTGAAAAATCAAAAAATGATTTAATGCTATGGTTAAACAAAAAAAAGGAAGGACAAGGGGAAGAAGCTTTTGATGAGGTTGTTTGGGAAAATTAAAAATTTAGTCTTGTAGTCTGACTGGCATGATTATGTGGGAAAAATCGGGATCGGATTGATCACGGAAGAAAGCTGGAGTTAAAGATTCATTTAATTCAATAATAATTTCTTGGCTTTTACAAACGTTTAAAAAATCCATTAAAAATTTGTAATTAAAAGCAATTTCTAAAACTTCGCCGTCAACTTTAGCATCAACAGTAGCTTTATTTTGACCAATTTGAGGAGCATTGGCGGTTAATTCAATAGAATTGGATTTAATATTGAAACGAACAACATTGGCTGATTCTTTAGCAAAAACGGAAGCAATTTTAACAGCTTGAGTAAATTCGTCTTTATTTAAAAAGACCTTACTAGAAAAAGATTCAGGAACAATTCTTTGATAAGCCGGATACTCGCCTTCTATAAGACGAGAAACTAACTCTACATCGTCTAGAACAAAAACTACTTGGTGTTCGTCGGTCGTTAGACCAATTTTGATCTTAGTGTTAGTTTTAGCGAGTTTAGTGACCTCTAAAAGGGATCTGGCAGGGATAAGAAAAGTGATTTGGTCAGTTTTTAAATTAATAGGGTTAATTAATTTAATTTCTTTGAAAGATAATCTAAAACCATCAGTGGCAACTAGTTTTAAACTGTCGGAAGTAAATTGACAAAGAATGGCGGTTAAAACTGGACGAGTATCATCAGCAGCAGCGGAAAAAGCAATCTGGGAAACAGCTTGAGTTAAAACGTTTAAATCCAATTCAAAACAAGTATCATTATTTAATGAAGGGAAATCAGGATAATCAGTTGAAGGATTAGTGGTAAAAGTTGATTCAGTTTTAGATGAAGATAAATTTAATAAATTATCACCTTTTAAAGATAAATCAATTTTTCCTGGGGTAAGATAGGAAACAAATTCGGTAATCTCACGGGAAGGAATGGTAATACTTCCCTCTTCTTCTATTTTGGCACCAATCCAATAATTAATACTTAATTCTAAATTAGTGGCGGAAAGTTTAAGACGACCATTATCGGTTGATAATAAAATATTATTTAATATAGGCAATTGATTTTTAGAAGAAACAAATCGTGAAACATTAGTTAGGGCTGCATTTAGGTTTTCTTGTAAAAGGGAAAGTTTCATTGTCTTATATTATCAAAAAATGATTTGAGTTTAAAGGTTTTTAAAATAGATATTTTAATAAATAAAATAGTAGTAATGGTTAGTAGAGGATGTTAATAAGTGGGATAAAAATAAAATTGGCGGAAAGAAGTAGAAATTGTGATTTATAATGGTAGTGAATTAATTAAAAATGGTTTAAAAATAGGAATAATTTTGTTTTTATGTCTTATAGTTTAAATTTGAATTTGGGTAAACTTCGGGGGAAAAGATAAAAATAAAATGTGGATAAAGTTGTGGATAAGTGACCTTATTAAGTGGATAACTTTTGAACGATTAAAAAGAACTTTTAATTTGGTTGATAAGTTGACGGGTTTGTGAATTAGTGGAAAAGTCATTGTGGATTTTGTCTCGAGCGTGCATGATACTAGTGTGATCGCGGCCACCAAGAAGGTGTCCAACTTCTTCTAAAGGTAGGTTTATTTGGGTTAGAAGTAGATAGGCAGTAATATGACGGGCAGTGACTAATTCTTTCTTGCGACTTTTTCCACAAAGGTCACTGGTTTTAATATTAAAATGTTTAGCACAAACAGAAATAATATGACGAGGATTTAGTTTAGATGTCAAATTTTGGATATCAGATGTTAGATTTGAAGGATTAAAGAAGTTTTGAACAAAAGGAAGATCTATCTCCCCTATTTGGCCAGCGATAGATTGAACACTAATTTCTTGAAGTTTACCTTCAATTTCACGAATATTTGATTCAATATTATTAGCTAAAAACTCGACAGCTTCGGGAGTAATTTGAATCCCCTTTTCTTCAATTTTCTGACTAATAATAGCAATGCGCATTTCATAATCAGGAAGCTGAATATCGACAGTTAAACCGCCCATAAATCTGGAAACTAAACGGTCTTCAAGATGATCAATTTCACTGGGTTTACGGTCGGAGGTTAAAATAACCTGTTTACCGTTCATGTGAAGAGAATTGAAGGTGTGAAAAAACTCTTCTTGAGTATATTCTTTACCAGCAATAAATTGGATATCGTCAACAAGAATACAATCTAAATTACGGTATTTATCTTTAAATTGATTCATAGTTTTGGTTTTAAGGGCGTTGACCAATTCATTACCAAAAGTTTCAGCAGAAAAATATTTTATTTTTAAATCAGGATTTTTTTTGAGGAGTTCGTGGCCAATAGCTTGCATTAAATGAGTTTTGCCAACCCCTACCCCACCCCAAATGAAGAAAGGATTATAGGAAAGACCAGGATTTTTGACAATTCCTTGGGCGGCGGCATAAGCAAAATTATTACTATTGCCAACAACTAAAGTATCAAAAGTGTATTTTGGATGAAGGGAAGAATTATTTGAACGGTTCGGAGAATAAGAAAAAAGAGGAGTATTGTTAGTGTCAGGTTCAGTTTTTATAGTTTCTTGGACGATAAAATTTAGGATATTGTCCGTTTTAGTTTGATTGTCGAGGGCATTTTTAATAATGTCGTAATGGCGTTTTTTGTTGAAATCAACAGAATAGGTATTAGGGCAACCAATAGTGGCAACATTATTTTCAATATTTACAAGTTGAGTTTTTAAAACAAAAGTTTGAAATATAGCCGGGGCAAGACTGATTTTTAGTTCTTCTTGAGTATTTTTCCAAATTCTTTCGGTGTCCATAATTTTAAACCCACCCGCTCCAATTTGTCGGAGCACCCTCCCTTGACAAGGAGGGCTAAAAAATATAAAAATTAACGGTTAGATAGGCAGGAATTTAAAATCGAAATTGTGGAAAAATCGATTGGGTAATGTCTATATTAGATGAGTTTTCCACAAAAGAAAAGATATCAAATAAAACCCCTTTGTCAATAAATCGACATCTCCCCTTGATGAAGGGGAGAAATAATTTTTTCTTATTTAGAAAAGGAAGGTTTATGTTACAATAAAGCCTATGGCAACAAAACAAACACTACAACGAAAAGCTAAAAAACGTGCCCGCGTTCATGGGTTCTTAAAAAGAATGATGGATCATGATGGTAGAAATGTGCTTAAAAGAAGAAGAACTAAAGGTAGAGCTAAGATTACCGGGTAATTAATTATTTAGATTATCAGTTTTTCAGATATTCAGATATTCAGATATAATTAATGTGTGCTGAAAAGAGAAAATAGAATTAGATCTAAAAAAGAGTTTTTTGAGATTAAAAATAAAGGGAGAGTTTTGTACTCTCCCCTTTTTGGTTGGTTAATTTATAAAGAAAATGATGATTTGAAAAAGTTTGGTTTTATTGTTTCTAAAAAAATTTCCAAAAAAGCAGTTGATAGAAATAGAATTAGGCGAGTTTTGTCGGAAATTGTTCGAAATAACTTAGATAAATTTGAAAAGGGAACAAGATTGGTTTTTTTAACTAAACAAGAAATTTTAGGTAAAAAAATGACTGAAGTGAAAAAAGAAGTTGAAAAGTTTTTAAAATGAAAAAGATAATATTAAAAATATTGGTGTTTTATAAAAAAAATATTTCACGGGGAAATAATTGTCGATTTACTCCTAGCTGTTCGGAATATACTTATGAAGCGGTAAAAAAATACGGAGTAGTAAAGGGATTATTTTTAGGGTTTAAAAGAATATTAAAGTGTAATCCTTTTTCCAAAGGCGGAACGGATTTGGTAGAATAAGAAATCCGAAGACGAATTTCTTGTTACGCACTGAATTCACTTCGTTCATTTATTAATATCTTGTAATAATATTATGAATTTATTTATAGCACCGTTTGTTAATGCCCTGTTTGGAGTTTACTACTTGATTGGTGATTTTGGATTATCAATTATTATAGTGACAATTGTAATTAGGCTAATTTTATTGCCATTGGTGATGCCAAGTTTGAAATCGGCACAAAAAATTAGAGAATTACAACCTAAATTAAATAAACTAAAGGAAAAATTTGGAAGTGATAAAAAAGCTTTGGCGACAGCCCAGATGGAGCTTTATAAAATTGAAGGAGTTAACCCAATGTCTGGATGTTTACCGCAAATATTACAAATAGCAGTGTTACTTTTGTTCTTTTCAGCTTTTAATATGGTGACTAATTTTTCGAGCGGGAAAGGAAGTTTAGATCAAGTTAATGCTCAATTAATTCAATCTTTTAAAATTGATCAAAGTTTTAAATTTGATCTAAATTTTTTAGGATCTAATTTATTACAAACTCCAGCAAAGATATTTACTCAAGGATTTAGTGTTGGTTGGATATTACCATTCATATTATTGGTAGGTTCGGG
This sequence comes from Candidatus Shapirobacteria bacterium, assembly GCA_028704885.1. Classification (GTDB taxonomy): domain Bacteria; phylum Patescibacteriota; class Microgenomatia; order UBA12405; family UBA12405; genus WARW01. The sequence goes on from JAQWEN010000001.1 coordinate 90,787, forward strand.
AGCTTTACAATTTTGGAGTGCTAAATTAATGATGCCAGCACCAAAAGTGAGTGAATCAATTGTCAAAGAAACTAATAAAGATAAGGAAGACGATATGATGGCGGCAATGAGAACACAATCAACTTATTTCATGCCATTAATGACAATTTTTATTGGTTGGAATTTTTCATTAGGATTACTCCTCTATTGGTTTACCACCTCAGGTTTGATGATAGTTCAGCAGCTGGTGGTGAATAAAATGAATAAAACCCCTCAGTCCCGATAAATCGGGACAGCTCCCCTTGAGGAAAGGGAGCAGTCTATTTTTATATATTTTCATGTTAAAATAGCGACTATGGATAATAAAAAAAGAAATGAAACAATTTTAAAACTCACTTGTGAGTTGTTGGAAAAAATGAATTTTGAGGTGGAAAAAGCCTTTGTGGAAGATATGGATGGAGAGGAAAGCCAAGCAATGGTCGGAATTACAGTTAGTAATCCAGCCGGGTTAATCGGTTTTCGAGGTCGAAATTTAGCGGCAATTCAATTTGTTTTATCTTTAATTATCAGATCACAAATTGGAGAAGGAATTAGAGTACTTTTAGATGTAAATAATTATCGAAGCGAACAAAAAGTTAGATTGGAGGGAATGGTAAAAAATTTGGCAGAAAAAGTTTTAGCAACTGGAAAAGAAGTATCGATGGCTAATATGAGTTCTTACGAAAGAAGACTTTGTCATATGGTTTTAGCAGAAATTGAAGGGGTAACTAGTGAATCGGAAGGTGAAGGTGAAGAAAGGCATATAGTGATAAAAAAGTGCTAAGATAGGGCTGTGTGGCTATTTCTGTTTTTACTTTTAATTCCGACGCAATTAGGCAGGCATTTTTGGCCGGAATGGAGTTATGTTTTAGGAATTAGAGTTGATTATTTGTCCCCTACTTTGTATTTATTGGATTTGGTTTGGATTGGATTGGTAATTTTTAATTTTAAATTTGAATTTTTTAATCAATTTAAAAAAATATTAAATTTTAAAATGCTTTTGATTTTGGGATTTGTGGGGATGAATATTTTAATAGCAGTAAACCCCTGGGTGGCGGTTTATAAATGGTTGAGGGTGGGCCAAATATTGGTAACATTTTTTTATTTTAGAAAAAATAAAGATTTAATTAAGAAAAGTTTAATTAAGATTATTCCCTGTTGGATTATTTTTGAAAGTTTATTGGCGGTGGCCCAAATGGCTAAAAATGGAAGCTTGAATGGAATTTTTTATTGGCTTGGAGAAAGAAGCTTTACTTTTAACACCATTGGGATTGCTCAAATCTCGGTTTTAGGCCGAGGCTTAATTAGAGCCTATGGGACTTTTTCCCATCCAAATAGCTTGGCGGGATTTTTATTAGTAAGTTTGTTGTTGTGGTGGTGGTTAAAGGGTGGGCGGGCACAAGACCCGCCCTTACAAAAAGTGTTTTGGTGGGTGGTGTTTTGGTCGGGAATGTTAGGGATAATGGTTTCAGGGAGCAGAACTATTTGGGTTTTAACATTGGGGTTAGTTTTGTTTTTAGTTTTGAAGAATTTGAAAAATAAAGCCAATATTATTGGTTTGGCATTATTGTTTTTGGGGGTAATGGCCTTTGTTTTGAGATTGGTAAATATGGAATATCAGGTTTCCGATTTCTTGGGTGGCTGGGATACTGATGGAGTTACAAAGAGAATTCAATTGAATATTTCGGGTTTAAAAATGATTAAGGAATCCCCATGGTTTGGAGTTGGTTTGGGAAATTTTTTAGTGAGATTACCAGAATTTCAAAAAAATAGTGGAGTTTTTTGGCTGCAACCTGTGCACAATATTTTAATTTTGGCTTGGAGTCAAATTGGAATATTGGGGTTAGGATTATTAATTTTTAGTTTGAAATTTTTAATTTTTAATTTCAAAAAAATAAATTTTGTTTTTAAAATTATTTTTGGAGTAGTGATAATAACGGGAATGATTGATCATTATTGGTTAACTCTTCCTCAAAATTGGTGGCTATTGATTTTAGTTTTGTCTATTGTTTAAACCCACCCGCCCTGCGGGCACCCTCCCTTGACAAGGAGGGCTTAATTTTTTTATTTAAGATAAAATATAGTCATGTTGAAGAGAACGCTTTTAAATACTTGGGTGCAGATTGTGGCGAAAGTAATCACGATTTTAATAAGTTTAGTAACAACTGGTTTATTAACTCGTAAATTGGGAGCCAGTGTTTATGGTAGTTACACTTTAGTGGTTTCCGTATTTTTACTTTTAGATTCAATTGCTGATTTTGGTACTAAAGTAATTGGGGTAAAAGAAGCGGCAAATAAAGAAGGAGAAGAAAGAAACAGATTGTTTATGCAAGTGGCCTGGACAAGATTATTGACTACTCTGCTGGCTTTTATATTGGGAATAATTTTGATTTTTGGCTGGAGCGGATTTGCAGAAATTAGAGGCGAAGCCATGGTCGCCTTAGCGATGATTTGGTTTACGTCGGTGGCAGGAAGTTTGGAAATAATTTTCCAGACAGAAATAAGAATGGAATTAAAAGTATTAATGGATATTATTTTTCCATTAATATTTTTAATAATTCTTTTATTTTGGAACAGCCCAGTGACTTTAATGTGGGTGTTTGGAGTATATTTATTAGCGAGAGTTTTGAGTTTAAGTATTGGCTGGGGGCTTTTAAAGAAAGTTTTAACTTCATTTAAATTACAATTCTTTAATAAAGAATTTGCAATTAATTTTTTGAGGGAATCTTGGCCAATGGGAGTTTATATGCTGGTTTTTACTGGATATGATAGAGCTATCGATTCGTTAATGATTGATAAATTTATCGGAGTTAGAGAGGTGGCTTTTTATGGTTTGGCTTATAAAATTTATTCAAATTTAGTGCAACCGGCTTATTATTTTGTGAATAGTATTTTTCCAATCCTGGCGGGTAAATCGGAAAATAAAAGAAAAATATTTAAATGGTCGGTAGTAATAATTTTAGGAGTTTTATTTTTAGGAATACCAATTGCCTATTTAATGGCGCCAATAGCGGTAAATATACTGGCCGGAGAAGGTTTTGAATCGTCAGTAACAGTGTTAAGAATTCTTTTGGTTCCCCTATTCTTTTCGTATATCGGTCATTTGGTTGGTTTTACATTAATAGCCAAGGGTGGGCAAAAACAGATTTTAATATTAGGTTTAATAACCTTAGTTTTTAATTTTATTGGTAATTTGATAATGATTCCTAAATTTGGAATTATTGGAGCGGCTTGGGTGACTGGAGCTAGTGAGGCTTTAGCTTGTGGATTGATGATTTTGGCTTTGAAGAAGAGAGCTTGTTAGTTTTGATTCAATAACATTTTACCGTGCTCGCTACCTTCGGGCTGTCCGCTTCGCGTCACGCGTTCGCTGTGCGCGGGAAAATATTATTTTCATCAAAACTTTTAAAAAGATTTGTAATTTCGGATTTTTAAAATATCTATTTTTGATATATTCTCCTGTTTAAAATTAGTACAGATTTTGTATTTTTATTTTGGCCATTGGAACCAGGTTCGGACAAAAAATCCCTCTCGGCTATGCCGCATCTCCCTTTGAAGAAAGGGATAAATTTAATTTTTTGATTAAAAATGATGATAAAAGCGATGTATTGGGTTATGACGTTTTTTCACGTTCCAAAGCGGGAAACTAGATATCCGAACGAAATTTAAGAGGAAATAACCGCATAATAACCGAAAGATAACCGCATTGTATTAAACCTACTTGTCTCGCTGCTGCGAGACATCCTCCCTTGATGAAGGGAGGACAAAAAAGGAGACATTTATGTTGGGTTTTAAGTTAAAATAAACTATGAATTCAGCATTGCCTTTTGCTTTAATTATTGGAATAGAACACTTTGTGGCTAAAAAATTAGCCGAAGAATTGTCGAATAAGGATATAAATGTGATCGGAGTGGGGGAATATGTGGCGGGATTAAGCGAGATAAAAAATTTTGAATGGTTGATGGATTTGTCGGAAGTAAACGGTAAATTTAATTATGTTTTTGATTTTAAAGGGGATGAGGACTTATGGAAAATGGATCAGTTTAAAGGAGAAAAAATTACTTTGGTTTGTGTTAATAACAAAGAAAAAGCAAAGCAGCTTAAAAATGATTTGGATAATTTAAATTTAAACTGGAGAATGGTCGAAGCAGAAGAAGTCTATGGGCCAGGGATGGAAGAAAACAATTTTTTAGCTCAGGCTATAAAACAGGCAGTGGTTAATAAAAATTTAGTGCTACCTGATTTGAAAAGTAAATTTAGAATTTTGGCAATTGAGGATTTAGTGGAGGCAATTTTGAGGGCGAGTTTTTTGTCGGGGACAGAGAAAGAAAAATTCTTAGTTTTAGGAAATAAAACAAATAGTGAAGAAGTGGCAAAAGTGTTGATAGACGAAGCTAAAATGACGAGATATAAGGTGCTTCAAGAGGAGATTGAAATTGAAGAAGTGGATGAGGAAAGACTAAAAGAAAGCAGTAGAAAACTAAGATGGGAAGCTAAGGTTGATTTTAAAAATGGAATAAAAGAAACTTTGCAGTATTTTTTTTCCAGGGCGGATGAAGAAAATAGAAAAAAAAAGGCGAAACCCTTCCCTAACCCTTCCCTTGACAGGGCAGGGCATGAGCCTGTTTTGGAAAATAAGCCAGTTGTAAAAGAAAAAACGGATAAAAGAATGGAAGTGGTAGTGGAGGAAGAAGTACCAAAAGAAAAGATTAAAAACGAAGAAGTATTAGAAGAGATAGAAAGTTTTTATAAACAAAAAAAAGTAGGGATGGAAGTTCTTCGACAAACTCAGAATGAAATTATACCTGTTGAGAGGGAGGCTTTAAAAGAGGAGACGGTGGATGAGTTTTTTGATGATGAAGTTGAAGAGATAAAACCCACCCATTCCGCTATTGCGGAATTACCCTCCCTTGAAAAAGGAGGGCTGGAAACTGAGAAATTAAAACCAAAAAATAAGTTTAAATGGAAATTACCATTATTGTTTTTGACTATTTTTATAATTTTGGTGATGCCGATAAATTGGGCAATGTCAACAATTTTGGCAGTAAACAATATAAAACAAAATTTAACCTTGATTGAGACAAAAAAATATAAACAAGTAGAAGAATTATCGGATAAAAATTTATTAAGAATAAAAAAAATTGATCAGCAAATTGATGATTGGGGATTAAATAAACTAAAAATAATTAGAAACTATCAAAGCTTATTGAAAATTGGAGAAGATGTTTTAAAGCTAGAAAAAGATTCCATAGTTATGAGCCAAAGTGCAGATTTGATTAGCCAGGCGATTTTTAAGGGTAGGCAAATAAAATTTTCAGAGGAATTAAACAAAGAAGAGGAATATTTAAATAGTTTTGAAAATGAATTGGGATTAATTCTGGCAAGATTAAATGGGGATTACGGCTGGCTGCCAGCAAAATGGAGATTAAGTTTGCAAAAGCAGGTTCAAGAATTAAAAGGAATAAAAGAAAAAATTGGATTAATTTCAAGAGGGATAAAAATATTACCGGAAATGTTGGGTTTGGATGGAAAAAAGAAGGAATATATGGTGTTGTTTCAGAATGAATCGGAGTTAAGAGCAACTGGTGGGTTTATTGGAAGTTATGGAATATTAAGTTTTCAAGGAGGAAAGCTTTTAAATTTTGACATAAAAGATATTTATGAGGCTGATGGCCAAATGAAAGGACATGTAGAACCGCCAATAGAAATAAAAACTTATTTAAACGAAGCTAATTGGTATATGCGAGATGCAAATTGGAATCCAAATTTTTCAAAAGCTTCGGCTGATATCCAATGGTTTTTAGATAAGGAAATTAATCGAAAAGTTGATGGAGTATTCGGAATTAATTTGGCGGTGGCAAAATCAATTATTGGGGTAATAGGGGAAGTAAATGTGCCTAATTTTGATGAAAAAATAACTAAAGATAATTTATATGAACAAGCGGAATATTATTCGGAAAATAAATTTTTCCCAGGGTCAACTCAAAAGGCCAGTTTTTTAGGGGCTTTGGGAAAACAAATGTTTGAAAATATTAAAGAATTAAATGTAAAACAACAATTAAATTTAGTCGTCACTTTAATTGATCTGTTGGAGAAAAATGAGATTCAACTGGCTTTTAATAATGAAGAAACGGCGAAAATAGCGGCTGATTTGGGTTGGAATGGAGCAATTTATAATGGAAAATGTTCGGAAGAAAATTGTTTTTCAGATTATTTGTTTGTGGTTGAATCTAATTTTGGGGTAAATAAATCTAATTATTTTTTGTATAGAAACATGGAACAAGTGGTGGATATTAGTGCAAATTCAGTGGGAAGAATTTTAAAAATTAATTATGAAAATACTTCTAAAAATACTAATCAACCGGCTGGGGATTATAAAAATTATTTGAGAGTTTATTTGCCAAATAATGTTAATTTGTCACAAATTAGCCTAATTGATGGTACTAATAGTAGTTTGAAAAAAGTTTATACTAATGATGAATTAAGGATTAGGGAAGTTGAAGGAAAGAAAGAAATTGGATTTTTGGCGACAGTGCCAGTAAATAGTAAAAAAACAGTGGAAATTAGATATTCAACGGAAAATAATTTGACTAGCAAAAATAAATTTTCATATTTGAATTATGTGCAAAAACAGTCAGGGTTTGGTGATACTGGGTTAGTGACATTAGTGTCATTTCCGGCTAATTGGCAGCCATTGCAGGTAGAACCACAGGCAAGTATGGTGGGAGGAAAATTACTTTTTAATCAAAAATTGGATAAGGACATTAAGATGGGAGTAGAATTGGGAAAATAATATGAAAAACGTTGTAGAAGATTTTGTGTGTGAAGTTTGTGGAGAGAAAGTTATTGGGAATGGAACAACTGATCATTGTCCAAATTGTTTGTGGGGAAAGCATGTGGATGAAGCAAAGCCAGGTGATAGATTAAGCAAGTGTGGGGGGCTAATGAGGCCAGTGGCAGCGGAATATCGAAGTGATAGTTTTAAAATTCTTTATAAATGTGAAAATTGTAATCATGAATTTTGGGTGAAGGCCGCCGAAGATAGCAGGGGAAAGAAAGATAATAGGGAAATATTAATGGAATTAATAAAAAATCCTTATTCGGTTGCGGAATAAAAACGGTTAATTTACGGAGATTATGGTTTGGCTTGATAATATTTTTGCCGTGCTCGCTACCTTCGGGCTGTCCGCTTTGCGTCACGCGTTCGCTGTGCGCGGAAAAATACTATCTGCGCCAAATTTTAAAAATTATTTATTTATATTAATTGGGTTTAGCTTTGATGGTATAATGATAGGATGAAAATTTTTGAAGACTTAAAGAAAAAATTAGGATTAGATAAAAATAAAACGGAAGCAAAAAAGACTGAGAAAAAAAATGCGATACCTAAGGAATTGTTGGATAAATTGCCACCAGGAGTGAAGATCAAAAGAATTGAAATTGGACCAAAACAAATTGTAAAACTAGTTATCTATTTGATTTTGGGTTATTGGATTTTATCAACTTTAGTTCAAGTTTTATTACCAAAAACAGTGTCTTCGGTGTCTATTTCTGAGGTAATTACAGCGGCTAAAAAGGATGAAGTGTCAAAAATTGTGGTGGCTGATAATCAAATAATGGCAACTTTAAAGAGCGGAGATAAAATAATGGTAGCTTCGAAAGAAACATCAATTTCAATGACAGAGATTTTACAAAAAGAAGGAGTTGATTTGTCAAAAATTAGTTTACAGATTGAAAACAGGACTGGTTGGAAAATGGTGGGAGAAATTTTAACCTTGTTCTTGTCTTTTGGTTTACCAATACTTTTTATTTTGTGGCTATTTAAAAAACAAAGCGGTGGAGCTGGTGGTGGGGTATTTGGTTTTGGAAAATCAACAGCCAAGCTTTTTATTAAAGGAAAACAGAGTTTAACTTTTAAAGATGTGGCTGGAGTAGAAGAAGCCAAAAATGATTTGGTAGAAGTGGTGGACTTTTTGAAACACCCAGAAAAATATCACAAAATGGGAGCAAGAGCGCCCAAGGGAGTGCTTTTAGTGGGACCAAGCGGAGTTGGTAAGACTTTATTGGCAAAAGCAGTGGCGGGTGAGGCTGGAGTACCATTTTATTCAATGGCTGGATCTGAATTTATGGAAATGTTAGTTGGAGTTGGAGCTAGTCGTGTTCGAGATTTGTTTGGAACAGCTAAAAAAGCCGGGAAAGCAATTATTTTTATTGATGAAATTGATGCAATCGGCCGAATTAGAGGAGGAATGGATGGGGGTCATGGAGAAAGAGAACAAACATTAAACCAAATTTTAGTAGAAATGGATGGATTTGAAGCAAATACAGCCGTGGTAGTATTGGCAGCAACTAATAGAGGAGATTTGTTGGATCCAGCCTTACTTAGGCCGGGCCGATTCGATCGAAGAGTAGTTTTGGAATTACCAGACTTGGAAGCTAGAAAAGAAATTTTGAAAATTCATGCCAGAGGTAAACCTTTTGATGAAGATGTAAATTGGGATTTAGTGGCAAAATCGACAGTCGGATTTTCGGGAGCAGAATTGGAAAATATGTTAAATGAAGCAGCAATTGGGGCAGCTAGATTTAACAAAACTAAAATTAATATGAAAGATATTGATGATGCTAGTTTAAAAGTAAAACTGGGAGCAGAAAAGAAAAGATCGCAAAGTGATGAAGATAAATTAATGACGGCTTATCATGAAGCTGGACATGCAATTGTAAATTATGTAGAAGAATTAGATCCAGTGTCGAAGATTTCGATTATTTCTCGAGGCTCAGCCTTGGGTTTCACTTTGGTACCACCGCAAAAGGATGTAATTCATTACACTAAAAGTAAATTAATTAAGCAAATGGCCATGGCAATGGGGGGCAGAGCAGCAGAAGAACTTATTTTTAACGATATTACCACTGGGGCATCATCGGATATTTCGAACGCCACTAATATGGCCAGAAATATGGTGGTGGAATGGGGAATGTCGGAATTGGGACCAATTAATTTGGGACCACAAATTGATATTGGTGATTGGGGTAAGGCTTATATGGAACCAGCCAAAATTTCTGATAATATGCAGGAAAAAGTTGACGAAGAAATTAAAAAATTTGTCGATACAGCTTTTACTGAAGCCAAAAAGGTATTAAAAGAAAATAAAATAAAACTAGAAGCAGTGGCTAAAGCTTTAATGGAAAAAGAAAGTTTAAATCAGGAAGAGTTTGAAGAGATACTTAAGTAAAACCCACCCGGTCTTCAACCACCCTCCCTTGAAAAGGGAGGGCTTAAAACTTTAGTTCTTGTTTTCTTTCGGAAATTATTTTAGATAAATTTTCTTTTACTTTTTCAATTTCATTTACAATTTCTTCATTTTTAAATCTAACGGTTTTTATCTTTCTTTGTTCTAGGTATAAATCTCTATTTTTATCTTGAAATTGTTTTTTATTATGTGAATCACCATCAATTTCAATACATAATAATAATTTAGAGCAGTAAAAATCTAAAATAAATCTACCAATTGGTTTTTGTCTAAGAAATTTTAGTTTTAATTTTTTATAACTTAATAATTCCCAAAATATTTTTTCAGATATGGTTGGATTTTTTCGATTATCTCTGGATAAATTTCTAAGATCTTCAAGATATTTAAAATTACCTATTTGAGTTCTGGCTTCGTATGGTGCAATATTTCTCACAATTAATTATAGCCCTCCCTTTTCAAGGGAGGGTAGGGTGGGTTTAAAAATAAAGGGATTTTGGTTCTTCGAGATTGATAATGGGTGAGATAGCCTTAAAAAAATGATATTATCAGGTATGGAATTTATCATGTGGCATTATTTAAGTGGATGGAGATGGTATTGGAAACGCGTTTGGTTAAATTTAAAAAAACTATTTCATTTTTTTTCATTTGGGATATTAATTAAGACTTTATTGGCCCCATGGAAAAGATTAACAGTCGATAGTGATACTGGTTTTGATATTGGTAAATTTTTTGAAAATTTATCTTTCAATATGATTTCAGTGATGATTGGGACAATTGTAAGATTGGGATTAATAATTTTTTCTTTGACGGGAGCGATTTTATATTTAGCCTTTTCAATTGTTTTCTTTTTTGTTTGGTGGTTAGTACCATTTTTTGGCTGGGGATATTACGAAAGAGATCATAAAAGATCGGAGAATGTATTAAATAACTTAAGTCAAAAAATAAAAAATAATCCGGAAAATACAAATAAAATAATTTTTGAAAGCGAAATGGGTAAATTTATTAGAGGCAGAATGGAAAAAAATATAGAGGAAATTGTGATGTCGGTTAAGATAAAAAAGGAAGATTTGGTTGATTTTGACGGAAGTAGTTTGGAAAAAGTAATAGATTGGTTTTTAGCAAAAGATAATAAAGTGGAAGCAATGTTTCAAAGATTAGAGATGAATAAAAATGATATGATTTTGGCGGCGAAGTGGTGGGATAAAAGGCAATTATTCTGGAGTGAAAGTGAACAAGAAAAGTGGTCTTTAGGAAGACCAGGAATAGGCTGGGGATTATTGTTTGGTTATACTCCAAATTTGGATAAGCACAGCGAAGATTTAGGCTTAAAAAAAAGTTTTTCCAACCATTTAATAGGCAGAGAAGCAATTATTAAAAGAATGGAAAAAGTGATTAATGGAGGAAAAAACATTTTAGTGGTGGGAGATCCGGGAGTAGGAAAAATGACAGTGGTTTATGAATTTGCAGAGAGAGCAATCACTGGTAAATTGGGAACAAATTTGGCATATAAAAAATTGATTTTACTTAATTACCAAATGGCAATGGCGGGAAACAGGGATAAAGATTCGAAGAAAAAAGTTTTAAGTGATTTAATAAGAGAAGCGGAGGCAGCAGGAAATATTATTTTAGTAGTTAAAGATTTATTTAGAATTACAAATGCTGATTTTGAAGGAAATGATTATGTTGATGTGATAAATTCGGCCTTGGATAGAAAAAAAATTAAAATGATTTCAGTGGTAGGAAGAGTGGAATATGAAAGATTTTTAGCTAATGACCAAAGAATTTTAAAGAATTTTGAAGTGGTTGAAGTTCTACCTCCAAGTAAAGATGAGGCGATGGCGATCCTAATGCAGGCAACTACTGAAGTGGAGTCTTCAATGAAGATTAAGTTTTCGGTACAAGCTTTAAATCAAATATTAGAGGGAAGCGATAAATATATTACAGAGACACCTTTTCCGGAAAAAGCATTGGAATTAATGGAACAGGTAGCAATGAATGAGGTTTTGGATGGAAGCTTGGTAACAATAGATGAGGTTAATAAAACGTTATCGGAAAAAACAGGAATATCGGTAAATAGATTGACAGAAGTCGAAAAAGAAAAATTGGGAAAATTAGAGGAAATTATTGGTAAGGAATTAGTTGGTCAAAAAGTGGCTATAGATTTGATTGCAAGAAGTTTAAGAAGCAGGGTGGCGGCGGTTAAAAATGAAGATAGACCAGTGGGATCATTTTTGTTTTTAGGACCAACAGGGGTAGGAAAAACCCAGACAGCAAAAGTGTTGGCCGATGTTTATTATGGTTCAAGAAAAAATATTTTAAGATTTGATATGGCGGAGTATGTGGGAGTTGAAGGTTTGACGAGGTTGGTGGGATCGGTCGATAAAAATCAGCCAGGAATAATGACGACAGAAATTAAAAATAAGCCAGCTAATTTACTTTTATTGGATGAAATCGAAAAATCTCCACCAGAAATTTATAATTTGTTTTTGACAATGCTGGATGAGGGTTATATTAATGATGCTAAGGGAAATAAGGTTATATGTCGACATTTATTCGTGGTGGCAACATCGAATGCAGCAGCAAAGTTTATAAGAAAACAGGTGATGAATGGAATAAGAGGTGAAGAACTGCAAAAAAGGGTAATTGATTTTGTTCAGAAAGAAGGAATATTTTCACCAGAATTTTTAAACAGATTTGATGGAGTGGTGGTGTTTGAACCATTGGAAGAAGACAGTTTAATAATAATTGCCAAATTAATGTTGAAAGAATTGCAAGATAATTTATTAAAGAAAAATATTAATATCAATTTCGATGAGAAGGTGGCTGAAAAAGTGGCCAAGGAAGGATTTAATGTGGAATTTGGAGCCAGACCAATGAGAAGAATTGTGGAATTAATATTGGGAGATTTAATTGGAAAAGCGATTATTGAAAATAAATTATTGCCAGGGGACAAAATAAAATTGACCGCAGGATTGGGTAAAGATGAATATGTTTGGGAAAAATTTGAATAATTAATTAAATAATTTATTTTTTAGCTCGATAACATTTTTATCGTGCTCGCACCTTTCGGTAGTGCACCTCAGCGGCTTGCGCGCGGAAAAATATTATCTTCGCCAAAATAAATATTATTTTTGTTCTTCGAGGTTAATGATGCGCTGGAGGATGGCGAGGCTGCCGAGAGTGACTGGCTCGATGCCGTTGATACCGAGATTACTGTCGCCAAGATTTTGAAGACTGGAATAGGGAGTGTCGGAGGTGTAATTGATAATTCCTAAATCGAAAGGACAATTATTTAAGTCAACAATGGTACCCTTGGGAGCCTGCTGATCGTAACAGCTTTCAGTAATGGCACTGAGATAGGGGCCAGATTCCATTTCGATGACAGTGATATTGTTTTTGAAATAAAAATTTAAGAGAGCTTTGTTTTCCAAAAAAGTGCCAAGAACAGAAACGGCTTTTTGGTTGGTTAAAATTGAGCCTTGATTATTGATGTAAGGAAAATTATCGCTAAAACAATTTTTAAAGAGATAAGAATTTTGGGTGTGTTCGTCAAAAACTAATCGAGGGATTTGAATGTCGCCAATTTCACCATTAAGAATAGCGGCTTTGCCGAGGATATAAACACCTTTAATATTTTTGACATTCTCCATAATTTCAGTAAGAACATGGTAGGCAGAAAAACCCAAAGGATAGTCAATGTTAAAAATTAAAGCATCAGACTGGTTGATTTTTAGATGATTTTTGATTTTTAAACGAGGATCAATATGGGCTGATTTAACTAAATTTTTGACGGGAAAAATTTGAACAGTAAGATCGAGATAATTGGCATTGGGAATGGTTAAAATGCCTAATTTTTTTTGGAGAGCTTGATAGTCTTCTTTAACTTCGGGATGGGAAAGAAAATATTTGGAAGCAAAATAAATAAAATCATTTGGATTTAAGAGAGATTCTTTAGATTGAATTTGAGTCCAAGTTTGATAAAGAGAGGGGTGTTCGATTTTTAGATGAGATAAAATTTCAAATTGATGAGCTAAGGGGAAACCAGTGAAAGCATTTAGTAGACTGTGATTATTACTAGAGACAAAATAAATTTCCTGATGAGAAATATGAAAAGCAGGGGAGACAGTGGTGGCAATATTTTTCCACCATTTTTGAGTAGATTTAGTGTAATTTAACCAAGAAGCGGAAAGAAGTTGAATTTTTAAATTGAGTTGGGATTTATAGATTTTTTTGAGTTTTTTGTCCCAATTTGGACCAAGAGAGGAAATAAAATTTTGCCATTCTTTTGGGGTGACTTTAAATTTTTGGAAAAATTTTTGAGATGCAAGGTCGGATTTAAATAGAGAATAGAGAGAATAATGTTTATGAAAAAGCTGATTAAATTTATTCCATTCGGTTTGAAGGGTGATTAGTATGTTAACAATGTCGTCGATGTCGGAAACAGAAGCAATGAAATAGGCAAGAATATTTTTTTGAGAATTAAAATGGGCGACTCGACGGCGACTTTTAGACTCAACTCTTTTCCAATTAGCCACATTTTTATAGCCAGCTTCTTCAAAAATTTCAGGACTTTGAGCGAGAATTATTTTTTCACTTTCATCAATAATTTTGGGAAGACGGTCAAGGGAATAAACTAAAGCAGAAAAATCGACTTCTCTTTGATTGGCACCGAGAGGATGAAGAAGAGAATGCATTTTAAGATGGGAAGCGGAAAGAGAATGAACGGTGACTTCGAGATTTGATTTTAAGGCGGAACGATAAGAACGGACATGGTTTTCGATGGAAGAAATATTGGAAGTTGGTAGAAGAGAAGACATGAATAAATTGTACTATAAAACCCCGCTCGGCACGAGCCGGATCTCCCCTTGATGAAGGGGAGAATTTAATTAAGGTTGTAGATTGCAGAAAAAAGTGGGGGAAGGTATAATTGGGGCATATGCCAGCAGAAAATGGAGAAAGCTTTCCAAATATAGATAAAAATAGGAGTGAAGTTAACCGGATAAAAGGTTTAGTAAAAGCTGATAATCTTATTTTTCGAGGACATGATTATGATTCACCTGGTCAAAATGACATTGATAATAAAGAAAGAGAATTAATAATGAGTTTTGGTTTGCAAGGCGTGGAGACAGTAGATGACTTATTTAACAGGACACAAGCACCAGGATATAATTCAGAAATTGCTAAAGAAAAGTTAGATATATTGGCAACAGCATTTTATGAATCAATAGTAGAATCTGGGAGAAAAGAAATAGTAATAGCTGGTTCGTCTTCAATTGAAAAACAACTATCATGGGCACGGTTTAGCGGTAGGGATAAAAGTAATGAAGAAAATCAGAGTTTTTCTTTTATGGTAGCAGAAAAATTTAGAAGTAATTTTGGAACAGAGGAAAAGAGAAATGAAATTACTACTACTATGGAATATCTTGATTTTATTAAGAATAGCGAATATGGAAAGAATGGTGGTTTGGAAGAAGCGGCTGGTCAAGCTTATGATAATTTAAAAAAAATTAAACCAAATGTTTTAAATAAGAAAGAAATGGATGCTTATGCTGCTACAGTGAAATATGTATCTAGTTTGAAATATGGAGAAAAAACTAGTGCAGTTGAAAACAGGGAATTACTTGAGGGAATAAAAAAAATAAATGAAGCGGCGGAAAAATTAACTGAAGGGGTAAAAGATATAAATCCTAAAAGAAAAGAAAATGACCAAAATGGTGAAAAAAATGAAGGTGATAATTACGAGGACATTAGAAATGAAATAAAAGGTTTAGATTTCGATAATAGTGAACAGGTATTAGCTTATAGTAGGGAATTGTTAGATTATTTAGAAAATTCAAACTATTCTAGCGACGATATAAATATTTCAGGCGAGACAACAAGATTATTAAATTATATTTTAAATAAAAAAATTGTTGACAAAGTAGGCAAAAAAGAATTTAAGGATATTGGAGATGAAATAAGAGCAAGACTGGCTTTGCACGATACAGCTTTTTATATGGCCAAGGCTAGTGGTGGTTTATCTGAAAGAAGTAATAATAGTATACCTAATATATTAGAAAAACTTGGAGAACATGACAGATTTTTAACAAGAGAAGTAATGAGGTTCTTTTTTGATAACAATAAAGATTTAGATTTTACGAAAGCGTGGAATTTACTACAAGAAGCAAATTTTAATTATCAACAGATATTAAGAAAAGCTGGAGTAAGTGAGGAGAAAATTGGTTATAAATTTATTAGGACCAAGGATGATAAAGATCCAGCAATTACAAGTGATTCTTTTTTTGGTAAAAAATATATTAATTATGAATATGATCCCAAAGAGGAAGACAAAGGAATTGTATTTGATTACATGATTAAAGAACTTGGTGGTGGTGAAAAAGCAAGGAAGGCTTTACAATTGGCAGAAAAAATGTTTATAGCATCGGGTGAAAGTTCAGTGGTTAATGTAGGATTTGTTAATGGTGATGAATTTTCTGAAGCAATACAATTTGGTCGTTTTAGAGAAGATGATGCAAGGCCTGGAAAAACTAAAAATTCTGGACCTGACGTGCATAGAGGATGGATTAAAAGTTTGACTCCCGGTTGGCTAAGAAATTTTTCTGGAATCAACGATCCAGACAAACCAATTTCGGCTGATATTATTAGAAATAATTTAGACTACCTTGAAGGTAAGAAAGATTTTTATACCTACCATAGTGTTATTGTTGGTAAAAAAACAGGAGCACTAAAAGAATTACTTTTGAGTAAAAAGCTTGAAAAACCAGAGGAAATTGTGGATATAGATTATTTTAGGAGTAAAATCGACTTATTTAATAAACTTGATAGTAAAAATAAAAAAAGTTTAAGGGTTTTTTGGGTAGCCGGCTTATTGCAATCACAAATGATGAATAGGAATAACTTGTGGGACTCAGATCATATTTCGAGTCTTAAAAGAATTCTTACAAAGGAAAGTCTTACTTTGAAAGGTCAACCAGCTGAATACTTTTTAACAAAAGAGGAATGGGATTGGATGGCAAAAGCTATTAATCTTAAAAAATATTTTGCAGTCGATTTTATGGCTGATGTTGTGGGAGATATGTTTAAGATGAAGAGAAAAAGATAAATTAGATGATTTTTATTGTTCTGAATAAATTTAAAGGTATTGTTTAAATTCCACCGCCATCATCAAAACTTGGAGGTGGACCACCTGGTCTTCCGGAACTACTGTTTTTATTTTCATTTTTCATTTTTGACGAGATAGTATTTGTAACCCTGCCGGCTCCAGAAGAAAGGATTTCTTTTCCGAACGCACCTCCGGTTTTAACAACAGCATTATTAGTAAGATTTTCACCAATAGCCTTGCCAAAGGCAGATGGTTTGAGCATAAATATGGCTTCAGGAACAAGAGTTGGAAGTTTGGAGATCATAGCAAGACCAGCGAGACCAATAGCGGCTCTAATTACAGCTCCACCACCAAGAGCGCCAGTGTTTAATAATGATGGTCGCCAAAGATCCATTCCAGCAACATTGTCGATAATATAATTAATGAAAACAACAGCTATTAAGACAACAGGGAAAACAGCAACTTTGGAAACTAAATCCATTAACCAAGAAGAAAAGCCAATCTTACTGTTAGGAAAAGCTCCTATACCAATCATAATAGGAGCGGTAATTATTTGAATAATAATGGTGACATAGGCAGTGAGAAGGCCGAAGAATAATTTTATTAACCAAATGGCGATTAAGATAAATAAAACAATCATAAAAATAAGTCCGCCAACAGCACCAACTAACCAACCAACTGCACCACCACCCCAATTTAAAGCCCAACCAGCACCACTGCCTAAAAGGCCACCCACACCACCAATTATGGTGCCTAAAACTACTTGACCAACAAGTCCACCAAGAGCTAGCATTGATCCACCAGGAACAGTAGCGTTGGCTAAAGTGGAAAGGGTAACAAAATCGGCAGTAGCTAAATGTTTAAAGTTATAGATAAAACTGGTTCCGGTAATGGAATCCACTGGAATAAGATTAGACCATTTGGCTCCGGTGAAAAGAGCAGAATCTAAGCCTATTCCTTTAGCGGAGAAAAAGATCATAAGAACCATACCTTGAATCCAATAACTTAAATCGATAATTAAACCAGCGATGGCGTAAGAAAAAGTGACCAAAATAAGGGATGTAACCAGTTTTGGAATGGAATTTTGAATAGTAATAACAGCTTGAGGACTGATTTTAACTCGAAGCATAATCATTACGCCAATGACGATGAATACAAGTGAAGATAGAGCGTAAACAATATTTCTTAAAATTTTCCACAAGGGAAGTAATGGTTGAAGACTTTCACCAGATTTAAAAGCAACTCCTTGAGCGTAGGTTGGTTTGCCTAGAAAATTATTTTTAACTTGAGCAATATATTCAACTCCAGAAGCTTGGGGTTGATAAAAGGCAGTAGCCATTTTAGTGGAAGTGCCAAGAAGACCAGATAATTGATATTTTGATTCATCAATAGTGCCATCTTCCTTAAAAGGAAGTGGTCCAGTTAGGGTAGTAAGAAGATTAACAGTATTAGTATTCCAAGAATTTAATTGCCAAGATTCGGCATTATTACTTTTGGTTTGAGCATCTTGGGTTTGTTTAATAATGTTGTTGGCAGCGAGAATATTTTTAACAAAAAAGGTGGCAGCAATGGCAATTAGAGTAATAAAAATTATTTTAGTTAGGGTGTTTATACTTGGCAAAATACGAGTATCGCGGGAGTTGAATTTTTTTAGAATATTAGCGATGGACATTGAATAATTTTAGCACGGACTAATAAAAAATTACCATCCCTCTGGTCGTAGACCCTCAAGGCCATTAGCCTTATTGGTATCAAGATTTGATTGAGATGAAAAGAAATTATTTAATTTGGCTTTTTGATTAGTAATGGTTTTATTTTGGTCTTGATTTTGATAGGGAATTGGTTGATCCATTATTTTAATGGTATTGGTGGTGTCAGTAGAAATATTATTGACTGGAGTAAGGAAAAAATCATCATAAATTCCACTGTAACAGGGTATTTCATAATCAGGAATTGATGGTTTGAGATTAATTTTGGCAAGAAGTTCGGAAGGAGTATTTATTTTAACCTCATTTTGATCGCAGATAAATTGTTGATTGGTTTGATTGAGATAAAGGGCCAAATCGCTTATAGTTTTGTTGGTGCAACCACCAGAGTTATCTAAACAAATAGTGCCAATAGGTTTATCGTTGGCCTGACCAAGGAGAACATCTTTAATTATTTTGCCTTTAAGACAGGATTGAGTATTGTTGAAAGTAGATCTGGAACCGGGATAGGCATGTTTTTCCTTATATTCTGGAGAATCAACATTACCAAAATCTGAAACATCTTCAGCTTTTATAATTTCGCTACGATTTGTGTCGATATCGTATGGTTTTTCAAAAAGACTAGTAATCCAAGCCCAGATTATGGCAAGAATATTAGGGTCGGTGTATTTTATGAATTTACAAGTGTAAGTTGGAGTTGGAGTTTCAGCAAAAATAGGAGTGACTTGAAAGAGAGGGATGATTAAAAAAAATAAAACAAAAATTAGGCGATAAAAAGCTAATTTAAGAGACATGATTAATTATAGCAGTTGAAAATTAAAAACCTCGACCGCCACCGCCATGAATTACACCAGAAGAACTGGTGTGAGTAGTAGAAGAGCTGGGAATAATAAAATCAAAAACATTAACACCAGTAAAATTGCCAATAAATTTGATAATTAAGAAAGAAAGAATGACACCGACTAGACCAATAACTGAGGTGGTGAGAGTGGAAGTAGCTTTGGCGGTTTTTTTGGGATCACCACCAGAAGTAAGATATAGAAAGCCACCTTTGAGGAGCATAATAAAAAAGGCAATTCCAGCAAAATAGACTATAACTTGGGCAATATTAGCAAAAATACATTCAAAACCCTGAATATTGGCAATTTTGTCACCATTGCTGTCGAGGTTATAACAGGTGCTATTCCAAGCATCTTGGGCATAAACTGGAGAGGGAGAGAGGATATTTGAGAGTAAATTCATGGTGTAATTATACATTAAATCCTCTCTGTCTCGCTACTGCGAGACATCTCCCCTTAACAAAGGGAGAAGCCTTTAACGAAAAACCCCTCCAGTTTTGGAGGGGTTTAAAAATCAATCTGATTTTAAATTAGAAAGGTTTGATGGTTAGATCACCAAGGATGCTAATACCAAAAACTGTTCCAATTAATTGCATTATGGCCCAAGCTGCGAAAACAATGACTAAACCAATTAGAGCATTGGTAATTTGAGCACGAGCAGCAGCAACTTTCTTTTCATCACCACCAGAAGTAATCCATTTAAGACCACCAATGACAAGAATAAAGAAGAAAATTAAAGAAACGACGATTAAAACTAAGCTGATAGCACCGGAAACCATACGATTGACAGTTAAACCTTCGAGATTTTTAAAGGTTCCGTCTCCGGCAGTTAACTTTAGGCTGTCAGCTGCATAGATTGGAGCGGCAATGGCAGCGAACTGAATTTTATTTTTGATTTGTTTAATCATTTTTATTTTAATAATTATTAACTAATTTTAGCAGTAAATTTAAATAGTTGGCCATTTAATTTCTAAGGTGCCTAGTCCGTCGATACCAAAAATATAACCAACTAGTTTAAGAAGAGCGAGAACTGAGAAAATAATAACAATACCGACTAGGGAATAAAGAAGGGCATGTTGGGCTTCTTCATATTTTTTAGGATCACCCATGGAAGAAATCATATGATAACCAGCGAGAATAAAATGATAGACAAAATAAATGACACCAAAAACAAATAAAACAGAAATTATTGTTTGAATAGCACTATTAATATAGCCAGTGGGATTTTCACTTACATTTATGTTATCTTTGTTGGTTAAAACAGGATTAATTATTTGGGCGTAGATTGGTTGAATTAAAGTCATATCTTTATTGAGCAATCGTTTTACTAAAAAATGTTTGTAAATTGAAAACAGAACTCATACCAAGAAGATTGGCAATTAGAGCACCGAGACCATAGGCAAGGATAATGATGGCTAAACCCATAACATTTGTGGTTAATCGTTTTTTGGCTGATTCAAGTTCTTTTGGATCACCTTGGGAAGCGATCATAGTAAAACCAGCTAAAATTATTTGGATAGTAAAATAAATGACACCGATGATAGTCATAATACCGATGATGGCACTAATAATGTTTTCGATTTGAGGAGCTGATCCAACATTTGTATCGCTTGGTTGGATACCTGGACCAGTAAGAGGATAGGCTAATAATTTATTGGTTAATTGGTTCATAATTATATTTCTGGATTAAGAATGTTTAAGCCGAGCCAATGACCAATGGTATTGGTAAGGACAAAGGCAGAGGCAACAATAACAATACCAATAAGACTTTGCCAAATAGTGGCCCAAGCTTGAGCAGTTTTTTTCTCGTCACCGTTGGCAGAAAGATAAGTATAACCGGCAATAATAATTTGAATGACGAAATAGATGCCGGCAATAGTGCCAGCTAGTTTAAAAATAGCACTTAAAAAAACGAAAATTCCATTACCACCACCACCGCCAGCATTTTCAAAATCCTGAATTGCTTTAGGAGCTTGAATGTTTCCAAAAATTCCTATCATATTTTTATTTTTATAAGGTTGACTCTAAAATATTAAGTCCAGTAATAACTTCGATTATTTTAATAATGGAATAAGCCAAAAAAACAACGGCAAATCCAATTGCGGCATTGGTGATAGCCGATTTACCTTGGCTGGCTTTTTTAGGATCACCTTTGCCTGCGTTCATTATAACTGTAATTCCGCCAAAAATCAAAAGAGAGAGGAGAATAATGCCGGCGAGCATTAGAGAATATTTAAGAACAGCTGAAACAAGAATGCTGACACCGCCAGTTCCATAAGTAGTTTCTAGGTTTTTACCTGTTCCAAGATTAATTTCGCCTATGTTGAAGGCTAACAACTGTTTCATTCTGTAAAATTATACTATATTTAAGGCTTAAAAAGAGGGTTTATTTTAATTAATAATTAAGAATTAATAATTAAGAATTTTTTTAATAAAAACGGTGTTATAATACGCAACAAATTAGTTCTTCAAGTTATCAAGTTATAAAGTAGAATAAGTTATATGAAAAAAATAGTCGCCCCACTATTAATAGTATTTGGTGTTTTGTATTTATTACTTGGCACAAGACCGATTGAAGCTAAGGCGGTAAAGATTCTTCCAACTAAAACAGCAACTCCGACAGCAACCTTAATTCCAACAGCAATTCCAACAATAACCAATATTACCGAAGCAAAAAGCAATAAAATTGATTATAAGGTGGGAAAATGGAATGGTTTGAATAGTATGAGATGGATGATTAGACTGGCGATTGAAAGAGGGGTGTCGACTAATACAATAGTTTTACTTTTATTACTGCCATTAATTGCAACTTTGGTGTCATTTTTGCATTATGTGGTGGGTTTGTCCGGTTATGGAATTTTTATGCCAACAATGATTGCAGTGGCTTTTTTGGCAACTGGTTTCTTTGGTGGATTATTACTTTTTGCTTTAATTTTGATTATTTCTTTGGTTGGTGATTTTATTTTGAAAAAATTGAAGATTCATTTTTGGCCAGCTAGAGCCATTAATTTAATGTTTATTTCGGTGGCTGTTTTTGGGTTAATGTTATTGACTAGTTTTGTAGATTTGATTGATATTAGTTCAATTTCTATTTTCCCAATCTTATTTATGATACTTTTAGCAGAAGAATTTGTGAGAACACAATTGGTTAAAAGTAAAAGTGAGGCTAAAAATCTAATGATAGGAACAATTGTATTGGCTATTAGTGGAGGAGTCTTGATGAATTTTAGTTCGGTTCAAAATTTGGTTTTGAGATATCCAGAACTAGTTATATTAGTAGTATTGGTGGCAAATTTATTGATTGGAAATTATTCAGGAATAAGGTTGACAGAAATAAAAAGATTTAAAGGGGCGATACGTTCTAAACCCACCACCCGATAAATCGGGAGCCTCCCTTGAAGAAGGGAGGCCTTAATTAATTTAATTAATATGTTTAATTTAAGAAAATATCGACAATTTTTGACCAAAAATGAGAGAAATAAGGTCTATTTGAGAAAAAATAGTGCCAGTGGTAAGGCAATTGCTGATAGTAAATTTAAAACAAAAAGAATTATTTCTAAAGCTGGAGTGTCGGTACCAAAGCTGATAGCCAGATTCAAAACAGAACAAGATTTGGCTAAATTCAGATGGGAAGATTTGGAAGGTAATTTTGTAATAAAACCGGAATCTGGTTATGGTGGAGATGGAATTTTAATTATTCGAAAAAGAGGAAAATGGGCTGGGGAATGGCAAAAAATGAATGGAGAAATTGTAAAAAGTTACGATTTGAATATGCAGTGTGAGGAAATTTTGGCAGGAAAATATAGTTTACATACTATGCCAGATAGAGTATTGATTGAAGAAAGAATTAAAATTCATCCGATGTTCTTATCGTTGACTAAGTCAGGAACTCCAGATATTAGAGTGATTGTTTACAACAATGTGCCTGTGATGGCGATGTTTAGAATTCCGACTGAAAAAAGTGGAGGTAAGGCTAATTTACAACAAGGGGCAATGGGACTGGGGATTGATTTAGCAACAGGAATTACAACTTTTGGAATTGAAGGAAAAGGAGAAGAAATCTATCGAATTTATGATTTTGGTAAGAAAAAAAATAGAAAAGTGAATGGAATTAAAATTCCTTTTTGGAGAGAAATATTAGAAACGGCGATTAATTGTCAAAAAGCGGTTCCAACTTTGGGATTTATGGGGGTGGATGTGGTTTTGGATAAAGAGAAGGGGCCAATGGTGCTGGAAGTAAATGCCAGACCGGGACTTTCGATTCAAATTTGTAATAAAGCGGGGTTAAAAGCCAGAATAGAAAAAGTTGACGGGATAACAGTTCGAAGTATTGATCATGCGGTTACTTTGGCTAAATATTTATTTGGAGAAAGTTTTTTTGAAAAAGTTGAAGAAAAAGAGAAAAAACAAACAGTGGCACCAATAGAAATAATTAAAGTTAAAATTCCAAAAGGGTTTAAACCGCTTTTACAAAAAAGTCCGATTCTTAAGCAAGGAAAGCATAGAGTGGTGGATGTTAGAGCTAAAGTTGATACTGGAGCATTTAGAAGTTCGATTGATAGAAATTTGGCTGAAAAATTGGGTTTATTAACTAAAGATAGAATTTTATATTATCGAAATTATAAGTCGAGTTTGGGAAAACATCACGATCGACCGGTAATCGGGATTACTTTTTGGCTTAATGGCAGAAAAGTGATAACGGCAGTGAATGTAGCGGATAGAGATAAATTGAGAACTAAATTTTTATTAGGTAGAAAGGATCTAGGAGGATTCTTGGTTAGTGCTAAAAAATAATAATCCTCTCTGTCCCGCTGTTGCGGGACATCTCCCCTTAACAAAGGGAGAAAATAAATTAATAATTAAGAATTAAAAATTAATAATATATAAAATATGACCAAAATAGCAGTGTTTTTTGGAGGGAAAATTAGTCAACATTTGGTGTTGGTGAAAAAGGCGGCAAAGAAATTGGGAGTTAAATTGGATTTAATTTCTTATAATAAAATTTGCTTTGATACGGAAAGTAGCAAAATTTTAATAAGACCAAATTTGGTCGGCGAAAGCAGAATTAAACAATTTGATGATTTTCAAAAAGTCGATGATTATGATGTGTTATTTTTTAGAACCACCGGAAAACATTGGGAAGAGGTCGATCTTATTATTAATCAAATTAATAAGGGCGACCACAAGAGTCGCCCGTACATAGTTGATCCATTGGTGGAAAGTGGAAAACCATCGATGGCTTGTAAAGCTTGGCAAATGTTGGCTTTGAAAGAAGCGGGAATAGAGGTACCAAAAACGGTTTATGGGAGTTTGTGGTATTTGTATGAACAAATGCGGGCAGACACATCGGTCTGCCCTTACACTTGGCCAGTGATAATTAAAGGATCGGGTGGAGATAGAGGAACAAGAGTTTTTAAGGCGGATAATTTAAAACAATTGGAAAAATTAGTTAGAGATTTGAGAAAAAGTGAAACTGAAGAGGGCCGAAGATATATGCTACAAGAATTTATTCCTAATGATGGTGATTTTAGAGTTTTGGTTTTGGGAGAAAAAGTGTTGGGAGTGATGAAAAGAAGCAGTCAATCGGTGGCCGAATTTAAGAATAATTATTCGGCCGGGGGAAAAGTAGAAGTGGCTGATTTGCCGGAAGAAATTAAACAATTAGCGGTTAAGGCGGCGAAAGTTTGCGGATTGGCAGTGGCGGGAGTGGATGTGGCTTTTAGAGATTTTGATCTTAAAAAACCAGTAATTTGGGAAGTTAATAAAGGACCTCAATTTAAAGGTTTTATGCAGGCAACTGGAATTGATGTACCAGCAGAAATAGTTAAATTTTTAGTAAGTTTAAAACCCCTCTGTCGATAAATCGACATCTCCCCTTGAAGAAGGGGAGAAATATAAATTAAATATATAAAAATGAATAAAAAAATAGTCACATTTACAATGTCGTTAAAACAAAGCCAATTTGAGGTAGATAGATTGGAGACTGAAGCTAAAAAACTGGGAGTAGAGGTAAACAGATCGCTTTATAAAGATCTAACTTTTAATTTGGAAAATGGGAAAACCAAAGTTTTGATTAGAGAAGAAGAAATTAATGGAGAAAATACTTTGGGAATGTGGTTTAGAGTGGCGGGAACAGTGTCGGGAAAATATACTGAGGGTCGAAATTTGGCGATAAGACTTTTACAAAATGAAGTGTTTGCGGCCAATCATACAGGATATTTGAATTGGACCAGAATGGGAAAAATTAGTCAACATGGATTATTTCTAGAAAACAATATTCCAGTGGTACCGACTAAAATATTTTATACAAAAGAACAAATTCAAAACCCCTCTGTCCTTCGGACATCTCCCCTTGATGAAAGGGAGACTTTTGGGGATTGGGAATTTCCAATTATTGCGAAGCATGAAAAGGGCTATCAAGGTAAAAGTGTGAGGAAATTTGAATCTATAAAAGAAGTTAGAAAGTTTGTAAAGAGAATTAATGAAAAGAATATTGGAATGTTTTTGTGGCAAAAATGTTTACCAACCAGATGGGATTTGAGAATTATTGTGTTGGACGGAAAGGCAATTGGGGCCATGAAAAGATCGGCAGTCGGTGATGAATTTAGAAGCAATTTTAGCTTGGGGGGAAATGTTGAAGCATGGAATTTGTCGGAAACTGATAGAGAAATTGCGGAAAAGGTGGCTAAAGTTTGTGGATTGGATTATTGTGGAGTAGATATTATGAAAGACAATGATGACAATAGTTTTGTATTGGAAGTAAACCGACAATGCCAATTTCAGGGTTTTGAAAAGTCGACGGGAATTAATGTGGCTAAATTAGTAGTGGAAATGTTTTTGAAAAAGAAATAATCCTCTCTGTCCCGCTGCTGCGGGACATCTCCCCTTAACAAAGGGAGAATTTTTTTATTTTTACGGGTATTTTAATTTTAGTAGGTTACTGTTAAAATAGGTTTACTTTTGAGGGTGATTAGCTCAGTTGGTTAGAGCACCGTCCTGATAAGACGGGGGTCGGAGGTTCGAGTCCTCCATCACCCACAGATACAAAATCCCTCTCGTTCGCCAGCTGGCGAACGCATCTCCCTTTGATAAAAGGGAGAAATTGTTTTTGTTTTGTTAGAATTAAAGACATGAAGAAGTGGATTTTAAGATTAGGATTGATTCTTATATTAGTTGGTGGGTTTTTGGGATGGGGTTTTTTGAATAATAAAATTGAGATTTTAAATCCATTGTCCAATAAAAAAACTGTTGTTAATCATAAAAAAAACATGAAAGTGGTGGGTTTTTTACCTACTTGGAATATTGGTAAAACAATTGAATATACAGATGAAATTAGCCATTTGATATTTTTGGGAATAGAAATTGATGAAAAAGGAAACTTGATCTGGGATACTCAGAGTAAAAAAATAAATAATGAAAATTATCTAAAACAAAAAGAATTAATTTGGAAAAATGGAGGTAAAAATATTTTGGGAATTAAATTATTTGAAGATGAAAATATTGATAAATTGATGGCTTCGGAGGAGGCCCAGGATAACTTGCTTAATCAATTAGCTGAATTATTAAAAACAAATAAGTTTGATGGGGTTAATGTTGATTTTGAATATATGGGGAATCCAACAGCAATTTTATCGGAAGAAATTGTTGGTTTTTTAAATAAATTAAAAGAAGAAAATTTAGGCGAAATCAGTTTAGATGTATTTGCCAATACTATTATTAAAGGTGATCAAGAGAATTTATTAAAATTAATGGCCGAAGTTGATTATTTAATAGTGATGGCTTATGACTTTCATCGACCAGGAGTGGATTTTGCTGGACCGGTGGCACCAATTAGGGCATCAGTAGGAGAGAGAAGTATTTTGGAAGTGATAGAAAAAATAGGAATTTCTGGTTTAGACAAAACTAAAATGGTGTTGGCATATCCCTTATATGGTTATGAATGGAAAACTTATAACAATGAATTTGGGGCAGCGGTTAAAAGAGGCTGGTCGGCTTTGGCTTCGTATAAAAGGATGAAAGAGATGATAGATACTGCCGACACTAAAGCTATGGCGGTTAAATGGGATGAGGAATCGATGACACCGTGGATGTCTTTTGAAGAAAATGGGGTAATTCACCAGATTTATTTTGAAAATTTGGAAAGTATTACCAGGAAAATTGAATTGGCAAAAAATAATCAGATGGGAGGAATTGGTTTTTGGGCGTTAGGTTATGAAGGAGAAAATAGTGAAGTTTGGGAATTTTAGCTATTTTTTTTAAGCCATTTTTCTCGTTTAAGAAAAAGGAATCCCAAAATTAGACCAGCACCGACAACAGTGAGAACACTTTCGATTTTATCTAGACCATGAGCTAGACCAGTAAAAGCTTCGCCCATTTGAAAACCGATAAAGCCTAAAATAATGGCACGAACAATAAGGGCTAAAAACATAATAGGATAAAATTTGGCTGGTTTAAAGCGGAAAGCACCACAGAAACCAGACATTAAAGAAACTGGGACAACGGGAATAATGACAGCAATAAAAATAAAGAGTTCATCTTTGATGGTTTTTTGAAAATCGGCTCTAATTTTTTCAATTAAAGGCCAAGAAATACCAACATATTTACCAAATTTATCAACTAATGGTCGACCACCAAAATAAGCGATTAAAAAAACCATACTGGTACCAATAACGGCACCAATGGAATAAGGAAGGGAAACTTTGGAAATTATTTCCCAAAGAGCTTGAAAAATGGAAACATTATGAGAAACAAGAAAGGCGCCACCGGACATAGTAATAATAGGGGATGGAATAGGAACTATGATTTGTTCAACTATACCGCCAATGAACATAGATAAAGATCCATGGGTTTTGACCATGTCGAGAATAATTTGAAGAATTTGAGTCATGGCTTAATATTATCGTCAAAATGAATTATTGTCTAGCGAACTTTTAGAGATAAACTGAGCTATATTTAGTTGTTGACGTGTCTGTTCAAATTAGGTAGAATACTTCCACTTATCGAGATGCTGAAAGTCAACCTAAAAAACAATAAAAACTTTATTAAAGGGGGATTGCCCGCTTAAGAAAGTAAATTGTAAATGGAATATTGACCGAAAGCTCCGAGCTTTCGGTTTTTTTATGACCAAAAGCAGTACTTTAAAGAGGATAGCATTTGGGCCTGTGGCTTAGTTGGTTATAGCGCCTCATTTGCAATGAGGAGGTCGGGAGTTCGACTCTCCCCAGGTCCACCTACGCATAAAGCTACGGTGGATAAATCCACTAATAAATGGTTAGAAATAAGGAGACAAAGAAATTTATCTCCTTAAACTAAGTATTTGTACATTAACAATTTATTGAATCGAAAGTAATTTAATTTCAATTTCGTTTATTCTTGGCAACTAAATTGAGTTGCCAAATATTGAGAAAAGTTTTAATAAAGCAAATGGTGGATGCCTTGGTTGCTAAAGCCGAAGAAGGACGCGGAAGACTGCGAAAAGTGTTGGGGAGTCGTCAACAGACTGTGATCCAACAGTATCCGAATGGGGAAACCCCTCTGATCGAAATATCAGAGATGCACAACGCAAGTTGGAGCATGGTAAGTCGGGGAACTGAAACATCTAAGTACCCGGAGAAAAAGAAATCGTATGAGATTCCGTTAGTAGCGGTGAGCGAAAACGGATGAGCCTAAACCACGCAAGTGGGGTTGCAGGGTCTGGTATAAGGACTTGAAAAATTATAAGAACGCCATGGAATGGGCGGCCGAAGAGAGTGAAAGCCTCGTATTTTAAAATCAAGTAAAGTCTGACCGGATACCTAAGTACCGCGGGACACGTGAAATGTCGCGGGAATCTGGGGGGACCAACCTCCAAGGCTAAATACTTTAGCAGACCGATAGTGAACTAGTACCGTGAGGGAAAGGTGAAAAATACCCTAAGTAAGGGAATGAAATAGATCTGAAACCATTTGCTAACAAACAGACAAAGGGGACTTGTTCCCTGATGTCGTGCCTATTGAAGAATGAGCCTGCGAGTGTTTCTAGTTACCAAGTTTAACCTGGCTAAGCCAGGGGAGGCGTAGCGAAAGCGAGTGCCAATAGCGCGATTAGGTAGCTGGATATAACCCGAAACCGGTTGAGCTAACCTTGAGCAGGGCGAACCAAAATGAAAATTTTGGGGAGGCCCGAACTGATTAACGCTGCAAAGTTATCGGATGACTTGAGGTTAGGGGTAATATGCCAATCGAAACCGGAGATAGCTGGTTCTCTCCGAAATATATTTAGGTATAGCGTCAAGTGTTGATTTATGGGGGTAGAGCTACTGGATGAACATTTGTACCGCAAGGTACGGTGTTTAACCAAACTCCGAATACCGTAAATTTAATTTGGCAGTCAGTCGATCCGGGCTAAGCTGGATCGGCAAAAGGGGAAGACCCCGGACTCTCATCTAAGGTCTCTAAATCTATGTTAAGTGGAAAAGGAAGTGGTTTTTCTAAGACAGTCAGGAGGTTGGCTCAGAAGCAGCCATCCTTTAAAGAAAGCGTAATAGCTCACTGATCGACTCCGCAAGGGGTCGAAAAACCGCGCCAAAAATGTAACGAGGCTAAAACATAGTACCGAAGGTGGAGATTTGTAAACAGATTTATCTGTTTACAAGTGGTAGGAGAGCGTTCTAGTTGCGGTGAAGGTCAAGGCGTAAGCCAGGCTGGAGCGGCTAGAAGTGAGAATGCAGGCATGAGTAACGAAATCAGAGTGAGAACCTCTGACGTCGAAATATCCAAGGTTTCCTCAGCTACGTTGTTCGTCTGAGGGTTAGGCGATCCTAACATGAGGCTTCTGTAATGGGAGCGTAGTGGATGGACAACCGGTTAATATTCCGGTCCTTTCTTATGTTCGTTTTAAGTTGGGGCGTGACGATGTATGGAAGATTCAGGGTCCTAGTGAATTGGGCCTTTAAATGTCTAGCTAGAAGGGGTAGGAAAATCCGCCTTTTCGTTTTAACGCAAAGCATGAATAGAAGTTTTAACGCAAGTTAGAGCAACTGAATTGAATCCATGTATCCGAGAAAAGCGTCGCAAATAGAACATAGGAAATTCGTACTAAAACCGACACTGGTGGATAAGTCGAGTAGACTAAGACGATTGGAAGACAGATGTTTAAGGAACTCAGCAAATTAACTGGGCGTAAGCTATGCAAGATGCCCTGCCTGGGATAACACCCGGGCTACAACAAAAGAATACACGGCGACTGTTTACCACAAACACAGGTCCATGCTAACCCGTAAGGGGATGTATATGGGCTGAAACCTGACCGGTGCTAGAAGGTTAAATGAGAGAGTGATTTCCGCAAGGAATGAGCTTTTGATTGAAGCCCTAGTGAACGTCAGCAGTAACTCTAACTGTTCTAAGGTAGCGAAGTCCTTTGTCGGGTAAGTTCCGACACGTATGAAAGGTTTAACGACCGTGTAACTGTCTTAAACATCTATCCAGTGAAATTGAAAGAGCGGTGAAGATGCCGTTTAATTACTACAGGACAAAAAGACCCCATGAAGCTTTACTGGATCTTTACATTGACAAGAATCTAATGATTGTTTAGCGTAGGAGGAAGTCTTCGGACGACAATGAAACACCTCCCTTTGTTATTTTTGAGTCTAACTTACTCTAATGAATCTTAGAGAAGGACCGTGTATGGTTGCTAGTTTGCCTGGGGCAGGCACCTGCAAAAGAATAACGCGGGTATACAAAGGTCAACTTGGTCCGGCAAGAAATCGGGCTATAAGTGTAAAAGCATAAGTTGGCTTGACTGTGAGACTTACAAGTCGAAGTCCTTCGGGACGTTCCAAGCAATTTTGATTTTGGAATCAGGGTCGAAAGACGGTTTTAGTGATCCTCGTGACCTATTTGGTATAGGCACGGGCTTACTGGATAAAAGCTACTCTGGGGATAACAGGCTAGTCACGTCCGATAGTTCATATTGACGACGTGGTTCGGCACCTCGATGTCGACTTGGCGCATCCTGGCCCTGAAGAAGGGGCCAAGGGTTGGTCTGTTCGCCCATTAAAGCGCTGCGTTAGTTGGGTTCAGAGCGTCGCGAGACAGCTCGGTCTCTATCCGTAGTAATCGTTCGATTCTTGAAGGGATTCATCCACAGTACGAGAGGACCTGGATGAGGAAACCTCTAGTGTGCCAGTTGTTCCGTCAGGAGCAGCGCTGGGTAGCTACGTTTCTATAAGATAACTGTTGAAAGCATCTCAAACAGGAAACTGACCCTAAGATAAGGAATCGTTGTTCCGCAAGGAATGAAAAATCGCCGGGAGACTACCGGTTAATACTCTACATGTGGAAGATCTGAAAGGATTTAAGCTAAGTAGAGAGAAGATTGAAGAAACTTTTTCAATATGTTTGGCTTTTAGCCCCAATCAAAATTTGGGATTAAAAGCTGAATGGGCAACTCAATTTAGAGGCCAAGAAGAAGAACTTTAGAGCTTTAGTTCGCTAGAGCTTTAGATTTTAGAAATTAGAAATTATAATTACATTTTCGATCAAATTTAGTTTTTGAACTCTGGTCATTGGAGCGAAGTGGACCCACCTCTTCCCATTTCGAACAGAGAAGTGAAACTCTTTAGCGCTGACAATAGTCTTTCCGCAAGGGATCTTGAAGATAGGTCGTGGCCAGAATTCAGAAACTAAATTGATAGGTTGTTTAAAACCTCATCACAAAATTTTTTATAATCGGTGAGATCTGCGTAGCAGGCTCAATATTATAAAAAATTGTGATTTCGGATTTAAACATATTTTCGATTCAATAAGTTAAATACATATTAATAATTTATTTGGGGTAACCAATCCCGCGAAAGCTCCCAAGTAATTGGGAGATTTTTTTTAAAAAAATGGCAAAAAAAGATAAAAAAATCAAAAAAAGTGACGCTACCTTAACAATGGCGGATCTTTTGAAATTAGAAGGAGTTCAACTAACTGGTCTTAAAAAAGGACAAGAAGTTAAGGGGAAAATTACGACAATCAAAAATAAAGCAATTTTTATTGATGTTGGCGGTAAAACTGATGCAGTGGTAACAGGAAAAGAGTTTGAATTTGTTAAAGATTATGTGGCTGATTTGAAAATTAATGATGAAATTGAAGTGCAAATTAAATCTCCAGAAAATGATAAGGGACAAATTTTGGCTTCAATTAGAGGTGCTGCTAGCGGTTATGGTTGGAATTATTTTAAAGAAAAAGAAAAGAGCGGCGGCGAAGTATCGGTTTTTGCTAAGGAATTAAACCGAGGCGGAGCAGTTGTTGTAGCCCCATTTGGTTTTTTTGGATTTATTCCTGGATCTCAAATTGGAAGCAAATATGACGGTGATCCAGACAAAATGATGGGTAAGAAAATCAAAACTAAGGTTTTGGAAGTTGATCAAGCTAAAAATAGATTAGTCTTTTCAGAAAGATTAGTGTCTGAACCTGATAAAGTCGGCGAAGAAGTCGGAGCTATCGAACATTTGGATGTTGGCGACGTCTTTGATGCTGACATTATGAGAGTTGAACCTTTTGGTGTCTTTGTTAGAGTTAACTGCGATAATAAAGGCCAACCTTTGAATCTTGAAGGATTAGTTCACATTTCCGAAATTTCTTGGGAAAAGGTGAGTGATCTTTCTCAAATGTTTAAAGCTAAGGATAAAATTAAGATTAAATTAATTAATAAAGATGATGGAAGATTACAATTTTCTATTAAAAGACTTTCTGATGATCCATGGACAACTATTGAAGAAAAATATCCAAAAGATAAAGAAGTTGATGGTGAAGTAGTCAGATTGGCTAACTTTGGAGCTTTAGTTAAATTGGAAACTGGAGTTGAAGGATTAATTCATATTTCTAAACTTACTGGTGGAATTAATTTAAAAGAAGGCGATAAAGTTCAAGTCTACATTGAAAGTATCGATGTTCAAAAGAGAAAGATATCTTTGGGAATTGTCGAAACTAATAAGAAGAATGTAATTTACAAATAATTTGTAATTTGTAAAAAAGATCCCCCAGAAATGGGGGATTTTTGGTGATGTGCTAGACTGATATTAGTTATTAGTTGATTTTTATTAAAATGAAAAAGAAGAAAAATATAAAGAAAGAAAAAACAATCAAAAACAAATATTTGGGGTTAGTAATAATAGTTTTATTATTAGCATTTGCAGTCGTGGGAGTTAATCGAATTTTGGGAAACGATGAAGTTAGTTTGGTTTGTGAAGATAAGAAAGGAAATTTATTTGTACCAAGGGATAAGGATGGAAAATTAGATGATTGCGGTAAACATGGTGAGTCAGTAACTTTTAAATTTAATAATAGCACTAGTACTGGAAACGAAAAAGAAACTGGTTTTGGAAATGCTGTTGGTTCTGGTTATGCTAGATTTGCTGATGGTAATAGTGTATTGACTAATGATGGAAAAATTTGGCAATATAAAGGAGAAGGAAATACAGTTGGTGTTTGGAAAGAGAATACTACAATAGCTCAACTTACTCCAGATGTTGTTAATAAAATAATTTTCTGGGAAAAAGATTCTTTTTTAACAAGCGATGGTTATTTTGTTTTACAAACCATTGTTGATGGTAATCCGTCTTTTTCAAAATATATAGAAGCTGGTTTACCAATAGAAACAACTCAGTAGTTTTTGTTTATATATAAAATCCCCCTGAAAATGGGGGGTTTTGGTGGTGAATGCGTGAGAGGCCCTAGAAATGAAGAAAATTTATTTTTCTATTACTTTGTAAGTAATATTTAAATTCCGTAACTTCTAATTTAAATATATTATATTTAGTATAATTAGGAATGAAAAATAAAGAGATGATTTTTGTATGTAATAATTGCGGTAATGAATTTTCAAAATGGATGGGGCAATGCAGTAGTTGTGGAGAGTGGAATACATTAAAAGAAGTAAAAAGTTTAGGAAAGGCAATAAAAGGGTCGACACATCGATCGACCCGTACATTTGAAAAATTGGAGGTGAAAAATTTGGCCGTCCTTCGTCAAGACTTCGGATCGGTAAAGGAAAATGGTGGTGTATTTTCGACGGGTATTTCCGAGTTTGATAGAGTTTTGGGTAAAGGAATTGTTCAGGGATCGGCAGTGCTTTTTGCGGGTGAACCAGGGATTGGAAAAAGCACTTTATTGACTCAATTAATTGGAAAGATAGGTGGATTATATGTGGCAGGTGAAGAATCAGCCGAACAAATTGGACTCCGAGTAAAAAGGCTAGGTTTAAATGCTAATAATTTCGATATTTTAGGCACAAATTCAATTGATGAAATAGAAGAATTTTTGGATCGAACAAAAAATGTGTACAAAATAGCGGTAGTGGACTCGATTCAAGTGATGAGCAGTGAAAATGCGACCGGGGTAATTGGTTCAGTAGGGCAAATTAAAGAATCGACTTTTAGATTAATTCAAATTGCTAAGAAAAAAGGGATGGCAATTTTTATTGTGGGCCATGTGACGAAAGATGGGGACATTGCTGGACCGAAACTTTTGGAACATATGGTGGACACAGTTCTTTATTTTGAAGGAGAAAAAAATGGAGACTTAAGAATTTTGCGAACTACTAAAAATCGATTCGGACCAACTGACGAAGTTGGAGTTTTTAAAATGGAAGAAAAAGGACTTAGGGAAATTAAGTCTGAAGAAATTAATTTGATTGAAAATGGAGAAAATAAAATTGGGTCGGCGATAACAGTGACAATGGAGGGAACCAGACCAATGATGTTGGAAATTCAAGCTTTGGTGGTAGAAAGTTTTGCACCAATGCCAAAAAGAATTTTTTCGGGGATTGATTATAATCGCGGCCAATTAATGATTGCCATTGCGCAAAAAAGTTTAGGAATGCCGCTTTATAAATATGATGTATTTTTATCAGTGACTGGTGGAATAAAAATTGAAGAGACAGCGGCGGATTTGGCAGTGTTGGCGGCAATGTGGAGTAGCTACAAATCCACCCCCAACCCCTCCTTTGACAAGGAGGGGAGAAAATCACTTCCGGTTTGGGTAGGAGAGGTGAGTTTATTGGGAGAAGTTAAGAAAACAAGAAATTGGGAAAAGAGACAAAAAGAAGCTGAGACAATGGGAAGGAGAGTAGTGGAGATGAAGAATGTCAAAGAAATAAAGAATTTGTAAATTTGATTTTTTGTTTAAATTCTCGATACGAATTTTTTATGTCTGGTGAATGTGGTTGCTCACGTTCAAGGACACAAAAAATTGCATCTTCAAATTTAAACCAATTTAAATAAAGTTTTCCTCAAGTTTTCCACAATGACTGAAATGTTTATTAAAGTGGTGAAAATGAACCTAATTTTTATAAATAAAAAAATATAGGATGTGTGTTTTTAGAGAGGCAAATTAATATAGGATATAGACAAGGGGTAAAAGGAGGTTATACTAAATTAATGCTTCAACTAATTAAAAAAATGTTTTCTTCTAAAGGCGCGAAAAAATCCGGTAAAAAAGGTAAGGATAATTGGGCTAAGAAACAGTTTGAAGAGATGGGTAAATTAAGAGGAAAACTAATTTTGATGTAGTAGCTATACCGATAAATCGGTATCGTGTCTTTAGGCAAAATCTTGTCGTCTTCGACTTAAGATTTTAGCTAAAGAAACGAATTTGACAATTAGATGTTGGAGAGGCGACAGTTGTTCGTTTCGAAAGATTTAGGTAGGAAATTGGCTTATACTCCGATTTCGACTTAAGTCTCATCGGAGTTTGATAAATAGGCAAAATTTGGCTTCGCCAGCCGGCGAATTCAAATTTAGACCTATTTAACAAAAAAAAGAAACAACATTATCGATATTCTCAAAGCAGGTGGAACACGTATATTGTTGTTTCTTCAACATCTAAAATAAGGTTTTTTGATAAAAAAGTCAAATTAACCTTGGTGGATTTATAGGCTAAATTTTTGATGTTTAGCTTTAAGAGTAGGGTTGAGAGTAGAAGAGGGGGCAGGTCTTCTACTTTCAACTTTATTCTTAAAATGTTTTTTGTGTTTAACTCTTTGTCACGAATTTTTATGTAATCGGCGAATGTGCGTCGCACGTAAAAATACCGATAAATCGGTATAGTGTAAATAGGCAAAATTTGGCGTTTAACTTCAAATTTAGACCTATTTAAACTAAAAATTGTGACTTCAGAGTTAAATATTAAAAAAACTTGACAATGACCAGGAAAGCAGATAAAATTATCTTTGAATTAAAGAAATTTCCCGTTTTTATGCTGTTTTCCAGCTAATTTATATAATTTTTATTGATTATAAATTTCCCAAACAAAATGCCAAAGAAAAAAACCGATGAAGTCATCGTAGTTGAACCTGTTATTGTTCAAAACCCACCCGTTTCTGCTGTTGCAGAAACACCCTCCCTTGAAAATGGAGGGCAAAAAAATGAACCTATTAAGACTGAAATAAAGCCAAAAGATAATAATGTGGTTAGTTTTGTGAAATCTTCTTACGCCCCTACGGGGCTTCAGAAGGACATGCCTGTTCAACAACCACAAATACAAAGACCACAATATCAACCTCAACAAGCACCAAGACCACAGGTTCATTATGCTCCACCAGCTCCAGTCCAAACTGAAACTATTGAAGGTGCATTAGAAATTATGCAGGATGGTCAAGGATTTGTGAGACCAAAATTTATTCCTAATAATAGAGATGCTTTTATCGGATCGATGCAAATTAGACGATACGGACTTAGAGCCGGGGATATGATTTTGGGAGCAGCTAAGGCACCAAAAGAAAATGAAAAATATTGGGCAATGACAAGAATTGATAAAGTAAATGGTTTAGATTTGGCTCAGGTTCAAAATAGACCAGAATTTAAAGATTTAGTGCCTATTTATCCGCAAAAACAGATTAAATTAGAAACTGCTTCGGATGTTTATTCAACTAGAATTATTGATTTATTTTCGCCAATTGGATTTGGACAAAGAGGAATGGTGGTGTCGCCACCTAAGGCAGGTAAAACTACTTTACTTAAAGAAATTGCAGCCGGAGTGGCAATTAATTATCCAGAGGTCCACTTGATGGCTATTTTAGTTGGAGAAAGACCAGAAGAAGTGACCGATATGCAAAGATTTATCAAAGGTGAAGTGATTGCTTCTTCTTTTGATCAAAAACCAGAAGAACAAACCAAAGCAGCGGAAATTGCCATGGAAAGAGCTAAAAGATTAGTGGAAATGGGAAAAGACGTGGTGGTTGTTTTTGATTCAATTACCAGATTAGCTCGAGCCTACAATTTAGCAATTCCGACCTCAGGAAGAACACTTTCTGGAGGTTTCGATCCAGCCGCTTTATATCCTTCAAAGAAATTTTTTGGAGCAGCTAGAAAAATTGAAAATGGTGGTTCTTTAACTATTATTGGAACTTCACTAGTAGATACCGGTTCAAAAATGGATGAATTGATTTTTGAAGAATTCAAAGGAACTGGAAATATGGAACTTAGATTGGAAAGAAACTTAGCCGAAAGGAGAATTTTTCCAGCTTTTGATATCTTGAGATCGGGAACCAGAATGGAAAATTTACTTTTGGATCCAGCTGTAATGGCAAAAATTATTTCAATTCGTAGAATGTTTGATGCTTTGGGTAAAGCTGAAGAAACAACAGAAATGATTTTAGGGCAAATGGCCAAAACTAAAAATAATCAGGAATTTTTGGATAAAATTGGTAAAAAATAAATTGTCACTTGACTCGATAATATTTTTATCGTGCTCGCTACCTTCGGGCTGTCCGCTTCGCGTCACGCGTTTGCTGTGCTCGAAAAAATACTATCTTCGTCAAATTAATTGATATAATTAAACGGCTATGTCGGTGTTAAAAGATAATATTGATAATGAAATTAAGTTGTGGGGGGAATTCCTTAAAGCACAGGGGGAGTTTTTGAATGGATTTGGAAAAACTTTTTTGGGTTGGGCAGAATTTCTAAAAGTGTTGACTTCAAAAATGATGTATAGACAAAGAGGTAGATTTTCCCAGACTTTTATTGGAGCCAGTATGGCAATTTTGGCCTTTTTGACAATAGTTTTTTCTAGCCAGCTCGAGGCTTTAATTAATAATAGTGATAAAGGTGAAGGAAGTACTTATTTAATTATGGCGGCTGATAGTAGCGGAGCAGATACTTTAGTTTCAGATTTACCAAAGGGAGAAATAACGGAATATAGAGTAGTTGAAGGAGACACTGTATCTTCAATTGCAATGAAATTTGGGGTGACAATAGATACGATTATGTGGGAAAACAACCTTAAATCGGTGGATGCAATTAAACCAAAACAAATTTTAAAAATTTTGCCAGTGACTGGGGTGAGATATAAAGTAAAAAGAGGTGAAACTATTTATAGTATTGCTAAAGCTTATCAAGTCGATGCTCAAAACATCATTGATTATCCTTTTAATACTTTCAGCAACGATGAAACTTTTGCTTTAAGTGCAGGACAAGAATTAATTATTCCAGATGGTATTAAACCAAAAGAAGTGGTTATTGATACTGCCAGATATGCGGCCAGATCGGTGGCACCAATTCCAGGAGTGGTTGGTGAAGGAAACTTTATGTGGCCAACTTCAGGTGTTATTACCCAAAGATTCTCTTGGTATCACAAGGCTGTTGATATCGCCAACCATAGCAATCCAACAATTGTGGCGGCTCAAGGCGGAACAGTTACAACTGCAGGTTGGAATGGCGGTGGTTATGGTAATTATGTGGTGGTTAATCATGGAAATGGTTACAGCACTTTGTATGGCCATATGTTAAATAATTCAATGGTGGTTAAAGCCGGACAAGTGGTTAAACAAGGCCAAAAATTAGGAATAATGGGAAGTACTGGTCGTTCAACTGGAACACATTTGCATTTTGAAGTTAGAACAACGAATGGAAATATTGATCCATTGAGTGCTTTGAGATAGTCAGATACTCAGTATGTCAGTATGTCAGTATGTCAGTATGTCAGTATGTCAGGTAGAGAACTGATAATCTGAAAAACTGAGAAACTAAATTAGCGGAGGAGAATGTGCGGGAAAAAGAGGGTTTTGGAGATTGTCAAAAAAAATGGCTTTTGTTATGCTGGAACTATGAATACTATTCTCAAATATTATCTAAGAGCGGTTTTTTTGTTGTTTCCAATTGTTTTTATCCCGATAATTCTTGATAGTTTTGCTTTTGGTAAAAATTTAAGTCTGATGGTGATGGCATTTTTGGCATTGGTATTATGGACAATTAAATTATTAGCAACTAAGGAAAAAACAGTAAAAACAAATAAATTATTTTGGTTATTTTTGGTGTACGTTATTTGGAGTGTAATATCATTTTTTAGATTAGATGTTGGAGTCAGAATGCAATCTTTAATGTTGCCAATGGGGATGGGGACGGTTGCTTCGCTTTTTATGTTATTTTTTGTATGGCTTCAAGTTAACAATAAAGAAGAAACAGAGAAACAATTTTTATTTTTGACAATATCAGGATTGATAATGGGATTAGTTTCTTTGATTGTGTTTATGTTGCCAGCAAGCAAATTGCCATTATTGATTCCTAAAACTTATCCATTATTATCGATTAATGCGGCTTGGTCTTTGGCTGGTTCGATTGTAGGAGAGATTATTTTATTTGCCTTTTTAATATTTGGTTGGTTAAAGAAATTGTTAACTAAAATAAAAGAAAAAGCTGAGGTAATAAATTATTTGACCGATGCAATGGCGGTAGTATTTTTTGGATTATTGTTTTTGTTGGATATTTATCGAATTTTCAAATTGGGATGGGGAATTATGGATGGAAATAGTGTCTGGGTAATTGCAGTGGAAGCTTTTAAAACAAAGCCTATATTTGGAATGGGAATCGGTAATTTCACTGAGGCTTTTAATATGTTTAGACCAGTTAGTTTTAATTTGACTAAATATTGGACTAATGTTTTTTCAGGGTCATCAATGGGAATCTTACAGATTTGGACCGAACTTGGGATTGTTGGTTTGGCTTTGGTAACTTATCTAGTGCTGATAGTTTTAAAAATGAAAAAGACAACTAAATTTTGGCAAGTGGTTTTATTTTTAGCAGTAGTTTTGTTTTTACAATTAGATTTAATGTCAGTCTTTTTATTAGCATGGTTATTATCGAGTGATGTATTGGAAAATAAAGAAAGTAAATTAATTTTGAATGTGGGAGAAAATAATTTTAACGTAATGCCTTATTTGTTGGCGGTGGTGATTTTTATTGGGGTTGGTTTTGGTGGATTTTGGATGGGTAAAATGTTTTTAGGGGATTTTTATATGAGGCAATCATTAGTAGCAGCGACAAATAACGATGGTCTTAAAACATATGAATTGCAAATTAAAGCAATCGGAGTTAATCCAAATTTGGCCAGTTATAGAAAAATATATTCACAGACAAATTTGGCTTTAGCACAGAGTTTATTAAGTAATAAAGATATTACTGATACAGAAAAAGAAAAGGCTTCTACCTTGGTGCAACAAGCAGTAAGAGAGGCTAAAACAGCAATTTCTTTGAATCAAAAAAATCCAGAATATTGGTACAGTCTGGCAACTATTTATAAATCTTTAGTAGGGTTGGTTGATGGAGCAGCTGATTGGAGTTATCAAGCTTATCAACAAGCAATTATTTTGGATCCAGTTAATCCAGTTTTAAGTTTGGATATGGGTGGACTTTTTTATGCAGCGGGGAATTACGAGCAAGCTGATAGGGCTTTTGAAGAGTCAGTAACTGATAAAAGCGATTTTGCTAATGCTTGGTATAACTGGGCAAATTCGGCTTATAAATTAAAGAAGATTGATGTGGCCGTAGCAAGATTAGAACAAGCTTTAAAACTGGTTTCAACTGATTCTGGTGATTACGAAACTGCTTCTAAAGAATTGGAAGTTTGGAAGAAAGAGTTAGCTGAGGCTGTTAAACAACAACAAGAATTATTAAAACAGCAACAGGCTGAGCAAAAACAACCAGAGACTTTGAAAACAGCAGAACCATTACCAACTGTGAATCCTGAAGAGAAGGTGAATGTGCCAAGTGAGGAATTAGAACCACCAGCAGTTGAGCCAACAGTGGAACCAACAGTGGAACCAACACCGGGAATTTAGTTTTTCAGCTATTCAGTTGATCAGATAGTCAGATAAAAAAGTGTTATCATTATCACAATGATTGATAATAAATTTGAACAACTTAAGGTTTGGCAAAAAGCTCATCAATTAACTTTAGATATTTATAGAGTAACTAAAAAATTTCCAAAAGAAGAAAAATATTCTTTAGTTGATCAGATTAAAAGGTCTTCTAGTTCAATTCCAACTAATATCGTCGAAGGAAATGAAAGAAAGACTAAAAATGAATATATCCAATTTTTATATATAGCTAAAGGTTCTTGCGCTGAGACCAAATATCATTTACTTTTATCAAAAGATTTAAATTATCTCTCATTAGAGGAATATATCAATCTAAATGAACAAACTATTGAAATAAGTAAAATGCTTTCTAGTTTTATTAATTTTCTTAAAAACTGACTATCTGAAGAACTGATAGTCTGACAAACTAATTGATTATCCACCACTTAAATTCAATGTCTTCATTGATAGGAGAGCTGAGACCGACAGTAAATGATTCCTTCGATTTGCTCAGGACTTGGAGATTCTGATTTTTGCCACCTTTTGTTGCAGTTACATAGACTTGGGAAGTAGAAGTAAGTTGACTATTAGAGATAGAAATTTCCTTTTGATTAGATGGTAAAACAGAATTACCAGAGAGAGAATTAGAGTCGGTTTGGTTGGTGACAGCAATAGAAGTGTCTTCTTCAGGAGCGGCGACAATTAAACCACCATCAGCTAAAGCTTGAATAGTAGGAGAGTCGATGGTTGGAGCGATTGTTGGTTGGAGATTATCGATTGTCGAAGGGGAAGTATTTTTAAGATTTGGATTTTGAGAAATAAGTTTTTCAAGAGCTGACTTTTCGGATTCAACTTGAATTTTTTGAGTGGAGTCAGTAACAATACTTATAAGGCGATTGTAGGTTTCTAATGCTTGAGGGAAAAGACCGACTTGTTGTTGAATCTTGGCTAAGTCATAAAAATTTTGAGCTTTAGTTGGTTCAAGAGCGACGGTTTGATTTAAATAGAGAATAGTATTTTGAGCATCGCCTTTTTTGGCATAGAGAGAAGCAAGGGTGTGAGTTATTTCAGCAGAAGAAGGATTTAATTTTTGAGCAGCGGCAATATCAGATATAGATTGATCTATAAGTTTAGGTTGTGAATCAGTAAGTGACTGGTAGATTCGACCGCGTTGTTGGTAGCCACGATAGTCGTCTGGGAATTCTTTTATGGCTTCAGTAGCAGCTAATATGGATTTATTGAGCAAATCGATGGTTAATGATTGATCTTTTTGGTTTTGAAGAGCTTGGGTAAATAATTGTTGTGATGTTAAAAGATAATGTTGGATAGATTTAGGTACTTGTGTTGGAGTAGGAGAGTTAGATCTCAGTTTATCAGATGTCGGTTGATCAGTTAAAACGGTTGAAGAATGACCTTTTAAAATAATTAGGCCGGAAAAAGAAAGAAGAGTGAGACCAGAGATGGAAAGTAAAGGAAAAATTGGGAGAGTCAATTTAGATTTCAGTTTGTCAGTTGTCAGTTGTTCAGTTTTTAAAAATTCATTATTTTGATTTGAATCTTTGATGTCAATGCCGAGGGATTTTAATTTTTCAATTTGATCGGGGGTGTAATCCATACTTAATTTTAATAACTTTTAGTTAATAATCCACCAGTTAATAATAATGTCTTGATCTAAATAGTTGTCTAAAGCAATAGTAAAAGAGGATTCTGATTCAGAAACAACTTTGGATTTAACGTATGGAACTTGGTTTTTGGTGGAACCGACTGGAGTGAGATAAACCATAGAATTTGGAGTGATTTTATTATTACTAATAATTATTTCAGTTTTGCCGGCTGGAAGGGTGGCAGTGCCAGCGGTGGCATTGGAGGTTAATTGAGAAGAACTGGTAGCAATGGCACCGAAACCGGATTCAGCAATAATGGTTTGAGCACTATCAGTTGAGATTTTCAGTTTATCAGATATCAGTTCTTCAGATGTTAATTTTTTGGTTTGGATTTCGTCGGCAGTAATTAAATTGGCCATTAAACTGCCAGAGACTTTAAGATTGCCGGTGATTTCAACTTCGCCATTTTCGGCAATAACCAAAGTGTCGCCCATGATATGAACAGAACCAGTAGAAGATGGTTGAATGAAAAGAGCGGAGTTGGTAGTTTCAATTAAATTATCTTTAATAGCAATTTCACCAGTAGTGAAAGTGCCAGTGACAAAGGCATTACCAAGTTCGGTGTCGCCTTGGACCATAAGTTTGGCACCGACAACAAGATTATTAGTAAGAGCGAGATCGCCGTTTATTTTAGCCGAATCACTGGCAATATTCATTGACCAATCAGAAGATTGAGACATAATTGAGCTGCCAGTGATGGCAGAGGATGAGGCTTCGTTTGTAGAAATTAATTTTTTAAGTTCATCGCGGAGAGAACTAACCTTGGCGGTCATTAAATCACCAAAAGAACCTTCTTTGGAAATAATGTTGTCGGCATATAAAGTAGATACGCTCGCTTCGCGGGCTGTCAGTTTGTCAGATATCAGTTCGTCAGTTGTTAAGGTTCCGGAAATGGTGGCAGTGGTAGCAGTTAATTCGTCAATGTTGGCTTTTGGAGAAATAATTTTTTCAGCGACTAAGTTTTTAGTAACTATATTAGTAGCGGAAATTAAACCAGCTTTGATTTTAGCGGAAGCGATTTCGGCAAATTGTCCCATGCGAGTGACAGTAGCGCCAAGAGTATCCGTTAGAGAATAAGTGGCTGCCTCGATTTCATTTTTGGCACCATCGTAACCGAGAGAAGCGAGAACTTCATCGGAAAC
The DNA here is from genome assembly GCA_028704885.1 of Candidatus Shapirobacteria bacterium. GTDB lineage: Bacteria > Patescibacteriota > Microgenomatia > UBA12405 > UBA12405 > WARW01. The sequence continues at coordinate 134,598 of JAQWEN010000001.1, forward strand.
ATTATAATTGACATTAATTTCGCCAGTAGCAGTAATAGAAAGATCTTTATTGAGATTGGTAACTTTAGCATCAACTTCTTGAATGCCACGGATGGCTAAAGGAATCATACCAATATAGTTAATACTCTTATAACCATCGCTGCCAGTATTAACGAAACTTGGAAGAATTTGTTCAACATCTTGGGCAATGAAACCGTATTGTCGTTGAGCCATCTCTTGAGGATTAGTTATACCAACTTTGTCAGCATAAGCTTGGTTCCAATTGAAACTGACTGGATTAAGACTATTAAGAACGGAAAGACTGTCAAAAATTTCAATATTAGGGTTGGAGCTAGAACCAAGTCCAATGTTAACAACATCATCTTTAAGTCGTTGATCGGAAAGCCAGCTGGTACTAGAACTCCAGTCAGGAGAATTACTAGAGTAAAAAGGTCGACCATTAGTATCCATACCAATTTGTCGATTGGCATGAGTAAAACATAATTCATCACCGTTACCGCCAGAGACAGTACATTGAGAGATTGTCCAGCTGCCGATAGTAAAAGCATCACCTTGAGCAACATAAGTATATTCGGTACTACCGTTGAAGGCACGAATACGATCAGCATGGGTATGAATGTTCCAAATGTTGGCTGTGGTTTCATCTTTAACATTGATACCACCAGCTGATTGGCTGGAAGGAGTACCAGAGATATAAAGAGCACCGCCGGTTATTTCCATTTTACCGTAGGTAGCATTAGGACTAGCGGTGCCGACACCGACATTGCCACTACCAGTAAGAGATAAAGCCATTGATTCTCCAGCATTTGGGTATGATTTAACATAAAAACTTAGATTTGTTAAATTAGCACCAGAACCACTAGCAGTGAAGGCTGATCTGGCGTAATAGCTTGTAGGTTCATTACTATAACTCCATCTTAAGTTAGGACCACTAGAGGAAATATCTAAATTTGATTGAGGATTAGTAGTTCCAATGCCGACATTGCCACCAAGAGGATTTAACATTAAAGGAAAAGTAAAATTATCGCTTTCTCTCATTGCTTGTAGCCAAGATCCATAAGTTGGACCTCCAGCCAGAGTACCAATATGGACACCAGCGTCACCTCCTAAAAATTTTGCAACTGCATTGACAGAAGTTATTGTATTATTTTGTGATCCTTTTACGTCCAATTTAGCTCCTGGATTGGTGGTGCCGATGCCGACGAGGCCAGTATCAGTGATGATCATTCTATCAGTTGTTCCAGCGTCGGCGTTAGCAGTAGCGAATATTATGGAACCAGATCCATAATTTGCAGCTCCTCTTTTAACCCAAATTGAGGCATTGTTGGCAGTGTTACCTGTGTTTCTCCAAAATATTTGACCTAAGTTGTTATAAGAACTGCCACCAGAACTTTTTAGTGCTATATTTCCTGCAACTTCTAATTTTTCCAAAGGATTGGTGGTGCCGATGCCGACTTTGCCAGCGAAATAATTATTTCCAGTACCGACAGTACTGATTTCACCAGCAATTTGGAAATCACCGTTACCACTTAGAGCAGCAATATTAGTGGTGGCTAGTTGCCAAATCCAACCTCGGGTGGTGGCACCAGAAAAACGATTGTATAAAGCCCAATCGTTAGTAACTGGACCATAAGTTCCATAACCAGCGGTGGCAGTGGTTTGCATTTGAGTGAAATAACCATTACCTAATGAGCCATAATAACTGAGGGATCTATTACTGCTAGCGGTTAGTTCAATACTAGTTCCAACAACAAGAGAGGTGCCAACATTGAGGGAAGTAGAAATATTACCATTGCCAATAACATGTAATTTACTAGTTGGATTAGTGGTGCCGATGCCGACATAACCACCACTTGGTTGTAGAGATAAATTATAAGCGACAGCTGTTCCACCAACATTTTGAGATTGTATAAAACCGCTTCCATTGGTTAAAATACCCGAAATTAAACCACTGTTGTTTTCGGCTAATAATCCAAATTGACCCCAATTATATCCTAGAACTGGAGAATCAGAACTATACTGCCAGACACTTAATGGATAATCATGGGCGGTGGTTCCAATGGCAACATGGCCTTCAGCAATTGTCATAGCAATAGTTTCATTAGACCAATCATTGGTTGAAAATTGAAGATGACCATATGGGGAGGCAAACCCAGACCAATCAGTATAGGATTTGATGGTTCCGGTTGGGAAATTATAGCCAGGATTGCCAGTGCGGAATTCAATGGCAGTAGCGTTACCGACAGCCATAGTGGCACTGTTATTAAGAGTTATAACTGGACCTAGTCCAGCACTAACAGATTTTTCTAAATGGAGAAGAGTTGTTGGATTGGTGGTGCCGATACCGACATAACCTCCGGTTTTTAAAAATAATTGATTATCCCAACCAGTAACAGCGGTACCGGCAGTAGTGGTACCACTGGAAGCAATTAATAAACCGTTAGTGAAATTTTGAATTCTTGAGGCAGCACCAGCGGTAATGTGATTGCCATTGTCGTTATAATTAAATCTAATTGAACCAATATAAGAAAGAGAAAGAGAACTATTGGTAGTGCTGGCATTGGCTGAATCTAATCCAAATTGAGTATCGCCAACATCTAAGAATTTTTGACCAATAACATTATTACTAGCTTTAATATTACCAACAACGTCAAGTTTTTCGATAGGATTGGTGTTGCCGATACCGACATAACCAGAGGCTAGAATTCTTAAAGCTTCGACAGCACCAACTGAGAGAGATAAATTATTGGTGGTTGGTCTCCAAAGGCCAGTGTCAGTGTCGGTGATAAAAGAATATCCAGGAGCAGAAACAGTACCATTGGCAGCTAAATGAATTTTAGAAGAACTAATGACAGTGGTACCGCCAATATTAATATTTCCAACTACATTAAGAGAAGTACCAACTGCTAATGAAGTAGTGATATTTCCATTACCAACAACATTGAAAGTAGCAGTACCAGTAGCGCCAACACCAAATTTACCTGAAATTAAAGCATTGCCGTTAACATGGAGATTGTAAAGAGGATTAGTGGTGCCAATACCGACATAACCAGAGGCTAGAATTCTTAAAGCGTCGACAGCACCAACTGAGAGAGATAAATTATTGGTGGTTGGTCTCCAAAGGCCGGTGTCAGTGTCGGTGATAAAAGAATATCCGGGAGCAGAAACAGTACCATTGGCAGCTAAATGAATTTTAGAAGAACTAATGACAGTGGTACCGCCAACATTAACATTTCCAACTACATTAAGAGAAGTACCAACTGCTAATGAAGTAGTGATATTTCCATTACCAACAACATTGAAAGTAGCAGTACCAGTAGCGCCAACACCAAATTTACCTGAAATTAAAGCATTGCCGTTAACATGGAGATTGTAAAGAGGATTAGTGGTGCCGATACCGACATAACCAGAAGTTCCTGGTAAAAGATTAATATCACCCGTGCTGAATGTTGTTGTAAGAGTTAAATTACCAGTACTACCATTGTAGAGTTCTATACCACCATACGAACCAGCACCGGCATTATTCCCGTATATTGATTGGGTAGCATCTAACAAAATAGAACCTCCAGCAATATCTAATTTTGCTCCAGGGTTGGTGGTGCCGATACCGAAATTGGTGCCGTCTGTCCAAAGATTAGAAGAATTTAAAATTATTTTGCCAGCGTTATAGGTTTGTAAGGTTAAATTACTGGAACCAAAAACTTCACCGGTATTGATGGCGATTGGGCCGGCGGTGTTAATATTGGCTCCAGTTGAATTAGTAAAATTCAAATCATAAGCAATGGAAACATCACCGTTGGAAAGGAAAGCGGTGGGGTTATAAAAAGTATTACCGGCACTAGAGAAAGAAGCAAAAGTAGACCCAGCATCAGAAAAGGTTAAAGAGAAACCAGAGAGACCAATATCAGTATTTTGAGATAGAAGACCACCAAGACCAAAAGTAATGGAAGTTCCAGAACCAAGAGTGGTAAGACCATTGAGACCAGTGAAACTAAGAGTAGAACCGTTACCTATGGAAAGATTATTAGCGCCAATTTTAGCAACCCAACCAAAGGAAGCATTGTTCATGAAAGCTAGATCTCCTAAAGCTCTTTTAGTAATGGTGCCATTGGAAGCAATGAAGAGAGCAGTAGTACCAACAGAAGTAACATTAGTACCAGTTAGACTAAGAGTACCAGCAATACCAACATTATTAAGAGCTGATCGACCAGTAACAGATAAAGTACCACCAATAGAGCCATTAGTACCAACAGTAAGAGAAGTACCAACTGCTAATGAAGTAGTGATATTTCCATTACCAACAACATGTAATTTACTAGTTGGATTAGTGGTGCCAATACCGACGTTACCATCGCCAGTAATGCGCATTTTTTCAACAGGAGAGGAAGCTGCAGTAGGGTTAACAAAGAAAGAAAGATCTATTCTATTTGCCCAACCAGTACCTGCTACAGCCGCAATACCAGCCCATTTATTTAATTCATTTGGTCCTGCTTCACTACTTATTTTTAATTTTAGACCAGCACCATAATTAGTTAAATTTGCATTTCCTTCATTTTTAATATCCTGACCCCAAAGTATTTGACTACTATCGGAGCCGGCATATACTTCTAATTCACTTGCTGGGTTGGTGGTGCCGATGCCGACATTACCTGTGTTTCTTTGAATGAATAGAGGAGTATTCCAAGATGAATCTAAGTTTCCAGCGTTACCGTTATGAATTTGAAATGATAAATCAGATGATCTTGTACTTGCAGCATATCCCGTTTGAAGAATTCTTGCTCCATATCCACCCATAGTACCTCCATATCCCATATAAATAGCATTTCCATTATTGTCAGCAGTATTATTATTTTGTAAATATAAAGAATTAACAACTGCAGCATAACCACTGTCTGAAATGGTTACTAATGCAGATGTTCCATTTGTTCCCATTACACTTAATTTACTTCCTGGATTAATTGTTCCAACGCCAACGTTGCCATCACTTCTGATAACCATTTTGGTATTGGCCAAGGTGTTGGGGGTAGCTGCTTGAGATAAACCAAAAGCTAAAAGTTCATTAGTCCCATCGTAGTATTCAAATAATCCGGCTGCTCTCATGGTGGCAGCACTATATCTGGACAATATTAGTCCAGGCCCGGGAGTATTAGAACCCGTTTGTAAGGAATAAATTTCCAATTTTTCGTTTGGACTGGTTGTCCCAATGCCTACATTGCCAGAAGTAAACTGAAGATACATAACCTCAGTAGAACCAATGTTTAAGCGAGTATTTTCAGTAAGAGCATTGCCTAATTTGAATTGATTTCCGGTACCTAAAGTAATACCGTTGCCAGCAGTGTAGACAGTCCCAGCAGGTAGTGCCACTTGACCAGCAGTAGTTAATCGTCCTTGAGCATCAACAGTGAAAGTAGGAATAGAAGTACCAGAACCAAAAGAACCAGCAGTGACAGAAGTATTAGCTAAGTTAATATTACGACTAACACCAGTACCAGTAATACTGATACCAACTCCATTAGTAAGAGTAGTAATGAAATTACCAGTAGAACCAACACCAACAAAACCAGTACTTTCGATACCATCTAATAAGTCGGCATCTAGGGTGGAAGTTGAACCATCATTATTAGAATTCCAACTTTCGTACCATGATCCCCAGTTGGTGACACCTATTCCCATTCTGGTCCAAAGGTTACCATTATCGGTATAAGCGATCTGAATTGGGTAACCACCAGACATATCGGTTGTGGCCCCATATTTTCTAAAAGTTAAAACACCATGGTAGGTACCACCATCAGACAAACCATCTGTAGTATTGGCTTTGAAATCAGCGTATAAACCGGCATCTCTATCGTCTGGATCATAGTTGTTATTACGAGTATCGGAACTAATCATACTGTTTTCGGTTGAAGCTCGACGAGTAAAATAAGTACTGCTAACGCCATCAAGTAAATCAGCATTTAGATTTGTAACTACAGTAGTATTTTGAGCATTAGTAGCTTTAAGAGTGGTGGTGGTAAGAGTGCCGCCAACCTCAAGATTAGTAGAAAAAGAAGCATTACCAATAACTTCGAGTTTGTGAGTTGGATTAGTGGTGCCGATACCGACATTGCCAGTAGAAAGATTACCGTAAATAATTGGACTTTGATTATTACCAATATAGAGACGATCATTGTAAGCACCAGTGGCACCATTACTATTACCGATGAAAATATTATTGGAACCAGAAGTGAGATTCATGCCAGCCTGATAACCAATAGCGATATTTGAACTTAAAGTGGTACCAGAACGAAGTGCAGACGTACCTAAAGCAGTATTATAGCTACCGCTAACATTGGCACTAAGCGAATAATGACCCAAGCTGGAGTTACTAGAACTAGTATTAGCTTGTTGTGAATAAAAACCAATAGCAGTGTTGTAACTACCACTAACATTACTATAAAGAGAGATTGTTCCAGCAGCAACATTCTGACTACCAGTGGCATTACTATAGAGAGATTTGAAGCCAAAGGCGGTATTACTACTACCACTAGTATTGGAATATAAAGCTTGATAACCAAAACCACTGCCAGAGGATGCGGTATTGGTTCTACCAACGCCAACTCCAACGAAGGTACTGTGAGATGTATCATCACTGTCGGCTCGAATTTCTAAATTAACAGTACCGTTGGCATTAAGAATATTGAAGGCTGGAGTTGTAGAATTTATTGAAGCAACTGTTAATTTAGCAAGAGGATTAGTAGTGCCAATACCGACGTTGCCAGAATTTGGATTAATAAGAACGTCACCAAAAGCACTACCAGCTGCGTTTACACCTTGAATCATAGCTTTTGCATTAGATTGTCCCATAAGAAAACCAGCTGATGAACTCTTAAACCAAGTATTATATCCAGATGAATCATTACCTTGAAAAATGGCAGCTTTTTCATTTACATTACTAATAACTTCCAACTTCGCTCCTGGACTGGTAGTCCCAATACCCACATTACCACTAGCATATTGCAGGTACATAACCTCAGTAGAACCAATATTTAATCGAGTATTTTGAGTTAGAGCACCACCAAGTTGAAAAATATTATCAACAGTTTTAGTAATACCGTTATTGGAATTGTAAGTAGTGCCAATAGAAGTATTGTTAATCGTAATACTTGATCCAGATTGAACAAGAGAAATACCAACACCATTATTGAAAGTGACAGTGGAACCAGTATCAATAGCAGTAGCAGCACCACTATTAGCTTGAAGCATCCAGTTTTGATAATCATCAGCACTAGATTTATCCCAACCAACGGTACTGATGTAACCCATCAAACCACTATTACCACTTAAGAAAGCAGCAACAGAAGAACCACCAATAGCAGTATTACTGATATTTAATGAAGCAGTAGTAGTGGTAGTACCGACAGCTAAAGAAGTAGTGAAATTTCCATTGCCAACCACATTGAAAGTAGCAGTACCAGTAGCACCAACACCAAACTTAGACACTAAACCAGTACCAGAGATCCAGAAGTTAGAAGTAGATTGAGCAGAAGCAAATTGATTTTGAATGTAACGAGTATCAAAATTAACAGTAGCTAAACTAGTTAAATGACCTAAACCATCAAGAGTAATATCTTGAATAACAGTACCGTTACTATTATCAGAGGAAGCTTGAGAAGAAGTATCAGCATGAGAGATAGTAGTACCAACTCCAGTACCAGTAATGACCATGGAAGTACCAGCTTGAAGATTGAGATTATTTTCAAAAGCTAAAGTACCAAGAACTCTTTTGGTAACAGTCCCATTAGCAGCAATCATTAAAGCAGTAGTACCAGTACCAGTATTAGTACCAGTAAGAGTTAAAGTGCCACCAACCGAAAGATTACCGGCAAAAGTAGAAGTGCCAGAAACACCAATACCACCAGCAGAGATAGTTAAACCAGCAAAGAGAGGAGTCGAAGAAGTGGTTAAGTGTTGTCCAGTATTGTAAGCCAATTGAGCATCACCAATAGAATCACCAACGATAGCAAGCGACATACCAACACCTTCACCAGCAGCTCCAGTAACTGAAATTTGACCATTACCAATAATGGTAGAAACATAATTACCATTGGTTTGAGTACCAAGAATGACATCTCCCCAGTTAAGATCACCATGCATTAATTGATTAGCAGTTCCAGAAGTACCAATAGTTTGATTACTAGCATTGGTTCTCAGAAGAGTATTAGCAGTAACGCCACTAAGAGTTAAAGTACCACCAACTGTAGCATTGGCAAAAGTTTGAAGTGCTGTCCAAGTATTAGTAGAGCCAAGATTAAGAGAAAAGATATTATCAGAAGATAAACTTAAACCAGCACCGGCGAGATAGGTGGTACCAATTCCAGTATCAGGAGCCCAAAAAGAATTACCTGAAGAGTCAGAAGTTAAAATATAACCATTGAAAGCGCCTTGAGTTAAAGATAAAGTGCCACCAATGGTTAAATTACCAGAGATAATATCACCAGTTTTTTTAACAAAAACACCTTCACCTGGGTCATATTGTTGCAAACGACTATTTTTATATTGATAAATTGGATGATACTGAAAAAGTCTTATTCCAGTGGTTGAGTACATTTGACCTAGTAAAATATAGACGAAACCATCATCTGTGGTAGGAAGAGTTTGAGTCATAAAACTGGTGTAGGAAGTATTATCTAAAACAAAATTACCAGAACTATTAATGGTTCCTTTAAGATAGATTGGAAGTTGATTTGTCCATGAGGCTTGGTTGGCAGTGTAATTTAAATAGGTGGTAGCGATATCGCTGTAAACGTTGCTGAGAGTACCATTGATAGCAATATCAGTGGTACTGGAGTAATAGAGAATAGGGGAATTAATAGTAAATTCTTGAGTGGAAACAGTTTTAGTGTTAGTAGTGCCGGTTTGTAAGGTTAAGGGATACCATTTGCCATTTGAGGCTTGCATTATAAGTTTATAATCATAAATTGCAGCACCAGCGGTAATAGCGTTGTTCCAATACATACTGGAATAAGTATCAGTATCAGAAGTTCGTTGAGAACCCATCATTTGGTAGTAAGTGCCATCATAGTAAAGTAAAACGGTGGAACTTGATCCAATAGACATAGTAGTGGTGGAGGCATCAGTGTTTCCAAGTCTAATTTTTTTAGCTCCAGTACTATTGAGATTTAAAGTAGGAGTAGAGACTGAATTACCATTAGCAAACATGACGGAAATTAAATCACCAGGAGTGAGAGTATAGTTAGCGGGGCCAGTACCAACTTTAGCAGCTGTGGCAGCAGGGGTATTGACACTAACTTTAACCGTAACGTTACGAATTGTTCCATTGGCTTTTATATCTCCAGAAACGGTTAAAGTGCCACCGACAAAAGTATTGCCGTTGGCATCAACTGAAAAACGAGAAGCATAATTACTAGTACTGGGATTAAAATTTTGAAAATCAATGAAATTATAGCCACGATTATCATTGCCGATTTGACCATAAAAAAGATTACCGGTAGATAAATTGGAATTAGTGGCAACAATAGCATTACTGGAACCGTTACCAGTGGTATTTAATTGAATGGCGCCATTAGGATTAACTGGATCAATTTTAATATTAGCAGTAGCTAAACTATTAGTGGCAGTGAACAATAAAGCCTGACCTTCAATTCCGAGAGTGCCGGAAGTGGATTTGATAGTAGGGGAAGTTTCACTTAACTTTAGGTTACCGTTGTCATCAATAACTAGCACTGTATTTTTTAGACCGCTAGCAGATGGAGGTAGACCTTGCAAAGTTTCAGTATTTAAAGCATAGGCAACAGTAGCGATTGGTTGACGAGGATTCATAACTTCACCACCGGCAGTGATTTCGAGCCAGACTTCAGCGTTTTCAGAAAAAACATTTGAAGGAATAGTGGTGCCATGGCTTTGACCAATGGTGACAGAAAAGATGCCATTTTCATCTGGAATAACAGTATTACTATTGCCAGATTCGGAAGTGTAAAGGGTAGTGCCAACTCCAGTAGTGCCAACATTGTAGAGTTTAAAAATGATACCAGTGGAAGATATTATAGGATTACCAGATGAATCAGTTAAACGACCTTGAAAAGATAAAAAATGGCCACCAGTAATTGGGGAAGTGGCAGTGGAATATGCTAGATTTTTTTGAGATTGAAGAAAGGCTTGACGGTAAAGGGTAAAACCGAGACCGGCACCAACAGCAAAGAGGATAAAAATAGCAAGATATTTTGAAACCCACCTCCCCGCTGGTGAGGGGCCTCCTCCCTTGAAAAGGGAGGATATTCTTTTTTCTTTTAAAAAAGGTAATTTTATTTTTTTTGGTAGCCATCCCTTTTCAAGGGAGGGTGCCAGAAGGGCGGGTGGGTTTTGAGCTTCAATTAATTTCTTTTTGACGAGAAATTTTTGGAAAGAAGAAAGAGAAGAAAGCTTACGTTGAATACTGGCATCGGAAAGATTAGTGCTTTTTAGATAAGCAGCGTATTGATTAAAATGAGACTGATTAAATAAATTATTTAGCTCCACTTTCTACCCAATTTATAAATTGATGAATATCATTGATATAGTTACGAATAGTCGAAATGGAGAATTTTTTGGTTTCGAGCTGCTGTTGATATTGACTAATAATATTTTCAAGGTTAGTTTGTGGTTGAACTTTGAGAGCTTTGAGAAAAGGATTTTCAGAAATTAAATGTTGGTCTAAAGCAAATTGAAAGAATTTAGAGAGAGAGGCAAGAAAACGTTTATAGTTTTGGTCTTGATTAATGTTTTGAAAATAGGAAGTTAAATTATCTTGATTAAAAATTTGATCAGTTAATTGATTTTCATCTGGATTAGTAAAGAGAAAGTATTTTCGCAAATCCATTAAGTAGTTTCTGATAGTGGCATCAGAGTAAGACTTGGACAGAAGCCAATTTTTATAAGAATTGACTATTTCCATAACCAGACGAAGGTGGCGGCGATGATTAAAAAAGGAACTAACTTTTCGGCCATCAGATTGAGGTCGAATTTTTTCTGCGGTGATAAAGATTTAGGTTCGAAATTATATGTTTTATACATGGTTTATATATATTAATTATTAATATAATAATAATATCTACTATTAGAAAAAGGCTGTCAATAGGCCATTTTTGATGTTTTGATGATCTATTTTGATAGTAGGAAAAGAGGATTTAGGTCGTAGATTATAGATCTTAGATATTTTCACAAGAGATAACACAGCGGGTACACCTACTTACAAACGATATCATTTAAAATCAAATACATTCTTTTTGAAGATGTATATTTTATTATCAATGCGGAGATATGCGGTTTACTCTAAAAGATATTAATTGATATACATATGTGGTGGAAAGATGATTTTATTTGAAACCCTAACTCTGCTTTTTCCCTTGATAAGGTAAGAGATTTTTTTGACTTCATCACTTGTCAAAGGAGAGCAAAAAAGAAGTTTAAATTGAATTCATTTGATATATAGGGTAGTAGATGGTAGTAATTTGTTATCTTCTTTGAAGAATTTGAGGCATAAATATTATTTATATGTATATTTTTTATTTTTGCGAGTCTAAATTAAATGATTATTGTGCCTAATTTAGCGAATCTTATTTGTTTTTCAAATGATTAGCACTTTTAAATAAATTGTGCCAAATGAGATATTTTGATGTTTGTTTTTTTAATTTTGTGCTATTATTTACTAAGATGAAAGACATTAAAAAGAAAATAATAATTACCGGAAGTAGTTTTTTAGTGGTTATTGTTTTTATTTTTTATTTAGCTAGTTTTGTAGTTCCAAAAATTTTAACAACTGTTAGTAAAGCCAATGCGACAACTAAGGTTTCTATTAAAAATTCTTTTATAATTGGTGAGAAAATTATGGCTAAGGCTGATGGGGTAGAAGAATGTGTGGTCGATGTATTCGCAATCGATGCTGATGGTAAAGGAGTGGCGGGAAAACAAGTTCAATTAATGGGATTAGGGGATAATACTGGGGTAACTGATAATTTAGGCAAGACGACCTTTAAATTGAATTCTAGCGTGGCTAAACAGTATGAGTTGACAGCTACAGTGAACGGGGCAGCTTTAGGAAAGACTTTGACGGTGACTTTTAGATAAAAACAAAACCCCTCCGCCCTTTGGGCACCTCCCCTTGAAGAATGGGAGGCTTTATGTTGAGCCCTCCCTTTTCAAGGGAGGGTGGGGGTGGGTTTTAAACTATAAGACGTAATTTTTAGTTTAAAAAATGAGCTTAAGTGGCTTTAATTGTTTGGTTTTGATATATTTAACTGAGTTTTGCTTAGCAGATTTTTAGTAAGAGTGCTAAGGGATGGGTTTTAGTCTTTTTCTGTTTGAAGTATGGAGAAAAATGGGATTGGAGAAGTTAATAAAGTATGGGGAAAAGTTATTTGTGAGGGATGTATCAGAAAAAAATTATGGGATAAATTATGGCATTAGAACTTTAGATCTGTAGTATATTAGATTGTAGTTTTAATTACATTAATTTATAATATTTTATGGCTTATGAAATATGTATTTTAAAGGTTGAAGAGTTTAAAAAGTTTGTTAATAAATTAGATTGTGATGGTAAAGCAAGATTGACTAGAGACATAGATTTCTTAAAAGAAAATGGATCCGGTTTAAAGATGCCATTTGCCAAAAAGATTGATAAAAAGCTTTGGGAATTAAGAACCAGTGGTAAACAAAAAATTAGAATTATTTATTCTATTGTAGGGACTCAAATATATGTGGTTAATTGGTTTATTAAAAAAACACAAAAAACTCCGATTAAAGAATTAAAGACAGCAATTAAGCGATTGACAGAGATATAGCGTTTATGCTATATTATTTTATGGATAACTGGCAAACAATAAAAAAAGAAATATTAAGCAATTCTGAAGTAAAAAAGACCTATGATGGGTTAGATGTGGAGTATCAGATATTAAGTGATATGGTTAGAATTAGAAATAAAAAGAAAATTACCCAAAAAGAGTTAGCAAAAAAGATGGGAACAACCCAGTCGGCTTTGTCGAGATTTGAAATGGGGGATGTAAACCCTAGTTTGGATTTTTTAAAGAAAGTGGCAATTGCTTTGGGAAGTAAATTGGTGGTGAGATTGGAATAATTTACCTAAAATTGACAGCGCCGTTGTTGTAGACGGTTTTAACTTGTTCTGGGGTGAGGGCGTAGTTGTAGATACGAACGTCGTCGATTTGACCATTGAATATGGCTGGTGAAGAATAATATGGACTTTTGTTTATTCCTAAATAATTACTATATTGAACAATAGGGTTAGGAACACTATTGGAAGAAGCTACTAATTTACCATTTACATAGAGATTTGCAGTTCCTCCAGCCGTGGCAGTACCGACTAAGTGGTACCAAACACCAGTATTAAAAGAGATTCTAGGGAGAGTAGCGCGTATACCATCAACAGCGAAACCAATAGTATCTGTACCTGGATCTTTAAAAAACATATAGCCATTAGTGGCTGAACTATTACTATTTTTAGCAACCAACCATTCCCATTGAGCATTATTAGTATTCCATTTAATCCAAGAGGAAACGGTAATTCCAGTAGTAGGATTCAATATGGAATTGTTAGCTATAGTTACATAATCATCTACTCCATCAAAATTTAGTGAGGAGTTGATGTGACCGCTAGCACCATTGCCCCAAGCAGTGCCAGAAGTGGTACAAGTACCGACAGAGGTTTGAGAGCCAGAAGAACCGATATTGATTGATCCAGTGTTACCTATTCCGGATGAGTTGTTGACTACGGAACCTTGGCATTCGTCGAGCTTCCACCAGGCAATAGGGCCTCCTTTGTTGTAATCATAGGCGATTTGGGCAGGGGTGCGGGCATAATTGTAGATTTTAACCTGATCAATAATGGCATTTGAAGAAGCTGACCAATTACGACCAATTTGATTTACAGGGCCAGTTGATTGTGAAGAACCTACTCCTAAAGTATCACCGACTCCATCAACATACATATCCATGGTTCTGTTGCTGTGATTTACCCAGGTTAAATAATGCCAGTTGTTGTCAGCAATATTTATATTGCCATATTCGTAAAGCCAAGCACTGTTGTAATGGGCGTAAGAAATTTTTGAGTTTGCTATACGGAGGTCATTAGCGACGGGGCCGCCACTGGAATTGGATAAAATACTACCACTGACGGTGTTTGTTTTTACCCAAGCAGAAACTGTCCAATCGTTACCGCTGACTAAATTTATAGTGGAGGTCAACGTGACTCGATCATCAATTCCATCAAATTTTAAACCAGCACCTGTATTTTTTTTACCAACTGTCCATGCTGGAGAAGATGTACTTACACCGGCACCAAGTAATCCGTTGTTGTGAGAGGTACCAGTGTCATAAGCGATATTTCCAGCGTTTTCTTCAAAATTCCATTCGTCGATGGGAGGTAAACAAACTGAGGTATCTCCGGGGATGCAATATTCCAAAGAAGTGGTAGTGCCACCAATGGTTTGATTGGTGGTACCAAAAACGACAGACGAACCTTGATTGTAGTCTTGTTTAACTTCGTCGGCGGTGAGGGCGCGATTGTAAATGCGTGGTTCGTCTAAAATCATTCCTCTTCCTGAATTGTTTAATCCTATATTGGAAATATTTCCAGTAGCCGAATCAATTAAATAATTAGATAAACCAGTAATTTCAACACTTTGATATAAAACACCATTCTTATACATTTTGGCGAAATGGGTAGCACTGTCGTAGGTGTAAACAATATGGTACCAATTCCCATCGAAAGGAACTGGAACAGTTGCTGCCCCTTTTCTAACACCATCAATATAAACATCTCCATGAATTAATCCCGTATTGTAAGAGTCGTAAAAATACCATGCATTTGGTGGTGATAAAAGCATTACATCAGTTAACTGGTTATAACCAGTTGTTCTTTTCATCCAGATTGAAACCGTAACAGCATTTCTAAAATTTGGTTTATAGGGAATAATTAAAGAATCATTTACTCCAGAAAAAGCAATTCCAGAATTATATTTACCAGTAGTCCAAGTTGGTTTGGTTGTACCAGCAAGATAACCATTTGTTTTATTTATTGAAGAATCAAAGACACTAGTTCCAATATTTTCGTTAAGCTTCCAATAAGCGACTAAACTTGAATTTAAATCTGGAGCAGTGGAGGATTTGATGCCTAAATTGACTGAGGAACCAGATAAAGATCCACGAGAATTATAATCTTGTTTGATTTGATCGGCAGTGCGAGCATAAGGATAAATTTTTGGTTCATCAATCCAGCCGTTAAAAGCGAAATAACCACCAGCATAAGTTTCTCGGCCAATCGTAGTGTTGGCGGCAGTGCTACCAATATTACCAGTAGTGCCAGTAAAAGGGGAACCAATTTGTTTTCCGTTAGTATAGGCAGTGATTTTAGTACTAGCTCGAGTGATACAAACATGTGTCCATTGATTGAGTGAAAAAGTGTAATTCCAAGTAGGGGTGTTTACTCCGTCGGCTTTTCGGGCTTCAATTCTAGTATTGGCTTGATTTAAGGTAAAACCCCAATAAGAATTATTCCAATTACCGGAAGACATAATGGTACCAGAATAATTTTTATGGTTACCTTTAATATTTATCCAAGCACACATAGTGTAATCGGTTAATTCAGTAAAATTATTATTAATACTGACACCGTCATCAACATTATCAAAGGCTAAACATTTTCCAGAGACACATTCACTTTCGTTTTTCCAAATGGGAGCACTTAAAAAAGTCCCAGTATTATTTTGACTTGTTGAATCGTAAGCAGTAGTACCAACACCTTCGTCGAATTTCCAATAAGCAATTGGACCACCACCGACTTCTTCAGAAGATATGGATTCTATTGATTGACTACTATTTAATGTAATAGCACTTTCACGAACATAAACACTAGATTCTTGATATTGGTATAAAGATAAATGCAAACCAGAATCTGTGGGGGTAGTTGTACGAGAATTAGAGCAATAATTACCACCACTAGTACAACCTAATTCTGTACTGGCAAAAGAACTTCTAGGTGTACAAGTCGGTGATCCGCCTCCTAGATACAGATAATCAATAGATGAAATATCAATGCAGGTATAAAAAAAACGCCAACTATTACCATAACCATACATAAAATAATTATTAGTTAAATTAATATTTTGAACTCCACTAAGATTATGAAATGTTGCTTTTGGACTGGAAGCATCTGAAGCAACATGAACCTGATTAAAATAAGTACGAATAGAACTACCAAGCATAGCTGTTTGTGTAACAGTGTCGACAACATTGAAATTTAAATTAGTACCCTCAACTCGCATGTCATTAAAAATAATATTATTACTTAAGTTAATTGTTTCGTGAGTGCTGTCATTAGCAAAAGCTTCTGATGGAAGACCATGCCAAACTTGGATCCAACCACCACTAGAATAAGTCATGTCGCAATTAACTTGAATGGAATCGGCTAAATTTCCAGTGGGAGTAATGTAGTATTGTTGAGTGCCTTTATTGTCGCTTCGATGTTGAAGAATGTTTTTACAGGAAATAGCTGGATTTTGTTGAGTACCCAATTGAGGTTCAATATTGGTGGCAACTGGATTACCGTAATAAACATAAATAGTATTGCCGGAGTTGGGAATAGAATCAAGTAAAACATAAATAGAAGTGGTACTAGTGTTACAAGCAAAATTGGTATTACCATCAATAAAATGAGTTAATAATTTTCCATTAATATTGGTGACTCGGATGTCGTCACAGGTATTTTTTATTTTTCCATCAGTAATTAAAGTAGCGGTATCAAGAGTGATTTTTATATATTGATTAGTTGTGCTAGCTCCGGAATTTCCTATATTAATGGCTTTTCGATAACTCCAACTATCATTCCACCAACTAGCAGAGACTTTTTTACTAGGTAAAACAAAACGAGATAAAATAACAACTCCAATTAGGAGAAAAAAGAGAATAGTAAAAAGAGATTTGTAAGAAAGTTTAGACACTAAGCTATTTTACTATTTTTAGTAAAAGACCACCTTAACTTGTTGGGGGATAATGCTGTTTTTAGTTTTAGCAGTAACATCGAAACGACCAGGAATATTGCTGGATAAATCAAAAACGGCCTTACCAGAATCGTCGGTAATGTTTTGAACTTCAGAGATACTGATTTGAGAGGAAGTAGTGAGACTAATATTTTGATTTGGGACACCGAGTCCACGACCGTCGAGAATAAAAACCGTAACGCGTATTTTTTCTTTATTATCGGCTTTGGCTTGAAGAGGAGAGGCAAAGAGATAGGAATTTTCTAAAACAACAGAAGATTGATTGCCGACTGAGGCTTTTTTAACGAAAATGGTGGTTCTTAAAACTAAAAAGACTGAGGCAATTAAAGCGATAGATAAAAAAAGAATGATAAATAAATATTTTTTATTCACTAGTTAAGTGTAACAAATTTTGTTTAATTTAAATTCTCATTACGGAATTTTTGTGTAATCGGCGAATGTGCGTCGCACGTTCGATATTACAAAAAATTGTAATTTCGAATTTAAATTATTTATTTGGCGATTTTCAGAGCGCGGGGAAGAACATCAGGATAAACATGAGGGAAATGTTGAGTTTTGATGGCTGGGTAATAAGTGCGGAGAGCAGGGAGAAATCGAAGTCGAGAAATTCGATGATAAGTATTGGAATTGAAAAATAAAAGTAAGAAAAAAAGGATAAGAGTAAAGATAAAAATGGGGAGAAGAACCATAAGATAAGTGTGCTGCATTAAGAATAACCAAAAAAGGGAAGGAAGAAAATAGAGCAAAGTGTTGGACTTTGGAGAATTATTACCATCATATTCGACTGAAGTATAAAGACGATAATTGCTGGAATAAGCAGTTGGTAAGTTGAGACTATAATCGCCGTTATCATCACTAACGGCTTTTAACGGGGGCAAGGAGTAGGCTAGAGCAGTTTTAGGAAATGATTTGGCAGCATCGTTAACTTTATAAAAGAAAATAGTAATAGGAGAATTGGGAATGCTTTGACCGGAAGTAATAATAGTGGAATTGGGATTGATTTTATCTTGTTCAAGAGAAATTGTAGGGGGAAGAATTATTGGGCCAATGTCGGTGTGATAATTAGCGGCCGGAGGCGGGGGAATACAAACCAGAGTGCTATTGCGATCATAATTGTCTTTAGTCTGTAAACATAATTCGGAAGGATTCTTAGGAAGAATAATTTTATTAAATTCGAAATAACCATCATTTTGACTAAAGGTCAAAGAATAAATATTGACACCAGTTAATTCGACTTTAGAATTGGGAGAAGTGTGACCAAAGATAGTGACTTCATTTTCACCAATGGAAGCAAAAATTTTAACCGATTCTGATTGTTGTAAATCAAAAGCAAGAGAAGATGTTGGAAAAATAAAAAATAAAAATAAAAGAAAAAACCACATAATTAAGTTTAACAAAAAACTCCCCCAGTTGCGGGGGGAGTGAAAGTTTAATCAAGAAATTATTGATCTTTATATTTTTTCTTTAAAGTTTCGAGTTCTTTTTCAAGCTCATCAACTTTTTCATTGGTTTCTTTTTTACCACCAGTCTTTTTCTTAAGAGCAAGAATAATAACAACGATGATAATAAGGGCAGTGCCAACTAAGATAAGGAATCTCCAAGGAATAACCCAAAAGAAAATAGCAGCAGTGGCAATGCTCCCAGCAGTACCATAAACGGCGTTTAACTCGGCTTTGTAACGACCAAAAAGCCATTTTTTAGCCAATTGATTTTGGAATTCTCTGATTTTTCCTGGGAAGATATTGGTACCATCAGCGTTGAATTTAATATCAGCAGTTTTTAGACCAAACATGTTGGTGACTTTAATACTACCAACTGGTCTGATGTGAACATCGGATAAATTTTGGATAATACTTTTGAAATCAATAGGTCCAAATTCGGAGAATTTAGGAGCGGTAAAATCTTTAACTGTGGCGTTTTGGCGAATATTTCCAGGAATGGTGACGTAAACTAAAGTACCGACTTTGGTTTCAATAGATGCACCAGTGGAATTAACAATGGAGACTTGACTGTCTGGGCTATGAAGAACCATGGCGTAGTGACCACCAGGAAGAGCATTGGCTGGAGGCATAATAGTTAAGATTAAAGATTTAGTTTCACCACCTTTTAGTTTGACAGAAGAAGGAGAAACCTGAATCCAAGAACTGGCAGCCCAACGATTATCTTCTTTGGTAGAGGTAATAATTGTAGGAGTGCCGATATCATCATTAACAACAAAATCTTCAACAGTAATGGTTATAATTCTTTCTTTACTAGATTCATTTCTGACTTTAATGGTTTGACTAGTAACACCATCTGGTTTGACGGTAACTTCAAGACGAGGAGGAATGGCGGTTAAACCTTCAGCACTTTGGGCTCGAACGGGGGCGGTTAGAAGAGAATAGTTCGTAGCTAAAAGAAGTAATAGAGTGCTGAGTTTGATGGTGTTTTTGGTGGCAGGTTTCATTTTTTGTTTTTAATTTTTAGAAGGTAGCAGTAGCTGTATAAGTTATTTTACTTTCATAATCACCAGCTTCCTGACCAGTGTGAACGGTAATACGATAACAAACGTAGGCTGATTCTGAACTGCCAGGAAGGGCGGTTCTTTGCATAATATTTTGAGCCTGACCTGAACCAATACCAAAAGCTTTAAACTGACCGGCAGTAAAAGGAATACTACTGCCAACATTAAACATAGTGTAACCAAATTCTGATCTAGTATTACTAGCACTAGTCCAAGTTTTGGCTGTAGTGTAGTTACAACCAGTAGCATTACAGGTAGTGTCAGGAATAGTAGTAGCAGTATTAATATTTTTCATGACAGCATTTTCATAAGCAGTAACGACATAACCACCAGAGGCATTGGTAAGACAAGATAGTCGTTGAGCTAATTGATTGGCGGTGGAACCGATGGTAAGTGATCCAAAAATAACACTGCTTGAAGTGGTATTGGCAGCACCAGAGGCTAGAGAAGTACCAAGTCCGCAGGCAGTAGAACCGATCGAATTGGCACCGACATTATCAATAGTAAAAGTGAGAGTAGGGTCGACGGTGGCAGTAACTCGGACTGATTCAACTACGGCAATTTTACCGAAAGTTTGATCGAGAACATTACTACCAGAATCTAAATGGCGGACAATGAAAGTGAGAACGTCAGCGCTACCTTCAGTGTCATTATTTTTACTAGGATTGATAAGAAGGGAACTACCAGAACCGACAATCATACTACCACCGACACCAACTGGATTTGAACTACCAGCACCAGCAGGACATTGAATAACATGGTAATAGGAAGTAACACTGGGGCTGCCGGAAGTGACAGCAACAGTAGTACCGGCTGAGTAGGTAGCAGCACCACCATTAAAGGGGCAAGTAATAGCACCGGCGGTTAAAGCACCGGCATCAAAACCATCCATATCAGGAATTCGGTCAGTAGTACCAACACCAGTGGTGGCCTTAATTAGAAATTGCCAAAAACCACCAATAGCATTAACTTGTGGTTCAAAATAGACAGTATGAATAGCTGATCTAGTAGAAATAATACTGCCACCATAAGGAATAGCGACGGCAGAGATACCAGTGTTTAACATGATGGTTCTGGTATCACCAATATCTTTTACATAATAAGTACTTTGACTACCACCAAGACCAATAGAGATGGTGTCACCGACGAATAAATTATTAGTAGTTTTTGAAGGGAAGGAAGCACCGAGATCAATTTTAACGATAGTACCATTGGCTGAAGTACCAAGACCAACCCCACCATAATAGGATAATTGAGAATTAGAAATAACGTCTTTGACATTTTTAGGCGGAACAGACTTAATCTGATTTCGGTTAGCAAAGAAGGTTAAATAGATAGGTAATATTAAAACGAGGAACGTTAAAACTCGAAATAAGCCTTTTTTCATTTTATTTATGTAATTTAGTGATAAATAAAGATAGATTTTTTTAATATCCTTGTCAAGAAGATAGTTATCTGTATAATATTGGAGCGTTAAAAGTTAATTATAAAAACAGAAAAATGACGAATACAAAAAAGAATGTCTATTTTTTTGGTAAGGGAAAAGCTGAAGGCGACAAGGATATGAAATATATTCTTGGCGGTAAAGGCGCTAATTTGGCAGAAATGACCAATTTGGGAATTCCAGTACCAGCAGGATTTACTATTTCAACTGAGGTATGTCAATACTATTATAGTAATGGCAAACAATATCCAGCTGAATTGAAAAGGGATGTAGAAAAAGAAATTGCCCGTTTAGAAGAAAGCACTGGTAAAAAATTTGGTGATGACGAAAATCCATTGTTAGTATCAGTTCGATCTGGAGCAGCCGCTTCGATGCCAGGAATGATGGATACTATTTTAAATTTAGGTTTAAATGAAAAAGTGGTTGAAGGAATGGTAAGGAAAACTGGTAATGCCAGATTCGTTTGGGATTCTTATCGTCGATTTATTCAAATGTACTGCAATGTAGTAGAAAACATGGAACATGAAAAATTGGAACATGTGATTAACACTGTTAAAGCAGAAAAAGGAATTAAAGAAGATACGGCCATGACAGCTGAAGATTGGCAAAAAGTGGTTAAAGGTTATAAAGAAATTTATAAAATTGAAAAAGGACATGATTTTCCAAGCGATGCCAACGTTCAACTTTGGGGAGCAATTGATGCTGTTTTTGGTTCATGGAATAATCCACGAGCAATAATTTATCGTCAATTAAATAAAATTGATGAGAAAAAAATCTTTGGAACTGCAGTGAATGTTCAATCGATGGTTTTTGGAAATATGGGTGATGACTGTGGCACAGGAGTAGCTTTTACCCGTAACCCATCAACCGGAGAAAATATAGCTTATGGAGAATATTTGATGAATGCCCAAGGTGAAGATGTGGTGGCAGGAATCAGAACTCCAAAGAAATTGGAATCTTTAAAAGAAGACAATGAAGTTGTCTACAATGAATTAATGGCAATCTTCGATAAGTTGGAAAAACATTACAAGGATATGCAGGATGTGGAATTTACTATTGAAAATAGTAAATTGTTTGTTCTTCAAACCAGAAATGCTAAAAGAACTGCTCCAGCTATGGTTAAAGTAGCTGTTGATTTAGTTAAAGAAGGTATGATTGATGAAAAAACAGCTCTAACTAGAGTTGAGGCTGACAAATTAGATCAATTACTTCATCCAGCTTTAGATCCAAAAGAAAAATCTAAATTCCAATTAATTACTAAAGGTTTACCAGCTTCTCCAGGCGCGGCTTCTGGTCAAGTGGTTTTTAATGCGGAAACAGCTTTGGAATGGGTAGAAAATGGTAAAAAAGTGATTTTGGTTAGAGCAGAAACTTCGCCTGAAGATATTGCGGGAATGAATGTGGCAGCTGGTATTTTAACTGCTAGAGGCGGAATGACTTCTCACGCAGCAGTTGTGGCTCGAGGTATGGGTCGATGTTGTGTGGCTGGTTGTGAATCTTTAACTGTAATGGAAAGTTCTAAGCTATTTAAAGTAGGTGATATTGAAGTCAAAGAAGGTGACTTAATCACTTTAGATGGAACTGCCGGTGAAGTTTTCTTGGGTAAAGTGCCAACTATGGAAGCTCAATTAAGTGATGATTTTGCTCAATTAATGAAATGGGCTGATGAAACTCGAAAATTGGAAGTCAGAACTAATGCTGATACTCCAAAAGATGCTAAAACAGCTCGAGGATTTGGAGCTCAAGGTATTGGTCTTTGTCGAACTGAACACATGTTTTTTGAAGAAGACAAAATTTTTGCTATTCGACAAATGATTATTTCCGATACGGTCGAACAAAGAGAAGCCGCTTTGGCTAAAATTTTCCCAATGCAGAAAAATGATTTCAAACAATTATTTGACATCATGAAAGGTCTTCCAGTCAAAATTCGATTATTAGATCCACCTCTACATGAATTTGTACCTCATGAAGATAAAGATATTGAAGCATTGGCTAAAGAAATGGGAATTTCTTTTGAGAAATTAAAAGAAAAAGTGGAATCACTTCATGAAGCTAATCCAATGATGGGTCATCGTGGATGTCGTTTAGGGGTAACTTTCCCAGAAATCAATCAAATGCAAGTTAAAGCCATAATGAGCGCTGCCTGCGAATTGAAGAAAGAGCAAAATGCAGAAATCGTTCCAGAAATCATGATTCCATTAATTGCTGATGTGGAAGAATTAAAATGGCTTAAAGCAAAATTAATTCCAGTTATCGAAGAAACCATGAAATCTTATGGAGTGACTTTGAAATATGAAATTGGAACCATGATTGAAATTCCACGAGCAGCAGTGACTGCTGATGAAATTGGAGCAGAAGCTGAATTCTTCTCTTTTGGAACTAATGATTTAACTCAAATGACTTATGGATTTAGCCGAGATGATGCTGGCAAATTCATTAAAGAATATTTGGCTCAAAAAATCTTAGTAGAAGATCCATTCAAGAGTGTTGACCAAAAAGGTGTTGGTAAACTCATGGAAATGGCGGTTAAATTAGGTCGAGCTGGTAATCCACATTTGAATATTGGTATTTGTGGAGAACAGGGTGGAGATCCAGATACAGTTAAATTCTGTCACAGAATTGGACTAAATTATGTGTCTTGCAGCCCTTACCGAGTACCAATTGCTAGATTGGCTGCAGCTCAGGCGGTGGTGGAATCTAGTAAATAAGTTTGTCAGTTTTTCAGATTGTCAGATAAAAAGCCCCCGAAAGGGGGCTTTTTGATATCATGATTGTATGGATTATCACAGAAGATCAATTCGATTGGATGGATTCGATTATTCAAACAATAGATATTATTTTGTGACGGTTTGTTGTCAAAACAGAGAAAAAATATTTGGTGAAATTGGTGTAGGGGCGGGTCTTGTGCCCGCCCTTATGGAAAATAAAATGATTTTGAATGATGTTGGGATTATGGTGAAAAAAATTATTTTGGAATATTTTAATAAAAATAAATTAATTTTTTTGGATGAATTTATTATTATGTCTGATCATATTCATATGATTGTGGTGATTAAAAATAAATTTATAAATAATGATGTGAACGATGAAATAAATACAAGGGCGGGCACAAGACCCGCCCCTACATTGGGAATGATTATGGGTGAATTTAAATCAATAATTACCAATGAATATATTAAAAATATAAAAGAAAATAATTGGCCACGTTTTAATAAACGATTGTGGCAACGTAATTATTACGAAAGAATAATTCGCAATGAAAAAGAATATTTAATGATTAAAAAATATATTAAAGATAACCCTATAAATAAAAAGTAATAGTGATAATATTGGGTTATGAACGCAGAAAAACTGGTGAATAGTTTTGAAGAGTATTCAGAGACAGGGGGACAGTTGAACCAAGAAGGTTTTAATAAAGCAATGGAAATTAGAAAAATAATAAGTGGTCAAAGAGTTAAGGATTTTGGACCATCTTTTCATCAAGTAAAAGGAATGGCGGAGAGATATAAAGTAGAAATTACTGAAGAACAAATTAATTTTTATATCTTATTAAGAGAAAGTAATGTTGGTGGTGAAAATGGTGGAGTATGTGATAGGGTAATTTTTGATGAAACTCGTCGTTTATTGACTGGAGTATAATTAAATTATGAAAAAAGAAATAAAAACAGCGGAATGCTGCGAAAAAAAAGATCAAAAAAAATACCGCTGTAATTGCGGTGGAAATAATGGTTCAAATGGAGCTATTTATGGATTAAGCGTAATCGGAGCGCTGTTTTACTTTTTAAGTAAAGCAACTGGTTTTAGTATGGTGATGGTCGGAATTGGGAAATCAATTTTCTGGCCAGCAGTATTGATGTTTAAATTGCTGACTTATTTAGGGATGTAATTTTAGTTTTTTGATTTTTTTAATCCCCAAAATTATTCCAGCGATTAGTAACAAAAATAAAATAGGGGAGATGGGGAGGACGTAAAAAGAAGTATCAAGAGGCGGGGTATTGAGAGCGGGATTTAAGACAACAGAGACTTTGTAGTGGCCGGGCCAAAGGGGAGGATTAAGGGAACAAGAACTTTCATTTAAACAACTGATGTTACGGCTGTGGTGATTTAAAACATTGTCGGGACTTAATTCAAATTCTTTAATGGTTTTATCATTTTTAGTAATGGTAATTTTGCCATTAGTTTTAAAAAAGAAGTCGGAATTATTTTTAATTTGGCCGTTAATAGTGATGGAATTAAAAAAGACATCTTTTATTTTTGGGGAAATGGAAAAATTTTGAATGGCGGATTCGACTTTGGGATTTTCGACATTAGAAACAGTTAATAAAAGATGGGAACCGATTTTGCCGGTGGCTTGGCTAAAATTATCATTAGATTCAATAGCATTTTGATTTTGAAAAACAAAAAAAGTGTAATAGTTGTCGGATAAGTCGGTATTAGAGTTAGTTTTTATTTTTAAAACTAATTGTTGTTTGGAATGGGCAGCTAAAGTAAAAGGTTGACCGATTTTAATATCAGAATTAGCCAGAGAAAAATCAATATTAGGATTATTAACGGCTTGATTATAATTAACCGAGCCGTCGGTACCACTGGGAATCCAAGGTAAAATTTCAGTATTAAGAGTAATTTCGGAATCAGAATTATTGAAAATGTCGTAGGCCTGGACAAGATTAATGCCGGGTTTTAAAACGTATTCTGATTGAGCTGGAGAGATGGATAAATTAAAGTTAGACATAGAGGGGTTTAATATTTTGGGATGGCGATGTAATTAATAGAATTTTGATAAGTGCCGGCAGTTTGATCTGGAGAAATATTAACTTTATAAGTAATCGTGGCGATGTGATCCTTGACGGGAATATTTTCGGACATAATAATTTTGGCAGTTTCGCCGGCAGAATTATCAGCAAATTGACGGAAATAAGTGGAATTAGAGAAAAAACTAGAAGTACCATCACCACTGCCATTAAGACCAAAACCGTAAGCGGTACTGCTGGTCCAAACATCTGATGTTGATTCGGAGCAAGTATTAGAATCGCATTTAGTGTCAGGGATAGTAGAATTACCACCAATAGTTTTTAAGGGATGATTGGCAATAGTAAGAATGTCATAGCCATGAGCGGTGGGAGTGCTGATGGTTAAAGTATTAGAGACAGTCGAGCCAACGCTAGGAACCAAATTGCCAAAATTTAAATCAAGATTACTAATTTGAAAAGAGAAAGGAATATTACTTTCGTAGATATATTGAAAACCAGCTTTGACAGTATAACCAGTGCTGTCATATTGACCGGGAGCATTTTGGCCAACAGAGTCGGTTAGAGTGTAAGTACTAGAAGTTTTTTTGCCACCAGTCATATTAAAGTTACCGAATTCAATATGGAAATTGTTGGAATCAAAAGTCTGAGCAAATAAGATGTTAGATCGTAGATGATAGATCGTAGATAAAAATAAAAAGGTTATAAAAAAAATAAGGGGTTTTTTATTCATCTGATTCTTGATCAATTTGGGCAATTAATTGTTCGGAAGAATTTAGAAGGGATTTGGCAGAATCTTTAATTTTTTTGGCTTTTTCTTTTTGACTAGGAGAAATAGAAGAAGATAAAAGTTCTGAACTGCTATCAATAATTTGGCAAAGACCGGTTTTAAGTTTTAAAGAGTGCCAAAGTAAAACATCGGTTTCGTCGGCAGAAATGATTTGATCATCTTTAATTTTGGCTAAAAATTGTTTGCCGATAAACCAGGCCAGAGGAGTGATTAATAAAAGAGAAGAGAGAGAAATGACAGAAAGGAAGGAATTGAGTGATTGTGATAGAATTAGAACTAGAAAAAAGGAATAAGAAAGAGTGGTGGTGGCTGGGTTTTGAAAGGCAATGAAAAATAAAAGGAAATAAATAAGAAAGAAAAAAGGAGAATTTAGGCCGTTGGTGGCGAAGACAATGATGTTGACTAAAAGAGCAATTAAATGAATAGAAAGAGTTTTTTTGGTGAAATAGAGAATTAGAAGGGTAATTGAGACTAGAGCGATTAATTGGGGAGCAAAATAAAGAAAATTAGAGACGGAAAAAAAGAAGGAAAATAAAGAAATTAAAAAAAATAAAATAATACTAATAATCTGAGACATCATTATAGTATTAATCATTTGAGGTTGAGTATCAAGTTTTTGGTCGAAAATGATAAGATTTATTAATGAGGTTGTTAGAAAAGATACAGAAATTAAAGATTGTAGATGGATTATTGGTGATCGGATTTTTGTTGGTGATTTTAGGAATCGGAATGAATTTTAAAGATCAGTTTTTGACAAAAGAAGAAACAAAAATAATATCAAAAGATGTTGGTTCTACTAGTAAAAATGATGTACAAGTTGATAGTGAAGTAGTTATTGATATATCTGGTGAGGTGGAAAAAACTGGGGTTTATAAACTAAAAAATGGGTCAAGAATTGAAGATGTTTTAATAATGGCGGGAGGATTGAGTGCTAAGGCAGATCGAGATTGGGTGGATAAAAATTTAAATAGAGCCGAAAAAGTTTATGATGGACAGAAGATATATATACCTAAAGTTGGGGATAATGTGATGATTAGTAGCACCCCGCTGGTGCGGGGTGCTACTGTGGTGAGGCTTAATTCGGCAAGTTTGGAAGAACTGGATAAATTGGATGGAGTTGGTCCAGCAATTGCCCAAAGAATTATTGATTATCGAACTGAAAATGGGGGATTTAAAAGTGTGGAGGAAATTAAATTAGTCCCAGGAATTGGCGATAAAATGTTTGAAAAAATAAAAAATGAAATTCAATTATAAATTTAAGTCAAACTCTCATTACGATTTTTTTACGATCGGCGAATGTGCGTCGCACGTTCGATATCTTAAAAAAATGTAATTTCGACTTTGACTATTTATTTTTTAAGCCCTCCTTGTCAAGGGAGGGTGGTCGAAGACCGGGTGGGTTTAAATGGAAAAATGGAAGAAATATTTAATTTGGTTAGGAATATTTTTAGTAGTTATTTTTATATACAAGTTTATAGATAAGCAGGATTTGATACGGGTTATTTTTAAAAATTTACCACCGAGAGAAGCGTCATTAATGGCGGGAATGGTCTTTGGAGATAAAAATAATTTTGATAAAAATACCATTTTAAATTTTCAGGTGAGTGGGGTAATTCATATTATGGTGGTCAGTGGAACTAATATAGTATTAGTGTTTAGAGGTTTAGTAGAAAGAATCGCTAGTTGGATAGGGCGGAAAAGAGCCATAATTTTGGGATTTGGAGTGACTTTGGTTTATATAAATTGGGTGGGATGGGAAATTCCGGCGGTCAGAGCTTTTTTGTTAATGAGTATTTTTTATTGGGCGCAACTTTTGGGAAGAAAATTTAGCCTATTTAGAGCCATAATGTTGATTATTTTAATAATGGTTTTGGCCGATTATCGAGTATTTTTGAGCGGCAGTTTTTATTTAAGTTTTGTGGCATTTGGAGCAGTGGTAATTAATCTAAATAAGGAAAGAAGATGGTGGAGTGATTTATGGAATTCTTTTTGGGTGTCTCTATGGATTTTGCCGATATTAGTTTTATTTTTTGGAAAAATAAGCCTGGTGGCGCCATTAACCAATGCTTTAATTTTATTTTTAGTCGAAATAATTACGATTTTGGGGGTTTTGGGAAGTTTAATGGGATTAGTAATTCCGATTTTGGGAAAAATTGTTTTATGGATAAGTTATCCATTATTAAAATACATACTATTAATAGTAGATGGGCTTTCCAGTTTTAAATTTGCTAGTATGGAAATTAAATTTAATTGGATTTTTTTAGTTGGGTGGTATTTGGTATTAATATGTTTATTTATTAAAAAATCTTCATTACGGAATTTTTTATAATCGGTGAGATCTGCGGTGCAGGCTCAATATTATAAAAAATTGTAATTTCAGATTTTTTAAATTATGAAAATTAGAATTATTTTATTTGCGTCATTAATAGTTTTAGTGGTTTTATTTTGGGTGACTTTACCGGCGAAAAAAGTGGAAGTAATATTTTGTGATGTGGGTCAGGGCGATGCGACTTTAGTGACTTATAAAAACTGGCAGATGTTAATTGACACGGGTCCAAATAATAAAAAAGTGTTGACTTGCTTGAGTCGAAATATGCCGTTTTGGGACAAGACAATTGAATTATTAATGATCACCCATGGAGATAGTGATCATACCGGAGGATTAACAGATATTTCTAAATATTATAAAATTGAACAAAGTATTTACTCTAAAAATGTGAAACAGTTTGATTTAATTAGGACTGATTGGATGACTTTTGAGGTGGTCAATTCTGGGCTGATTGATGATAATGAAAACTCAATCGCAGGTATTTTAAATTATAAAAATACTAAGATTTTTTTTAGCGGAGATATAACAGCGGAGGTAGAAAAAAAATTAGTGTGGCAAGGAATTTTAAAAGAGTCGGTAGATATTTTAAAGGTGAGTCATCATGGATCGAAAGACGGAACGAGTGAAGAATTATTAAATGTATTAAAACCGAAATTGGCAGTGATAAGTGTGGGGGCAAAAAATAGATTTGGTCATCCAACTAAAGAGGTATTGAACCGCTTAAAAGAAAAAGGAATTGAAATTAAAAGAACTGACCAAGATGGAGAAGTGCATGTAATAGATAATTAAGAACATAAAGAAGTAATAGATTTACCCCTTGATATGGATGTAATAGATGCGCTAGACTGGATCGTGGAGAAGTGGATTTATAAAATTCGCAGATTGAGTTTGAACCAATTAAAGGCGTTGGAGGTTTTGGTGTCGGATAGAAACGGAATAATTGAAGCGAATGATTCCAGTAAAGAATTAAATCTAAAAGGAAAGAATTTAGGAGGAATATTTTCATCGTTATCGAGACAGCAAATTGGAGGAGAAAGTATAATTTTAGCTTGGGGAAGGGCTAAAGGCGGGAGAGGTTTAAGATGGAAGTTGAACGAAAAAATAATAAATAAAGTAGAACTAAAAAAGTTAATAAAGGAGATTTTAAGATGAAATGGAGTAAAGTCTTTTTATTAGCCTGGATATTTTTTATCAGCAGTTTAATTTCGGCTCGAGTTTTTTATAGTAAATTTAAAACAGTTTTTGCAGCCCAAAAAATAATAACTTCAAGAGTAGATTTTGATTCGGGTTATTTTGAAGGAACGGAGAGTCAAAGTAAGGAAGGAGATTTGAAATTAAAAGCCAATGGAACTTGGAATCCAATGGTGTTTAAAACCCCAAAAGTGACATTGGTTAACCAATCAGCAATTACGACAGATGGAAAAGATGTTTATTTATTGGCTGGAGGCGACAGATATTTTGCTAAATATATTTCAAACGAAGATAGATGGTTAACTTTGGAAAATGCACCTCATTTGGTTTCCAATGGAGCAGATTTAGTGATGTTGGGAAACTATATCTATGCAATTTATGGAAGTTATACAAAAAATTTCAGCCGTTATTCAATAGCGAGCAACAGTTGGGAAGAAAAAAGTGATATGCCAGATTTATCGGCCAATGGATCGACTATTGAAACTGATGGAACTTATATTTATGCCTTAAGAGGAGGTGGAAATTCTGATTTTTGGAGATATAACCCGTCTAATGATAAGTGGTCTAGCTTAACAGCGCCACCAGCAACGATAAGTTCAGGAGCCAGTTTGGTTTATAAAGATGGTTATTTGTATACTGCCAGAGGAGCTTCAACTCAAACTTTTTACAGGTACAACATTAGCAGTGGTGTTTGGTCAATGATGCAAAACATACCGGCGACAGTAGGAAGTAATCATAAGTCAACAGTTTTAGGAAATTATATTTATGTAAATAGAGATACTAATACCAATAGTTTTTATCGATTTAATATTGGAACAACAGCTTGGGAAACAATTGCCAATTTACCACAAACGGCTCAATATGTGGGAGCGGTGGCGGTTGGGGATACAGCCACTGGTTTTGTTTATGTATTTAGAGGAAATACTACTTATGATTTTTGGAAATATAATCCTAGAAATAATAGTTTTGTAGGTTTAAATGATTTACCAGGGGCACCAAATACTGGAGCTGATTTACTTTATATGAATAATTATGTTTATTTCAGAAGAGGAGCAAGTGTCAATTCGTTTTATCGATATAATACGGCGGTGGGAGGAACTTGGGTAACGATGGCTAATGCGCCGGCAACTTTTGCGGATGATACCAGGGGAGTAAAGGCGGGAAATTATTTATATTATTTGAGAGGGAGCGGAGCAACAACTTTTTATCGATATGATCCTAATAGTGGTGTTGGTGGAACTTGGGCGACAATGTTAGGTACACCAGCAGCTTTGGCGATTGGGGCCGGTGGAGCCTTGGCTTATCCAGGTTCAGGAAATTATATTTATGCCACCAGAGGTGGAAGTTTTAAAACTTTTATGAGATATACGATTGGAGTTGGAGAAACTTGGGATGATGCAGTGGCAGCCGACTTACCAGATAATGCCGAGAGTGGTTATGGTTCAAGGCTGATAAGTGATGGAACTGATATTTATTATATTTCAGGAAGCGGAATAACAAAAATTTATAAATACACGATTATTGATAATACTTGGACTGAATTAGGTAATTTACCTTTTTCGCCTTATTACGGGACAGATATTAGTTATTATAATGGTAAAATTTATGCCCTGGCAGGTAATTTGAAGGCTGATTATTGGGAATATACAATTTCGACTAACACTTGGAGATTACTGCCACCAATTCAAAATTATGGATTAACCGAAATTGGGGTTTGGAATGGGGGATCGATAGCCGGTGATGGTAATGGAACTTTTTATATTGAAGCGGGGAATAATAATACTAGATTTTTTAGTTATAGCGTGGGAGCAAATAATTATCCGACCAGTGGAATTTGGACTAGTTCGACTCAAGATCTAAATTATGTTTCCAGTTGGGCACCAATGGGAATAGAAGCGAATCTGCCAAGTGGAAGCGGAGTAATCTGGGAAACTAGAACCAGCAGCGATCGAATAAATTGGGAAAATTGGAAAACTGGAGTGGGAACAAGTATAACTTCAACTCCAAATAGATATATTCAAATAAGAGTAACTTTGACTTCTGACGGCAATCAGAGTCCAACTTTGAATTCAATAAATATTAATTACAATGGTGATATAACGGCGCCGAGCAACCCGACAAGGGTAGTTGGTTTATCTCAACAGGTGAGTGGAATTGGTTTGACTAACGGTCAAACTTATGCTTATTTAGCACCTCATTTTAATTGGAGCGGAGGATCTGACATTCAAACTGGAATATCGGGATATTATGTTTATTTTGGTCCATCAGCTGAGGCTGATCCAGAAATTGAAGGTTCTTTTAGGACTGAGGCAAGTTATTTGGTAAGTGATCCAATGGAACAAAAAGCTTATTATTTAAGATTAAAAACGGTTGATGGAGCTGGTAATAAAAGTGAAGCAACAACAATTTTTACTTATATTTATAACGGAGTATCGCCACCAACAATTTTAAATCAAAGTTTAACAAGTCATTTTGGATTAGGAACAACTAGCAATGTAAATATTAGCAATGATCAAATTAAATTGGCGGCTAAGTCAGGATTTTGGCAACAGGAAAGACTAGGTCAATTATCAGGGACGATTAATTACGGGTCTGGTTTTGCTTATTCAGCATCGAGAAATAAATTGTATATTTTAAAAGGAAATGCAACTTCTTTTTATCAATATGATTTGAAAACCAATGTGGGGTCAACTTTGGCTAATGCACCGGCAGTGGCTTATCATGGTAGTGATTTAGTGGAGGGTCCAAGTGGGTATTTATATGCCTTGAGAGGAAATAATACTAATGGTTTTTGGTGTTATGATTTGGCAAATAATACTTGGTCTGATGTGATGGCAGCGGATACGCCACAACCAGTTTATTATGGAGGATCTTTGATTTTTGATGGAGATAGATATATTTATGCTTTGAAAGGAAATACGGATGACACTTTTATGAGGTATGACACGATGACTGATAATTGGGAAATATTAGAAAATATTAATTTTGGAGCGCCAACAGAACAATTAAATAACAATGTTTATGATGGAGCCGATTTGGTTTTTGACGGTAATCATAATATTTATGCCACTCAGGGTGGAAGCCGAACTGGATTTGCAGCTTACAACATTAGCAGCGGTAAATGGAGTCAATTGGAAAATCTGCCGGTGATTGCAGGACCAGGATCTCAAATAGAATATGATTCGGATACTAATGCAATTTATTATGTGTCTGGTTCTAGTAAAACTTTTTTCTATAAATATAGTCTAGAAACAAGAAGTTGGAGTGAATTGAATGAAGTACCAAATTTAGTTTCTGCTGGAGCGGCTCTTAAAAAGGTGGGAGGAAATTTATATTTGGCCATCGGTGGTGGAAGTGCCAATATGTATAAATATAATGTGGCCAAAAATGCCTGGTCGGTGCCAACCATGAATTTATTTGGTGGGTGGTTTAGAAATAGTTATAGTCGACCATTTGGAGCGGGGACAGATATTATCAAAGGGGATGGAGATAACTATTATATGACCAGAGGAAATTATGATAATTTGTTTGCAAGATACAATTCTAAAACAGGGGAAATAACAAAAATGGCTGATGCACCAGCTGGTTTTACCAGTGGAGGCGACTTGGTTTATGAAAGTGTCCACAATAAAATTTATGCCGTAACTAATCCTTATTATCGAAAATTATTTATTTACGATGTGGCAACTGATGTATGGAGCGAAGAAATAGACGATCCGCCTCCGGTTGACCCGGCTGACGGTGGGGCGATGTCTTTTGATGGGTCTAGATATATTTATTGGACTAGAGGAATAGGTCAAAGTTTTTATAAATTTGATACTCAAGGAGTGGGAACTAGTAAATGGTCGGTTCAACCAAATGTACCTCTAGCAATCGGAGCTGGTGGAGATTTAGTAGCTAAAGGAGATTATGTTTATGCCTTGAGAGGAGCAACAACAAATGGATTTTTGAGATATACAATTGGGACGACAACATGGTCAGACGTAGCAGTGGCTGACTTACCGGCTGGAGTTAATGTGGCGGCTGATGGATTTTTGGTTGATTTAGGCGGTGATAAGTTGATGGCTTGTCGAGGAGCGACAACAACGGTTTGCTATGAATATTCAATTAGTGGTAATAATTGGCAGTTAGTTAATGGAACTTTTGCTCCCTATATTTATGCTGGAGCGGCTGGAGCTAGCAATGGAGAAGGTCAGGCTTTTATAATACCAGGTAATGGAAATTTAAATAGTTCAAGTAATGGATTATATGGATATATCAGCCAAAATGAAAATTCATCATTTGAAGAAAGTGGAAGTTATATAAGTCCGAGTCATGATTTAGGAATGGTTTACCGATTTGCCAATCTTAAGGTGGGAGTATCGATGGCAAATAATACTAATCTAGATGTTTACACTCGAACTTCAAATGATAATGTGACATGGAATGATTGGACTGAGGCCAGTGATAAAAAAATAATTGGAAATGATTGGGTCTATAAAATTAATTCGAGCTCTGGGCGATATTTGATGGTAAAACTGAATTTATCAACTGGGGATGGAATAAAAACAGGAATAATTAATGATTACCAGATCAGTTATTATCAAGATGAAATAGCGCCAAATAACCCAAGTGAATTAAAGGTTTATCAAAACTTAAATAAAGGAAGCACTTTAGTGTCTGGAGTTTGGAATAATAGCACGGCGCCTTATTTTGAATGGAATAATGGAAGCGATGGTGAAAGTGGATCAGGAGTGGCGGGATATTATACATATTTGGGGTTAGGGGAAACGGCTGATCCGGCAGTTTTAGGAACTTATACAACAGCGGTTAATTCTATTGGAGTAACACTAACTAGTGGTCAAACTTATTTTTTCAGATTAAAAACCAAAGATAATGCCAATAATGTTAGTAGTGAAGTAGGAACAACTTTTGTTTATAAACTTGACAATACACCACCAACTAATCCAAATACGATTTCAGTTGATCCACCAGGTTATACGGCAACTAATAGTTTTAATTTCACTTGGTCATCGGCTACTGATGTTGGATCTTCGATTGGTTTTTATTGTTATAAGGTAGCTGTTGGAGGAAGCGAAACTTGTATCGAAGG
Organism: Candidatus Shapirobacteria bacterium; assembly: GCA_028704885.1. GTDB lineage: Bacteria > Patescibacteriota > Microgenomatia > UBA12405 > UBA12405 > WARW01. The sequence continues at coordinate 169,743 of JAQWEN010000001.1, forward strand.
AATAGGAACAACTGGAGTGAACGGAGTTCAGGCTTATCAAACAGGAACTAATACTTTTTATCTAAGAACAAAAGATATAGCCGGTAATTATGCTAGCGATTATGCCACGGCTAGTTTTTATTACAGTTCAATAGCTCCAGGAGCACCGAAAAATTTAGAAGTAGGGCCAACCAGTAATTCAATTAACGAGTTCTCATTTTCTTGGCAGGCACCAGATTTATTTTATGGTCAACAATCTGGTTTAAAATATTATTATTCGATTAATGAACAACCTAAAGCTTCTAATGTTAATAAAATTGGATTGGCGGCGACTTATTTATCAAAAGGACCATATGCAACTAGAAGAGACAGTAATACTTTTTATGTAGTGGCGATGGATGAGGCCGGAAATATTGATTATAATAATTTTGTTTCGGTTGATTTTGAGGCAAAAACTTCAGCTCCGGGAATTCCTAAAAATATTGATATTTCTGATGTATCAGTGAAAGAAACAAAAAATTGGAGATTGGCTTTGGCTTGGGAAAGTCCGGAAGCTAGCGGATCAGGAATTGCCAATTATAAGGTTTATCGATCGGGTGATACTAATGCCAATTGTAGTACTAATATAAATGATTTTACTAGTATTTCTTCGACCAGCAGTGAATCTTTTGTAGATACAAATTTAAAACAAGCAAAATATTATTATTGTGTGACAGCTTGTGATTCAACTAGTGAATGTAGTGCACCGTCAAGTACAGTGTCTTTAACTCCTGATGGAAAATGGCGAGTGGCACCAACTTTATTAGATGGACCAAATGCATCGGTTAAAACTAAATCAGCAATCATAACTTGGACAACCAGCAGAACGGCAAGCTCTTTTGTGAAATATGGAAAAGGTTCTGGAGATTATGGTGACGAAGTGGGAACTTCAGATCAAATTAGTGCTCATGAAATTAGTTTGTCGGGTCTAGATCCAGGAACAACATATTATTACAAGACGTTATGGACTGATGAAGATGGAAATATGGGTGAATCAGCAGAACAAAGTTTCTCAACCAATGCGGCTCCTATGGTGTCGGCGGTAAAAGTAAATAATGTGAGTTTATATTCAGCTTATGTCGACTTTACTCTTAAAAATGCAGTTAAAGCGGTGGTTCAGTATGGAAAAACTAGTAGTTATGGAAGTAATCAGGAAATCACCACTTCAAAAACAGAGGGAAGTTATATGGTAAAAATTGAAGAATTAGAGGAAGGAACACCTTATCATTTAAGAATTCAGGCTTTGGACGAAGAGGGAAATATTTTTACTAGTGATGATTATGTTTTTGAAACTTTACCAGTGCCAAAACTTTTAGATATTAAAACTCAACAAGTTAAAGGAATGGCCACAGCAACTCTAAGAGTATTATGGAAATCAAATACTTCAGTAAGTTCAATAATGACATATTACCCAAGTGGTAAAACAGAGATGGCTAAAGATCAAATTAAATTAACGTTAGCAAAAAGCCACGAAATGCTTTTAAGAGATTTGTATGACGACACTGAATATACCTTAGTTTTTAAAGGAAGAGATGCCATGGGAAATAGTGCTGAAAATGTAACTTTGAAATTCAAAACATCAGCCGATATGAGACCGCCAGTAATTTCCGGTTTAAGGCTAGAGTCGGTGGTTGATGGAATCGGTGAAGAGGCAAAGGCTCAAGTGGTGGTTTATTGGAACACTGATGAACCGGCGACTTCACAAGTAGAATATGGTCAGGGAACTGGGAGTGATTATCCAAGTAAAAGCCAAAAAGATTCTAAATTAACTTTGAATCACAGTTTAACAATTCCAGAATTAAAACCGTCAGAAGTTTATCACTTTAGAGTGGTGACTGAAGATAAAATTGGAAATATAAATATGTCTTACGACAATGTGGTGATAACTTCAAAAGAGACTAAATCTGCTTTAAACTTAGTAATTGAAAATTTATCTAAGAGTTTTGGGTTCGTCAGTAATTTATCGGGGGTAGCCAAATGATGAATAAAAATAAAGAAATAATTTTAAAAATTGAAAATGTAAAAATGGATTTTAATGTGGGAGGTCAAATTGTACCGGTATTAAAAGGAATTAGTTTAGATATCAACCAAGGCGACTTTGCAGTTATTTTTGGACCGTCTGGCTGTGGCAAATCAACCCTTTTACATTGTATTTTAGGAATGGAAAAACCAACTTCCGGAAAAGTTTTAATTGAGGGGACGGAAATGGGGGCAATGATTGAAGATGATGTGGTTAGGTTTAGAAAAACTAGAATTGGAATTGTGTTTCAGCAATCGATTTGGATCAAATCTTTAAATGTACTAGAGAATGTAAGTTTTCCTAATTTATTGAAAGGAATGACTAAAGAGGAGGCTCAAAGACTGGCATTAGAGACTCTTAAAGACGTTAAATTAGATAATTGGGCTAATTATAATCCAAGTTCATTGTCTGGCGGTCAACAGCAAAGAGTAAGTTTAGCTAGAGCTTTAACTTTGGATCCAGCAATAATAGTAGCTGATGAACCAACGGGAAATTTAGATACAGTGGCTGGTGATGAATTGATAAATTTATTGGTAAATTTAAATAAAGAGAAAGGAAAAACAATTGTGATGGTTACCCATGATTTGGAATATTTAAAATTTGCCAATAAATTATTTCATATTATTGATGGTGAATTAGTGGAACAATTTGATAATGCTGGGGCAATAAAAATGTCAGGTTCTCTAAGAACTAAAAAGGGAGAAAGAACACAAAAAACAGTTTGTCATAAGGATTATTTAGAATCTAAAGGTACAACATGCAAATAATTAATAAAATAAAATCGTTTAGTTTAAAGGCATTTTTGGCTAGGTTTAAATCATCGGTTTTATTTATCTGGTCCAATATTGTATTTTTGGCAGTGCTTTTTGTTTATGTAATTAGAGGTTTGTTGAAATATTTTACGAGAATGAAATTGTTAGGGAAATTGTTTTTGCTAATAAAAACTGAAGTTTTGATTAATTTATTGACTAAATTAATGTATAAAATTGATGTTAATGAAGATGGTGGAGTAACCAAAAGTTATTTAATAGAGTTGGCTTTTAGAAATATGAAAGCTAAAAGAAATAGGGCGATAGTGACAGTGGGAGGAGTCGCCTTAGGGGTAGGAGCAATTGTGTTTTTGGTGTCAATTGGCTATGGTTTGGAACAATTGGTAATTAGTAGAGTGGCAAAATTGGATGAATTAAAAATAGCTGATGTAAGTTTGGGTAAAGCTTTAACTGTAAAACTTAATGATGAAACAATAGAAAAAATAAAATCTTTTAAAGATGTAGATCAGGTAATTCCGGTGGTATCGATGGTATCAAAAATAAATTACAATAATTCAGTTTTTGATGTAATGTCGTTTGGAGTAGACGAAAGATATATAAAAATGACCAATCCAGTATTTGTGGCTGGAGAAAAATTTACTGATAAGGATCGAAATTTTGTTTATAGTAATGAAAGTAACAGTAGTGTGCTAGGGGTAACTCAAGAAATTGAAACGGTTGATGATAGTATGAAAACTAAAAATGGGATTTTTGATTTTAATATTGAAGAAAATAAGAAAGTGATGGTTACAGAAAATTGTGAAAGTGAAAGTGAAGCTTTTGGTTATGTAATTAGAAGCGAAGGTGGTTATGTGGGTGAAGAAATGTGGGGTGAATTTTATTTAGATAAAACTACCAATTTAATTGGCAAAAAAGAAAAATCAAATGAAGAATATTCAAAATGGATTAGAGGAAAAGTGCCATTGTGGATGGTGGATGAAAAAGGAACCGCGGTGCCAAAATTAACAAAAGATGGTCAACAAGAATGGACAATTGGCTGTTTTAAAAAAGAAAATGTAGTTATCGAAAAAAATAAAGATGGAATTTATAATCAAAAAACTTTAGATCAATATCTTCAGGGAGATGTTCTAGGTGAGGCGACAGCTTCAGCAACTTTGACAGCAACAGAAGAGGCAACAGTTTCGGCTGACTTATTTGAAACAGTAACCGCAACCGATTCGGCAGGAGTTGAATGGGTGGAATTGAAAAAAGTAGAAGAAGATCCAAATAAATTAAAAGAAGTGCCATTTATGGGTAGTCCAGTTTCAGAAGCTTTTGTGAGTACTGGAATGTTAAAACTTTTGGGTTTAACGGCTGATAAAGCAATTGGAACTAATTTTAAAATTTCTTATATCATTCCTGATGGAAATATAAGTGGAGTCAGTGGAAGATTACAGTCAGCCGAGGTGGAATATAAAATTAAAGGGGTAGTTGAAGATCCAAACAGTAATTATTATTATTTTCAAATAGCTGATGCCAAAAGATTGGGAATCAGTGTTTATTCTCAATTAAAAGTGGTGGCTAAGGATAAAACAGTTTTAGGTGATGTTAGAAAAAGTATTGAAGGTTTAGGTCTAAAGACTGACAGTACGGCAGATACAGTGGTTAGGATTGAAAGTCTATTTGGAACTTTAAGAATAATTTTGGGATTTTTGGGAACAATTGCTTTAGCAGTGGCATCTTTGGGAATGTTTAATACAATGACAGTATCGCTTTTGGAAAGAACTAGGGAAGTGGGGGTAATGAAAACAATGGGAATGTTATCAAATGAGGTCAGAGAGTTATTTTTAGCGGAGTCAATGATTATGGGAGTTGGTGGTGGAGTGTTGGGAATTGTATTTGGATTTCTTTTGGGGAGGGTATTATCATTAATTTTAAGTTCTATTTCGTTTTTAAAAGGTCAAGGAACAATAAATATAGCCATGATACCTTGGTTCTTTACAGTGTTTATTTTAGTGGTTTCCTTTTTAGTAGGGATAATTACTGGCTGGTATCCATCAAAAAGAGCTAGACAAATATCGGCGTTGAATGCTTTAAGATACGAATAATTTAATTCTCAATTTGAGAAACGTAATCGTAAACAGTTTTAGAAACTTCTTTAATAAAACTGGCGGCTTTATCAAAATCAGTACTGCGGCTCATAATGCAAAGAAGATAAGGTTTATTGGGGAGATAGACGATACCACAATCATGAAGTTGTTTTTCTCGACTGGGTAAAAATTGACGTTCACCAAATTTGTGAGCAATAGTGATATTTTCTGGAACTCCAGCGATTAGACCTTTGTAATATTGAGTTTTAGATAGAATGGATAGAGCTTTTTCAGAATTATCTTGATCTAAATATGATGAATTAAATAAAATGCGGAAGAATGAAGCATAGTCCTTAACAGTGATAATGTTGCCGTTTGGGTCTTGACTGGCTTTAGAAATATCAACATCAAGATCTTTGTAGACTTGAAAAATTTTGGAATTATCAATATTTTCCAATAAAAGTTCATAGGCAGCATTATCAGAGTAAATAATCATACGTTCGATTAAATCTTCGATAGTATATTCTTTGTCAGTTTCCAAAATTTGAGTAGGGGTGATGTTTTGTTGGCTATAGTCAAAAATTTTTGTATTGGTGATTTTTTTTTGCAAAAGATTCGGATCTTTTTCGGTTTCTTTAAAATAGGCAATCATAACTGGAACCTTAATAAGACTGGCGGGAGAAAAATATTCATTAGCGTTAATACTGATCCAAGGTCCATTGTTTAAATCACGATAATAAATAGCTCCGAAACTAATTTTATGACTAGTAACTCCCTGATTGATGATAAATTCAATTTCTTTTTTTAGGGAGGTTAAGTTTTTATCTTGACTAATATTGGATTCTTCACATTCAAGTAAAGGATTAATATATTGATAGTTGAAATTTTTGCGAATTTCTTTGGTAATTTTTTGATTAGTTTGGATGAAAATATAGGGAGAAGTAATAAGACCGCCAATAAAGCTGAGCAAAACCAAAGATGAGGTAATAAAAGTTTTTTTAATTGGTAGATCCATCAGTATAAATATAATAACATTTTAAAAGTACTTTTTGTAGTAAAATAGCCTATGGAAAATTTCAAGGAAATAGAAAATAAATGGAAGAAATTTTGGGAAGATAATGCCGGATTGTATCAAGCCAAGAATGATAGTGATAAAAAAAAGAAATATATTCTAGTGGAATTTCCTTATCCAAGTGGTAGTGGTTTACATGTAGGTCATGCTTTTAGTTTTACTGGTGGAGATGTGTATGCTCGGTTTAAAAGAATGCAGGGAGAAAATGTGATGTTTCCGATGGGATGGGATGCTTTTGGATTGCCAACTGAAAACTATGCGATTAAGATGAAAAAAAAACCACAGCAAGTAACTAAGGAAAACACTGATATGTTTAGAAAACAAATGAAGGATTTGGCTTTTTCTTTTGATTGGAGTCGGGAAGTAAACACAACTGACCCAAGTTACTATAAATGGACTCAATGGATTTTTATTCAATTATTTAATAAGGGTCTGGCTTATAAAAAAGAAATGCCAATTAATTGGTGTCCATCCTGCAAAATTGGTTTGGCTAATGAAGAAGTGGTAGATGGAAAATGTGAGCGCTGCGGAGCGGAAGTGAGTCGAAGAAATATATCTCAATGGGTGGTTAAAATAACAGACTATGCTGATAAATTAATTGAAGGTTTAAAGGAAACTAATTTTATAGATAAAGTTAAACAAGCACAGATTAATTGGATTGGAAAATCAGAAGGGGCGAAGATTAAATTTAAGATCTCAGATGTCAGTTCTCAGATTTCAGATCTGGAAGTGTTTACGACTAGACCAGATACATTGCCGGGAGTGACTTTTATGGTAGTAGCTCCAGAGCATCAATTAGTTGATCAGATTATCAGTTCGTCAGTTTTTCAGAAAGAAGAAATAGAAAATTATGTCAAAAATGCGAGAAAAAAGAGTGAGTTAGAAAGAACGGAACTTTCCAAAGATAAAACTGGAGTGTTCTCAGGATTATATGCCATCAATCCGGTTAACAATAAAGAAATCCCAATTTGGATAAGTGATTTTGTCTTAGCCAGTTATGGAACTGGAGCAATTATGGCAGTGCCAGCTCATGATGAAAGAGACCATGCTTTTGCTAAAAAATTTGGGTTAACAATTGTGCCAGTGCTCAATAAGGAAGGTTGGGATTTTGAAAAAAAAGCTTTTACAGAAGTAGAAAAAGGGGAAGAATTTAATAAAATGTTAAATTGGGTTGAAGAAAAAGGTATTGGAGAGAGAACATCTTCGTATCATTTAAGAGATTGGATATTTTCAAGACAACATTATTGGGGTGAACCAATTCCAATGGTTAATTGTCCTAAATGTGGCATGATTCCAGTCAAAGAAAGTGATTTACCAATTGTATTACCAGAAGTGGAGGCTTATGAACCAACTGATGACGGTCAAAGTCCTTTGTCGCAGATGACTGATTGGGTTAACACGACTTGTCCAAAATGCGGCGGAGAAGCTAAGAGAGAAACTGATACGATGCCAAATTGGGCAGGTAGTGATTGGTACTTTTTGAGATATATTGATCCACATAATGATACAGTATTAGCTAGTCAAGAGTTAATGAAATACTGGAGTCCGGTTGACGTTTATATTGGTGGAGACGAGCATAATGTGCTGCATTTGTTATATTCTCGATTTATTTATAAGTTTTTGTGGGATTTAGGTGTAGTACCAAAGGAATATCCAGAACCATATATTAAAAGATTGTCACATGGAGTAATTTTGGGTCCTGATAATCAAAGAATGAGTAAATCGAAGGGTAATGTGATTGTGCCTGAGACAGTGGCGGATATTTATGGGGTTGATGTGGTGAGAATGTATTTAATGTTTATGGGGCCTTTTGATTCAACCATGGCTTGGAACGAAAAAACATTAATGGGAGTTAAAAGATATTTAGATAGGTTGGAAAAGTTTATAAATTCTCAGAAAGAGAATAATCTTGCTAGCAGTAAAGAAGTTAAAATGATAATAAATAAGCTAATTAATGGAGTTACCGAAGATTTAGAAGCTTTTAGATATAACACGGCTATTGCTAAAATGATGGAAGCGTTAAATAGCCTATCAGTTGGGCAGTCTATTAGTTTGTCAGATATTAAGACCTTAATAAAATTACTGGCGCCATTTGCTCCATATATGGCTGAGGAATTATATAGTTTCTTTGAAAAGACATCGGTTCATGCGGCTTTATGGCCAGTGGCTGATCCAAAATTCCTAATAGGGGATGAAACTACTGTAATGGTATCGATTAATGGCAAGGTGAGAGATAAATTAATAATTAAGAATGAAGAATTAATAAATAAAGAAGAAATTTTAAGAAAAGCTAAAGGATTAGATAATATTAAAAAATGGATAGGTACGGGTGAGATAGTTAAAGAGGTATATGTACCAGGTAAAATGGTTAATTTGGTGATAAAGTTATAGTTAAAGATATAGTTTAGTAAGTTTACTCAATATAATAGAGCAAAATATATCAAGCAGAAAGTAAAATTGACTGCTAATCAATATAAAATTGGTTAAAAGATGGGAATATATGAATAAAATGAAAAGCTTTAAATTAAATAATGGAATCAGAGGGATAATCGTTCCAATGCCGGGTTTAAAGTCGGTAACTATCGAGGTATTTTTAAAAATTGGTTCTAAATATGAAAATAAGGGTGAATTTGGTTTAAGTCACTTTTTGGAACACATGGCTTTCAAAGGAACAGAGAAAAGACCAACAGCTACAGATATAAATAGAGAAATTGACAGCAAAGGAGCCGGTTACAATGCTGGAACTGGGCACGAAATGACTTCTTATTATATAACTACGGTTAAAGAAAATGCTCCTTGGGCAATTGAATTAATTTCAGATATACTTTTCAATTCATTTTATGATGAAAAAGAGACGATAAAAGAGAGAGGAGTAATTATGGAAGAAATCAAAATGTATCAAGATAATCCAATGATGGGATTAAGCGGTGAATTTACTAAGTTTTTATATGGGGGTTCTAAAATTGGCTGTTGGAATATAGCTGGCGAAGTGTCGGATATTAAAAATGTTGACCGAAAAACGATTGTTGATTATAGAAATAAATATATTAATCCAAAAGAAATAGTAGTGGTGGCTTGTGGAGACGTGGATAATGGGTTGGAAAAGGTAATTAGTGATAATTTTGGTGGTTTTTCTAAAGATGAATTAGGTTTACCTGAGGTGAAATTGGTTCTAAATAAAGAAAAGAACATGGTAATTAAAAAGGAATTGGAGCAAGGCCATTTTTGTATGGGTTTACCAGCTATAGGTTGGTCTGATAAACGAAAATATGCTTTAAAATTATTAGATATAGCCTTGGATGGAAATAGTTCTTCTAGACTCTATACTAAAATTAGAGAGGAAAAAGCTTTGGCTTACTATGTGTCACCGGTGGGAGAGATGTTTAAAGAGGGTGGTTATTGGGCAATTCAGTCGGGAGTGAATCTAGATAAGATAGAAGAGGCAATGGAAGTAGTAAGTAAAGAAATTGAAATCATAGCTAATTCCATTAAAGAAGATGAAATAAAGAGGGCTAAGGATTATCTTTTAGGTAAGATGAAGTTAGCAATGGACAAAACAGGCTTTGTTTCAGGATATGTGGGTCAGAAATTACTTTTGGAGAATAGTGAGGAGACATTAGAAGAGGAATTAAAAAAATATAGTGAAACTTCCTTAGAGGAAGTAAAGGATTTGGCCAAAGAGATATTTAAAAAGGAAGAAATTAGGACTTTAGTGTGTCATAACAGGTAAATATTATGACAATTAGCAATTGATTTCTTATCTGCTAAGATTATTTTCATTTTATAATTGCTGGTTTTTTAGGCATTAAAAATATTTTTCGAGATATTAAAAAATATTTTTTAGAATGGTATTTTAGTATTTTTTGGGTAATTTTTAGACTTGAAAATGATTTTAAATGATATATTAGATGTTTAGGTTGAAGGCTATTTTAAAGGATAAATTATCGATTTAAAAAGTTTAGTGATTTATTAATCTTATAATGTATTTAAATGCGGTAAATAAGCTGTATTAAAGTTATAAAAGATATATTTAGGTAGGTGTTTAATTTTATAGTAAATGCGGAGAATAAAATAATGAAAAATATCAGATGAATGTGCGGTGATTGTATAAAATAATGCGGAGAATATAATTATTAGCTTTAAATTATGCGGAGAAAGGTGTGTAATCGGTCTAAAATGTATGTTTTGTATCCCCACCAAGAATTGAACTTGGATTTACCACTTAGGAGGTGGTCGTTCTATCCGTTGAACTATGAGGACATATTAGTTTTTAGAACTTTAGAGCGTTAGAGCTTTAGGGTTTTAAAAATTAGTCGGGGATACTGGATTCGAACCAGCAACCTCAGCGTCCCGAACGCTGCACGCTAGCCAATTGCGCCAATCCCCGAAAATAAAAGAACAAGTTAATTATAACTCATGATGTATAAAGTATATCTTTTACTTACTTTGATATTTTTACTGCTTTTCTATGGAAGTCTATTTAGCAATATAAGTTTTAATTGCTAATGGCAAGAAAGAAAAGCTTTTATTGAAGACTATGGGGATAAATAAGAAAGGAATTAATATAAATGATGGTGGATTACTTTTTAGTTAATTTAAGAACAAAATCAGAAATATAGGGATTAAAGACTTGACAGTTATTTTAAAAGACTTTAGACTGATTGATATGACAGATCATGATAGAAATGTGAGAACCCTAATTTTATGTTTTGTGCTAGCAATAATGGCTTTATTACCTTTGAGAATTATAGAAGTTCGCCAGGATATACAAAGAGCATCTTCTACTCAAGTCTTAGGGGAAACGGTTCAACAAGAGTCTGTAGTGATATTGCCTAATGGGGAGTTGAATACTGACCAACTGAACTATGGTGATGAAATAACGGAAAAAGATTTACTTTACTAAAAAAATAGCTTTGAATTTTACCTAATTGAGATAGAATAGAGATTCTCCTGGGCATTGCTGTAAGGGGCAATTAAAGTAACGATTTTACTGCCATCAAGCCAAGGATAAACTACATTTTTATTGAAATTACCAGCAAAAAGGGTAAGTTTATTAGTGTTGTCATATTCGACAGTTTGGATTTTTTGGTCTTCAGTATAGATAAGATTGTAAGAATTAACCAACCAACTAAGATTTTGTAAGCTGGAATCGCCAATCCAGAAATTGGTATCGTCTTTAATATCGTAAACATAATAATTATCTTTTTTAATGTCTCGGGATTGAATTTGGGTTGATTGAGCTGGAGGAGGAGAGATTAAATCCTTTTGAAGATTGGTGTCAATCTTGGCTAAATAAAGAAATTTGGTGTCATCATCACTAAAAAGAATATTCTTGGCTGAAGCAGTAGAAACGATAGCTTGGATTTCTTTAGGAATAAGATTAAGTTTGGCTTTAATAATTTCCTCTTCTTGAATTTGCCATTCTTCTTTAATTAGGGTTAATTTTGGAGTAACGTCATATAAATTTTTATAATCAGTGGTGGCATCTAGATTAATAAGATAATTAGTATTATTACTGATATTTTTAGCTAAAATTTGTCGAGAATTAGGAGAAAAAGTAAATGTAAATTTAGACCAATCCAAGTTGGAGAGATTCGAACTTAATTGTCGGGCGATGTTTTTGGCTAAAAAATTGACATTATTGCTTAATTCAAGCAAATAAAGACCATTATCTTTAGTGGCTGAGGCTGAAGCAACAGAAAAAACAACTAGACTACCATCAGGACTGCCAGCTGGGTTAAGGGCGCCAGTTAAAGTTACAGGCTTAAGATCGGGAGCGGAACGGAATAATTGAGTATCGCTTTGATAAACTACCTCTTTTTTTATTTGAATATTTTTTTGCCAAGGTAAATAGCCATCTTTGACAATTTTAATAGTGTATTCATCGGGGACAAGATTAATAGTGTCATCAGTAGCAGTAATTAGACGATCGTTAATATAGACAGAAGCGGCTTTGGGACGAGAAGTAGCAGAAATAATACCAGTGGCTAAGAAACTTAATTTACCTTTGGTGGAGATTTTGTAACCTCTGGCAAAAAAAGAAATGGCAATAGTACCACCAATGATTAAAAGAACGACCAAAAAGATAATAGATAGGCTTTTTTTATCTGGAGTTGACATGGTTATATTATAACTTAAATATGGGTCTATTAGGATATAATTGATTTATGAATTTGTTTAAAAAGCTAGCAATTGATTTAGGGACAGCTAATAGTGTGGTTTGGGAAGCAGGAAAAGGGATTGTATTAAATGAACCAACAATTGTAGCCGTGGGAATTGAGGATAGAAAAGTATTAGCGGTAGGAAATGAAGCTAAAAAGATGTTGGGTAAAACCCCGGAATATATTGAAGTGATTCAACCATTGGAAGATGGAGTGATTGCTGATTATGAAGTAACCGAGGCGATGCTTCGTTATTTTATGAAGCAGGTAATGGGAAATAATTGGTTTATTGGTCCAGAGGTGATGGTCTGTGTGCCAGCGGGAGTGACTCAAGTGGAACAAAGAGCAGTAATAGATGCAACTTTATCAGCTGGGGCTAGAAAGGCCTATCTTATCGATGAACCTTTAGCAGCAGCAATTGGGGCTAAAATCCCGGTGTCTGAAGCTTTTGGAAATATGATCGTTGATATTGGTGGTGGAGCAGCAGAAGCGGCAGTAATTGCTTTAGGAGGAGTGGTAACTCATAAAAGTGTAAGAGTAGGGGGAAATAAACTTGATAAAGTAATTATGGATTTTTTAAAAAGGAAACATAGTTTAGTAATTGGTGATAATGCGGCGGAAGTGATTAAAATTCAGCTGGGAAGTGCGGTTAAGCCTAAAAAATTGGAAACAATGGAGATTAATGGCAGAGATTCGGTTTATGGATTGCCAAAAAATGTGACGATTAGTAACGATGAAGTTTATGAAGCTTTAAAACCAATTTTGGAATCGATAATTATGGTGATTAAAGATACTTTGGAAATTACTCCGCCAGAGTTGGTGGCGGATATTGTGGATCGAGGAATAGTTTTGAGTGGGGGATCGGCCCAATTAAGAGGTCTAAATATTTTGGTAACTCGAGAAATTGGGGTGTCGGCTCATGTGGCAATTGAGCCACAATTTTGTGTGATTAGGGGAACAGGAATTGCAGTGGAAAATTTGGACATATATCAGCGAGCAATTAGGTGATATAGTTAAAAAATAAGGCTTATAAAAGTGTAATTTCTAGTTTATTTTTTCTGATTTTTTTATAGTTATGGGTTTAATTTTTAAAATTAAGATAATTAATAATTAAAAATTAATAATTAAGAATATTTTCCTTAAATAAGGAAATATAAAAGAGTAAAATATTTGTTCATATTATTAAATTTGGCCTTAAACTAATTATGATTATTTTGACTTATAAGAGTAGAGTTTTAAAAGTGTGATATATTTAAAATAAATAACCTGTAAATTTTTGGTATAAGACGTAAATTTGACCAAAAAAATGATTTTTTTGATGATAAAATTAATCAATAAGACTTATAAAATAAAAAATGGAGCAAAAAAACAGCTTTGGAGCTAAAAAACGAGTAAGTTTTGATAAGGGTTTTATCCTTACTTATTGGAAAATATTTAATATTTCACTATTTGGCAGAGGAATGAATGAAGTGCTAAAGATAGTCGAAGACTGGATTCAGTCTGAAGCTAAAAATAAATGGATAGCGACAGTTAATCCAGAGTTTGTAATGAAAGCCTTGGAAGATGATAATTTTCGACAGATTTTGAGTCAAACTGATTTGAATGTGGTGGATGGAGTAGGGTTACTTTGGGCCAGAGAAGTGGGTAATGGTAAGAACTGGTTTAAGGCAGGAATAGAAGTAATGATGGGAAAACATCGAGAAGGGTTGGTATCGGGGGCGGATTTGATGCCGGAATTATGTAAATTAGCTTTAAAAAAGGGATATAAAGTTTTCTTTTTAGGTGGATTTGGGGATAGAGCAGAAAGAACGGCGGAGTATTTTAGATCTCAGATGTCAGATCTCAGATGTCAGTTTAGTGAAGGGGAACCGAAAATTAAGAATGAAGAGGTGTTAAAACAAATAAACAAATTTAAACCGGATATTTTGTTTGTGGCTTATGGAATGAAAAAACAAGAAGAATGGATTAAAAACAATAAAGATAAAGCTGACTTTGGGGTGGCAATTGGGGTAGGGAGAAGTTTTGACTATTATAGCGGGGATTTGAAGAGAGCACCAAAAATAATTAGAAAGATAGGAATGGAATGGTTATATTCACTTATAAAAGAACCAAAAAGACTTAAAAGACAGTTGGCGTTACCCAAATTTGTATGGAAGGTATTGATCAAATAAGTTTGTTATGTTGATGTTTGTCCTATAATCTTGACAGATTATTTTTTTGGGCTATAATCCGGGTGTTATTGTCGAAGCGACGATAATGGGCGAAGTTAGGTTAGGCACGCGTAAGCAAATGCACGATAAAAGCTAAGGCAAATGCAAGAAGCAGATAACAGTGCTAAGCACATTAAAAGGAGAGTGTAATTCATGCATCATCTAAGGAAAGTCGCTGCAAAAATCGGATCACTTGACTTTAAAACGTGGGATAGAAGACGGGAATTTGCTGATTTGGTGGCAAAGTGCCGGGATGGTTATCAAGCCATATATCAGAACCCGAAGGGTAAATTATTCGAGATGGAGAACTTTTTATTGGATGAAAACAGAACTGTCGGAAAATTAAACAGTGATGGATCGAAGATCTTTATTAAGGGTTGGATGAATGTCGTTAATGTTGACGGTTATTATCAATTGTTTTCAATGAATGGGAATTTTGGTTTTTGTAATGGAAAAGGCAATCTTAGCCTCGAAGCTCACGCAAAAATCTGTAATAAAGCAAGATTAAAAGATCATCAGGGATTGATTCAATCATATCTGATTGATGACACAGAGAACGTGATCTACTTGGTGACAGAGTTTATTTTTTCCGGGAAACCTGAAGAACTGGACCTTTTCTATGGAACCAAAAAAATTCTTCTGGTCAAGGAGAGGCAGAAAGTTGGTTTTATTGATGATGGCAAATTATATGACGCCAATGAGATCAAGAAGATCTTTGGACCAACATCCATGTCGGCAATTATGATCAATCCTATGGCGGCAATGTATTTGTCAATTTGAATTATTCACTCGATCTTCCTAGAGCGTGGAACTATTTGCTTATAAAGCAAAATTCCACGCTCTTTTTTTTCAAAATTTTCCAAGTAGTTTAATCTCAAGCTCAAATTGAAAACCGAGAATTTCTTGAGTTTTAGATTGAATTAGACTGATTAAGGCCAAATAATCTTTAGCAGTGGCGTGACCATTGTTGATAATAAAATTGCCATGTTTTGGGTTGATTTGCGCGTCGCCGATAGAATAACCTCGTAAATTTAGTTGTTGATCAATAATCATGCCGGCGGGGTCATGACCTTCTGGGTTTTTAAAAACAGAACCCAAAGAATTCATTAATTGAACTTGAGATTTTTTTTGGATAATTTCGGAAACTTCAGCTTTGGCAGAAGTTGAGTTACCAGGGATTAATTTTAAAACAGTGGAAATAATAAAATCGTTGTATTTTTCAACTGAATCAACAAATTTGGAAAAATGATTTTTATTAACTCCGTGAATATCACCGATAATGGCACCACCAACAGTAGAAGGAATATAGGCAAATTCTTCAAGGCCGAGTAAATTGTGGTCGAGAGTGAAATTGATTAAAGAAGATAATTGAGTACCGGAAGAAACTTTTACCTTATTATCAGGTAGAAGTTCGATTTCTTCGGAGTCATTTTTGATGACCAGGCCGCGAATGCCAGAATCAGAAATTAAAACATTTGAACCATTGCCGAGGATGGTAATGGGTAAATTATTATCTTGACCATATTTAATAGCGGCAATTAACTCCTCTGAATTTTTAGTGTGAATGAAAAAGTCAGCAGGACCACCGATTTTAACGGTGGTGTAAGGAGCAAGAAGAACGTTTTGTTGAATATCCATAAGTGATTATAACCTAAACGAAAAATTGCAACTTCAAAATTCGTTTTTAGGTTTAAATAGTGGCTTATAAAATAAATGTTTTTGAATAATAAAAAAATATGGGATGTTGATGTGGATAAGTGGGTAAAATTGAAGATATCCTATATTTTTATTAGGCTGATTTGCTATCATTAATTATGATATTAGGAATTGATCCAGGCTTGGCTAACACCGGATGGGCGGTTTTAAGCGATGAAAAAAATTTAGTGGAGTGTGGATGTCTGAAAACTAAAATTAGCGATAGTTCAGCATTGAGGCTTGACCAAATTTATTGTGAGCTGGAAGGATTAATTAAAAAATATAAAGTCGAGGCGATGGCGATTGAAACCTTATTTTTTGCTAAAAATGCCAAGTCAGCAATTAAAGTGGCTGAGGCAATTGGAGTGATTAAAATTTGCGGCCAAAAAAATAAAATTGAAGTAGTGGGATTTACACCTCTTCAAGTAAAGATGGCGTTGGTGGGTTATGGTCGAGCCGAAAAAGAACAAGTGGAGATAATGGTTCGCAATTTTTTAGGTTTGGAAAAAAATATTAGTCCAAGCCATGCATCGGACGCAGTAGCGGTGGCGCTGACTTATCTGTTTACTAATAAAAATTTGGCTGGTTTGATGTAGTTTAGGGGGTATTAGATAGTCTTTGGGTTTTGTTTGGTTTAGTGTAAAATGGAGCTATGATTTCGAGTCTAAAAGGAGAAATTTCAGCAATTGGTAATAATTTTGTAGAAATTGAAGTTCATGATGTCGGCTATTTAGTTTGGTGCGGATTGAATTTTTTAAAGAGAAGAAATGTGGGGGAGAAAATAAAAATTTACACTTACCAAGCAGTATCGGAAAATGATGTTGGTTTGTTTGGATTTGAAACAACCAATGAAGTTAACTTATTTAAAATGTTAATCTCGGTGTCTGGAGTTGGGCCGAAAACTGGAGCCCAAATAATGGGTCAGGTGGATAGTGAAGAAATTATTAAAGCAATTGGAAATGCAGATGTTAAATTTTTTGAAAAGGTAAAAGGAATTGGTAAGAAAACAGCGCAAAGAATTATTATTGATTTGAAATCAAAAATTGGGGGATTGGGGGAATTGGACTTAAGTAAAGATGATGAAAAAATAGTCGAAGATGATTTGGCCCAAAGTTTAAAACAGTTGGGATTTGATCGAAAAGAAATTGAAAAAGTAGTAGCTAAACTACCAACCGAGCTAATTACCATTGAAGAAAAATTAGAATGGTGTTTGGGAAATATGTAGTTAATTAAGAATTAAAAATTAATAATTTAATAATGGATAAAAAAATTTTAGATCCCAAAATTGAAACAGAAGATAAAGTGGTGGAAAAAAGTTTACGTCCACAAAAACTGAATGAATTTATTGGACAGGAGAAACTAAAAGAACAATTAAAGATTTTTTTGGAAGCGGCTAAAACCCGAGGAGAAGCTTTGGATCATATTTTATTTTATGGTCCCCCAGGTCTAGGAAAAACGACTTTGGCATTTTTGATGGCCAGAGAAATGGGCAGTAATATTAAAATGACTTCTGGTCCAGCATTGACTAGAGCAGGAGATTTGGCCTCAATTTTGACGGGTCTTAAAAAGGGTGATTTTTTGTTTATTGACGAAATTCATCGATTAAATAAATTGGTCGAAGAAATGCTTTATAGTGCGATGGAAGATTTTGCTTTGGATATTGTCCTTGGTAAAGGACCATCAGCAAAAACTGTTAGGCTTAATTTGCAGAAATTTACCTTAGTTGGGGCAACAACTAGAATTGGACTGATTTCAGGGCCAATGAGAGATCGATTTGGCTATGTTCAACAACTAGATTTTTATGATGATGAAGATTTAAAAGAAATTATTGAAAGAACGGGAGAAGTTTTGAAAGTAAAGATAGAATCGGAAGCGGCTAAATCGATTTCGAAAAGGTCTCGAGGAACACCAAGAATTGCTAACCGATTATTGCGACGAGTTCGCGATTATGCCCAGGTAAACCCTCTTTCGCATAAAGCTACAGATGGGCAAGCAATGATTACAGTTGAACATGTAGACAAGGCATTAAAGATGTTAGGGGTAGATGAAGATGGATTATCAGATGCTGATAGAAAATATTTGGAAATTATTGAAATACAGTATGGCGGCGGACCAGTGGGAGTGGAAAATATTGCGGCAGCATTGACTGAAGATGTGGGGACAATTACTGAAGTCTACGAACCATTTTTGATGAAAAAAGGATTAATAAAAAGAACGCCAAAGGGCAGGGTTTTGACCAGACTTTAAATTTATTCGGTTTGGATTCCAAGTAACCAAAGCACGGCTTCTTTTCGGTAACGGCGATCACCACGGGCGTTAATGCGGATAGCTGGCAATTTGCCACGTTTACCCCATCTTTTAATGGTTAATTTGCTAACACGAAGCAAATCGGCAACTTCAGCGACGGTTAAAAGGTCGGGAAGATTGTCGATAGAGACTCCATTTATTTTTTTTGGGGCGGTTGGCTGTTTCACAAGTTTGTCTTGTGATTCGTTTTGATAGTCCATTAGTTGGGTCCTTTTATATCGAAATAATGATTAACTATATTCAGTAAAACATATTGGATATTAGTGTGTCAATAATCAACTTTATTTTGTTTAAAATTTCTCGTCACGGAATTTTTATGTAATCGGCGAATGTGCGTAGCACGTTCGATATTACAAAAAATTGTGACTTTAAAATTTTAAAAATAATAAAAATAATTTCTCCCTTTGTTAAGGGGAGATGGTCCCGCTGCCGCGGGACCAGAGAGGATTTTTTAGTGTAAAATGAACATATGGAATATAAAATTGGATTTTTTGGAGTGAAAAGTTGGGAAAGAGAAATAATTGAAAAAGAAATTATAAAATTGGATAGTTTTGGAATTGGAATTTTTGAAGATGAAGTTCAAGACAACCTAGAATTGGCTGATAAGTATGACATAATTTCTCCTTTTGTTTATTCAAAAATGGATAAGCAGGTATTGGATAAGTTGCCAAATTTAAAAATGATTGCCACCAGGTCAACTGGCTTTGATCATATAGACATTGAAGAATGTAGAAAAAGAAAAATAGAAGTTTGTAATGTGCCGGTTTACGGGTCATCAACAGTAGCTGAATATGCAATTGCTTTAATGTTGGCGATTACTAAAAAAATAGTTGAGGCTCATCAGTCGGTGGAGAATGGTGAGTTTAATCCGGAGGGTTTAACTGGAATTGATATCAATGGAAAAACATTGGGTGTCATAGGTGTTGGAAACATCGGTCAAAATGTGGTGCACATCGCTAAAGCCTTGGGAATGAAAGTTTTAGGAGTGGACGCAAGATTAACTCCTGAAACGGCAAAAAAAATCGGTTGTAAAATTGTGGATTTAGAAACTTGTTTGAAGATGTCGGATATTATTACTTTACATGTGCCATCATTGCCGGAAACTTTTCATTTAATTAATAAAAAGAATATTAAACTGATGAAAAAGGGAAGTTATCTGGTAAATACTTCAAGAGGACCAGTAATTGAAACTGAGGCAATTGTGTGGGCTTTGAATAATAAAATTTTAACTGGAGCAGCTCTGGATGTAACTGAGGAAGAAAATTTATTGGAAAGTATGAGTGTGGTAATGAGTAAAAAAATTACTAAAGATGATTTACAGGAAGTGTTGAGTTTTCATATGCTGCGCGATCGGGATGATGTAATTTTTACACCTCATAATGCCTTTAATACTAAAGAAGCAATCGGCAGAATTGTGGAGACAACAGTGGAAAATATTAAGAAATTTATGGTAAAGTAAGCTTTATGGAAATTGGAAGAGGAGAGTTTTTACCTAAAATAGCAGATCGACCAGCTGGAGTGGACATGAATCAATTTAAGGGTTTGAAAAATGAAGATACATTTAGTGAAAGATCAATTGCTTTTGATAAGAATAAAATTTTGGAAAAAAGAGAGGAATTCACAATAAATCACA
The DNA here is from genome assembly GCA_028704885.1 of Candidatus Shapirobacteria bacterium. Taxonomy (GTDB): domain Bacteria; phylum Patescibacteriota; class Microgenomatia; order UBA12405; family UBA12405; genus WARW01. Next base: position 189,698 of record JAQWEN010000001.1, read on the forward strand.
GTGAAAATAGATTTGGTTATAAGGGTGGTGATGCTTTGGAATCGGTTTTGGATAAGTGGGCTAATTTAAGTGGCTGGTTTGGAGGAGAAAGTGTTTTGATTAAGGCTAGTGAATTTGAAGATTATTTTAATGGAGTTGATTTTTATTTGGAATTTAAGGGTCAAAATCAAGATGATCTTAAAAAAAGAGTGATCTTGGCGATTGATGCAACTTCGGCAGTTGATAATAGTAAATTGATAGGCAAGATTGATTCAGCTGTTTATAAGGTAACAACTCGAGGTGGAGTAGATATTAAATATTACAAATCGGCAATAGATGGATCGATGGGCTATTTAAAGGGAGCTATTCCAATAGTAATTGGAGTAGATCACAATCATGCTGATGATTTTCAGATCCATGCTGGTGAAAATAATTTTTTCAGAAATCACCCGGATCAAGTAAGCTTTTTAGAAGAAATTAATTTGCAATTAGATTATTATCTGACTTTGGAAATAGCAGATGAAATGAGAACTAAAATTGAAGAGGCAAAAAAAATAATGAGTCAAGTCTGGGAAGAAAAGAAAGGTTTAAAGAAAATAGTTGAAGATAAAACTGCCAGTGAATTAAATTATTATGTAGAAAACAAAACTAGGGAAAGAAAAATAATTTCGGAATCTAAAAGGGAAGAAATAAAAACAGTGGGCAAAAAAGTGTCTTTGCCTTACGGAATTAAACCGACAAAAAAATAAAAAGCCCCAAACTGAGAAGATAAATCCTCTAAGAAGGGGGCTTTGATGAATGAAAAAAAGAAAAGAGGTTCATTGTTGAATGAATATTCGGTAAAACCATTCAATGTTAGTCCAAGTGGCTCGATTATGCCAAATAAGAATATCAAGTTTTTTACTTAAAGTAAGGCATAAAACGCCAGTACCTTCATTCAAAACGAAATGATTTTCTTTATCAGCCATAAAAGCTTCACTTACCTCGTTCTCTTTAATAAATCGATATTGTTCTATCTTTTTGGAAAAGATAAAACTGGTTTGATTGTCGTCGGTTTTTAGATTAATAAATAAGCCGGTGAGGGAATCAGGAAGAGGTTTTTCATTTTTAATGAAGAAAATTAAAGGGCTGGGTGATTTTGGAATTGATCTAATTCCAATTACACAAGGCACTTTAGTTTGCCTCCTTTCTTTATATAAGTAAAAGTACAAATACTTCGCTATTGAAGTTATTTATTATACTATAGGATATAAAAAAAGTCAAGAAAAAGCCCTGATTGTTTTATTTTTGATTTAAAACAGCCAGGGCTGAGAAATGGATTGGAGGTAGCGGCGTGATTGAATTATTCTTCCTCGAAGGTTGATTTTGGGTTTATCCTTCTGAGGATGAAATTTTTTTCGCCTGGGAGCAGTTGAGAAATAATAATGTTGTCAACATCGCTGTCAATTTCTTGATCTTTTTCTTTGATTCGTTTTTCTGTTAAATGAAAACATATGGGGTTACAGATATCTTCATTCATGACGATAGTGGCGTATTGTTCATCTGTGGGAAAAAAAGTAAATTCTTGGCTTTTGACAAAGTGATATTCTTTCACTTTATTGGTGAATCTGATTTTGACTCCATTTTTAGTAAAATGAATGTCAAATATTCCAAACAGTGAGGTGTCTTTTTCAATAGCGCGTTCATAAAACACTCTATCAAATTCATCAAGGACCTGAAGAGCAATGCACATAAAATAATTACCTCCTAATTTTTAATACCCATTATTGGGTGTTATTCGCTTTTGAATAACGTGGATATTATAACACTTATAGGATAGATTTGCAAGCTAAATTGATATTTTATCGAATTAATTTCGAGTGAAATCGTCTGCCAATCTAGTAATATCTTCTTCGGTGGATGGATCTAAAGGATCATGGTGAATCCAAATTTCAGCAACTACTCCGGCCTGATCTAAACCACAAAGCCGGTGAATTTCTTCGGTTTTAATAGTAATGGTTTTTCCTGATTCAATAATTAATTCATCTTTATTGAGGACAATTTTAACCGGTCCATCGATAATATGCCATCTTTCTGAACGTTTATGATGGATTTGAAGGGAAAGTCTCTTGCCGGGCTCGACAAGGAGTATTTTGGGGCTAATAAATTGATTACCGGGATTAAAATCAGGAAAAAATAGTTTTAAAAAATTATTTAAAGAATCAGGAGAAATATGCCAAAAGGCGCCCCAGGGACGGTCAAGATCTTTGAAAGAAACCGAAAGCTGATTATCAACTAACCATTTTTCAGTTTTATCGATCAGTTCTATTTTTGTCATTTTATTATTATATAATAATCAATATATGAAACCAGTAATAATCTGCGGGGGAATTGGCAGCAAGATGTGGCCAATGAGCCGAAGCACTATGCCAAAGCATTTTTTACCATTGGTTAATGGTAAATCTTTATTTCAATTAAATTGGGAAGCTTTGAGAAAAAGATTTAGCCCGGAAGAAATATTTCTGCAAACTAATGAAGTTCAGGCTAAAATTGCTAAAGATTTAGTTTCAGAAATTGTCGAAGAGAATATTTTTGTGGAACCAGAAATGAGAAATCAAGGCCCGGCAACTGGATTTGCAGCAGCTCAATTGATTAAAAGAGGATTTGGAGATGAACCCTTTATTTTGGTTCAGGCAGATGTTTTAAGAGAACCGGATGAAAAGTTCTTAGACATGATTGGGGAACAGGAAAAATTAGGTAAATCGACCGATAAATATATTACTGGGGGATTTATGCCTCAGTCAATAGTTAGGGGGGTAGATTATTTGGTTAAAGGAAATTTGGTAAGCGAAAATAATGGGGTGAAAATATTTGAAGTGGCTGATTATATTGATAGAAGCGAGGAAGAAAAAATTAAAGAATATTTGGGAACTGATAAATTGTTACTCCATGCTAATCATACTTCGATGACGTCAAATAATTTATTAAAAATGTATCAAAAATATAAACCGGAATGGTATGAACCATTAGTAGCGATTGCCAATAATGGCGAGGTAGTGAGTGAATATGCCAAAATGCCAAAGGCAGGAATCGAAGAGGTGACTAAATTGGTTTATAAAAGCGGAGAAGCATTAGTAGTTGAATTGCCCTTTAATTGGGTTGATTTTGGGACTTGGGAATCGGTGGCTAATTATATGAAAGAAAAAGGAATGTATAAACCAGAAGATGTTTTAGAAATTGATGGTCAAGATAATTTTGTTTATAAAAAAGATAAAAAATACGTGGCTTTGATCGGAGTGGAAAATTTAGTGGTAATAGATACTGGTGATGGACTTTTGATTACCAAAAAAGATCAAACTGGAAAAGTGGGGATGGTGGTCGATAAATTGAAAGAAGAAAACAGAGTGGAGTTGTTATGAAAAATGACGAGTTTTACATTAAAAAATGTATAGAATTGGCTGAATTGTCGGTTAAAAATGGTGAAGCACCGTTTGGAAGTTTGATTGTTAAAAACGGGAAGATAATTGTTAAAGTGACCAACGCTAATGAAAAAAAACATGATGTAACTAGTCATGCAGAAATAATGGCCATGAGAAAAGCGCAAAAAAAACTTAAGAGTAAAGATTTAAGTGATTGTGAAATTTATTCAAATTGTGAACCTTGCCCGATGTGTTCTTTTATGATGAGAGAATTACATTTCAAAAAAGTAGTTTTTGGGGTTAGATCGCCTAATATGGGTGGTCATAGTAAATGGAATGTTCTACAAGATAAAGGACTTTCTCAAATTAAACCTTATTTTAGTGATGAGCCGGAGGTGATTGGGGGAGTTTTGGAAAAAGAATGCAAAGAAACTTATACAAAAATTGGTTGGGGTGATTTTTTGGAAAAGATAAAATAAAAAGGAACTAAAAAGCCCCGCAAAAGCGGGGCTTTAAGGTTTTAAAATAAAAAATTATTTTAATTCAACTTGAGCACCAGCAGCTTCCAATTTTGTTTTAGCATCATTAGCAGCTTCTTTTTTCATGGTACCAAGATCAGCTGGACAGGCATCGACCATATCTTTAGCTTCTTTTAGACCAAGTTCTGGTTTGAATTCTCGGACAGCTTTGATGACGGCAATTTTATTGGCGCCAGCAGAGGTGATAATGACATCAAATTCAGTCTTTTCTTCTACAGGAGCAGCGGCAGTGGCAGCAGCACCGGTAGCAGCTACAGGAGCAGCAGCGACGGCTTTGACATCAAATTTTTCTTCAAGAGCTTTAACTAATTCGGAAAGCTCGAGAACTGAGAGTTCGGCAACAGAATCGAGTAATTTTTCGATTTTGGCACTTACTTTTTTATCTTCTGACATAAGTTTTTTAATTTTTAATTAATAATTTAATAAATAATATTTATTTTTGTTTTTCAGAAATGGCTTTGAGGGTTAAAACCAATTGAGTTTGGTTAAAACGAAGGGCATAAGCCAATCTTTGGAGGGGATTTTTAAGTCCACCGACAAATTGAGCAATAAGAGTGCTTTTGGAAGGTAGAGTCAAAAAGCTTTTTAATTCATCGAGAGATAAAAGTTTTTGATCAAAAATACCGTATTTGAAAGCGGTTTTTTCTTTAGCTTTGTTGACTTTATCAATTTCTTTTAGAGGAGCAACTTCATCTTCATTACAGTAGGTAACGGCGGTTGGTCCAGTCAAAACTTCAGGTAATTTGATACCTAATTTTTCTAAAGCTCGGGTTAAAAGAGAATTTTTAACAACTTCAATTGAACCGCCAGTATTTTTAATGTTGGCACGAAGGTCAGTAGTGTCAGCGGCGTTTAAACCTTGATATTGAACTAAAGCGACGGACTTAGCGGCACTAATTTTTTTAGCAACGTCTTCAACTTGATTGATTTTGATTTGAGTAGTCATAGTTTTTTAATATTAATTGTTTTACTCCGATAAATCGGAGTTTGATAAATAGGCAAAATTTGGCCCTACGGTTCAAATTTAGACCTATTTAACAAAAAAAAGGCCTCGTCGAAGCGAGGCGCAAATAAAACAAAGTGAATTGTTTTGCCTCGGCGGGATTTATTTTTTATACCTGCTGTCTTCGGTTGATGGGGGAATTATAAAGGATAAATAGAAAAATGTAAATGCAGAGAATGAAAATGGCCTAAGGTTTATTGTTGTTGGTTCTTTACAAAAACAAAGCATTTTGTCAAAAATAGGCTAAAAGTCAAGATTGTAGGATAGAAAAACCCCGGGATTTATGCGTTTAAGGCGCAACCCGGGGTTGAGAAATGGAAAGGAGACTAGGCTAGACATTGAAAACAAAGCAGACATTTGCAGAAGGATAATTTGTTTTGAAGTTATTGTCCCTTTCTCCGTCAAAGAAGAAAATTTTACTACCTTTTTTGACGAATATTTTTGATTTGTCTGCTTTTTCGAGTTTAAAATCACCGTTGATTTTGAAGGTAGACTCTTTGTTTATGGTTAAAACTAATCTGCCACAATTGTCGGTGTTGATTATCGTACCATTGATAATGGTTAATCCATTAACAAGTTCCGTGGTCACTGTGCCTTTGGTGATTTTGATCTCTCCTTTAACGATGTTTCCGTAAAAATCAGAGGGGAGAAGATACCAATTGTCGTCGACTTTTTTAATGTCTATTTCAATTGTAGTTCTACCGATGGTTTTCTCATCATTTTCGTTTTTGACCAAAGCTTTGAATTGCAACATGTTTGTTGCTCCTTTCTATTTTAAGCCTTTTTGGCTTGGTTCACCATGTTTCTAAAAATACCTATACCTATCCACCGAGCATTAACTCATCTCCTTTCTTTTTTTTAAAGTACATTTTGCTTTGCGATTAAAGCAGGGGAATTATAACATTATAGGGTATAAAAGTCAAGATTATAGGATAGAACTTAGGAAGTTTTTGACAAGAAAAACCCCGAAATGACTTTATAGATTACACTATAAGCGTTCGGGGTTTTGATCGTTATTCGCAATACATTTCTTCTTGAATGAAAATTTTTTGGATGTCAGACATACTTATTTCGGTAGAATTATCATCCAAAAGATGAAAGCCATTAAGTTTTTTTATTTTGGGGAGATCCTTGATACGAACGGAAACATCGTAATGGCTATTAGCGTATTCAATATATCTGAAACCAAGAGAATTGAGGATTTCCTTAGTTTCTGCGGCGACCAACGTCCTTAAATCGTCATCCATAAGCTGAATTTGAATTTTTTTCATTTTTTAACAGCCTCCTTTATTAGACGAGGTGTTTGAAGGGATGTTCGAAAAAAAGAACTAATTCAGGATGTCGATGTTTGACATTTTTAGCAATAGATTCAATGGAATGTTTACTGGAGATTAGATTATTTCCTTGACCGATAAAAATTCGAGAATAAAACTCACTGGTAATGTCGGCGGCAATATATTTATTCAAAATAATTTTGTCCTTTAAATGAAGCAGATAAAAATTAGCTGGTACAGTAGTAACTTCAGAAATATCTTTAAGTGATGGATAATTTTTTGGATTAGTATGTTGATTAAGATCAAGACAGGTTTTAATATATTCAAAGTCAGATTGATGAAGATAAACTTTTCCAGGAAGGGTATTGTCAATAAAGTGATTAATTTGGTTTTTGGAAATAACAGTTTTCATAGCTTGGTTATTTTCGTATAAGCGAATGTTTCTCTTTAAAAAAGGTTTTTCCTGTTCAATCTGATATACTAATGTTCGGACAAGTTTTTCGTTTTTGGGATCGTATAAAAGAAAGAGATTGCCATTTTCCCTTTCAAAGGAAAGATAAAAACGCTGTTTTTCTTGATTAAGAAGATTGATCAAATCAGGTATCAAAATTTGATTGGTATACCTAACGAAAGTATTGATTGTTCCCTGACTGCTAATTGCATAAACCATTTTTTTAAACTGCCTCCTTTTAAATGTGCGAATAGATTGTCAAAGGCCAGAAAAGAAAAATGAAACGCAGTTTTGTTTCTACTCCTTTCTTAATTACTGTCGGAATTCTATGGCAAAGATGGTAAAAAGTCAATTTTTGGGTAAAATAAAGAAATGAGAAAATTTTGGTGGCTAATATTAATTTTAATAGTAATCGGAATTAGTTATTGGTTTTTAAACAATAGAGAAATAGAGATAATTAATCCGTTAGTTAAAACTGAAAAAATAGAAAAAAATACTGGCTGGTTGGCTAAATATAATTTTGAAAACTTAAGAAAAAGAGAAAATAAAGCGTCGGAAATTAAAACAGTTGGTAAAGTATTGGTAGTAGAAGAGGCTAGAAAAGAATTAATTAAGAGAGGGGACTTGGAAGGAAAGAAATTTAATTTTGAAAGTAAAGCAATTAGTTTTGAATCGAACGGTAAAAAAATAAGTGGGATGATGAATATACCAATGACACCAATGAGTAATAAATTACCAACAATTATTATGATTAGAGGATTTGCCGAATCGGAAGGATATTTTATTGGATCTGGTAGTTGGAAAGCGGCCGATGAATTGGCGCGAAATGGATTTATAACCATAAGTTTGGATTTTTTGGGATTTGGATTGTCTGACAGTGAATCGACTGATATTTTGGAGGCGAGATTTGAAAAACCAATGTCAGTTCTGGACTTAATTGAGTCAGTTAAAAGTTTAGATATAGTTGATAGTGAAAAAATTGGAATATGGGCACATAGTAATGGTGGTCAAATTGCGATTTCAGTTTTAGAAATTACCGGGCAAAGTTATCCGACGGTGTTGTGGGCACCAATGACCAATCCTTTTCCTAAAAGTGTTTTGGAAATGGTTGATGATCAAAGTGAAGGAAGTTTGAAGGTAAAACAAAGGATAGAAGAATTTGAAAAAGAATATGACAGTAAACTTTATTCGATTGATAATTTTTATGATTGGATAGAAGTACCAATATTAATTCATCAAGGAACGGCTGATGTATGGTGTAAAGTTGAGTGGCAACAAGATTTACAGAAAAAGTTAAAAAAATTAGGAAAGGAGGTGATCTTGGATATTAAAGAAGGAAGTGACCATAATTTAAAACAGAGTTGGCAGGAAGTAATGGATGAAGATATCAAATTTTTTAAAGAAAAATTTGGAATTTAAAATAGGGTTTATCAAAGGTTAAATTTAGGTTATAATAACCTATAGATAATAATTATAATTTTTCTGTTTTATGAAAATATATTTTATAGCATCTTCTCGATTAGTTGGAGCTAGTCCAAAACTTTATTCAAAAATGTATGCCTATTTGTCAACTCAAGGCAAAATGGTAAGTGATAAAGTGATGAAGTGGATAAAAACGGGAATTAAAGATATAAGTGGAGCACCGCTTAAATTTACAAAAGAAAATTATATTCAATCGTTAGATGCCGTTAAAAAAGCTGATATTGTGGTAATGGAAACTTCTGGTCATAGTATGTCGATGGGATATTTAATTGGTAAAGCCTTAGAAATGAATAAGCCAGTGATTGCTTTGCATGATATAGAACATATTCCAGCCTTTATTCAGGGTATTAATGATCCAAAATTGATAATTTCAGAATATAAGGAAGGGGATGTGGAAGAAATTATGGAAAAAGCTTTAAAAAAGGCAAATAGTTTAATTGATGTTAGATTTAATTTCTTTGTAAGTTCGAAAATATTAAATTATTTAGACTGGGTGTCACAGAAAAAAATGTTGCCAAGATCAGTATTTTTAAGAGACTTGATTGAAAAAGAGATAAAAAAGGATAAAGAATTTAAAATGTAAGAATGAACATTTTTGATAGATGGAAAAAAGTTTACGAGTCGTTGAATTTGATCGAAATTAATGAAAGAAATTTGTTGAATAATTATGATTTTTTTGATAATTTGGGAAAAGAGCAAATATGGCCAGTGTTGAAATCAAATGCTTATGGACATGGAATTAGACAAATTGCAGAAATTTTATTAAAAAGAGATTTTGAATATTTTGTGGTGGATGGTTATCAAGAGGTTTTGGAAATTAGAAAAATAACAAAAAGACCAGTTTTAATGATTGGAACTATTTTGCCATCTAATTTTTCGAAAATAAAATGGAAAAATTTGGCAATAATGATTCAAGATAAAAGAACATTAATAGCTTTGGGAAAATTAAATAAACATATCAAAGTGCATCTAAAAGTGAATACGGGAATGAATAGACAGGGGATTGAGATCGTAGATCTTAGATCGTTGATTGGGGAAATAAAAAAATATCCAAAACTAGAACTAGAAGGAGTTTTTTCGCATTTGGCGGGAGTGAATGATAGTGAGCAAATAAAAAGATTTGAAGAAGTAATCAAAATAGTCGAAAATAATGGAATAGAAATAAAATTTTTTCATTTGGCGGCGACGTCGGGGGTAGGAAAAATAAAAAATAAAAAAATTAATGCAGTAAGATTGGGAATTGGATTATATGGAATAGGAAAAGGATTAAAACCGGTATTAAAACTAAAAAGTAAAATAACTAAAGTGAGGGAAATTGAAAAAGGGAAAAAGGTTAGTTATGGAGGGACTTTTGTAGCGACAAAAAAGACAGTTGTTGGAGTGATTCCAGTGGGTTATTTTGAAGGACTAGATCGAAGATTGAGTAATAAAGGATTTGTTAAATACAAAAATAAATTTTATCCAATAGTTGGCCGGGTTTGTATGAATATGGCAATAGTTAATTTTGGGAAAGTTAGACCAAAATTATACGATGAAGTGGAGGTAATCAGTAATAATTCAAAAGACAAAAATTCAATTGAAAAAATGGCAGAAATTTGCGAAACGATACCTTATGATCTATTGGTGGAAATTAATTCATCGATTAGAAGAACGATAGTTTGATTTGGTTTTCATTTTTACTGTTATACTTTTTTATGCCAGAGAAAAGTGGTGGAGAATTTTTAAATATCAAATATCCTGATTTACAAAAATCAGAACAAGTTCAAAAATCAGTTGAACAAAAGAAAATAAAAGAAGGAGTTAAAACACCTAATAACCCAAAAGATAGAAATGAAGTCTTATTGGAAAGATTTGAAAGAATCTTTGAAAATCCAGATGAAGAAACTAGAAAAAGAAATATCAATTTATTTACCGAAAAATTTTTGTATCCGGAAGTATTAATTGATACAAATAATGTCCCTGAAAACTACTTTGAGTTACAAAAGAAGATTGCCAGAGAAAGAGGTCATGGAGATGTTGAATTTGATGATCGAACAAAAAAAGAAACAGGAAAAACTCTTTATGATGATCAGAAAAAATCGCTTGATGTTTGGATAAATTATTTAAGTGACAAAAATACTGATTATCCAACTTGGTTTAAATATTACACTCTAAGAAGTGTCCTTAAAATGGGTAATTATGATAAAGAAAAACATGAGTTTGGAAAAAGAACTAAAAATACTACCAATATTTTCCCAGATCTAAACAGAGAAGCATTGTCTTATTCTTACGACACTTTATCTAAACATTATCTTAAAGGTGAAAAACACGATAATGATGAATTAAATAGAATTTTAGAATCAGCTAGATTTGATAAGATTTACGCTTTTGCAATTGATAAGGCCACTCCAGTTTCTAAGGAAAACAAAGAAAAAACAGAAGGAGAATGGACTAAATACAATCAAGGTGATGATGCCACTCCACTTTACGAATCACTTCAGGGTCATGGAACTAATTGGTGTACAGCAGGAGAGGAAACTGCCAGAAGACAACTTAAAGATGGTGATTTTTATGTTTATTACACTAAAGATGAAAACAATAGAAATACTATCCCAAGAATTGCCATTAGAATGGAAAATGGCCAAGTAGCTGAAGTTAGAGGTGTGGCTGATAAACATCAAAACCTAGAAGGTAGGATGACTGAGATTGCCAGAGAGAAGTATTCACAACTACCAGGTGGAGAAAAGTTTGATAAAAAAGATCAGGATATGAAATTATTAACTTTGATTGATAAAAAAACTAAAGATAATCAGGATTTAACTAAAGAAGAACTTAAATTTCTCTATGAAATAGACAATAAAATTGAAGGGTTTGGATATCAAAAAGATCCAAGAATTGAAGAAATTAAAAATCAAAGAAATACAATATTAGATCTAAATTTTATTTTTGAAGGAGTAGAAGAATATTCTGGCAATCTTGATTTAAGGAATCTTCAATCAGCTGAAGGATTAGTCTTACCGGAAGAGGTTGGCGGTGATCTTCGTCTAGATCATCTTAAATCAGCCGAAGGGTTAGTTTTACCTAAAAAAATCGGAATATCTTTATTTTTATTAGAATTGAGTTCTAATGAAGGATTGGTTTTACCGAAAGAGATTAAAGGCAATCTTTTTTTAAACAATCTTATTTCAACTGAAGGATTGGCTCTACCGGAAGAAATTGGATGTGATTTTATATTAGGTAATCTTCAGTCAGCCGAAGGGTTAGTGTTCCCTAGAGAAATTGGAGGTAGTATTGATTTATCTAGTCTTAAATCAGCTGAGGGGTTAGTTTTACCAGAAAAAATTGGTGGTGATCTTCAATTACGCCGTCTTCAATCAGCCGAAGGATTGGTTTTACCTAAAGAAATTGGTGGTGATCTTCAATTAGGTAGTCTCCGTTCAGCCGAAGGGTTAGTGTTACCTAAAGAAGTTGGAGGTAGTCTTGATTTACATGGTCTTCAATCAGCCGAAGGGTTAGTTTTACCAGAAAAAATTAATGGTAATTTTTATCTACACGATCTCGAATCAGCTGAAGGATTAGTTTTACCTAAAGAAATTGGTGGTGATTTTTATTTAGGTAATCTTCGTTCAGCTGAAGGATTAGTGTTTCCTAAAGAAGTTGGAGGTAGTCTTGATTTAAATGGTCTTAAATCAGCTGAAGGATTAGTTTTACCAGAAAAAATTAATGGTAATTTTTATCTACACAATCTCGAATCAGCCGAAGGATTGGTTTTACCTAAAGAAATTGGTGGTGATCTTCAATTAGCTCGCCTTAAATCAGTAGAGGGACTGATGTTATCTGGTAAGATTGGAAATAATCTTCACTTAAATAGTCTTCAATCAGCCGAAGGATTAGTTTTACCAGAAGAGATTAAAGGTAATCTTAATTTAGATAGTTTAGAATTAGCCGAAGGGTTAGTGTTCCCTAAAGAAATTGGTGGTGATCTTCGCTTAAATAGTCTTCAATCAGCTGAGGGATTAGTTTTGTCTAAAGAGATTGGAAAAAGTCTTTACTTAAATGGTCTTAAATCAGCTGAAGGATTAGTTTTACCAGAAAAAATTGGAGATAGTCTCACTGTAAATAATCTTAAATCTTTTGAAGGAATTAAAATATCAAAGAAATCGGTTTATTTTGTTTGGTCATCCAATTTAGATCAGACTGAAAAGAATTATTTGGAGAAAAAATATCCGAGATTAATCTTTAATTAAGCTAAATTAGCTTTTGAACGATAGTTTGATTTGGTTTTCAGCCAAAATTTGGATTGGCGGCAGATTCTATAAACATCAGAAGGATTTTTGAGAATTGATTTGACTAATTCCTCTAAGAAAATAGTATTTTGAGAACCTTTGACCAAAATGGTTTCGCAGCCAGTAATTGTTTCTTTTAAAAATTCGGCGGCAGTCCACCAATTGACAAATTTTTGAGTTTTATCACCAAAATATTTAGAGGTTTCTGGACCGACAGAAATAATTAAATCAGCTGATTTTAAGGCTTGATCATAAATTTTTCGATGTTCTTCTGGGGTGGCATCACCAAGTTCGCGCATGTCGCCTAAAACAGCGATTTTTTTACTTTTAAAACTAGATAAAAACTTGAGTAATTCAGAACAAGCAATGGGAGAAGAGTTGTAAGAACTATCGATAATAGTGGTATTTTTAATGCCTTCTAAAATTGAAGAGCGGGACGGGGGAAGAGAAAAATTATCTTGAATATTTTTAACAGCTTCGTTGTAGTTAATATTAAAAATTTGAGCCAAGCTGAGGGCGGCGCCGAAACTGACTTGGTAAATATCAGGAAGATAAAAATTATCAAATCTAATTTTGGTGGGAGTAAGATTAATAATATTTTTATTTTGAGTGTATTTTTTGACTAGTTTGTCTTGATTATTAATAATGGCGATTTTGGCTTGGTTAACTAATTTGGCTTTTTCCCCAGCAATTTGGTCGAGAGAGTTAAATTTGTCGAGATGAACTGGACTAACATTTAAAAAAATAGCAATATTAGGTTTAACAACAGATAAAAGATAATCCATATTTTTTGGCCAAGAAGCAGAGTCAATGCCCATTTCTAGAATTAAAATATCGTAGGATTGCCAATTAATGAGGTATTTAAGAGGAGAAAGAATAAGCATTTTAAACCAGGCAAAAAAATTATAGTCATTAAGTTTAAGACCCAAAATACTTAAAGGTAATCCAGATTCAGAATTGCAATTGTTATTAGTTTTAATTTTGTATTTTTTTGGGAAAACAGATTGACAGGCAATTAAAGCCGAACTTTTACCTGCCGAACCAGTAATACCAATGATGTCTAATTGCTTACCTTTAATTTTTTGAAGAAACTTGACTTTAGAAAGTTGGAGTTTAGCAAAAAAACGAAGGTAATAGAGAATAAAAAGCGATATTTTTTGTTTCACTGCTTATAGTTTATCAATGAAATTGATTTTTTGTCTTAAGTTCTTCTATTTTAGATTTGATGTCGTCAAGAATGTAATATTTTGAAGATTTAAGATTAGGAAAAGCTCTGATTAATCTTTTATATTTTTGAGTGAAGTGTTTAAAAATCTCATTTTGTTTTTCAATTATTTCATTTTTAAAATGATTTAGTTCCAATTGATCGATTTTCTGATTTTTTAGTTGATTAAATTTTTCCAAAATATTTTTGAAGCCATAGAGGGAAATAATAGTGAAGATAAAATCGGCTAGAAAATATAAGAAAAGGACTGATGATAAATAAAATGAAGTTTTAGAAATAATTAAGGAAACAAATTGGCTAATCGACGAATGAATAAAATAGAATAAAAATAGGCTTAAGAATCCCCAATAAATAGAAAATTTTAAACAAATTTTGCCATCAAAATTATATTTTTCATCAGAATAATCCCACCAAGTAGTTTTGAAAATTGATTCTAAAACAAATCCAGTAAAATACTCAAGAGAGGAGGTAACGATGATGGCACCAATAAAAAAGAGAAAAGGAGAGTAGGCGATTGGACTAAGTAAAATAATTAAAGAAAGAACTCCAAAACCGTAAATAGGACAAAATGGACCGAAAAGAAAACCGCGATTGACAAATTTTTTAGATTGGTAGCTCATATAGAGAACTTCGAGAAGCCAACCCAAAAAAGAGTAAATAGTGAAGTAAAGTATTAATTGAGATAAGTAAAAACTGTTGACCATAATTAAGTGTATCAATAAAAATCCCCCTCGAAAGGGGGATTAATTAATTCTTAAAGAAATTGATTAGGCGGTAATTTTCACTTTAACACAAGGACCAATAGTGGCACAGAGAGCTAGTTTTCTAATTTTATTAGCCTTGACAACTTTAATTAATTCTTCAATGTTGGCAATAATTTCTTCATCTTTTTGAGAAATTTTACCGACAACAGTGTGAACAACTGGAGCTTTTTTTTCAGTTTTTAAAATAGTTTTGGCAACTGAAAGTTTTTTAAGAGACTCTTCTGGTTTGTCGGTTAAAGTGCCATTTTTGGGATTTGGCATTAAACCTTTTGGACCTAAAGTTTTAGCTAAAGGCAAAAGCTTTGGCATGGTAGAAGGAGTGGCAATTAAAATATCAAAATTAATTTTGCCATCTTTAATTTCAGCTAAAATAGTGTCATTTAGAATGACAACTTTTTTACTGGCGGTTTCGAGATGAGGAAAATTGATTTCGCCAACGTTGCCGATATCTAAAACGGTAATATGAGCTTCAACCTTACCTTCAAATTTAGAAAGAGAAGTTTCTTTGACTAATTTGACAGCCTCTTTGAGGGCATAATATTTATTAATATCGATTTTAGCTTTGGCGGCTAAATATTTCTTAGATCGCTTTTTGGCGACTTTTTTTGTGGTTTCGGTAGTTTCTTCGACTTGACTGGTTTCAACAGTTTCGGTTTCAGTTACGGCCTTTTGAGTATCGTCAGTTTTGACAATCTCTTCCACTTTGGTTTGTTCTTTGGCTTTTTTAGCCTTGTTTTCTTGAGTGGTTTTGCTCATAGTTTAGTGCGCTAGAACGTTAGAGCTCTAGAGCTTTAGTTAATAAATAATTAGTTAATAATTTCAACACCCATGGATTTGGCGGTGCCAATAACTGATCTTTTGGCAGCTTCTAAATCTTTAGTATTCAAATCAATGATTTTAGCTTTGGCAATTTGTTCAACTTGAGCCATGGTTAATTTACCAACTTTTTCTTTGCCAGTGGTGGCAGCACCTTTAGTAACTCCGGTCATTTTTTTAATCATGTCGGAAACTGGAGGTTGTTTAAGAATAAATTCGAAAGAACGATCTTCGAAGATGGTAATAACAGAAGGGATAATAGATCCACGCATTTCTTTGGTTCTTTCATTGAATTCATTACAGAAATCCATGATCTTGATACCCTGAGGACCAAGAGCAGTACCAACTGGAGGGGCTGGATTAGCGCCGCCGGCAGGAAGAGTAAGTTTAACGATTGTTTTTATTTTTTTAGCCATTTTGTTTAGTTCGCTAAAGCGTTAGAACGCTAGAGCTTAGTTAATTAATATTAAAGTTCTTTAGAAACCTGTAAGAAATCGAGCTCAACTGGAGTTTCACGCTCGAAGATGGAAATCAAAACTCTAATTTTACCTTTTTCTTGATCGATAGATTCAATGGTGCCGATGAAATCAGCAAAAGGTCCATTGGTAATTTTGACAACATCGCCAATGGTAAAAGGAGTTTGAAATTTTGGTTTGTCTTCTTCAGTGGTTTGAAGAATTTGATCTACTTCTTTTTGAGAAATAGGAGATGGAGTATTTTCAATACCAATGAAACCGGTAACACCTTGAGTGGTACGAACAGTAATCCAGGCGTCATCATCCATAACCATTTGAACTAAAACATAACCAGGGAAGGTTTTTTCTTGAGATTTAACTTTTTGACCACGACGAATAACCATTTTACTTTGAATTGGGACAATAGCTTGAAAGATTTTATCTTCCAAACCCATGGTTTTAATTCTGGTTTTTAAAGCTTCGATGGCTTTGTATTCGTGACCAGAGTAGGTATTAATGACATACCAGGCAGCATCGATGCTGGGTTCAAAAGTGGAGAGTTTAAATAAAAACTCTTTTTTGTTAGTTTTTTCAGATGTTTTTGGCATAATTATTTTTTAGTTGTTCCAGTGGTAGAAGCGACCGTTGGAAGAGGATTAATTGAAGGCTCGGCTACTTGTTCAACAGTAGTTGAAGCCTGATTTTTAAAATTGCCAATTAGGGCGAAAGAATTGGTAAATAGATAATCAAAACCTCCTAAAATTAGGGAGATTACAATTGAGATTGATATTACCACAATTGTAAGCTGAATTAAAGTATCTTTTTTGGGCCAAGAGATAGTTTGAAAAATTTCTCGGACCTCTTTTAAAAATTTAATGATTTTTTGCATGAAAGTATTATATCAGTTGCTTTTGTTTTCCGCGGAATAACTGCATAACTGATTTTTGATATATTTTGTTGTATTGACTCACTCTAGTGGTAGTAGGTATGATGGATGTCATCCACTAGAGATAGTGTTTTATCAATTATAATAAATCTAACAAAAATGTTGTGCCCATATTGTGGTTTTGATGAATCCAATGTCTTAGAAAGCAGAGAGGCAGAGGAAGGAAAGGTAACTAGAAGACGAAGAGAATGTTTAAAGTGCAAAAAAAGATTTACAACCTATGAAAGAGTGGGCAGTATTGATTTAAAAGTAATTAAAAAAAGTGGCAAAGTAGAAGATTATTCCCGAGAAAAATTGGAAAAATGTATTGATAAAGCTTGTTGGAAGATGACTGGCGAAGAAAAAAGCGGCTTAATTGATGAAATTGAAATGAAATTGCTTAATTGGCCAAGTGTGGAAATTCCTTCAAAGGAAATAGGAATGATGATTTTGGAAAAATTGAAAAATATTGATCCGATGGCATATATTCGTTTTGCCACGGTTTATTTAGATATAAATGAAGTTAATGATTTTGAAAAACTTATTAGTAATTTTAAAAATAAAAAATGACAGATCTAAGCAGACAAAATATAAATGAGAGTGAATTGTTAGAACCAAGTCTTTCGACTAACGCTAAATATATTGCGGAAACCAGATATTCAAGAAAGGATGAAGACGGCAAATCTCTAGAAACAGTTAAAGATATTTTTTGGAGGGTGGCTAGTAATGTGGCTAAGGGTGATAAAAATTTTGGAGCTAATGATCAACAAATTAATGATCAGGCAAAATCTTTTTATCAATTATTTGCAGAACAGAAATTTTTACCAAATACTCCTTGTTTGGTGAATGCCGGAAAAGCTAAACAACAATTGTCAGCCTGTTTTGTGTTGCCAATTGATGATTCGATGGAATCAATTTTGGAAACCATGACCAATATGGCTTTGATTCATAAAAGCGGTGGAGGAACCGGTTTTTCTTTTTCCAGACTTCGACCCAGCGGTGACTATATTAAATCGAGTGGTGGCACAACTGTTGGTCCGGTTAGTTTTATGCAGGCCTATAACGATGTAACGGCTCAAATTAAACAGGGTGGAGTCCGACGCGGAGCTAATATGGGGATGTTGTCAATTGATCATCCAGATGTTTTGAGATTTGCAGTGGCTAAATTGGACGAGTGGAGTCTGACTAACTTCAATATTTCTTTGGCAGTGACGAATGCTTTTATGGAAAAGATAGAAGCTGATAAGAAGTTTGTGGCTGATGATTCAATTCCAGAAGAAGCAGTCGAGGAAGTTAGAATGGCAGAACAAATTAGAAGTGCTGATGAAAGATTAAGAGAAGTAGAAATGGGAGTTAAAAAGATATATGAATGGGCCAAAGCAACTCAGATCGGCGAAGGTTATGATTTGATAAATCCAAGAACGGGAACTGCGTCAATGAAATTGAATGCTTATAAAGTGTTTAATTTAATTACTAGATTAGCTTGGCAATTTGGAGATCCAGGTTTAGTTTTTATCGACAGAATGAATGATTCAAGTTCTAATCCAATTCCTAGTATCGGGAGAATTGAAGCAACTAATCCTTGTGGAGAACAACCACTTTTGCCTTATGATGCCTGTAATTTAGGAAGTGTGAATTTAAGTAAATTTGTAGAAGGGAATGATATTAATTGGAATGAATTAAAAGAAACAATAAAAATTGGAGTTCATTTTCTGGATAATGTAGTGGAAATTAATGAATTTCCGGTTCAAAAAATTAGAGATATGGTAACTAGCACTAGAAGAATTGGAGTGGGAGTGATGGGTTTTGCTGATGCTTTGTTTAAATTGGGAGTGAAATATGATTCGGAAGATGGAATTGCCTGGGCGGAGAAAATAATGAAATTTGTAACTGAATCGGCCAGAGAAGCAACTTCTGAATTAGGAGTAACTCGGGGAGCTTTTCCGTTATGGGACAAAAGTGTCTATTTTAATACTGGTTACAAACCAAGAAATATGGCTTTGACGACGATTGCTCCAACTGGAACGATCAGTATGCTGGCCGACACAAGTTCAGGAATTGAACCAGTGTTTTCTTTGGGTTATCAAAAAAACACAGTTGAAGGAAAAACGCTTTACAGTGTCAGTCCAGTTTTGGTTGAAGAATTAAAGAAGAGAAATATATACAGTGAAGAATTAATTGAAAAAATTGTTAAAAATGGAGGAATTTTAAAAGGAATTGAGGAAGTTCCAGAGGATTTAAAGTCGCTTTTCATTACGGCTTTGGAAATTGATCCAGAATGGCATATCAGAATTCAGGCAGCTTTCCAAAAATATACTGATAATGCAGTATCAAAAACTATTAACTTGCCAGAGGATGCAACGGTTGATGATGTTAGAAAAGCTTATTTAAAATCTTATTCCTTGGGAACTAAAGGGATTACTATTTATAGAAGCGGGTCTCGATCTTTTGAACCAATGCAAAAGGTTAAAACTAAGGAAGAAAAAGTTGAGGAAAAAGTAGTGGTTTTGCCACCAAAGAAAAAAGTAACACCAATAATGGCCAGGGGGGTGAGGCTGAAGAAAAAATGTGATTTGGGCAATGTTTATACTTCAATTTTTTACGAGGCTGGAGATGGCCCTGTGGAAGTCTTTGTAAATTTGGGTAAAAGCGGTGGTTTTATGTCGGGAGCAGCTGAAGCAACCGGTAGATTAGCATCTTTGGCATTGAAATATGGAGCCAGTTTGGGTGAAATTGCTGATGAAATGGTGGGTATAGCTTGTGGTCAAAAAGTTGGTTTGGGACCGGGAACTGTTTTAAGTATGTTTGATGCCGTGGGTAAATCACTTTTGGAAGTTTCTCGAGGTGAACAACTAGATATATTTGCTTGTGAAAAAGACACTATTGATACCAAGGCGATTGAAAGTATTAGAGTAAAACAGGCTGACTTGGAAAGTAAAGCAATTTCTTGTCCTGACTGTGGTTCACCATTACGGGCTGAAGAAGGCTGTTTTAAATGTACTAATGAATTTTGTGGTTATAGTAAATGTTCATAAATAAATATGAGTGAAAGAGGAGACAAAGGATTAACTTGTGGAGAATGTTTACTGGATGTAAGTAAAGATTCTCCATTTGTGAAGTCAGTGGGAGGAATTGATGAATTTCAAGCCAGATTAGGCTCAGTAAGAGTAGTTTTGGAAGATAAAAAAGAAAAACAAAGGATTAAAAAAATTGAAGAGGATTTAGTTGAAGTGATGGGTAGCTTATACACTGGTAATGATTGGAAAAATGGAAACAAAAGGATAGGAGAATTGGATGAAGATATAGTCGCTTATCAAGGAAGAGTTGGAGATTTGAATGGATTTTTAATTCCAGGAGAAAATGAAATTGAAGTGAGGCTTAATTTATGTAGAACGGCTTGTAGAGAGGCAGAAACAAGATTGGTGACTTTAAAATTGGCTAGAGAAGTAGAAGAGGATTTGGATTTTGATGAAAATATATTGAAATATTTCAATAGAACTTCCAAATTTTTATATTTTATGTGGAGGTCAAAATTTTAGTGATAGAATAAGTTATTAAAGGGGAACCAGGTTAGAATCCTGGGCTGTGCCGCAACCGTAAAGCCGGATAACCAAAACCCACCACAGGCGGGTTAACTTTCGAGCAAGAGTAAATATGAATCAAGAAAGAATAAAACAAGTTGGTTTTTCAGCAGAAAAAGAAGAGATCTTCTTAAGAAGATTGGATAATCGAAATAGAAGAGTTAACTTGGAACAAGAATTAAAAACTCAATTGGCCGAAGATTTTGGTTTGGTGGAATTTACATTGAAATATAAGATTAATTCCGATGGGAAGATTGTAGATATAATTTCGGGTCAGGAAATAGTGGAATTGACTAGTCGGGGAGGGATTAAAGAAGAAACTGAATCAATTGGAAAAATAGAAGAAGGTTTAAAAAATAATCCAGAAAAAACTTTTATTCATTTTAGTCCTAAAAATGAAAATTTAGGTTATCCAAACAATTGTGTCGATTTTTGGCGAGTAGTTGACGATGAAGTAGTTTGGAATCGAATGGTGGTGAAAAATAACTTTGAAGAAATGAATAAAACAAGACAGGTTTTATCAGGGGAAGAAAAAGTTGAAAATGAGATGGAAATTTTGAAATCACCAATTGGAGTTGAATTAAAATTGGCGGAAGTTTTTGATTTTTTTAGATTAAGTGAAGAAAAAAACATAACTGATTTAAATAAAATTGAGGCAGTGGTGGAAAAATATCTAGAGCAATTTGAGAATGAATTTGGAGAAAAATTAACTGAAGATCAAGAATTGATTTTTAGATTGTATTCAATCTGCCATGAGGCCTCAAAAAGAGAGAGTGAACAGAGAATAATGAAAAGATCTGAATTGGAAATTTATATGTATGGAATAATGAAGGAAATAAAAGTGGAAAAGAGCTCTGGATGTGCAGCAACAACAACAGTGGGGTCTTTTGGAGAAAAGATTGGCTATTATGTTCTATCTAATGGTGAAGTTAAGAAGGGAGTGGTTCCTGAAGGATTTAAAGAATGCAAAAAATGTGGTTGTTGGTATCAAGGTGAAAAATGTCCTTTTTGTTAATTGATAGTTTTTGATCTATAAGATGATATATTTGGATATATACATATAAAATATGGAAAAAATTAGATTTTCTTTTGATAATCTAAAAAATAAAGAATCAAGAGAAGAATTATTAAAAAAAGGAGTGGTGTGGGGTTTGGCGGTGGGGTTTGGAATATTGCCGCCTTTTTCTGTTTGTTTGGTTGATGATTTAGCAATAAGAAGGGAAAACTTAACAGATAAAGTAAACAAAGTTTTTAAAAATAATAGACGAGTCAATTTGGATTAATGGTAAAATTAATTATGAAAGAAAACAATAATAAAGCTGTTGGAATTTTAATTCTAGTTATTATTGCGGCTTTTGTTTTACCGTGGAGAAATATTAATTGGGGTAAGATAAATTTTGGCGGGGAAACTGTGGTGGTTACTGGTGAATCAGAGACAAAACAAAAAAATGAAGTGGCTAGTTTTAGTGCTGGAGTAAATGTTATTAAGGAAAATAAAGAAGAAGCGATTGCTGAAGTTAATAAAAAGATTAGTGATTTAATAACTTCGGTCAAAGATTTTGGAATAGCGGAAGCTGATATCCAAACCCAAAGTGCGAATGTTTATGAACAACAAGAGACTGATAAAACAAAAAAGAATAATTGGATAGTTAACAATACAATAGAGATTACTTTAAGAGATGTATCAAAAGCTAATGAATTGATGGATTTGCTTAATAAAAGTGGAGCTAATAATGTTTATGGACCTAGTTTTAGGATTGAAGATACAAAAACAGCCGAAAAAACTTTATATGAAGCTGCTATGACCGATGCCAAAGAAAGAGCGGAATTAATTGCCAAAGCGAGTGGTCGAAAATTAGGTAAAGTAATGAATGTGGTTGAAGGGAACAGTGGAGTCTCTTATTCATTATATAAAGCAGCTTTATCTTCTGGAGCTGGTGGAGCTGATTTACAAACTGGAACTTCAACGATTTCCAAAACATTAACCGTAACTTTTGAACTGAAATAATTTTGACCTAGTTTGTTTTAATTGATTTAAAAGGCGTGGTAGTTTAATCTGGTCTAGATTAGATTTTTAAACAAAAATGGCTAAAAATGTTAAGTTAAAGGTAAGTTTATTGAGTTATACGGCAAATCCAGAACAAAATATTGTGGCAGCAATTAGGCAATGTTACAGCCAGGTGGGAGCTAAGGAACTAAAAGAAAAGACTAATAAAGAAACTAGAGAAAGATTAATAAGACAGGTGATGGCTTCGGGACATACTTCAACTTTAGAACATGCCTCTTTTACTTTTGCAGTGGAAGGAGTAAGTCGAGTAACAGAAATTCAGTTGGTTAGACACAGAATTGGCTGTTCTTATTCAATTCAATCGGGGCGATATGTTAAAAGAGGTGAAGCTCAATATGTAATTCCACCAGTAATTTTAAATGGAGATAAAAAAGTTTTAAAGAAAGTTAAAAAGCATTTTGAAAATACTCAAAAACTTTACAATGAACTTCTTGATTTAGGGGTTAAGGCTGAAGATGCCAGATATTGCCAACCACAATCTTTAAAAACAAAAATTGTAGTGACAATGGATGCTAGAGCTTTATTACATTTTTTGACTTTAAGATGTTGTCGAAGAGCTCAGTGGGAAATACAAGCCTTGGCTGGGGAAATGTTAAAAGCGGTTAAGAAAAAAGCGCCAATTCTTTTCGAAAATGCTGGACCAAGCTGCGTTTCAACGGGGATATGTTATGAAGGAGATATGAGTTGTGGTCTTTGGAAAACAATTAAAGGGGCTGAGTTAAAAACAAGAATAAAAAATGAATAAAGAAGACAAATTTGTAGTTGTTTACGGAATGAATAATTTAGGAAAAACAACCATGGTTAATGGTTTGATTGATTTTTTAAAGTCAGAAGGTAAAGATGCTGTTTACTTAAAATATCCAATTTATGATTTGGAACCAACTGGTCCGAGAATTAATCGTTATTTAAGAGAAGGAAATCCAGAAAATTTAACTCCAGCTACGGTTCAACAAATTTATAGTGATAATAGAAGAGATTTTGAACCACAATTAGTAGAAATGATTAATCAAGGCAAATATATAATAGCTGAAGATTATGTAGGAACAGGAATTGCTTGGGGAATGATTGGAGGAGCAAAAATTGAGGAAATGGAAAAAATAAATGAAGGGCTAAGAGTACCTGATTTATCAATTCTTTTAGATGGAGAGAGATTTTTGACTGGTATTGAATCAAATCATAAACATGAAGGTGCAACTGAATTGTGGCCAAAAGGTAGACAAATTCATTTAGATTTAGCAAAAAAATATGGTTGGGAAATAGTGAATGCCAACCAAAGTAAAGAAAATGTTTTAAAAGATGTTATTAAAATCTTAGTAAAATAATATGAATGGAATTCAATTAATTGCAGGGACATCACATCCAAAATTGGCTCAGCAAATATCAAAAAAATTGAAATTACCATTAGTACCAACAACAATTAAAAAATTTGCTAACGGTGAGATTTATGTGAGATTAGGAAAAAAAGTAAGAGGAGATGATATTTTTATTATTCAAACCATGACTAATCCAGTAAATGACTGTTTAATGGAATTATTGATTTTAGTGGATGCTTTAAAAAGATCATCAGCCAGGAGAATTAATTTAATTTGTCCGCAGATGTGTTATTCCCGACAAGACAGAAGAACGCAATCTCATGAACCGATAACAGCTAAATTAGTGGCTAATTTAATTACTAAAGCGGGAGTGGATAGGTTGGTAACAGTGGATTTGCATGCTGATCAAATTCAGGGATTTTATGATATTCCAGTGGATCATTTAGTGGGATATCCATTAATGGCAAAGTATTTAGTTAAGAAAAAATATCAAGATATAGTGGTGGTGTCGCCGGATATGGGTGGGGTTAAACGAGCTAATAAAATGGCCGATTTGCTAGGAGCACCAATTGCTATTATCGATAAAATCAGACGAAAACATAATGAATGTGAAGTGGCTCATGTGGTAGGTGATGTTAAAGGTAAAACAGCAATTTTAGTTGACGATATGATTGATACTGGCGGTTCAATTTGTGCTGCTGCCGAAGTAGTTAAAAAGTATGGAGCTAAGGAAGTGATTATTTGTGCTACTCATGCTTTATTAAACGGAAAAGCTAAAGAAAATTTGGAAAATTGCTCGGCTTCTAAAGTAATTTTTTTGGATTCAATTCCAATTTCTAAAGAAAATAAAATTCAAAAAATGAAAATAATTTCTTTGGCGCCACTTTTAAGTAAAATAATTTATAGAATTCACATGGAAAGGTCTTTGGGAGAACTATTCAAATGGGAGGAACAAAGTAAATTGTTGTAAAATAATCCTATGAAATAGAAAATGTTGGGTAATTGGTTTTGAATTATTTATTTTTAAAAATATTTTTATGGTAGATCAACAAATTAGAGATTTAATTAAAAAAGAAGAAGAAAGACAACAGAATTTAGTTCATTTAATTCCTAGTGAAAACTTTGCCTCGGATGAAGTTAGAATGGCACTAGGAAGCTGTTTAACCAATAAATATGCTGAAGGTTATCCAGGTCGAAGATATTATCAAGGCAATGAATTTGTGGATCAAATTGAAAATTTGGCCATTGAAAGAGGAAAAAAAGTTTTAGGAGTGGAACATCTTAATGTCCAACCATATTCAGGAAGTCCAGCTAATAGTGCAGTCCAAATGGCACTTTTGGAACAGGGAGATAAAATCTGCGGATTAAAATTATCGGCTGGTGGTCATTTGACTCATGGGCATCCAAAAATTACTTTCTCGGGAAAATTTTTTGAAAGTGTCCAATATGATGTCGAAGAAGATGGTCGAATTGATTATGACAAATTGGAAGAATTGATATTAGCCGAAAAGCCAAAAATGATAATGGCAGGAACTACAGCTTATCCTTATATTTTGGATTTTAAAAGATTTGGAGAAATTGCTGATAAAGTAGGCGCTTGGTTAGTGGCTGATATTTCTCATATTGCTGGATTAGTGGTGGGTGGAGTTCATCCAAGTCCAAATGAATATGTACATATAGTAACCTCGACAACTCATAAAAGCTTAAGAGGTCCAAGAGGAGCAGTGATTGGGGTAACTAAAAAAGGATTAGAAAAGGATCCAGAATTGGCTAAAAAAATTGATAAGGCAGTGTTTCCAGGATTACAGGGCGGTCCTCATGAAAATCAGATTGCAGCTTTGGCAGTGGCTTTTGGAGAGTGTGATACTCAAGAATTTAAGGATTATGCGGCTCAAATAGTTAAAAATGCTAAAGCTTTGGCTGAATCTTTAAGAAAAAATGGATTAAAAGTTTTTGGAACTGAAAATCATTTGATGGTGGTGGAAGTTGGTTTTGAAAAAGGCAAAGATGCCGCAGTTAAACTTGAGGAAAATGGAATTGTGGTGAATGCCAATACAATTCCTCATGATACGGCCAGCCCATTTAGACCATCGGGAATCAGAATTGGAACTCCAGCGATGACTACCAGAGGGTGGAAAGAGAAGGAATTTGAAGAACTTGGTAATAAAATTGCAGGGATAATAAAATCTATTTGATTTAAATTTCTTGTCATAGAATTATTAATAATCGGCGAATGTGCGTCGCACGTTCGATATTATAAAAATTATGACTGCGAACTTTAAACTTATTTTTTGGTTTTCTTGAATTTTTTGCTTAAGAAAGCGAGGATTTTGCCGTTGTCGATGTCCCAACGACTGAGGAAGAAAATATAGACGATTTCAAATATGCCGACAGTATTTATAGTTAACAAGAGAATAAACCAGATAAGTTGTCTTTTATTAGCAGCTTTCCAAAGAGCAGCGCCTTTCCAAACTAAAGTCCAGATTAGAAGAATAAAATAAAATTGAGGTTGATTTAGGAGAGAAAGAAAGTTGTTCATAATTGATTAATTATAACAAATTTAATTTTTTCTTTTGAATATCCAGATGAAGGTAGGGATGAGGAGAGCAAAACCAAGAAATTCAAAGATTTGAGGCCAAAAGACAATGTAGATCTCAGATGTCAGTTTATCAGATCTCAGTTGGGGAAGCTGCCAGCCGTTGGCCCAGTTGTTGATTAAAACGTGGTTTTTTAAAAAGACTGGTTTAATACCTTTGAAATAAAAAGCGACCCAACCATTATTGTAATTTTCGGAAAAAATTAAAGTTTGATTTTGAAAATTATTAGGAATAGTCATTTTGTAGAGGAAGGAAGAAATTTTATTATTTTGAGGATAAGTAACGGTTTGAGATGGAGGGTTAACTTCTTGATTCTTTATTTTGGAATAAAAATCTAAATCGATTTTGTCGATGGTTATATTTTTGAGTTGGTTATGGGTTTGGTAATTTCCAAGAGAAATATTATCAATACTAATATCAAATCCGGAAAAATCATCCATAGAAGGAACAAAAAAATAATCCCAAGCAAATTCCTTATTTTTACCAAGCTCCCCATAAACAACGCAAAGGTTATTGTAAATATTTTTGATACAAATTCGAAGCGGCATACCGGAAATATTTTTGGATTGGAAACCAATTTTAAGACCAATGCTGTGACTAACTTCTGGAAATTCAACAAAACTGCCAGTGTTTGAGTCTTGACTTAAATAATCAATTAAATCTGAATTTTTAGCTTTGTTCCAATCGATTAAACTGGCATTAAAATCGACCAATCTTTCGCCTTTAAAATTATTACTATTAATAACTCTTTCGTCTTTATTTATTAATTGACGGAAAGGGTAACTAATACTGCTTTGATTTTGATTAGTGAAATAATCACCACTGTCAAAGTAGGCCTGATCGTAAAAATTCCATTGATAAGAGGGGGTAATATTATTGTTGATTTGTTTGATTTTAATAATGCTGGAATTATGATTAATTTTATAAAAATAAAGGTGATCAAAATTTTTTAAAAGAGTGATTTTATTTTCAATTTCGAGTTGTTTTAAAATATTTTCAATTTCACTTTTAAAAGTAACTTGGTCTTGGTTTTTTAGAGCAGAAGGGATAGAAGTAACATCCCAAAGAATGTAATTTAGATTGTATTTTTCGATAGTTTTTAAAAACTTGTCGGTGTCTTTGGTATAGAGGGTATAAAAAAGTTCTCGATAGGCTTCTTCGTTTTGAGTGCTCCAACGATCAAAATCGCGGTCGAGAATATTTTGTTTTAGGCCAAACCAAATAAAACCAGAACCTTGATAACCCCAACTGTAATATTGCCAACCAGTAAAATTATTTAAAGGCAGGGGAAGAACTGTACCTTGAGGTTGAGTTTGAGAATATTGCCAAAGTTGAAAATAAGAATCAGGAATTTTTACTTTCATATAGGGATGAATTAATTGACCTTGAAAGAAAGGAAAGCAAAATATTATTAAACTAGTGATAAAAATTAAAGAGAAAATAAAGTGAAATATTTTTTTGGTAAAAACAGTGAAAATTAAATTGAAAATGTTAGCTAAATAAATAGCCAGACTTAGAGAAAAAATAATTGATATTTTAGTAAAAATAAAACGAAAAGCCTCTTCGAGAATGGGAATTTTGATAAGTAAATCAAAAAACCAACTAAAAGGAGGAGTGTGATTAAGAAGCAAAATAAAAGGGATAAAAAATGTCGGCGAAAGAGCAATTAGAGTTTTGTTTTTTTGAATAAAAGCGGCAATTAAACCGGAAACAGCCAGAATAAAGACAATAAATCCAATTAGCTCGATTTTAGGGGTTAAATGTTGGTTCCAGGTGGTAGTTAGATCTTCAAAATTGTGTTTTTGGTGATTGTAAATCTGCCAATTGAAATAGAAACCTTTAATAAGAGAAACATCTTGAATATAACCGGTTCGGCGGTTTTGAAGGCGGTACTCTTGGGAATAAAGGCGGTTAACTTTACTGTCTTCAGGAATAGAACTGCTGGTTTTAATAAAATAAATATTGGGTAAAAGCCAAAAAGAATTAAGAACTAAAGTAAAGACTATTAAGGTAATTATTTTTTTAAAACAAAGTAAATTTCGGTTGAGAATGAAATAGAAGAAAAGAAAAATTAAATAAATACCAAAAAAAGCGTACCAAAGGTGGGCGGCGTAGGCTTGGGGAGTGGCGAGGAGAGTAAAAATAGAAAAGAAAAAGAGATCTGATTTATGATGACTTTGAAGATATTTGAGAGTAAAGAGAATAATAAAAGGAAGAAGAGCCCATTGAGTGGGGAACATTTCGAAAGGAACATAAAATTGTTGGAGAGTGGAGAGATTAAAAATATAGAAAAGGGCGGCGAGAAAAGAAATAAGATTTATAAAAGGAGATTTGTTTTCTTTAAATAAAAATTTAATTAAAAAATAAATACCTAAGGGGCCGATAATGAAACAGAGAAAAATGTAGGAATAACGAAGAAAATTAAGTTTAAAAATGAAGCTGGTTAAAAAGAGAAAAATAACCCGGGGGAGATCGGCCATGTGAGAATGACCGGCAACAGCACCAAGGCCTTGTTCTTGACGCCAGACGCCGGAAAAAAGGCGAGAGAAATTAAGAGAGAAATTAAATTCGGGGTGAAGAGTGTCCCAACCGGTCAAAAAAGTGCCGGGAGTGTAGTTAAGAAAGCAGATTAGAACAGTGATTAGAATTAGAGTTAACGGAAATAAAATTTTTTTAAATTTAGACACTGATTAATGATAGCAAAAAAGAGAAAAGGCCGGGGTTTGTATGAGTTTTGATCGTGAGATCAAAGTTGTCATACAAACCTACCGGCCTTTAATTAAAGTTAACTTGTGTTAACTTGGGTAGTTGTTATTTGGTTTCGATTGCGGGGAGGATGATAGCACTGGCATCAATCTTACTATTAATAATAGTAGGAGTGTTAGTGCCAAGCTTGGTGTAGCCATTGAAAAAGCGAACTGCCTTGAAGTTACCGTTTGTCAACTTATCGTTGATAAGAGTAGCAACATCATTTGCAGTAGCATTTTCAATAGTGTAGCAACCCCACTCGGTCCAGATGTATGTGTCTGATGTCAAATAAATGACATCGGCGGTTGATTCTTTCGAGTCGTAGGCTGGAGTCTTCTTACTGTTGTTGTCGTTATCAAAGATAGCGACGTCGCCAGAAATTAAAGTTCCTGCCTTGGCTAAGAACCAGCTTTTTGAGGGTTGATCAAGGCCGATGGAGATGGGAACGGTTTCAATTGGGGTGATAGTTGTGCCTGTAGTTGTGGCTGCGGTGGTTTCAACAGTTGTGGCTGCGGTGGTTTCAACAGTTGTGGCTGCGGTGGTTTCAACAGTTGTGGCTGCGGTGGTTTCAACAGTTGTGCCTGCAGTAAAACTATTGGCTAACAAAATGCAGCCAACAATCAATACCGGAAGAACAAAACTTGTCAAACCACCCCCAAGAAACCAATACTTTAAGGCTTTGCCGACTTTGAATTTGGTGGTCCCCAAAGTGACTTCGAGAATCCAGAAAATAGAACCAACAATGACCATGACGGTGCCGATGAAAGGGAAGATTGCAACCCAGCTCATGAAGAGTGGGAAGGCAATCAAACTGAAGATCATAGCAACGATGGAAACGAGAATGAGAATGATCGGGGCAACAAAATTTTTGTACATACCAATACCTCCTAGTATTTGGTTTTTGAAGTAAATCAAAAGTTTTTTGATGTTTTTTGTCGGTTCATATGGTCTTCCACAATTCCAACAAAAAATGGCCGATGCATTTCTGGTTTTTGAGCCGCACTTTAGGCATTCGTATGCCGGTTTAGTGCTCATTCAAAAACACCTCCTTCCTTTTGAAGCGGGCCTACCGAATGGTTTCCCATGCTTCTTGTATATAAACAAACTCTACCTGATGGTAAGTCTGATAACTGAAAATTAGAAGTTAATTTTCAAATATCAGACTTACTTTAAGGTATTCAAATAACAACTATTTTTTAAAGTACTGCGTAGAGGGGGAAGTAAGCGCAAATGCCTGCTTTCACTAAACGCTAGTTAATAATCTAGATGATTATTATGCCTGGAGTGTATCATTTAATATCAATAAAGTCAAGTTATAGGATAGTTTTAAAGAAAATATACCGATAAATCAGTATCGTGTTTTAAGGCAAAATTTGTCATTTTATTTCAAATTTAGACCTTAAAAAACGAAAAAGCCCCGGGGAGGGGCTTTCTAATATTAAAGATAAAGGAGAAACGGGGTGCGAAACTCTAGAGGAGCCACACTCCAAATCTCTCCTTTGTCTTTAATTTAAATTGTTCAAAGGAGAAACGGGGTGCGAAACTCTAGAGGAGCCACACTCCAAATCTCTCCTTTGAACAATTTGTTATTTAAAAGTACGAATTATTGAATAATTCTAATGTTATTATAGTTCTATTATAGGCTCTTGTCAAGTAGTAAGTAATTTAATAATTAGGCACAAAATAGGGTTTTAATAAGATTATGTATCATAAAAAGAATAGTTATGGGTGTAAATTGATTTATATAAAAATACATACTTATGATGTATTTAAACTTAATTTAAATTCTCATTACAAATTTTTTATGTCTGGTGAATGTGCGGCGCACGTTCAAGGCCACAAAAAATTGCAATTTCGAATTTAAATTGAAGATTATTTTCTTAAAAATCGGAGCAAATCGTCTTTTAGCTTTGGATCTTGGAGGGCAAGGGTGATATTAGCTTTGAGCCAGCGGAGAGGGTCACCAGTGGTGAGCCAATCTTCATCACCTTCAAAGCTTTCGGTTAAAACAATATCGGTTTTGGCTAGGGTATTACTGGCGTCAGAAAACCATAATTCGCCGTCTCTTGATAAGCCTTGTTGTTCTAAAATGGCAAAAAGCTTGGAAGTAGCCACAAAACGACCACCCTGAGCAAAAGTTGAAGGAGCCTGGTCAGCTGGTAATTTTTCAAGCATGGCTGAGAGTCGGTGAGGATATTTGGGATCATCGACATATTGGGCGGCGCCGTAACGAGAGATTTCTTCTTTGCCGACATCTTTGACAGCGATGACTTCACTGGCTTGATATTTTTCAAAAGTGGCAATCATTTTTGATAAAAATTGACCAGGGACAGCTTCGACAGTTAAATCATCGCCATACATATAAACGAAAGGATCTGAAGCGATAAATTCTTTGGCGGCCAAAAGCGGGGAGCCGGTGCCATAAGGCAGATTGGCTGGCTGGGTGATAAAAGTGAGCTTGGCCTTGGCCCAAATCGATTTAAGACTGTCTAGATATTCAATTTTGTTGTTTTCGAGAAGATATTTTTCCAAATTTTCATCTGGGGAAAAATAATCTTGAATTTTAGTTTCACCACTACGAATAACGATGGCAATATCAGTAATACCAGCACCAATAGCTTCTTCAATTAAATATTGGATGTTTGGTTTAGATAAAATAGGAACTAGTTCTTTTGGGTAGGCTTTGACGACCGGTAAAAATCGGGTACCCCTTCCGGCAGCGGCAATAACTGCTTTAGTTATCATAAATAAAACCCCTCCGCCCTTCGGGCACCTCCCCTTGATGAAAGGGAGGCTTTAATTGTAGATTTTAGCCCTCCATTTTCAAGGGAGGGTAGGGTGGGTTTCATTTTAAGGATTGAATAAATTGAGTTAAATCGTCTTTGAATTTGGGGTCGTTGAGAGCGACAGTGATATTGGCTTCAAGCCAGCGAAGAGGATCGCCTGTAGTCATCCAATCTTCTTCTCCTTCGAAAGCTTGAGTTAAAACAACATCATTTTTAGCCATATTATTGTTAGCATCGGCCAACCAAAGTTCATTGCCTAGACCAGTGGATTGGTTTTCAAGAATGTTAATTATTTTATTAGAAATAATGAAACGACCGCCTTGACCAAAAGTGGATGGAGCCTGATCGGCGGGAAGTTTTTCTAACATGGCGGAAATGCGATGAGGATATTTGGGATCTTCGATATATTGGGCGGAGCCGTAACGAGAAATTTCTTCGCGGCCAACGTCTTTGACAGCAATGACTGAAGCGGGTTGATATTGATTAAAAGTGGCCAGCATTTTTGATAAAAATTGACCAGGGACAGGTTCGACGGTTAAATCATCGCCGAACATATAAACAAAATCATCTTGACCAATAAATTCTTTGGCAGCTAAAACAGGGGAGCCGTTTCCATAAGGAAGATTAGCTGGCTGGGCAATAAAAGTTAGTTTGGCTTTTGACCAAATGGCTTTTAAACTGTCGAGATAAGCCAATTTATTATTTTGAACCAAATAATTTTCAAGATCTTGATCAGGGGTGAAATATTTTTCAATGGAATTTTCACCTAATCGATGAATAATGGCAATTTCAGTGATGCCAGCGCCAATAGCTTCTTCAATTAAATATTGAATATTTGGTTTAGAAAGAATGGGAACTAGTTCTTTTGGATAAGATTTAACAACTGGAAGAAAACGAGTGCCTCGGCCAGCGGCAGCAATGACGGCCTTAGTAATGTTAGTCATATTTAGAAAATAATAACATATTGACGATTGTGCAGGTCCGCCAGGAGTTGAACCTGGAAAAGCAGTTTTGGAGACTGCTGTGATACCATTTCACCACAGACCTAAGAATTAACTGTGGACCCAAGGGGACTCGAACCCCTGACCTTCCCCATGCCATGGGGACGCGCTACCAACTACGCTATGGGCCCTAAAAAGGATTAGTTATTTTACCAAATTTATGATAAATTGGTTCAAATGATAATAATTGGAATTACAGGAACCAATGGAGCCGGAAAGGGGACGATTGTCGAATATTTAGTCGAAAAGAAAGGTTTTAAACATTTTTCAGCTAGAGCTTTTTTGGTAGAAGAAATTGAAAGACGAGGATTAGAAAATAGTCGGGACAATATGGTGATGGTAGCCAATGAATTGAGAGCTAAAAACAGTTCAAGCTTTGTAGTGGATGAACTTTTTAAAAGAGCCTTAGAATCGGGACAAAATTGCATAATTGAGAGTATTAGAACGCCAGGGGAAATTGAATCTTTAAGAAAAAAAGGAAATTTTACTTTATTGGCGGTCGATGCTGATCCGAAAATTAGATACGAAAGAATAGTGAAAAGATCAACAACTACCGATGATATAAGTTTTGAAAAATTTTTGGCTGATGAAGAACGCGAAATGAGTTCGGAAGATCCAAATAAACAGAATTTAAAAAAATGTATTGCGATGGCGGATTTTACAATCGTGAATAATAAAGATATTAATTATTTAAATCAACAAATTGAAGAAATATATGACCAAATTAAATAAAAGACCTACTTGGGATGAATATTTTATTAAAATTGCGGCATTGGTTTCTGAAAGATCGACTTGTTTAAGACATCATGTGGGAGCGATTATTGTCAAAGATCGAAGAGTTTTAACTACTGGTTACAACGGAGCACCGGCTGGAGTTAAAGATTGTTTGGAACTTGGTTGTTTAAGAAATCAATTAAATATTCCTTCCGGTGAAAGACATGAAATTTGTCGAGCTATTCATGGTGAACAAAATGCCATTATTCAAGCTGCCAAATATGGTGAAGATGTTTCTGGTGGAACAATTTATTGTACCCACAGTCCGTGTATTATTTGTACAAAAATGATGATTAATGCTGGGATTAAAAAAATTGTAACTTATGGTAACTATCCTGATATTGGCGGAGTTCAAGAATTGTTAAAAGAAGCGGGAGTGGAATTTGTCTTAGTTGAAAAACCAGGAGAAAAGATAAACTTTTTGGATTAGAATTAATTTATGATCGATTATTTAAATCAGCAGCTAAAAGAAATTAACGAAAAAATAAAGAGTGGGGAGAGTCAAAACTGGAAATTGATTCTAGAACACCATCGGGAAGCAATAAAATTTATGCAGCATGAAAGACTAATTCATTTATTGGTGACTTTGGCTTTTGGAATTTTGTTTGTGATATCGATGATGTTTAGTTTGGTTTGTTCGTCTTGGTTGTTGATGGTAGTAGATTTTTTGCTGTTGATTTTATTAGTGCCGTACATTTTCCATTATTTTAGATTGGAAAATGGAGTTCAAAAACTATACTGGATTGATAAGTTAATTCAAAAAAAGATTGAAGTTTAACGACGGCCGCGATTGATGGTTCCCATGCGAGCATTGGGTTTGAAATTGACAGGGGCCTTGGTTCCAGGAAAATTTGGGATTTCTGGTTTAATAAAACCCTTAGTAATAGTCGACCTGTTGTCGTTTTTTGGTTTTTGTGATGATCTACTCATAATTCAATTATATAATAATTGATTATTTTAGTTTAGCTGATTCTTTGTGTTCAGTTCGCTTTTTGCACCAATTACAATATTTGACAAATTTTAGCTTGTCAGGAGTATTGGTTTTATTTTTTTCAGTTAAATAATTTTGAGCGCCGCAGACCGAACAGACTAGGGCAATCAAAATACGTGGTGTTTTTTTAGATTTAGACATGCTGGTAGTTTATCAAGTTTCTTAAAATTAGCCAAGACTGTAATTTACCTTGTCTTGCTTGTATTTTTTGATTTGTTTTTCCAATTGCTCCCGCATGCCAACTATGGCCGAAACTAATTTAATATTATTGCATTCGGCAAAAAGGTGACCATCTTTACCAGGAAGGGCGATATCAAATTTAGTTTTGAAATGCTGGTATTTATCTCTTTCGAGATGAAGAAAGCCAGTTTTGATTTCTTCATTGAAATTAATAAGAAGCTGGTCGAGCTTGTGGACAAGTTTCTTATCGACCATATCCTTTATTTTCTGGGAAACATTTAAGTTAACACTGTTGATCTGTACGTTCATATAGATCTCCTATTTAACTTATAAATAAAAATTGGCGAGTGTGTCTGATTCACTATTATTCTAACATTTTCTGAAGGAAAACTGAAATTTTTTATTCAGTGATGGTTTGGATGATGTCGTTGCAATCGGAGCGGAGATTATTGGTTTCGGTGAAAATATCGTTAAATTTTGGTTCGGTGGTCTTATAAACACGACTATCTTTGGCAGTTAAAGTAACTTCTAATTTACGTTTCTGAAAAATAGATTTAATTTGACAATTTTGGATTAAATTAACAGCCTCTGGCCAAGTAATTTCAATAACCGGAGAGAGGGTTATTTCAATAGTTCCCTGATCAACAGGCTTATCTTTTTTGGTAAGACCAAAAATACAGATTATTAAAGCAGAGAGAATTAAAACAAGAAGAGAAATGTAAATTGTTAGTCTAATTTTGGTCACTAATTAAGTGTAGCAGAGGAGGTGGAAGTTGACGTGGCAGATGTTTGGTAGATGAAGTTTCTTTCGAGGGTAATTGTTTTGTCGATGACAGTACTTTTAATTTTAATTTGAAGCTGTTTTTTACCTGGAGTGAGATTATAAAGACAAATATCATTATTATTAAAATCAGACCAAGAATCGGTGCCGAGTTTATATGACCAAGTAACTGGACAATATTTACCATCGGTAGAAATATTAATACAAACATTATCAGAAGTGACAATTTCGCCTTCTTGAGGAGATAAAATTTCGATTGGTCCAATTTCTTTTTTACATTCTGCTCTGGATGGT
This sequence comes from Candidatus Shapirobacteria bacterium, assembly GCA_028704885.1. Taxonomy (GTDB): domain Bacteria; phylum Patescibacteriota; class Microgenomatia; order UBA12405; family UBA12405; genus WARW01. Next base: position 225,388 of record JAQWEN010000001.1, read on the forward strand.
AATGGCATTGGGGTTGTTTTAGTGTTGGTAACAGTGGAATTGGTAGCGGTGGGATTGTCAATGATTACTTGAATTGGAGCAGAAGTCGGAGTTGCTGTTTCAACTTTTTCTTTTTGAGCTTTAATATTATTCATGTTAACTAAAATAACAGTTAACATCATGGGTACTGAAAGAGCCGCGGTAATTAATTCGATGTGTCTCTTTTTGTCGGGGAGGCCACTATACCATTTTTTAATTTTTGGAAAAATATTTTTCATGGGGCGTTGAATATTTAAGGATAGTATTGTATCAGACGAAAAGGAAGATGCAATTTACTTTTGCGGAGGGGACAGGAGTTGAACCTGCATGCCCTTGCGGGCGCTTGTTTTCAAAACAAGTTCCTTACCATTCGGAGCACCCCTCCTTCGCAAAGCTTCGGATGGGCGATGCCCTCCTAACTTTTTTGAGCCCAGATTGGAACTCGAATCCAAGACCTTCCCCTTACCAAGGGGATGCTCTACCAACTGAGCTATCTGGGCACAGTGATACTTTGGTATTGTATCAAAATAATTTAGAAAAAATGAGCCTGAGGTCAGATTTGGACTGACGACCTGCTGTTTACAAAACAGCTGCTCTACCACTGAGCTACTCAGGCAACAGATTATTATATCAAGAGGATTAAAAATTAAGGTAAAATAGAGAATGACAAAAAAGAAAGTTTTAGTCTTGACTGATCATATGCCTTGGGGACATAGGTCAATAGCTAAGGCGATATTTAACTATCTTAAAGCTAATGAAAAAGATTCGAATTATGAAGTTGTTTATTCAGAAATAAAAGCGGAAACCGGTTTTGGAGATGATTTATACACTTTTGCTTATCGTTATCTTCCAGCTTCGAACAGATTAGCTCATCGGGTTTTTGATAAAAAATTTGCCAGAGATTTAATGCGTAAAACTTCGGCTTTTAATTTACCAAGATTAAAGAAGGAAATTAATAAAATTAAGCCAGATTTGATAATTTCAGCTTATTTTTTTCATTCTCATAGTTTGGCTGGCTGGAAAAAAGAAGAAAAGAAAAAATTTAAATTATGGACAGTAGTAGCTGACCCTTGGACTATTAATCCAATTTCTTTTGTTAAGGGTTGTGATTTGAGTATAGTTTATGACCAAATTGGTGAAGATTTGGCTAAAAAATATGAGATTAAAAGTGATCAGATTTTGAAGACTGGGTGGTGGGTAAGACCGGAGATGTATCAAAAAATTGACAAACAGGCAGCAAGAAAAAAGCTAGGAATTAATGACGATAGACCAGTTATTTTTGTAGGAGGAGGAAGTTTGGGAACTAATTCTCTGACTAAATTACTACCAACACTGATTTTTATTAAGAAAAAAGTAGCTTTTGTAATTAATACAGGAGTGGATAAGTTTGCTTATAAAATGGTGGAAAGTTATATTAAGATTTTATCTAAAATGAGAAAAGATGATAACGTTTATATTAAAAATATGGGTTGGATTGATAATATGGCAGAAGTTTTGGGAGCGGCGGATATTGTTTTTGGAAAAGCTGGTCCAAATTTTTTATTTGATGTGGTGGCTTGTCAAAAACCATTTGTGGCAATTACTCATATTGGAGGGCAGGAAGATGGAAATATCGACTTAATAAGAAAAAAGAATTTAGGGTGGGTTAGGGAAAAAAGCAGTGATTTGGTAAATTTTTTATATCGATATCTTGATGATCCAAAATATTTTGAAAAAAAGTTTAAAAAATCGATTGAAGAAGAGGCACTGAATAACCAAAAAAGTTTGAAAATAATTTTAGATCGAGTGAAAAAAGATTTGGAATAAAGAAGGTCCCACCAAAAGTTTTCTTCAATATTGGCTTTTCCATACTAAAAAATAGCGGAAAACTCTTTTAAGGCGCAAACCCTAAAAATATGCCTTCCTTTTCAGATGGATAGTTAGAAAAAACACCTTCTTAAAGTTCTGCTTTTGATAGGACTCCATATTTTAACATTTTTGGTATAATTTAGCCATGAAAAATAAAGTCAAAATTACCAAAGATATTCTAATTTTAGATTTAATTGAGCAAAATCCAGCTTTGACTGAGGTTTTGACACAAGATTATGGACTTCATTGCATTGGTTGTATGGCGGCTTCGATGGAGACCTTGGAACAAGGGGCTTTGACGCATGGAATGACCGAAGATCAGATAAATAAAATGGTCGACGAATTAAACAAAAGATCAGACAAGTAAAGATAAGACAAATTTGACGATAGGTGACATGATGGTTTGGAAAATTGGGGTGCCACCAATTGGAAGAAAAACTAAAATAATCAAAAGAATAAATCCGTAACGATCAAAAGTTTCCTGCCATTGAAGTGATTTTTCCTGAGGGAGAAGATTTAAAAATATTTTGGAACCATCTAATGGGGGGATTGGCAAAAGATTAAAAACAGCCAAAGAAACGTTAATTAAAATTAAAAGATAAAGTAAGATATTTTGGACGCCAAAGATTTTAGAGACAAGGGAACAAAGAACGGCAAGTAAGATATTGCCGACTGGTCCGGCTAGAGAAATTAAAATTTCATCTTTTTTAGGATTTTTAAGATTGTAAGGATCAATTGGAACGGGTTTAGCCCAACCAATAGTAGAGATGCCGGTAAAAGCGCTTAATAAGGGTAAAAGAATGGTGCCAACTGGATCAGCATGGGCAAGAGGATTTAAAGTTAGTCGACCAAAAGAGCGAGGGGTTGGGTCACCAAGACGGTCGGCGGTTAGGGCATGACAAAATTCATGAATAGTAATACTGATGATGAGGGCGATGAAAGAAAAAATATTTACCATATTTCAAAAAATAAGTTGATTTGATATTATACCTTACTATGAGAACATGTAGTTTATGTAACAAGGGAACCAAGATTGGTCAAAACCGATCACACGCCCAAAATAGAACACCTAGAACTTTTATGGCTAACATTCAAAAAGTTACCTTAACTGTGGGTGAGGATAAAATTAGCGGTAGTTTTTGTACTAAGTGCTTGAAAAGAATCAAGAAAGAAACAAAAGAACAAAAAACGGCACTTAAATAAGCACCGTTTTAAGTTTGAAACTTCACTTTTTACTTTTTCTTAGTTTTTTTAGCTACTTTCTTTTTGGCGACTTTTTTAACGACTTTTTTCTTAGCTACTTTTTTGGCAGCTTTCTTTTTTTTGACTGGCATATTGTTTACCTCCTTAATATTAATTAAAAAGTATTTAAATAAAATGTCAAAAAATCAAAATCCTATCTTTAGGATAAATTTGATTTTTATTAAAGTAGATTTGAGATAATTTTTACAAATTTTTTAATAAATTATTCCTATTTATTGGCTAAATTTAAAAATGCAAAAAATTTAAATTTGAAATTTTTAATTTTTAAATATTGATAAAAAGACGGAAGCTTACAGAAAAAAGACAATTCATTAATGGTGAAATTTTCCAATAAATTTAAAAAATGAATTTAAATTTAGCCTATTTTTCGGATTTATCTATAGTGTAGTATTTGGAAATTTCTGACCAAGGAGTAATTTTTTTTCCTTCGATTTGGACTAAGGTTCGGTTAAACATCTTCATTTTTAATTTTTGATTTTGCTGATTAGTGACAAAGGTCCAAGCAATTGGCCAGGGATTAAGAGCATTAATAAAGCGATTAATTTTGGACTGGTCCCAAGTCCAATCAATTTGGGCATTATCTTTATTTAATTTAGGAAAATAAGTTTTTTGAGTGTGATCTTGCTCCTGAAGAGATTTAGGATTTAAGATATATGATTTAAGAATGGTCTCAAGATTTTTAGCGGCAAGATCAAAAGCTTTTTGATAAAAAGTAGCAGCGGTTTCGTCTGGACTGATTTCAAAGGGAATCTGGGTGATAATGGGACCGTGATCAGGTAAAGCGTCAATTTGAAAAAAGGTGACGGCGGATTTGGTCTCGCCATTAATTATCTGCCAAGGACCAGGGGTGGCACCGCGATATTTTGGTAACGGAGATGGGTGAATATTGATGATTTTTAATTTTGGGATATCAATCATTTCTTGATCGAAATAAGGAGGGCCAAAGGCAACACAAACACCGAGATCTAATTTTAAATTTTTAATTTTTAATTTGAAATCGGGAGTAAATTCTTCGACTTGAAGAAGATTTAGATTGTTTTGATTGGAAAAGGCAGCCACGGGATTGGCGGTAATTTCTTGATCTCGACCAACCGGCTTGTCAATTTTGGTAATAACAGCAGAAATATTAAAATCTTTAATTTCTAAGATTTTTTTTAAAATTACAACAGAATGTTTGGATGAACCGAAAAAAATGAGGTTAGTCATGATGTTATTTTATCAGGGTTTTGCTTAGTAGAGACGTTGCATGCAACGTCTCTACGGATAATATTTAGTTTGCTAAAATAGCTTATGAGAAAAATAGTGATTTATCCGGCAGAAATTTTAAGACAAAGGACTGAAGAAATTAAAAATGTCGATAAAAAATTACTGGAAGAAATTGAAGATTTAAAAAAGATATTACAAAATGGCGATAATGCAGCGGGTTTAGCGGCGCCACAAATTGGAGTAAATAAAAGATTTTTTGGAGGTAAGGAGATTGGCAAGGGAAATGTTGGGGTTTTTATTAATCCTAGAATTGAAAAAGTTTACGGAGAAAAAGTCTATCCAAAATTAATTGACGAAAATAAAAAAGAAGAAGATTTTCTGGAAGGGTGTTTGTCTTTTCCGGGGTTTTTTGGAACGGTAAAAAGATTTTTGAAAATAGATGTGTCTTGGGATGAGATTGGATCTCAGATCTCAAATTTCAGATTTCAGAGAAAAAAGAAGACTCTTAGTGGTTTTGAGGCGATAGTTTTCCAACATGAACTGGATCATTTAGAAGGAATTGTGTTTATTGATCATATTAAAGAAGAAAAAGGAAAATTTTTCAAAGATATTGGCGGGGAAATGGAAAAGTGGAGTTTAGAGATTTTTGAGTAATTTTTCAGCTTCGGTGTTGGTGGGATAGGAATAATCAACGGTTTTTTGGAGATTTTCTTTAGCTAACTTAGTTTCTTTTTGGTCTAGATAAATTTTACCTAAGGCAAAATAGGTATAATCATAATTTGGTTTTAATTCGATGGCTTTTTGATAGTAGGGAATAGCCTCTTTTTTCAAATTGGCGGTTTCTAAGAATTGACCAATAGAATAATAAATTTTAGCGTCAGTGGGGGCTAGAAGACTGGCTTTGGTGAGGGCAGTAATAGATTCAGAAAAATATTTAGAATCGACTCCGGAAAGATAAAGATAAGTTTGGGCACGTTGTTTCCAAAAATTAATATTGGCTGGAGATGTTTGAATAGTTAAATCGGAATATTTAACAGCTTGATCAACATCATCTTGGTTTTCGCTGTTTAAAGCGATTTTGGAATAAATGGTAGCCAGTTTGTCAGTATACAAAGGTTCTTTGGGGTTAAATTTATGGCTAGTTTGGGCATAAATTAGAGCGTTTTGATAGTTATTTATAGAATCATAATTTTCAGCTTTGGCAAAAGTAATGTCGGCTAAATAAAAAAGAATTGTTTTGATAGTAAGAAAAAGGCTAAGAATAAAAATTGGAATAAACAAAAAGGTTTTGGGTTTTTTTAATGGAGAAATTTTTTGATCTTGATTTAAAAGAGCGGGGAGAAGAAAGAAAAAGAGGGAAGTTATGACGACTGAAAAACCAGCGGAATTAGTAATTAGAATTGATAGATAACTGGCTAAAATTGGGAGAGTTAAATTTGAAATTTTTAATTTGAAATTTTTAATCAAATAAAACAAAACAGAAATGATTATAAAACAATAGGCAGTAAAACCGACAGCGCCGGTGGTGGCGAGGTAATTAATGTATTCGTTGTGGGCTTTGTTGTAGAGATAATCCCACTCAGAGGTGAGATTGTGTTCGATTGGGCGAGTCCAATAATAGGAGTAAGCAAAAGTTTCGACTCCGGTACCAAAAACAGGAAATTTTTTCCAAAGATCGATGGCGCCAGTCCAAACAATTTTGCGAATATCACCGGAAGAGGTAATTAAAATTTTTGATGGTTGAATATTATCTTCTAATATTATTGGTGAAATATGTTTGGTCTTTATAAAAGAAGTAAAACTATCTTTGATAGGGTTGTTTATAAAAATAGATAAAATTAGAATTAAGCCCACCATCCCAATTAATTGGGATACCTCTACCCCTTTTGGGGTATCTATGGATCTTGACAGGGAGGCTTTACTTTTAATTTTGGAAAAAAAATAAATGGCAAAATAAATGGCGAGGGAAATGAGGCAGGCGATGATTCCTGATTTTGATTTGGTAAATAATAAAGACAAATAAAAACTGGAAGTAAGAAATAAGAAGTATGATTTATGAATAAAACTTTTAGATTCCAGAAATTTAAAAATTGAAAAAGGAATAAGAATACAAAGATAAGCGGCGAGCCAATTTGGTTGACCAAGGGTGGAAAAAACTCGGGATTGAACATCTTGAACCCACCAATTTTTATCGATACCAAAATGTTGAGCTATGGCATAAATGGAAATTAGAAAGCCGGATAAAAGAGAAAAATTAATAATTTGGGTTTTAAAATCGGAATTAATATAGACGGATAGGATTAGATATAAAATTGAGTAGCAAATTAAAGATAAAAGACCGCCATTAAGACGGGAATAATAACCAAAAAAGGAAGTGTGAGGATCGATGGAATAAACAGTAGAAATGATTTGAGAAAGTAAAAATAAAGCTAAAGGAATGTTTAAAAAATTTTTTTTGATTAGAGGAACTTGTTTTTGAATGACATTTATTAAATGAAAAGTAGTTATCAAAATAGTTAACAAATAAACAAAATACATTTTAGGAAGTTCAAAAAGTTCGGAATTAGATTGAGTAAAAATAATAGGGGTTAAAAATAAGAGGGCCAAAAAAAGAAAGCGAACTGGTTTAACAAAAGACTTCATAGTCTATATTGTAACTTAAGAGGCCTAACTTGTTATAATTTTAGAGTGATTAAGTTTGGATTATTAAAAAATAAAATTAAAAATTTCTTTGGGCTTTTTTCGTGGGAAATAGGAGTTGATCTGGGAAGTAATAATACTTTGATTTATTTAAAAGATAGAGGAGTGATTATTGATGAACCGACAATGATTGCCCGCCAGAAAAAAAAGAGATGGACAGGATTATCAGCACCAAAATCAAAAAAAAGTGGTCCAATTGCTTTCGGTTTTAAAGCCAAAGAAATGTTAAATCGAGAGCCAAAGCAAATTGAAGTAGTTTCACCAATTAAAAATGGAGTAATTTCCGATCTTGAGGCCTTGGAAAGTTTAATTTCCTATTATCTAAAATTAGTTTATGAAATTCCGTCTAAATATCCTAAAATTTTTAAGCCGAGAGTAATAGTTGGAGTGCCAAGTACAATTAATCAGGTACAAAAAAGAGCAGTAAAGTCAGTTTTTTTGAACGCAGGAGCAAAGGAAGTTATTCTTTTGGAGGAAGTAGTTTTGGCGGCGATTGGAATTGGTTTACCGGTTAATAGTTCATCTGGTTTAGTAATTGTTGATGTAGGTGGAGGAAAAACGGAAGTCAGTGTGATTTCAATGGGAGGAGTGGTGGTTGGTCGAGGAATCAAAACGGCGGGAAACGATTTAGATAACAGCATTATTAATTACGTCAAAATGAAATATGGAATTTTAATTGGTCCAAATAGTGCTGAAAGAATAAAAATGGAGGTGGGAAATTTAAATAAAGATGGGGACAAAAAAACAGCTTTGGTTAGAGGAAGAGATTTGGAAAGCGGTTTGCCAAAAACAGTGAAAATTACTGAAGATGAAGTCCGAGAAGCTATGGCAATGGAATTAACAAAAATAGTTAAGCTGGTAGCAACGGTTTTAGATGAAACACCACCAGAATTAATGGAAGATATTTTAAAAAGAGGAATTGTAATTGTAGGTAATGGAGGAAAAATAAGTGGACTAGCGTCTTTAATTGAAGCGGAAACGAAAATATTTACTAAGGTGTTGGATGAAGCAGGAATGATGATAATTAGAGGCTGTGGTGAATTAATTCAAAATAGAGAAATTTTAAAGCAAGTTAAATTGGTGTCAGGATTAAAAGAATGAATCAAGTAGATGATAGTTCTTGGAAATATTGGTTAATGAAATTTGGTCTAATACTAAGTTTAGGAATTATTTTAGTGTCAATTTTTAAGTTGAGTGTGATTAAGGGAACTTATTATAAAAATTTAGCCATGGAAAATAAATTAATGGAAAAAAAGATTCCGGCAGCCAGAGCAGTAATAAAAGACAGAAAAGGAAGAATAGTAGCAAAAAGTGTTTATCAATATTTTAGAATGGATGGAGAAAATAAAATTTATGAAGGTGTGGGTGATTTTCAGGGATATAAATTTGAAGGGGAAAATTTGGCTTATGAACTTAAAAGATCATATCCTTATGGAGAATCGATGTCTTTTATAACTGGTTATGTGGGAAAAGTTAATCAAGATGATAAAAGTAGAAATGAATGTGGAATAAAATTGGATGATGATGAAGTCATAGGAAGGAGCGGAGTGGAATCTTTTTTAGATTGTCAATTAAGAGGGGTTGACGGAAGAAGATTAGTGGAAGTTGATGCCAAGGGAAAATATGTTAGAGAGTTGGGCCGACAAGAACCAAAAGTGTCACCAGATTTAAATTTATCAATAGATGCTTATTGGCAAGATAAAATTTACAAATTACTGGATGGTAAAAAGGCGGTAGTAATAATTAGTGAACCAAAAACTGGAAAAATAATAAGTTTAGTTTCTAGTCCTGCTTTTAACGCTAATGATTTTTCTTATGATGCAAATTCGGCAAAAATTAAAGAATATTTAAACGATAATGAAAATTTACCAATGATGAATAGATCAATTTCGGGAAGATACAGTCCAGGATCAGTATTTAAAATTGTAATTTCGACGGCTGGATTGGAAAGTGGAGTAATAAACAAAGATAGTCTAATTGAAGATACTGGAATTATAAAAGTAGGGGATTATTCTTATTCAAATTGGTTATGGTCAAAAAGTGGGACAACTGATGGAATGGTTAATGTGGTTAAGGCAATTCAAAGATCAAATGATATCTTTTTTTATAAATTAGGGGAAATGTTAGGATTGGAAAGAATAGATACTTGGGCTAAAAAATATGGTTATGGAAAAAAAACCGGAGTGGAATTGGCAGGGGAATTGGATGGAATTGTGCCAGATGAAAAATGGAAAAAAGAAGTTAAAGGAGAAAATTGGTATTTGGGAGATACTTATCATTTATCAATAGGACAGGGAGGTTTGAGTATTACTCCTTTGCAAGTTAACCAAATGACAAATATTATTGCCAATAAAGGAGTTAAGTGTAAAATGAGTATTTTGAAAGATAGTAAGGTGGAATGCGAGGATTTGAAGATTAAAAAAGAAAATGTGGAATTAGTGGTTCAAGGAATGAAAAATGCTTGTAAAACCGGAGGAACGGCCTGGCCATTGTTTAATTTTAAAACTGAAATTGCCTGTAAAACTGGGACGGCTGAAGTAGGGGACGGGAGTAAAGATACTCAGGCGTGGTTGACGGCTTTTGCGCCAGCGGATGATCCGCAGATTTCAATTACAGTCTTAGTCGAAAGAGGTGGAGAAGGATCTGATGTGGCGGCGCCAATTGTAGGAGATATATTAAAGGAATGGTTTGAAGAACCAAATACAGTGGTGCCAAGAAAAGCAGATAAAAAAATTATTTCTGAATAAATAATTTGACAGTGATGATATGATGTTGTCATATAAAAATTATTCATTAAAATGAATATGAGTTTTGAAACAATTAAAGATAATATTCAGGGTTATATCGAAACTAGAAAAGAATTAAAAAATTCAAAAAATTTGATTGATAAAAGTGAAGGTCTTGTTTCTATGAGAGTCTATAATAATTCTTCATCTAATTTACAGGGCAGACAATTTGGTCCAATGGGTTATTATGAGAATGAAATGGATGCTATTAGAAGAGAAATAAAAAAGGGTGATAGAGTAGTAGTTTCAGGGGAAAAAGGTATAGTAACAATTTTAAATAGAAATAATAAAAGTAATTAATTTGTGGTTGACAGAGTGTCGGTAATAGATGACAATGAAAGATAAAATGAAGAAACTATTAATTGTAGAGTCACCAACTAAGGCCAGAACTATTGGAAAATATTTAGGTAATGACTTTAAAGTATTGGCAACCGTAGGACATATTCGTGATTTGCCGACTAATAAAATGGCAGTTGATTTGAAGAATTTTACAGTGGAATATGTAATTGATGCTAAAAAGAAAAAGGTGGTTGATGAATTAGTAAAAGCTTCAAAAAGTGCTGATCAAATATTTTTAGCCTCCGATCCTGATCGTGAAGGAGAAGCAATTTCTTGGCATGTAAATTGGATTTTATTAAATGCCAAAAAACCGGTTAAAAAAGAAATAATTTCTCGAGTAACTTTTCATGAAATTACTAAAGAAGCAGTGGAAGAAGCAATAAAAAATTCTCGAGAGATTGATATGAATTTGGTTCAAGCCCAACAAGGGAGAAGAGTTTTGGATAGAGTGGTGGGTTACAGTTTGTCGCCACTTTTGTGGAAAAAAGTTAGACGGGGATTATCGGCTGGACGGGTGCAATCAGTGGCGGTAAGACTTATTTGTGAAAGAGAAAAGGAAATAGAAGCCTTTAAAAGAGAAAAATATTTCTCAATTTATAGTGAATTACAAAAAAATGGAGAAAAATTTAACGCTGAATTAATTAAAGTTGATGGGAAAAATATTTATAAAACTGACAAGATAAAACTGTTTGATGGAGAATATTCTTACACTACTTCCTGCTTTAAGACACAATCTGATGCTGATAGATATATTAAAAATGTAGAAAAAGACTTTTTGATAACTAAAATTTCTGGTAAGGAAGTTCATAGATTGCCATTACCAGCATTTACAACTTCAAAGTTACAACAAGCCGCATCAAGAAAAATGGGTTGGTCGGGTAAACAAACAATGAGCGTGGCCCAAAAACTTTATGAAAAAGGTTTGATTACTTATCATAGAACTGATTCGGTTTATTTATCGGAAAAATCAATCTTGGAATTTAGAAAATATATCGGAGAAAAATTTGGAGAAAATTATGTGGTCCCAAAAATTAGATTTTATAAAAATACCTCAAAAAATGCTCAGGAGGCTCATGAGGCAATAAGACCGACAAATGTCTCAAGACCAGTCATTGATGATGGCGATGTTAGAGAAAATAAATTGTATGAAATGATCTGGAAAAGGGCAGTAGCGACTCAAGCAGCAGCGGCAGTAATGAAAAATACAACTATATTATTTGCCAATGGCAATGGGACATTTGAATCAAAAGGAGTAATAATGTTGTTCGATGGATTCTTAAAAATTACTGGTGATAAACATGAAGATCAAGTGTTGCCAGAACTTAATGAAAATGAAAAAATTAATGGTAAAAAAAATTGGTCGGTGGAGTCAGAAACTAATCCAATGCCAAGATATAGTGATGCTAGTTTGGTGTCGTCTTTAGAAAAACAAGGAATTGGTAGACCATCAACTTATGCACCAATTATTTCAACTATTTTATTAAGACAATACGTGGAAAGAGAAGAAGGCCGATTTAGACCGACGGTTTTAGGTCAGGCAACTAATGAATTTTTAGTTAAGAATTTTGCTAATGTTTTATCTTTGCCTTTTACAGCAGAAATGGAAGAGGATTTGGATAAAATTGCCTTGAATAAAATTGAGTGGGAAGAAATGATGAAGACATTTTGGAAACAATTTGAAAAGGAATTGAAGTTGGCCGAAAGCGGAAGCGAGAGGGTTAAAGTGGAAGCCGAAAAAACCGGCGAAAAATGCCCGCAATGTGGAGAAGGTGAATTAGTAATTAGACTGGGAAGGTTTGGAAAGTTTATTTCTTGTGATCGCTTTCCAGATTGTAAATATACTCGACCATTTCAAGAAGCAGCAGGATTTAAATGTCCAGAATGTGGAGCTGAAGGAGTGGTTCGTAAAACTAAAACCGGGAGAAAATTTTTTGGCTGCTCTAAATATCCGGTTTGTAAGTGGGCGGGTTGGAAAAAACCTTAAGGTCGAATTTTAATAGGATTATGTTTGTTGGGTTTTTCAATATGACGATTATGTTGAGGATTATATTCTGAAGTAGGATGTTCTTTGGGTTTACTAGGATTTTTTTTTGGTTTTATAGTGTCGGCCGAGGGCGCTTTGATCATAAAAGTGTAATTAATCTAACTATCTGATTATACCATTTTGTTTATTTCTTTTTACCCCAGTGTTGTTGAGAAGTGGCAATGAGCTTGGCACGTTGTTGGTTTTTACAAGAAAGAGGTGGAAGAGTGGTGGCATAGAAAGGTTCAGTGGTTTCAGAATCAATAGAAAGTTTGGAAATAATTTGATATTTACCAATTTTAACTAAATCTTCTGGAGGGAATTGAGCCCCAAATTCTTTAGCGAGGATGAAAGCATCTTGATTACCAACAACAAAGGACATAATCGAGCCAACGTTACCTAAAATAGCGTCTTGAATAGTGCGATCGAGCTGAGCCATATATTGATTGGCAATGATTAGGTTAAGTTTGAATTTGCGAGCTTCGGAAAGAATTTTAATAAAGGCTTCGGTGGCAAAATTTTGAAATTCATCGACATATAAATAAAAATCGGAACGATCTTCACTGGCCTGAAAAACACGATTCATAGCGGAAAGTTGGATTTGAGTGATTAACATGGCACCAAGAAGGGCAGAATTATCTTCACCTAATTTACCAGTAGAAAGGTCGGCAATCAAAATTTTCTTTTGATCCATGATTTCTTGAATATTTATTTTTGATTTGGGATGAGCAACGGTATTTCTAATATTAGTGGAAGAAATAAACTGACCGACTTTATTTAAAATGGGGGAAACGGCTTCATTTTGAAATTTGGGATCCATACGATCAAATTCGTTGTGCCAGAAATTAATTAAAGTTTGATTAGTTAATTGAGAAACGACTCTTTCGCGAAAATTTTTGTTGGTTAAAATTTCAACGATATGAGTTAAATCACTGCCAGGAGTGTTGACTAAGGTTAAAACAGAATTTCTTAAAATATGTTCAAGACGAGGGCCCCAGGAAATATTGCCGTAAAGTTTTTTGAAAATAGAAATAACACCGGAGGCAATTAATTCTTTTTGATTTTCATTTTTAGCTTCTAAAACATTGAGAGGATAGGCATATTCTGGATCGGCGGGGTTGAAATAACAACAATCATTAATTCGGTTTGAAGGGATATAGTCAAGAATAGTGTTGCACAAATCGCCGTGAGGATCGATGACGGCGACACCGCGACCTTTACGAATATCATCGATGGCCATGTTGGCAATAAGAGTAGTTTTACCAGTACCAGATTTACCAATGATATAAGTGTGACGGCGACGATCTTCGCCCTGTTTGATACCAAAAATAGAATCTTTATTTCTAAATTCAGTTTTAGCAAAAAAGGTTATTTCATTTTTTTGTTCTGGAGTAAGATTATCGGCAACTGGAAGATTTTCTGGTGGATCGGAATAAAGCTTTTTACCCCAAGCAATATTGGGAAGTTTGGTATTTAAATTAGGAAAATGCCAAATAGCGGCTAACTCTTCGGTATTAAAAATCTGACTTTTTAATTTAATATTAAATTTACGAGTACAAATTGATTCCTGGAGTTTCTTTTTGGCAAAAAATCCAGGAGTAAAATTTTTAATAAAATTACCACGAGGATTAGTGTAGGCACCAAAAGAAGAAGAAACGGAAGCGACGAGTCCGGGATTATTACTAAAAAGATTAATTTGGGTATAAAGACCGGGAAATTGAATTTTTTGTTCAAAAATGGCTTTGTCGGGGTGAGCACTACGAATATTTCTTTCTCGATCAATTAAAATTCCATTTTGAATAGTGCTAACAATACCACCCTGCCAATTTTTTGGAGCACCGCTGAGAAGAATTTGGAAGAGAAAAAAATCTTTGGCATTGTTAGACCTTGAAAGAGGAGCCAAAACGGAAGTTAATGGATCAGTGTCCTTAAAATCTTTAGCGGTTTTAGTTGGATAATCATAGGATCGGCCTAAACCAAGCTGAGTAAAAGTGATTGGCAAGGCTGGATCGAGTTCAAGCAAATAATCTTTGGTATCTCGAAGAATAGCAGTGGAATATTGAGCTAAAATTTGGGAACGAAGAAATTCACTGTTATCAGAAAGGGCAGCAACATAAAAATGAATTTGACCATCTTTTAAGACGATTTCCAGGGAAACAATAGTTTTTTTCTTGCCAATTAATTTTTCAAAAAAAGAAAGGTTAGAAACTTGGGTAAAGTTTGAAAGCAGAGCAGACATAGACTCAAAAGTATGTTCATTGGTTTGAGGCAAGCGGACTTCAAAAATTGAAAGACTGGCCGTATCGGACATAAGATTATTTTAACAACATTTTAATCAAAATGAAGAAGGGGAAGAAAAATTATCTTATAATATTGACAAAATAGAGTTTTTTGGTATAATTGGGTTATTAAAAACAATTTATGGAAAAGCTTATTGAGATTTTTAATAAAGGAAGTGGTTTAAATTTAGAACAGGGTGATGTAGTTGTTTTATTTGATAGTAAGACTGAAAAAACGGTTGTGACTGGTCGATCAAATGCAGAAAATATGGTAAAGGATATTCATGAAACAGTTAAAATGGCATTGGAAAAGGCAGGAATTGAAACAAGAGAATAAAGGAAGTTAGCTTTGTGATATAATTTCCAAGTTAATAATTTTTAAATTTTTAACACGTATTTATCCTGGGTTAATTATTCCCTGTGTTAAAAATCAACAATAAGGAAAACAACATGGCAGAAAAAAAGAAAGTCATAACAAAAACCGTCAACCGAAGCGGAAAATCTTTGGTTAAAAAGGCTTTAGTGGTTAAAACTAAAACTCAGAGCAATATTACTTCGGAAAACATCAAAAAGATGAATGAAAAAGTAGCGGCCGAGAAAATTGCTTTGGAAAAGAAAAAAAATGAAGTAGACGAGACCGCCGACATTAAAACTATGGCGGTTAAAGAAGATAAGAAATATAATTTAACGATTGGATTAAAAGATTTATTAAATGCTGGAAGTCATTTAGGACACAAAATTTCTAAAACTCATCCAAAAGCTTTGGAAAATGTTTACACTCAAAAAGATGGAGTCCAAGTTTTTGATTTAGTTAAAACTCTTGATGCTTTAGAAAAAGCCTGCAATTTTATTTACAATGCTAAAAGAAATGGTAAACAAATTGCTTTACTTGGAACTAAAAGACAAGCCAGAGAAGTTGTCCGACGAGTCGCTATGGAAGCTGGAGTTCCTTATGTTACTGACAGATGGTTAGGTGGAACTATCACTAATTGGGAACAAATTAAAAAGAATATTAAAAAATTAACTGATCTTAAAGAAGGTTTAGAAAAAGGTAAATTTGTTGAGGCGACCAAAAAAGAATTATCGGTTATGAACAAGGAAATTGCCAGATTAGAAAAAATAGTCGGTGGTTTGGTTAATGTTGATAAATTTTTTGATATTTTGTTTGTAGTTGATGCTGGTTTTGAAAAAACAGCTATTAAAGAAGCTAAAATTCGAAATGTTAAAACTGTCGGAATAGTGGATAGTGATGCTAATCCTTTCAAAATTAACTTTGCCATTCCAGCAAATGATGACAGCGTCAAAAGTGTAACTTTAATTGTCGAAGAAATTGGTAAGGCAATTAAGGCTGCAGGAGTTAAATAATAGATTTCAGACTATCAGTCTGTTAGATCTCAGTTAAAATTTAAATTAAATATGGATAATAACAAAATAATTGAATTAGTTAAAAAACTTCGAGCTGAAATGGGCTTGGGAATTATGGAAATTAAAGCAGCTTTGGAAGAGGCTGAAGGCGATGAAACAAAAGCCAAGCAAATTTTAAAAGAAAAAGGTTTTAAAAAAGCGGAAAGTAAGGCAGAAAGAGAAACTCATCAAGGAAGAGTGGCGACTTATACTCATGCCACCGGTAAAATCGGAGTCATGGTGGAATTGCTTTGTGAAACTGATTTTGTGGCTAAACATGAAGATTTTTTAGCCTTAACCAAAGAACTTTGTTTGCAAGTGGCCGCAATGAATCCGGAAACTGTTGAAGAATTAATGAAACAAGAATTCATTAAAGATCCAAGTAGAACCATTGAAGAAATGGTTAAAGCTTTGATTTCTAAATTCGGTGAAAATATGAAAATCAACCGCTTTGCTAGATTTGAAATCTAATCCTTCGACGTTGCTCAGGATAAAAATTGTCTAAAAACCCTCCGGAATTTCGGAGGGTTTTTGATTGACATTTAATTAATAAGTTTTATTATTTTTTTAGCATTACTATTTTTTAATTATGAAATATAAGGCTAAAAGTAAAAAATTGGGTAAAATTAAATTCATGTTAACCCTCTTAGCTTTAAGTGGAGGATTATTGGTGGCAACAAAAATGGTGCAAACTAATCAAGAAAATAGAGGTAATGCTGTTGGTAGTACAGTTTACACGGGGTATTCGGTATTAAATAATACTTTGGAATGTAGAAATGCTGGTGGAATTTGCGCTACATTCAATACAGCTTCAACAAGTTATAGTTTATATAAAGGTACTTGTTCGGTAAATGGAGTTAGTGGAACTTTTATAACTGGAAAATGTGCTGGTGACTGGAGAACTACTTGCTGCAATACGGGAACATCTTGCTATGTGGGAAATTATAGAATTCCTAATGGAGCTAAATTCTGCAATACTTTGGCTAAAACTAGAGTTTATGTTTGTAATAGTGGAAATATTGTTTATCAAGGTTTAGATTGTTCTTCTAGGGGAAAAATTTGTGAAAATGGTAATTGTGTGACTAAACTTTCAGGGACTGATGCTGGGGCGGAAAAGTGTGTAATTAAAGGTGGTAATTGTCAAACTAATTATGCTAGTTCAGGATTAATAGTTACACCGTCAGAGGGGACTGTGTGTATGATCGGGAATAAATTAGGAACTTTTAAATCTGGTTTGTGTAGTGGTAAATACATAACTGGATATCGATGTTGCGTTCCTAATTAGGCTAAAAATTTTGGTATAATTTGGTATATGATAAATTTCACCGACGTAAAAACTAGAATGGAAAAAATTAGTGCTTTGTTTGCTAATGATATTGCTTCAATAAGGACAGGAAGAGCAACTCCAGGATTAATTGAAAATGTAGTAGTGACGGTTTATAACGGCCAAAAAATGAAATTAATTGAATTAGGATCGATTGGAGTGCCAGATGTTCGCAGTTTAACTTTTGAACCATGGGATCAACCAATAATAAGGGAAATTGCTAATGGAATTTCGGTGGCTAATATTGGAATGACACCAGTAGTAGATGGAAGTATTATTAGGATGAGCTTGCCAATGTTGACAGTGGAACAGAGAGAAGATTATATAAAACTTTTGGGAAGAAAATTGGAGGGAGCTAGGGTGATGATTAGAGATGCTAGAGCTGATTTCAGATTTGATTTACAAAAAGCTAAACAAGACAAATCGGTTTCAGAAGATGAACTTAAAAGAGATGAAACTGAGTTACAAAAAACAACTGATCTTTATGTGACCAAATTGGAAGAGATGGCCAAGAAAAAAGAATTGGAGATTAGAGGATAACTATGGATTTGATAATTTTTATAGTAGCGCTGTCGATTTTAGTTTTGGTTCATGAATTTGGCCATTTTTTTGCGGCCAGAAGAACTGGAGTGAAAGTGGAAGAGTTTGGTTTGGGTTTGCCACCAAGAATTATGGGAAAGAAAATTGGAGATACTATATATAGTATAAATTGGTTGCCAATTGGTGGTTTTTGTAAATTATATGGAGAAGATGGTGACGGCAAGGGTGGCGAAGCTTTTAATCATAAAAAACCATGGCAAAAATTAATAATAGTTTTGGGTGGAGTGTTGATGAATTTGGTCTTGGCAATTGTGATTTTTAGTGTGGTTTATACAATTTTAGGAATTCCAGAACAAACTGATAAAGTGACAATCATTGGAATTTCAAAAGATTCACCGGCAGAAAAAGCTGGATTGAAAGAAGACGATGTTATTTTTAAGGTGGCAGACAAAGAAATTAAAAATCCAAATGAATTGACAACTGAAGTGGCAAAATATAAGGGGAAGGATGTTCAATTAATAATTAATAATAAAGAGATAGTTGTTAATGTTAGAGAAAATCCACCAGAAGGAGAAGGGGCAATTGGAATTGCAATTTCAAATACGGAAATGATAAAAGTGCCTTGGTATCGAATCGATAAAGAGATTATAGCTGGTTTTAAGGAAGCCTATTATTGGGGAAAAATTATAGCTGGGGGAGTGTTTAAAATGATTTCTGGATTATTTATGGGACAAGTACCAAAAGATGTTTCTGGTCCAATTGGAATGTATGAGGCGACCAGTTCAATTAATAAGAATCAAGGGTTTTTGGCAGTGGTTCATTTTTTTGGGATTGTGTCGGTTAATTTAGCGATAGTAAATATTTTGCCTTTTCCAGCTTTGGATGGTGGCAGAATTATTTTTGTACTTTACGAAATGATCACTAAAAGAAAAGCCAATCAAAAATTAGAAATGGTGGTAAACAATATTGGAATGATATTGCTTTTGGGATTGATCTTGTTGATAACAGTAGGGGATATTAGCCGAGTTTTGCAAAAGTAAAATCAGCTGATTTTCAGGTGTTTTTGGAACTGATACGTTGACATGGTTTTTTAAAAGTGCTTTACTTTTCTATAAGATATTTTTTATAAAAATGAAACAAAACAAAGGTATTTCCCAAATTATGGTGATGCTTGTTATGTTGGTTTTAGCAATAGCACTTCCAATAACGACAAGATTAGTACAAAAGAGTCTGGAAAATAGAAGTAAAGCGACTATAGCTTTTTTAGATTATGCTGAAGTATGCACTGGAGATGCTAGTTGTAAACCACCATCTGGTCAAACTTCTGGTTTTTGTACAGATACTACACATTTAACTAATTGGCCATCTTTTAATAAAGGAGCTCCTCCTGTTTGTTCTTATGGATGGGGAAATAGTAGTAACACTAGACGTAATGAGGCTTGTATATCAGTAGGTGGTAGTTGTACTGAGGCATATGCAACTCCTTGGGGAAGTGATTGTAAAACAGATAAAGGTGTTGATGGTACTGTGGTTTGGAATTTGTGTTTGGCTGACCCCTATCTTGGTGTTGCAAGATGTTGTGTCCCTGATACTGTTTATGCTCAATGTGGGACTATTAATGATTCATGTGTTAAAGGAACGCTTACTCAAATGGATGATACGGATACTCAATTTAAATGGAAATGTACGGGTTATGTAAATAAAGTAAGTGTTGAATGTAGTGCAGCTAAACCGGTCTGTACTACCGGTGATAAACAATGTTCCGGAACTAAACTTCAAACTTGTACCAATAATGCTTGGTCTGACACCACTGATTGTGGAGCTCTAGGTTGTAACTCAACTATTAAAGCTTGTAATGCTCAAGTCTGTACTACCGGATCGACGCAATGTTTGAATAGTAATACTAAACAAACTTGTGCCAATAATGCTTGGGGTGGAAATGAAACTTGTACTTATGGTTGTAGTGGTGGTACTTGTAGTAATCCAATTTGTGGTGCTACCGATAAGAAATGTTTAGATAATATATTACAAAAGTGTAATGCGGCTAGAACTGGTTGGGAAACCGACACTGATTGTGGAGCTTTAGGCTGTAATTCAACTTCTAAAACTTGCAATGTATGTGTAAATGGATATCAAAAATGTAGTACGAGCGACAATTATTTTACCTGTAATGATGGTCAATGGTCGACTTCAACTACTGATTGCACAGGTGATAAAGTTTGTACTGATGGTGCAAATTCTGACTCTGTTTGTCATGATCCTGAATATGTGGCACCAAAATTAAATATGCAGATAGCTTTGTTGGGAGTAGGTGTTTCTGGTACGACACCTAAATGTTTGGGAGATATTAAATTAAAGATAAATGTATCTAAAGTTGGCCAGCCAGGAATTACTAGAGAAATAACAGCAACTAAGGTTGATGGTAAATTTTCAACTATAAAAACGGCTGGTGATGGTTATCAAGTTTATCAAGTTAGTAATTTTGCTCTTGATAACACTTTTGCATTAACAGATAAAATTTATATAAATATTACCGGGGCAAATAATAGTAATAATTTGAAATTATTGACAACTCTTTATGGTAAAAATAATCAAACCGATGGTTTTGTGCCACAAGATGAAAGTCAGATATTAGTTTCTTCTTTAGTCAACAACACTTTAAATTTATATAATTATCCGATTTTAAATGGTGATATCGGTTCAGAAACTGCCAGTACTCAAGGAGATGGTGTTATAAATGGCTTTGATTTTGTGCATATGAAAAATCAATGGAATGAAAGTGTGACAGCTAATGAAACATTGAGGTCTGATTTGAATGGAGATTGTTTTGTCGACAGTATTGATCTTCAAATTTATAAGAATTCGACATCGGTGCAATATAATGCAAAAACTTTTTAAAAATTAAACCTAAACAATGGAAAACAATAATAAAATACTGAAAATTTTGATACCAATAATAGCAGTAGTAATTATTTTTGAAAGTGTAATGTTGGTATCTGGTTTAGAAAAAAGTAATATTGTAACAAAAGAATCGACTGGTTCGGCGGAAACAAAAAAGGAGGAAGTGGTAGTTGGTAATGCTTTTGATTTGGTTTTTTCGACTGATTCTAAAGAAATGAAGGTTGATAAAAATTATCAAATTAAGTTGCAAGGTTTAGTAAAAGAAAAAAATACTTTGGATGCAATTGATATTTCAATCAAATATGATGCTAAAAATTTAGATATTACTAATTTGGTTTTTGATGAAAAATTACCGAAACCATTTATAGGTCAAATAATAAAAGAAGACGGAATGATAGTGGTGAAATATTTGATAGAAACCAAACAGGGGATGACTTTTAATGTTAATGACGTTGTCTCTTTGGTTAGTTTTAATGTTAAAACAAGAGTGGCTGGCAATTATGAATTTGAAGTTGCTACTGGTAATGAAGATAAAAAATTTGCTACTATGTTTATAGAAAATACTTCGGCTAAGGCTTTGCCTTTCTCAGGTAATAAATTAGAAATTAATGTAATTAAGTAAAAATGAAAAAGACAATATCAAATTTATTATTGACGGGAGCTTTTTTATTGTTGTCTACTAAAGTTGTAGCTGCGGCTGACCCAAAGTTATATTTTAGCCCAGCAACTGGGAGCTATCATGTTAACGATACTTTTGCAGTGACGATGATGATTGATTCTGGGGCGATGGTGGCTGGAGCAGCAGATTTAGTGGGAACTTTTGATCCGGCGTTGTTAGAGATTACAAGTATAGAAACTGCTACTGATATGGCATTTAATAAGAGTGTTAGCGGTGGTTCTTGTTCAAATAATTCTACTGCAGAATGGGCTACTGGAAAATTCTCGGCTGTTTGTTATTCATCAATGACAGCTGGTGATCAGATAACTACTGGAAATTTAATGGTGATTACTTTTAAGGCAAAAGCAGTGGGTACAGCAACGGTTGGTTATACTTGTGATGGTACTTCTGGTGATTCAAATATAACTCAAACATCACCAATTAAAGATATTATAGTTTGTTCAGCTAATGGCAGTGGTTCTTATACAATAACAGCTGCAACTGGGGATGCGGCTACTCCAACACCAACAACTGGTTCTTCAACCTCTACTTCCACAACAGTTACACCTACAACTGTTCCAACACAATTACCTCAGACAGGAGGGGTGGCAACAACTGTTGGTTTGATTGTTTTCGGAGCTATTAGTTTTGCCTCAGCATTGTTTTTGAAATTTCTATGAAAGGTAAGGTTAACTTAAAAACGATAATTATTTTTGCTATTTTGATTGTAGTAATTGTATTGTCGGTTTTATTAGTTGGGAAAGCCAAAACTTTTTTAAGTGGAGCAACAGCTGATTATGAACCACAAAATTTATTGGCCGTTCCTAAAGAAGATGGTAAAACAGCAATGGTTTCTTGGACAACTGATAAAGAAGTGAAGGCTTCTGTTTTTTACGGAACTAATATGGCAAGTTTGCTTTTAATGGCAGAAGATGTGGAAGTGGCAGTTGATCATAATATTTTATTAACAAATTTAAAGAGTAATACGACTTATTACTATAAAATAGTGGTCGACAATGACAATATTTTTGATAATGGGGGAATGATGTATAACTTTAAAACTAATGGTAGCGATGAAGTATTAGAACCAGTAGTTACAATTGAACCGACATTAGTTCCAACTTTAACAGCTTCTTCATCAAGTAGTTCAGCGATTAGTTCATCAACTTGCAACAGAACAACAGATTATAACAAAGATGGGGTAATTAATAGTGTTGATTATATTTCCTGTACAAAAGGAATAATTACTCCAACAGCTGAGGACGCTTGTGCTGGTGATTATAATAAAGATGGAGTAACTAACAGCTTAGACAGAATAAAGTGTTTACAAGACACCAAAAGATAGGTAAAATAAGAAACTTTAAATTAAAGGAGGTGTGAGTTTTAATGCCAATTATAGTAAAGAAAAATAAAGGTGAATCAAAAGACGATATTATCGGTAAATTTAGAAGGCTTTGTTTGGAAGAGGATATTACTGAAGAAGTTAGAAAAAGAACTTCTTATGTAAAACCATCTGAAGAAAGATATGCTAAAAAGAAAATAATTGTTTGGCGAGATAAATGTCGCAGAAAAGCAAAAAATTCCAGAAGACACGATGCGAAATAAATTAAAACAAGACAGTTTTGATGCGTTAAAAAACCGTGATAATAAACGGGTGGATGTGTTGCGATTTTTAATTTCATTAATTGATAAAAAAGAATTGCAACTGCCACCCGGTGATATGACAGAAGTTGAAGAAATTGGAGTTTTGAGAAAAGAGTTAAAAAATAAAGAAGAATCGAGAGAAATGTTTTTAAAAGCGGGAAGACAGGATTTGGTCGATCAATTAGACTATGAAATAGTGGTGGTTAAAGAATATTTACCGGCAGAAATTAGTGAAGAAAAAATTACCGAGATTGTAGTTCAAGCGATTGCCAATAATGGTAATAATTTTGGATTAATCATGAAGGAAGTTATGACTAAAACCGGTGGAAGTGTTGACGGAGGAGTAATTTCCAAGATAGTTAAAGAAAAAATAAATGGATAATTTGGTTTTGATAAATCACAATAAAAACTGGGGATTAAATGAGAGTTTAGTTGAAAAATTGGCAAAAAAAGCACTAAAAGAAAAAGGATTTAATGAAAATGTAGAATTGAGTATTAGATTTGTGGGAAGAAAAGTTGCCCGTGATTTAAATGTGAATTATAGAAAGATGAGTTATATTCCTCAAGTTTTAGGATTCCCGATGTCAAAAGAGGAGGACGCTGATGGAAAAATTAGATTGGGAGATATTGTAATTTGTACTCAAAAACTGAAGTATGAGGTTGAATTTCAAAAGTCGAATTTGGATGTTGTTTTATATAGTTGGCTGGTTCATGGGGTTGAAAATTTGTTGAAATGATATAGTTGCGATTATTGTAAAAGACTAGCTATTTTGGTTTAATCTTTTGATGTCAGTTTTTCATTTAAAATATAGACCAATTAAGTTTTCCGATCTTGATTTGACTGATGTGGCAAGTAGTTTAAAGAAGTATTTAGCTGGCAAAGATGTACCTCAATCGTTTTTATTTTCTGGACCTAAAGGGGCTGGGAAGACGTCAGCGGCGAGAATTTTGGCCAGAGCGGTAAATTGTACTGACTTACAGAACGGCGAACCTTGTGGAAAATGTGAAAATTGTAAAGAAATAATAAAAGGCGGAGCAATGGATATTATTGAAATGGATGGAGCTTCGAATCGAGGAATTGAAGATGTTAGAAGTTTAAAAGATAAAGCCTATTTATTGCCAAGTAAATTAAGTAAAAAAGTTTTCATTATAGATGAAGTTCACATGTTAACAAAAGATGCTTTTAATGCACTTTTGAAGTTAATTGAAGAACCGCCAAAACATACAATTTTTATTTTATGCACCACAGACTCAGAAAAGATTCCAGAAACAGTTTTATCAAGATTGGTTAGAGTTGATTTTAGAAAAGGTGGAAAAAGTGAATTGATGAGTTCTTTGCAAAAAATTATAGAAGGTGAGGGAATTGAAATTGCCAAAGAAGCGATTGATTTTATCGTGGAAAAAAGTGATGGAAGTTTTAGAAATTTACAAAGAAATTTTAATGAATTGTATTTACAATTAGGTAAAAAATTAAAAACTGATGAAGTTTTTAAATTTTATTTGGATAAAAGTGGTAGTTATAGTGAAGAAAATTTTGATAAAGATTTAGACGAGGGAAATATAAAATTAATTTTGGAAAAACTGGAAAAAATGGCAAACGATGGAATCGATTTTTCTAGTTTTAGATTAAAATTGATGAACTTTTTTCAAAAGAAAATTTTGGCATTTTACGGAATAGGAGATAATAAAAATATTGGATTAAATTTGGAAGAATCGGAGTTTTTAATAAATTTATTAGTAAAAGCGTCGAAACAGGAAAAAGAAGTAGAAATAGATCAATTACCATTAGAATTGGCAGTGGTGGAATTTGTGGGACAAAAGAGAAATAATGTTGATCAAAAAAATAAAAAAGAAATTGAAATTGTAAAAGAAAAGCCAATAATTGTTGAAACTATGGCGGTTGAGGAAAAAGTAGTTGAGGCTGAAGAACCAGTAATAGTAAACCAAGATTGTACTATCGGGGTTGAAGCAGTGGAGGAAAAATGGGGTAATTTATTAATGGCAATCAAACCTTTTAATCATTCGGTCGAAGCATTTTTAAGGGCTTCCAGACCAAAATCGATTAAAGGTAAAACCTTACTTTTGGAAGTTTTTTATCCTTTTCATAAAGATAGATTAGAGGAGGCAAAAAATAGAAAAATAGTAGAAGAATGTATGACTAAAGTTTTTGGAATTGATTTATGTTTTGAATGTATCTTAGGAAAAAGTAAAAAAGAACCGTTGGTAATTAAAAATGACACGCCGATGCAAAATGTTAGTGATCAATTAATGGAAAATAAAAATGACAAGGCTGGTGGTGGGGATATTTATGATGTGGCTAAAGAGATATTTGGTTGAGGTATAATAATTAAAAATTAATAATTAAGAATTAATAATATGTTTGATAAAGCAAAAATGTTAGCCCAAGCTTATAAATTGAAGAAGGCGATCGAGGCCGAATCTTTTGAGATTGAAGAAAATGGAGTAAAAGTAACCGTGACTGGTGATCAAAAAATTAAATTTTTGTCGGTTAATGGAATGGAAAATAAAGTTTTGGTAGATACTATTAATAAGGCGATGAAAAAATCTCAAGAAATGGCAGCTAAAAGAATGAAGGATATGGGTGGGCTTGAAGGATTATTTTAATATGGTGGAATTACCAAAAAGCATTAAAAATTTAATTGCGGCTTTCGAAAGACTGCCGGGGATTGGGCCAAAAAGCGCTAGTCGATTGGTTTTTTATTTACTAAATACCCCAGAATCATATGTGGCCGAAATGGCCAGATCGCTTTTGGCAATTAAAAAAGAAATAAAGATATGTAAGACATGTTTTTCAGTATGCGAAGGGGAAATTTGTTCAATTTGTGATGACTCAGAGAGAAATAAAAAAATTATCTGTGTAGTGGAGAGAGCTATTGATGTAATGGCAATTGAAAATATTGGTGGCTATAAAGGCGTTTAT
This sequence comes from Candidatus Shapirobacteria bacterium, assembly GCA_028704885.1. Lineage (GTDB taxonomy): Bacteria > Patescibacteriota > Microgenomatia > UBA12405 > UBA12405 > WARW01. The sequence continues at coordinate 251,262 of JAQWEN010000001.1, forward strand.
CATGTTTTAGGTGGAGTAGTTAATCCATTGGAACATGTAGGCCCTGATGATTTAAAAATAGATGAATTAGTTAAAAGGGTTGAGGAAATAGTCACTGATGGAGAAATAGAAATTATTTTGGCGACCAACCCGACTATGGAAGGTGAGGCGACAGCTTTATATATTAAAAAAAGATTAGAAAGTTTGTCTGATAAAAATATTAAAATTTCCAGAATTGGAAGTGGTTTACCGATGGGGGCTGATCTGGAATATGCGGATCAGGCTACTTTAAGCCGAGCCATGGATGGAAGGAGAGAGATATAATAAATTATGAATCAAATAGTAAAAGATTTTGGAAAAGGATTTAAACAATTAGGGGTAGAAACGGCGGAAAAATTAGTTAATGAAACAGGAAAAATTGCGGAATCAATAATTACGGCAAAAGAACTTTTGGGTGACATTAAACCATTAAATGATCAAGAATTGACTCAAAAGAAAGCTGAAGATGAAAGAAAAAAACAAGAAGAAATAGCAAACGTTAGATCACAAATGGCTGGTAGAAATGTAGAAAGTGAAATTGAACAAATTAGTAATCAGAAAAAAAGAGAAGAAAATGAAAAAGAAAAAATGTTTTTAGAAAATTTAAGAAGACAAAGAGAAGTCGAAAGGCAAAATCAAATTATGAATTCAGAAATAATGACGCCATCAAAACACCATAAGGATAAAGGCGGAAATAAACATAAGACCCAACAGCCAGATGAAAGCCAAATGTCGCAAACAAGCGAGTTTAAGGGTAAAATAGATTAAAAGATGAAATTTTATAATACTTTAACTAGAGAAAAACAGGAATTTAAACCAATAAAAGAAAATGAAGTGGGGATTTATTCTTGTGGACCAACGGTTTATTCTAGCCCTCATATTGGAAATATGTATGCCTATGTTTGTTGGGATGTTTTGGTAAGAAGTTTAAATTATTTAGGATATAAAACTAATTGGGTGATGAATATAACTGATGTGGGACATCTAACCTCTGATGCAGATAGTGGTGAAGACAAGATGGAAAAAGGGTCAAAAAAAGAAGGCTTATCAGTTTGGGAAATTGCTAAAAAATATGAAAATGAATTTTTAGAAAATTTAAAAGAATTGAATATTAAAACACCTTGGAAAATGCCAAGAGCGACTGATCATATTAATGAACAAATTGAATTAATTAAAAAAATCGAAGCTAATGGTTTTACTTATAAAATAAGTGATGGAATTTATTTTGATACGTCGAAATTTGCTGATTATGGAAAATTTGCTAATTTGAATTTGGAAAAATTGAGAGAGGGGGCGAGGGTGGAAATTAACGAAGAAAAGAAAAACCCAGCTGATTTTGCCTTGTGGAAGTTTTCTCCTATAAATGAAAAAAGACAAATGGAATGGGAAAGTCCATGGGGAATGGGATTCCCAGGCTGGCATATTGAATGTACAGCCATGTCAACAAAATATTTAGGCGAAACTTTTGATATTCATACAGGTGGTGAAGATCATATTAATGTTCATCATACTAATGAAATTGCACAAGGATTTGGGGCTTTTGGGCACAACACAGCTCATTATTGGATGCATAATGCTTTTATTACTTTTGCTGGATCAAAAATTAGTAAATCTAGTGGTGGTTTATATACTGTAAAAGATTTAATTGATTTGGATTTTGATCCGTTGGCCTATCGATATTTAGTATTAGGATCGCATTATAGAAAAGGGATGGAATTTTCGTTGGAGAATTTAAAAGTAGCAGAGAATGCGTTGAATAGATTAAGGAATCTTAGAGTAGAGACGCATCATGATGCGTCTCTACATAAAATTAATCAGGCTTTTAAACAGGAATTTGTGGAGAAAATTGGTGATGATTTGGCAATGCCGGAAGTATTGGCTTTGGTTTGGAAGGTAGCTAAATCAGATTTAAATCCAGAAGAAAAATGGGCAACTATTTTGGATTTTGATAAAGTTTTGGGATTAAATTTAAATAAAGAAATTGCAGAAGAAGAAATTCCGGAGGAAATTTTAAAATTGGGAGAAGAGAGAAAAGAGGCGAGAGTAAATAAAAATTGGACAGAGTCCGACAGACTTAGGGAAATTATTAAAAATAAAGGTTATCTAGTTGAAGATTTAGAAAATACCTGTAAAATCAAACCAATAAAGTAATTGTCAAATTACGCTTAATATGTTAATCTAGTGAGTTCATGAAAGGAAATAAATATCAATATCAAATTATAATGGTTTTGAACCCCAAAACCGAAGACAAAGAAAAAGTTTTAACAAAAGCTTATTCTTGGTTAGAAAGTAATAAAGCTGAAATCTCTAATAAAGATCATATGGGTCTTAAAGAGTTGGCTTACGAAATAAAAGGTCACGATAAAGGTGATTTTTGGGTCTTAGATCTAGAGTCTAAAGAACCTTTAAAAATAAAAGAATTTAATCTTTTATTAGACAGAGAAACAAATATTATTCGTTATTTAATTTTAAAAAAGTAAGGGGAAACATATATGCCAAGTAGATGTCTCAATAGGGTAATGTTAATCGGTAATTTAACTCGTGACCCAGAGTTAAGATATACTCCAGCTGGTATGGCTGTAGCTTCTTTTGGTTTAGCTACCAATAGAGTTTGGGTAACAAAACAAGGTGAAAGAAAAGAAGATGCTCAATTTCACCGAATTGTGGCTTGGAATAAATTAGCTGAGCTTTGTTCACAACTTTTGTCTAAAGGCCGAAGAGTTTATGTTGATGGTAGAATTCAATATCGAGAATTTAATGATCAAGAAAACAATAAAAAGCAAATTGCTGAAATTGTGATTGATGATATGATTATTCTTGATAATAAGGGTAACAATAATGATCATAATGTATCTGGAGATTTGGGTGGTGAGGCAGATATGTCAATTAATGAAGGTCATGAAGCTCAAATTGAGGATATAGTTATTCCAGATGATTTGGGAGAAATTCCAGTTACTGAAGATAAAAAGGGTGAAGAAATGCCTTTTTAAGGAGAAAATATGATTAAGAAAAGCAAAAAAGATAATATATTAGCAGCAAAAAGAAGAGGCCGAGAAAAGGGTTGTTCTTATTGCAAAACTAATACAACTCCAAATTGGCAGGAATATGAAAAAATGGGTGAATTCTTATCAGCTAGATCAAGAATTTTAGGAGCTCAGTTTAGTGGAGTTTGTGCCAAACACCAAAGAAAATTGGTTAAAGCAATTAAGCAAGCTAGACATTTGGCTTTGATGCCTTTTACAACCCAATAAAGGCTAATTTTGTATTTAAATTAAAGACCCTCCGAAATTTCGGAGGGTCTTTTCGGCCAGAGGCCGATCAGCCTGTGGCTGAGGTTATATAAACAATATATAATGAATGAATGAGATCGAAAGATAAAGCCAGTTGGATAATTAAATTACCGGCTAAGGCAAAAATTTTAGTTGAGGTTGGAGATAAAGTTTCCGAAGGTGATAAATTGGCAGTTTTTAGTAGTCATAAAATAGAAACTTTTGATTATAGTGGCCCTTTGTCAAAGATGAATGAAAACAAAAGAGAAGAATTAAATAACTTTATTAAAGAAAAACAAGTAACATCTGGTGATATATTTTATGATTTGGGAATTTTTAAGAATAAAATTTGTTTTCCTTTAACTGGTTTGTGTTTAGGATTAGATGAATTTAAAAACTTGAGAATTGAAAAAGTAGAAAATGAAAAAAAGGAGATTTTTGCTCCAGTTGAGGCTAAAATTAGTAAGATTGAGGAAGGAAAAATGGTTTTAGAGTTTAAGGCCAAAGAATATAAAGGAGAAGGATTAAATCAATTGAAGGCGTGGGGAGAAGGGGAAATCAAAATTATTGATGAGATTAAACTTTTGAATTTTGAATTAAATAATAATGTTTTATTTACAAAAAATTTAGATAAAGCTTTTTTATTAAAAGCACAAGTGGTTGGGGTAAGAGCAATAGTAATATCAGATAATAATGAAATTAAGGAAGTGAATATTAACCTACCAGTATTGAGGATGGAAAAAGAAAATTGGAATGAGTTTATGAAGGAAAATTTAGGAAAAAATAAAAAAATGCTAGTCAATTCTAAAATGAATAAATTATTATTAATGTTAGAATAGATGATGAAATTTAAATATATAAGAAATTTAGTTGTACTTTTGGCCTTATTATCGGTAGTTTCTCTTGTTAGTTTTAAAATTGGTAGAGATTCTAGTGGAGTAGTTACTAGTAACGGAGATAAGTTGAATTTATCTTTAATGTGGCAGGTGAAAGATAAATTGAATCAAATGTTCTTAGAGAAAGATAAATTGGTTGATAAAAATATGGAATATGGAGCTATTCAAGGGATGGTGGCTTCTTTAGGTGATCCGTACACAGTATTTTTACCTCCAACTGACAATAAAAGTGCTAATGAAGATTTAGCAGGTGAATTTGGAGGGGTGGGAATTTCTTTGGGTTATAAAGATAAAAATTTAGCAGTGGTGTCGCCAGTGGCTAAAAGTCCAGCTGAAAAAGCTGGAGTTAAAGCTGGAGATTTAATTTTAAAGATAACTGATAAAGCCAACAACATAGATAAAGAAACAACAGATATGTCTTTGAGCGAAGCTGTTAGTTTAATTAGGGGGAAAATAGGAACTGAAGTAACTTTAAAAATGTATCGGGAGGGTAAGAGTGATTATTTTGATGTGGTTTTGAAAAGAGATAATATTGTGGTTCCTAGTATTGAATTAGAATGGAAAGAACAGGGTGGAAAAAAGGTGGCTTGGGTTAAATTATATAAATTTACAGATACATTATTTACTGACTGGCCGGCAAAAGTGGAAGAAATTAAACAAGAAAAGGCCAAAGGTAATTTTGGAGGAATAATATTAGACTTGAGAAATAATCCAGGTGGTTATTTACAAGCCAGTGTGTTGGTAGCTTCTGATTTTGTGAAGAGTGGAACAATTGTGACTCAAAAATCTTATGATGGCAGTGAAGAAAAATATGATGTGATCGAAGGAATGGGCAATCTGTTGGACGAAAAGCTGGTAGTTTTAATAAATGGTGGTTCGGCTTCAGCATCAGAAATTTTGGCTGGGGCATTGAAAGATTTTAATCGAGCTAAATTAGTTGGTGAAAAAAGTTTTGGAAAAGGAACAGTTCAACAACCTGAGGATTTTAAAGATGGCAGTGGACTTCATATAACTATTGCTAAATGGTTATTACCAAATGGAGCAAATATTCATAAAGTAGGAATTGAACCTGATATTGAAGTTAAGCCTGGTGATGATGCCAATGTTGATTTGCAGTTGAATAAAGCATTGGAAACAGTTTTAAAATAGATTTTATGAAAAAAGGAATCATTATTGGTTTGTTTTTGGGAGTATTAATAACTGGATTGATCTTTATATTTCTTAATAAAAAAGAAGTTGTAAGTGTCAAAAAAGAAATCGTTAATGAGGAATCAGTGGTGACTAAAGTAGTGGAAGAATCAACTCCAAGCGTGGTAACGATTAGAACAGAACAAGACGTAGGAACAGGTTTTATTATTAGCAGCGATGGTTTGATTGTGACCAATAAACATGTAGTGGCTGATGTAACAGTTAGTTATAAAGTAGTGATTGGAAAAGATGAAGTAGTGGAAGTTAAAAATATTTATAGAGACCCCTTAAATGATTTGGCTATTATTAAGATAGAAAAAACTAACTTAAATATGGTTAATTTAGGTGATTCGGATAAATTAAAAGTTGGCCAATCAGTAATTGCGATTGGGACAGCTTTAGGGGAATTTAGATCAACAGTGACAACTGGAGTGATTTCGGGATTGGGCAGAGGGATTACGGCCGGAGCTGTTGGTGAAACAGAAAAATTGGATAATGTAATTCAAACTGATGCGGCTATTAATCCTGGTAATTCCGGGGGTCCATTATTTAATTCGAGCGGCGAGGTAATTGGGGTAAACGTGGCGGTATCGCAGAGTGGTCAAAATATTGGTTTTGCTTTACCGATTAATTTAATTAAAGAATCCATTGCTTATTTTAGAAAAACAGGGGAGTTTGAAAGGCCTTATTTAGGCGTGGGCTATAAAATGATAAAAGATTCTGGGGCTTGGGTGCAAAGTGTTTCTGAAAATAGTCCCGCATTTAAGGCTGGAATTGAAAAAGGAGATATTATTACCGAAGTCGATTCGGAAAAATTAATAGATAGTGATAGCGGTGATTTAGTGAAAGTGATTAATACAAAAAAGATTGGTGATGTAATTGAAGTAAAAATCTGGCGAGAAAAAATAGAAAAAACTATTAAAGTGACTTTAGAAAAGAAAATTAATTAGTTTTATTTTCTTCTTCTGGTTGGTCAAGGACGGTGAGTTCGAGAAATAAATCGTCTAAATTACCCTGCATAATGCTGTCCAAGTTATTAAATGTTTTGTCGATTCTATGGTCTTTTATTTGATTTCTGGGGTAATTATATGTTCGGATTTTATCGGCACGAGTTGATTGACTGATATTGGCACGACCAGCAGAGACTTGAGAGGCGCGTTTTTCTTCTTCCAACTGATAAAGTTTGTTTTTAAGTAATTCAAGAGCAATTTCTCGATTTTGTTGTTGATAACGTTCGGTGCGGACATCAAACATTAAACCAGTGGGTTTATGAACTAAATGAATGGCAGTGGAAACTTTATTAACATTTTGACCACCATTACCGCCAGCGCGACAGGCGGTGATGGTAACATCTTCCATTCTAAAATTGACCTCTTTAGAGTCGATTTTAGGCATGACAGCGATTGAAGCGGTAGAAGTTTGAATACGGCCTCTTTTTTCAGTTTCTGGAATACGTTGAACACGATGAGTGCCAGCTTCGTATTTTAATTGATTATAAGCATCAAAGCCGGTTATTTGGATGATAAAGCCGTCGATTTGACGGACTTTCCAACCAACTTTATTAGCATAGCGGATATACATGTTCATTAAATCTTGGGCCCAAAGAGTTGCCTCTTGGCCGCCAGGACCGGGGTGAAATTCCATAATGGCAATGTTGTTGTTGATATTAGGCATAATTTTAAATTTAAAATTTTTAATTTTTAATAAAATGTAATAAAAAAACCGCCAAATTTACAAGAAATTAAAGCGGTTTTTAGAGTAGCTAATTTGATTTTTTGACTGTTTTTTTTGCAGCTTTAGCAGCAGCATATTTTTTACCTTGGTTGACTTTTTCTTTAAACTTATCAATTCTTCCTTTAATGTCGACAAATTTTTGTTGACCAGTAAAGAAAGGATGACATTTAGAACAAACTTCAACGTCGATTTTTTCCAGAGTTGAACCAGTGGTAAATTTATTGCCACAGGCACAAGTGACTTGGCAATTATCAAAATATTTAGGATGAATTCCTTGTTTCATAGGGTCTATTATAACAGAAAAATTAAAAAAAAGATTATTGTTCCCCGTACCGCGGGGAACAATATGTCAGCTTAATTTATAATTTTTATTAGTTCATCAAAGCTAACTAATTTCTGTTCAGTAGTGATTAAATTTTTAACAGTAATTTGATTGTTTTTAGCTTCGTCGGGGCCAATAATGGCTAGATAATTAATTCCTAAAGAAAGGGCATATTTAATTTGTTTTGCCAATTTGTCATTATCTGGATAAACAATGGAAGCAATATCTTTATCTCGAAGATTGGAAACTAAATTTAAAATATTAGATTCGGTTTCTGGTCCAAAGTTAGCGACTAAAATTTTAGTTTTTGATTGATTAGCTTGGGGAAGGAGATTGAGTTCTTGAATAACATCGACAACTCGTTCGAAACCAAAAGCAAAACCAACGGCAGGAATATTAGGACCACCTAGGGTGGAAACTAAATTGTCATAACGACCACCACCGCCAATGGCACCGATTTTTGGCTCGGTAACACTAACTTCAAAAATAGTTCCGGTGTAATAATCGCAACCACGGACTAAGGTGGGATCGAAAATATAAGAATTATCAGGGAGACCAAGGGCTTCTAATTTATTTAAAACTAATTTTAATTTTTCGTCTGGTTGAGCTTCTTTGATATATTTAAAAAGGTTAGTAATTTGGCTTTGAGACAAAGCTTTAGACTTGAGTTCATTTATTACTCCATCTTCACCTATTTTGCCTATTTTATCGAGAGATTGAAGTACTGAATTTTGATCTTTTTCAATAGCACTTTTAGCTAAAATATCAAAAAGAACTTGACGACTATTTATAGAGATAATGGCGTTTTTAAAATTTAGTTTTTGAACGCCAGCATAAATTATAGAAATGATTTCAGCATCAGCAATCGGGGATGAGGTGCCAAAAATATCAATATCACATTGGACAAATTCCCGATAACGACCTTTTTGAGTGTTTTCGGCACGCCAGACTGGTTGAATTTGATAACGTTTAAATGGAAGCTGAAGGTCATTAGAGTAAATAGCTAAAACTTTGGCAGCAGGTACAGTTAAGTCATAACGAAGACCGATTTCGCGATCACCGTTATCTTTAAAAAAGTAACCAAGTTTATCATCGGTTTCGTTACTATATTTACCTTTTAAGACAGAAGCGTATTCAAGAGCCGGGGTTTCGAGGGGTAAAAAGCCATAATTCTCAAAAACTTCAATTAAGGTATTTTTGACATAATTACGAATACCCATGTCTTTAGGCAAAAAATCTCGAAAACCTTTTAGTGTTTGTGGTTTGGTCATGATGTATTTTAAATGAAAGCGACTTTGAAGTAAAATAGAGCAATGAATACAGTGCAATTAGATTTTGAAAATTGGGAATTGGTAGTGGATTTGGAGGGTGGCAGGATTGATAGTTTAAAAAATAAAGGAATTTTAATCTTGGGTAGTTTTGAAAGAATAGATAGTAAAAGAGGTAATACTCATGTTTGCGTACCTAATTTTGCTAACGATGGAGTTAAAAAATATGGTTTGCCTTTTCATGGATATTTTAGAACTGCACCGTGGGTGTTGGTGCAAAAAACAGAAAATTTATTGGAAATAAATTGCGAAACGATGGGTTTTGATGTTCATCAAATTTTTTCTTTAAATAAAGAATATTTTAGTCAAAAATTGACAGTGGAAAATAAAAATGAAGAAGAAAAGCCGGTGAATGTGGCAATCCATAATTATTGGTCAAGCGAATTAGGATGGCAGGGAGCGACTTTAAATGGTTTTGATTTAAGTGTGGGGATAAAAAATAATGATTTTACAAATTTACGTCAGTTAAATGATATTGATATTCCAGGAAAACCTTTAATTAAATGGCAACTAATGGGTTTTAATTACGCTAAATTATGGACAGGTTTTTTAGAAGAGGGAAATAATAAAATTTTTGATAATAATTATCTTTGTATTGAGCCGATTATGGAAAAAGATGAAAATTTCTTTGGAAGCGAGGAATCAATGCTACAGTCAAAAACAAAAATTGAACTAAGGCAGATGATTGGGGTGGTATATCGGACTTGAACCGACAACCTCAGCTTTCACAGAGCTGCGCTCTAACCAATTGAGCTAATACCACCATGAGGTTAAACAGTATGAATTTTACCAATAAATTGACGATTTGGGAAATTTTATTTAAAAAATTAGTTATTGGTTGAAGTTTCTGGAACTTGGGCAGTAATGGAATCTATGGTTATGATTTTGGAAACGTAAAAAGTTTTAGCAATTTTGGCGTCTGGTTGGATGACAACGACGATTTTTTGACCTGATTTTAATTTATCTAAAGTTAATTTATTATTATCTTTATTTAAAATTTCGGTTTTAGTGTCGGTTTTAATTTGATATTGAATTTCTTTATTTTTGATGGGGATTAAAATAAAAACAGGTGATGATTGGGAAATATCGACAATTTTTCCGAGAACTATTTCATTTTTATTTTCAATAGTTTTTAGGTCAGTAATAACGACTCTTTTGGCTTCAAAATTACCATACTGATTAAGATAACCCATAGCTAGAATATCTTGGCCGGCTTTAATATTATCAATTTTGGTTTTATTTCTTTTGGCATCAATAAAAACAGTTTCTTCGGTTATAGTGATAGTTTTTGATTCGTTTTTATAATTAACAATTATTTGACTAGAGTTAATTTGGGTAATAGTGCCAATGATTGATTTTGGTTCGGTTGAAGTAGCTGTAGTACTTTGGAGCATGTCTTTAACTTTTTGTTGAACCATTTCTAAAACTTCTTTATTGGGAGCTTTAGTGGGAACAACAGTGGCTTCTTGAGAGAAAGAAGATATTGGAAAAAGTAAGGAGGAGAGGAGTAATAAAAACAAATACATAAAATTAAATTTTAGCGGTTGAATAAGTAAGACTTAATTCGACTTCACTTTGATTGTCTTCTGGATCAATACTATTAACTTTAATTAAATTAATACCACTATCAAGTTCAATACTAATACTAAAAACACCATTAGCATTACTTTTATCACTAAAAGTTTTAGTGGGAGTGGAAATGACGATTAGGCTATTTGGGGTGCTATCACCTTTGATACTAATTTTAGAATTAGAGAGAACGGTATTATTTTCTGGGGAAGTAATATTAATGGAAGATTCTGTTTTGGAAGCTGCGGGTGTAGTTGAAATCTGGGTTGACATTTGTAAATCAGTGACAGTGGGGGTTGGGGCAATTTCAACTGAATTTTGTTTTGGGGTGGTTTTATTCTTATTGAGAGCAAAGAAAGCTCCGGTAATACCGAATCCTAAAATTGACCCGAGAGCGATGGCTAAAAAGAGTTCTTTAATCATTTTACTATTATAGATGATATCACAAATAGTCAAAAGTTGATGATAGAATTGAAGATATGGAAATAAAAATATTAGAAAATCAATCAGTTTATTTAAAGGGTAAAAAAGAAAATGTTTTAATTAATCCAGCCAAAGAGGTGAGAAATGATAATAAATATTCGTCAAGAATTTTTTTATTTACTGCCGAGAAATATGATGGGATGGGGTTTGAGGGAGAAAAAATTTTGATTAGAGCTCCAGGAGAATATGAAGTTGGCGGAGTGGAGATAAATGGTTACAACTCAGGAAATGACAATACGCTTTTCGTGATTCATATTGATGGAATTAAAGTAGTATTTTTGGGTGATCTAGAAGAAACTTTAAGTGATAAAAGAATTGAAAAAATAGATTCGGCTGATGTTCTTTTGGCTCCAGTTTTAATAAAAGATAGTGCTAGTGGAAAATTGGTTTTAGATTGGGCTAAAAAATGGGGAGTAAATTATTTAGTTCCGATGGGTTATGATGATGAAAATAAAAAAGATTTAGACAAATTTTTGGATCAGGCAGATCAAGAGGGATTAGAAGCAATTGAATGTTTAAAAGTAGACAAAGATGATCTTCCAGACGGTTTAGAGTTGAAAGTCTTAAAGAAGGTATAATATAAATATGAATACAGATGCTATCAGACTGCCCCCCAGCTCTGAAGAAGCTGAAGTTTGCGTATTAGGGTCGATTTTAATTGATAATGATGCAGTTTTGGCGGTGTCGGAATTTTTAAGACCAGAACATTTTTACAATTCTAATTATGGCAAGATTTATGAGGGGATGATGAAGCTCTATGAAGAGCGAATGCCAATTGATATTGTGACAGTAGCGGAGAAATTAAAGGAGTTAAATGTATTAAAAAAAATTGGAGGAAAAGGGTTTCTGACTAGATTGGCTAGTGAGGTTCCAACAGCGGCTAATGCGGAAAGTTATGGTCATATTATTAAATCATTATCAGCTAAAAGAGAATTGATATCGGCGGCGGGAAGGATTAGTGAAAAAGCTTTTGATCCAACATTACCGGCTGACCAATTATTAGATATCGCCGAACAAGAAATTTTTTCTTTATCTCAAAAACATTTGAAATCAATTCCGACTTCATTAAAAGAAGTGTTAACAGCTAGTTTTGATAGATTAGATGAATTACAAAAATTAGGAACTGGATTAAGAGGGGTTCCAAGCGGTTTTAAGGGTTTGGATAATATTTTGGCAGGAATGCAGGATAGCAATTTATTGATTTTGGCCGCTCGACCAGGGGTAGGTAAAACAGCTTTTGGTTTAAATATTGCCAGACATGTAGCAGTCGAAGAGAAAATGCCAGTTTGTATGTTTTCATTAGAAATGAGCAAGGAGGAATTAGTTGATCGTTTATTGGTAAGACAGGGATTAATTGATGCTTGGAAATTAAAAACAGGACAATTATCGGCTAATGATTTTGATGCTTTATCTGAAGCTATGGGAGTTTTAGCTGAAGCTCCACTTTATATTGATGATACTCCAGGATTAACAGTAACAGAATTGAGAACCAAGGCTCGAAGATTACAGGTTGATAAGGGAATTAAATTTATAATTGTTGATTATTTGCAATTGATGCATGGATCGACTCGAGATAATAGAGTTCAGGAAGTTTCAGAAATTTCGCAGGGTTTAAAAAATTTGGCGAGAGAATTAAAAGTTCCAGTATTGGCATTGGCCCAGTTATCTAGAGCTATGGAAGCTAGGGGAGGAAAGCCAAGATTATCGGATTTAAGAGAATCGGGAAGTATCGAACAAGATGCTGACGTGGTTTTCTTTTTATCAAGAGAAGATGAAGAGGTAAGAGAAATGGTGACTTGTAGTGTTGAAAAACACCGAAATGGTCCAACAGGAAGCTTTAATTTGTATTTCAATGGCAAACAAGTTAGTTTCTTCGATGTGGAAAAGAAGCAATAATTTTTAATTTTAGGTTATAATAAGATTACTTTTAGCCGAAGTGGTGGAATGGTAGACACGCACGCCTCAAGAGCGTGTGGCAGCAATGTCATGGGGGTTCAAGTCCCTCCTTCGGCACAAATTTAGATTGAAACAAAAAAGAAAAAATAATTTATTTTTTCGGCTCGTAAAATATTTTCAATAATCTTACATTGATTTTTAAAATGTTAAAATAAGTTATGAGTTTGGGAATATTAAGAATTGTTGGAATAATACTTTTTGTTTATTTAACTTGGAGAAATTTAAAAAATAATTACGAAGAAGATAAAATCGTAAACTACTCATGGATAGCTTTGTTAGGTTTTTTTGTTGTGGGCAGAATCACTTATGGTTTAGTTAATTTTGGGATTTGGAATGATAGTTGGTTAAGCTGGTTTTCGGTTTGGAATAAACCAGGAATGGATTATATTGGTGGTTTTTTAGCCTTAATTTTGATTAATTTTATTTTTTCAAAAATAAACAGTTGGAAATTTATACCATTTTGTGAAGATGGATTAGTTAACTCTTTGTTCTTTTTGGTTTTTTTAATAGCGGATGAATTTTTAAGAAGTAAATTTGACTTGAAAACAGGAGTTTATTTATTATTTTTAGTCTTAATGATACTTTTGGCCAATTTAGCTAAGAAAAAATATCGATCGTTAGTGTGGTATAAGAGTGGAAAGAAAGGTTTTGCTTTTTTAATAACTGGATTTTTTGCTTTTTTAATATTAGGATTTTTAGGGCTTTATTTTAAAATTAATTTGCCTTATTTAATTTTATATTGGCTTATTAGTTTGATTTCTTTGACAGGATTGTGTATTTTAGGTGAAGTATTTAATTTTTTAGTGATTAACAAAAGGAGATAATATGAAAAAGAAAACAGGGAATTTAAGTTTACCAGGTAGATTACTATCGCCAATTAAAGTTTTTTTGGAGAAAGAATTGGTTCTTCTTAAAAGAAGAAAAAAACAATTGAAAAAAAATGATCCGTTTTTTGCTGAAAATAGAGCCAATGAAAATTCTTTTGAAGAGGATTTAGATGAACAGATTGGCCATTTCGATAACGAGGTTAAGGCAAAATTTTTAAGTAAAGAGATAGTCCAATTTAGAACAGCCTTAACTCGAATGAAAATAGGTAAATACGGCATCTGTGAAAAGTGTGGAAAGATGATTGATACTGATAGATTGGCAGTTCAGCCGGAGGCAACTATGTGTATTAAGTGTAGTAAAAAAAGTGAAGAATAGTTGATATTTATGGTTAAAAACTATGGTATAAGTTTTGGAATAAATGGGGTATTTTTTATTGTATTGAGTATATTTTTTGTTCTATTATTTTTGTTTTTAAGTATAAAGAAAGGAAAGGGCTATTGGTTAATTTTTATGGGGGGTTTAGCCAATTTAATTGAGAGGATTGTTTTGGGATATGTAAGAGATTATTGGAATTTTTTAGGATTGGGACTTTACAATAATATTAATGATTGGATAATTGGAATAGGAGTTTTATTTTGTTTAAGCGATTTATTATGGAAGAAATCAAAATAGTTTTTGAAGACAAAGATCTAATGATAGTTGAAAAACCACCATTGATGACAACAACTAAAGAAAAAAAGGAAGAAAAAGGAACATTGGAAGATTATTTACGGGAAATTAGGCCAAATAATTTACCGAGAAATGGAATTCTGCATAGGTTAGACAAGGGGACTTCTGGTTTAATAATAGTGGCTAAGACAGAAGAGGCATTTTTAAACCTTAAGAAACAATTCAAAGAGAGATCTTTAATGAAAAAGTATTATTGTTTGGTCGGCGGAGATAGTTCTTTTGAAGGAACAATAGATATGCCAATTGCTAGATCAAAATATGTTTTTGCTAAATTTGGAGTAAACGAAGATGGGAAGAGAGCATTGACAAATTTTAATTTGATTAAAAAATATCGTAAAGATGGAAAGATTTATAGTTTATTAGATATTGATTTAAAAACTGGAAGGACACACCAGATTAGAGTTCATTTAAGTCATTTAAGATGGCCTTTGGTAGGTGATAGAGTTTATGGAGGTGAGAGTGTTGATGGTTTAAAAAGACCATTTTTGCATGCTTATAAAATAATTTTTAAACATCCAATTAATGGTCAAAAAATGGAATTTAAAATAGATTTACCGAAAGATTTAAGTGAAATTTTGAAAAAATATGAGGAATACTAGAATAAAAAAAAAGATAAATCTAAAATTGTTTTTTGGAGTAATTTTGTTGTTATTTTTGACGTTTTTAGTGTTATTAAGTTTCTTTAAAAAAGACAATAGTGATAAAAATTTAGACTACAAATTGGGAATAATTGCAAATGATGGAATTACTTTGGTGTCAATATCTAATGAAAGAAAAATGATTAATGTTTTAAATTTAGGGGAAGAATCTTCGGAAGAATTTAAAAGAATTGTAGGAAAAGAAAATAATATAGATTTAATTAAACATATTTATTGGTATAACTTTGGATTTTATCCAGATAAAATTTTGAATTTAAATTCAACTAGTCAATGGAAAAATAATGATGTTTTGATTGAAAATTTAGGTTTTTTAAATTGGATTAGATATAAAAAAGATTATGGAAAAATGCTTTTAAAACAGGAGAAAATAAATGGTTTATTAAATGAAAATAGATTGATTTTGGATGAAATACTGGTTCGTGATTTTTCAGAAAGTAAATTAAATAATGAAGAGTTAAGACTGTCTATTTTTAATAATACAAACGAAAGTGGTTTAGCTGGTTTTATAACAAAAAGATTAGAATGGTCGGGATTTTCGGTAGTTTCGAATGATAATGATACTCAAAAAATAAATAATTGTTTGATTGTTTATGGTAATAAAGTTGATCAAAATTATGGTTGGAAGTTGATAAATAAAATTTTTAATTGTGATAAAAAATTTGATGAAAATTTAAATGAAAATGAATTGGAACTATATTTTGGTGATAATTTTGCTTCAGTGATAAAATACTCAAGCTATACAATTAATAATTAAAAATTAATAATTAAAAATTAATAATTAAGAATTTATGTCAGGTCATTCCAAATGGTCAAATATTAAAAACCGAAAAGGGGCTCAAGATAAAAAAAGAAGTGAGTCGTTTACGAGAACTTCAAGAGATATTTTAACTGCAATTAGACTTGGAGGGGGAATTACTAATCCGGAGGCTAATTTAGGTCTTAAAATTGCAATCGAAAAAGCGAGAGAGGTTAATATGCCAAAGGAAAATGTTGATAGATTATTGACTCGATTTGAAGAAAGAAAGGTAAATTTAGTGGCAATGACAATGGAGGGTTATGGTCCTTTTGGAGTGCCGATGATTATAGAATTGGAAACCGATAATAAAAATAGAACATTAGGAGAGATTAAACTTATTTTTAGAAATTATGGCGGTAATTTAGGTGAAAGTAATTCGGTTATGTTCCAATTTAAGAGAGTGGGAGAAGTGGAAATATCAGGTTTATCAGATATCAGTTCGTCAGATCTCAGTTTGGAATTGATTGATGCGGGGGCGGTTGATTTTGATGGAAATATTATTTTAACAGAACCGAATGGTCTAAATGAAATGGTTAAAAAAGTTGAGGAGATGGGATTAAAAATAGAAAGATCGGAATTGTCGATGAGGGCTAATAATCCGATCATGTTAAGTTCAGAGGATGAAGTAGGTAAAATTTTAGATATGATCGAAGAATTAGAAGAAAACGATGATGTTATAAATGTTTTTGCAGGATTCGATTATAAAAAGGTATAATTTATCAATGTCAAAAAGACTTAGATATTTAATATCATCGATTTTAGCTACAATTGGTTTTTATTTTTTTTTAAGTTTACCCTATGAATCTCATTATTATGGTTTATTAGTGGGAATAGTTTTAATTATTTTTTGTTTTTGGTTTGGATTGGGGATTGTCTTTGATAAAAGTATTTATATTCGATTAATGTCGATAGTAATGCCAGGAGCTTTTTTTATAGGATTTGCTTTATTTGCAACATTGTTACCCCAGACTTTTTTATTAAGTTTAATTTATAGCTTATTTTTTGGAATCATAATTTATGCGATGTTTCTGGTGGAAAATGTTTTTTTGGTAGCAATTGGATTTAGAACACCACCGCTTTATCGGGCGGCATATACAGTGGGATTAATTTTATTATTATTGACTTCTTTTTTCTTATTCGACAGTCTTTTTTCTTTTAAATTTATTTATTGGTTGAACATATTGTCAGTTTTTGTGATTTCGATAATAATTTTTTTATATATATTTTTTAGCGTAACAATAGAATTACCCGACGATGGAAAAAATAAAAATGTTTGGTATTATGTTTTGATTCCGTCAATTTTAATGTCAGAAATGGCCTTAGTTTTAAGTTTTTTACCAGTTGGCATTTTTAAAGGTTCTATTTATTTAGTGATGATAGTTTATATTTTTGGAGGGTTATTACACGCTGAATTAAGAGATAGATTGTTTAAGAGAACTTGGTTGGTTTTTATTTGGGTAGGCGTGGCTACAATTTTAGGAATTATTATTACTGGATTGAGGTAATGGCAACAGTGGTGACAATATCCTGAACATTACAGCCGCGAGAAAGATCATTAATAGGTTTTCTGATACCTTGGGTAAGAGGCCCGTAAGCGTTGGCATTAGCAATTCTTTCAACTAATTTATAGGCAATGTTGCCGGAATTTAAATCGGGAAAAATTAGAATATTAGCTTGACCGCCAATACAATTACCAGGGAATTTACGATCGCAAATATGAGGAACTAAAGCAGCATCGCCTTGAAGTTCACCTTCGACAATTAAATCTGGTTGTTTTTGACGAATTAGGATAGTAGCCTCTCTGATTTTGTCGATAAACTCACCTTTGGCACTGTTGTTGGTGGAATAAGAAAGCATGGCGATTAGAGGAGTTTTTTGGGTGAGAAGTTTGAAACTAGCGGCGGTTTGAATGGCAATTTCCGATAAATCTTCTGCGGTTGGATTAACATTTAAACCACAATCAGCAAAAAACAACAGTCCTTCTTCACCCAAACTTAAGTTTTTGGTTTCCATAATGAAAAAACTAGAAACTAATTTGGAATCTTTGGCAGTTTTAATAATTTGAAGAGCAGGTCGAACGGTTTCAAGGGTGGTATGTTTGGCTCCGGCAACCATACCGTCGGCTAAACCAAGATGAACCATTAAAGTGCCAAAATAAATAGGGTCTTTAACTAATTTATTAGCTTCGTCGATAGTCATAGCTTTTTCTTTTCTGAGTTCGAAAAGAGTTTGAGTTAATTGATCAGCAAGAGTGGAAGTTTCCGGATTAATGTCACCATTTTTACCCAGAACTATGAGTTCAGCAATTTTTTGATCGCGAATGATTTTGGCAGCTTCAATAACTCGATCATCGTCGCCTTCAGCCAAAATGATTTTTTTATAATTAATCTTGGCTTGGCTATAAATATTTTCAATAATAGGATTCATATGGATAATCTATTTTAAGCTGAATCTATTTATATTCAATATATAAAATAATACCTTAAGATAGGCATATTATTAATATAGAAGGGGAATGCAGGGGAATTGGAGATCAGAATTTCGGTTTGTCAGATATCAGATTTCAGCTAAAACAAGACAATAATGAAGCTAAACTAATTAAATAAATTAAAGCTAAATTAGGTTCAAAAAAAGATAGTAGACGAACAGGGCAGAGGGGAGTCCTATAATATACAACATCCTATAATATTTTCACGAATTATCCTATAGTTTTCACGGAGCAGGTGATACAGTGTGATATAGTCTCTGTGGAAAACTTGTATTCGGCCAAGTGTATCAAAATGAACTCATCAAGAGGGAGGAGTATGGGTTAATTAGACGTTAATTAATAATGAAGAATTAATAATTAGATGAAAATATCAGAGGAGAGAGAAGAGTTTTAATTCCTATCTCCTAGCAGAAGGCGGTTCAATATGCTATGTCGCACAATGTATCTTTTGCGACTCTATCTAAAGATTTAGGCAGGGGGAGTACCACTTTGGTGGATTAATTTTAAATTTTTAATTTACAATTTTTCTAACTTATTTTTATCTAATTATTCTTATTTATTAATTATGGTTAAATTCCCCATTTGACTTCCCGGCTTATAAATTGTCTTATCAGTCTCAAATTCTAGGACTTGACTCCCCTATGCCTTTTTCGAACAGGTGACTTTGATGTTTTTGCCTAAAGATAGGCAAATTGAACCTAAAACGTCACCAGAGGCCCTAGAAATGAAGATTGTATAATTGCCGATTACTTTTACCTGTTGTTTATTAAATTAACTGTAAGGTCTTGGCAAAACTGACTATCATGATAAGATAGTTTATGGAAAATGATTTAGACATTTTGATTAGACGATTTTTGGAACACCTAGAAATTGAAAGAAATTGTTCAAGATTAACAATTAGAAATTATCAACATTATTTAGATGTTTTAGTTCATTTCTTGTCAGAGGAAAATAAAGACAAGAAGTTAACAATAAATAATATAACTTCAGATGTAATAAGAAGGTTTAGACTATTTTTAGCCAGACAGAAGGGAAGTATCGGAGAAATGAAATTGGTAACTCAGGGTTATTATGTAATTGCTTTAAGATCGTTTTTAAAATGGTTAGTAAAGAATGATTATAAAGTACTGCAGCCGGAAAAATTAGATGTGCCAAGAACTAAGGATCATTCACTTAAATTTTTAGATGGGGATCAGATGGAGAGACTTTTAGTCCAACCACTCCCCTCTAGCAAAAGCGGTTTTAGAGACAGAGCAATTTTGGAACTTTTATTTTCAACTGGATTGCGGGTGTCGGAATTGGTTCGCTTGAATCGTGATCAAATTAATTTAAAAACTCGAGAGTTCGGAGTGATTGGAAAAGGCGGAAGATCAAGAGTGGTCTTTATTTCTATTCAAGCAGCTGAACATGTCGCAAAATATTTGATGAGCCGGGAAGACAAATATAAACCCCTGTTTATAAGAAATCTAAGACCGAATGAAATTCCGGTTAGTGATGAAGCAGTAAGGTTAACGGCCAGATCAATTCAAAGATTAGTAAAACATTATGTAAAAACGGCTAATTTGCCAGTGGAGGCAACACCACATACGTTAAGACATTCGATGGCGACTGATCTTCTTAGAGCTGGAGCAGATTTGAGATCGGTTCAAGAAATTTTGGGTCATAAGAACATTGCCACGACTCAAATTTATACTCATGTAACCGATGCCAGATTACGTGAAATTCATAATAAATATCACAGTGGTAACAGAGGTGAGAATAAATAAAGCTTATACCCTATAGTGACGCCATTTTCCCAAAAAATAGTCCCCTATCCTGTTTTGATAAAATTTACTTTTGAATGATAGTTATTTATCCCTAAATTAGGCCAAAAAATAAATTGTTGGGTAATTTAGCACTCTTGTAATTTAACTGCTAATTGTTACTTATTGAATATGTACACCCTATAGTATCACTATTAATCCCCTACTCTACTTAACTTTTTCGTCTTCTATGGTGGAATCGTTTTTATCGATAATAGTCATGGCACTTAATTTGTCATCAGTGGATTTAAATCTCATAAGAATGACACCTTTAGTGTTGCGGCTAAGAGTTGGAATATTCTTTAAAGGTAATTTAATGGTGATGGCTTTTTTAGAAACTAAGACAACTTGGTCGTCAGTTTCAGAGACAACTTGAGCGGCAGCAATCTTACCATTTTTAGTACTGAGATTAGCGACCTTGATACCAATACCGCCTCTTTTTTGAGATGGGTAGAGATAGACATCAGTTCTTTTGCCGACACCATTTTCAGTGACAACTAAAAGATGTTTAAAGATACCTTTTTCTTTTTTATCAATAACACTAGGAACAACATCCATACCGACTAAAGTGTCGCCTTCTTTAAGAAGAATGCCGCGAACACCTCGAGTTTGGCGACCCATAGGTCGACAATCTTTTTCATCAAAGCGAATACATTTGCCATTTTTAGTAACCATAAATACTTGATTGTCACCTTCGGTTAATTTGGCCCAGGTAAGTTGATCGTTAAGATCGAGTTTAATGGCGGCTAAACCGGTTTGGCGAATATTCTTGAATTTATCTATGGAAGTTTTTTTAACGACTCCATTTTTAGTAGCGAGTAGAATAAATTTAGCTTTGGTATTTTTACCAATTGGAAGGATAGTTTGGACAGTTTCACCTTGAACAATATTAATTAGATTAACAACAGCTTGACCTTTGGCTTGTCGGGTGCCTTCCTGGACATCCCAAACTTTGGTTTTGAAAACTCGGCCACGATTAGTGAAGAACAAAAGATCGTCGTGAGTATCAACCGAAAGCATACATTCAATTTCGTCTTCATTTTTAGTGGTCATACCAACAACACCAACGCCGCCACGTTTTTGAGTGTGATAGGTTTCTTTGGCAACGCGTTTCATGTAACCAGTTTTGGTTAAAGCAACTAAAACAGCTTCATTAGGAACTAAATCTTCTTCACTAAATTCTTCTAATCCACGGGCGTAAATTTTGGTTCTTCTATTATCACCATATTTTTCCATGATTTCATTATTTTCTTGTTTGAGAACAGCAGTCATGACTTCTGGTTTAGTAATAATATCAGTAAGATTGGCAATAGCTGTTTCTATTTCATTATATTCATCATCAAGTTTTTGTCTTTCAAGTCCAGAAAGTTTCTTAAGCTGCATTTCTAAAATAGCTTGGGCTTGTAGATCAGTAAATCCAAATTTTTCCATTAACTTACCTTTTGGATCTTCTTCTGGTTTGGTATTACGAATAGTTTTAATAACTTCTTCGATGAAATCAAGAGCTTTTTTAAGACCTTCTAAGATATGGGCACGCAATAAATCGCCTTTAAGATCATAAATACTGCGGCGGCGAATAACGTTTTCTCGATGACGTAAAAAAAGAAGTAACATCTGTCGTAAATTTAGAGTTTGAGGAACATTGTCGACTAAGGCCAACATATTGGCAGAATATGATGATTGAAGAGCGGTATATTTGTAAAGTTTATTTAAAATGGACTTTGGCTTACCTATTTTTTTAATTTCGACGACAACTCGAATACCATGACGATCAGACTCATCACGAAGGTCGGAAATTCCAATGATTTTTTTATCACGAACTAAATCAGCAATTTTTTTAACTAATTCAGCTTTGTTTACTTGATATGGTAACTCAGTAATAATAATTCTGATTCGGCCGGATTTAGTTTCTTCAATATTAGTTTTGCCACGGACAATGAATTTACCACGACCAGTGGAATACATTTCAATTATCCCGGTTTTTCCATAAATTTCACCAGCGGTTGGAAAATCTGGTCCTTGAACAAATTTAACTAAATCTTCAACAGTGGCACTGGTTTCAAAATTAAAATGCTCTTTTGCTAATTCAAAAGCTGGTCTCAAAACCATTTCTTGAGTATTTTTAGGTGGAGCTAAAAAATTATTTAACTCTTCTTTGTTTTCGATTCTTTCTAATCGACTGTTGTTTAAAATAAAATCGATAGCTTGGCAAAGTTCTTTTAAGTTATGAGGAGGAATACGAGTAGCCATACCGACAGCAATACCATCGGCGCCATTTAAAAGTAGAGTGGGAATTTTAGTTGGAAGAACGGATGGTTCTTTTTCGGTGGCATCGAAATTATCAACCATATCAACAGTTTCTTTGTTTATATCAGCCACTATTTCGGTAGTAATTTTATCTAATTTGACTTCGGTATAACGCATGGCGGCTGGAGGATCACCATCAATGGAACCGAAATTTCCTTGGCCTTTAATAAGAGTGTAGCGAAGAGAAAAATCCTGAGCTAAACGAACAAGGGCGCCATACACAGACATATCACCATGGGGATGATATTTACCTAGAACATCACCAACAACTTTGGCTGATTTACAAGTTTTGCCGCCACTACCGAGACCCATTTTATCCATGTCAAAAATTATGCGGCGGTGGACTGGTTTAAGGCCATCTCTAACATCAGGTAAGGCTCTAGAAACGATAACTGACATGGCATAGTCAAGATAAGAGGTTTCCATTTCGGGAACAATATCAACTTCCATAATTTTACCAATACTTGAATTAGTTCTTTTAATGTCAGTGACAATAGTATTTTTTTCTTCAGTCATATTAAATTAAATATCTAATCTTGCTAAATGAGCATGAGTTTGAATGAATTTTTTTCGAGGCGGAACGTCTTCGCTCATTAAAATCCTAAAAACTTCGTCGGCTTTGATAGCATCGGAAATGTTGATTTTTTTAAGAATTCTAGTTTCAGGATTCATAGTGGTTTCCCAAAGTTGTTGAGGATTCATTTCACCTAAACCCTTATAACGTTGAACATCATAAGCCTTAGAAAGGTCTAAAGTTTTAAGATATTTTTCCTGCTCATCTTCAGTGTAAGTATATTTAACATTTTTACCTTGTTTGATTTTGAAAAGTGGCGGCATAGCAATATAAACATAACCACTTTCAATAAGATTAGGCATATGGCGATACATAAAAGTCAACAAAAGAGTAGCAATATGAGCACCATCGACATCAGCATCGGACATTAAAATAATTCGGTGATAACGAAGTTTATCAAAATTCATAGTTTCACCAATTCCCATACCTAAGGCAACAATTAGGTCTTTTAATTTGTCAGAACCAACGACTTTGTCAAGTCGCATGCCTTCGGTGTTAAGAGCTTTTCCCCATAATGGAAGAATAGCTTGGTATTTACGATCTCTTCCTTGTTTTGCGGAACCACCTGCAGAATCTCCTTCAACGATGTAAATTTCGCTTTCGGCTGGATCTTTTGATTGACAATCAGCTAATTTTCCAGGGAGACCTTGAGATTCAAAGGCGCCTTTACGCATAATAACATCTCGAGCAGCTTTAGCAGCTTTACGAATTTGAATAGTTAATAAAGCTTTGCCAACAATGATTTTGGCAACATCAGGATGTTCTTCAAAATAAATTTCCAATTCTTCTTTAACAATTCGGGAAACAATTGGTTGGACTTCACTATTACCTAACTTACCTTTAGTTTGACCTTCAAATTGGAGATCTTTAGATCCCATTTTAATGGAAACAACGGCAGTAAGACCTTCTTTAACATCGTCACCAGTAATGGTGTCATCTTTAGATTTTAATAATTCTTTTTTGGTGGCATAGTCACGGACTACTTTAGTTAAAGCAATTTTGAATCCAGTTAAATGAGTACCACCTTCGTGAGTATTAATAATGTTTACAAAAGAAGGAGTATTTTCTTGAAAAGAATCGTTGTATTGAATAGCAACTTCAACATCAACTCCTTCGTCTGAACGGTGAAGATAAATTGGTTCATGGTTAACGACTTTATTTTTATTCAATTCGCGAAGAAGAGAAATAATTCCACCTTCAAAATAGTAGTGATGTTGAGTATTAGATCTTTCATCATAGAAGTGAAAGAAAATTTTAGAGGTAAGATAGGCTCGATCTTTAATTGATTTAATAATTACTTTGTCATCAAATTCAACGGTTTCTTTAAAAATTTCTGGATCTGGGTAAAAAGTGACGGTGGTACCGGTAATTGTTTTGGGAATTAATTTTTTAAGTTTTTCGACTTTAGTTTCAGGAATTTCAACGAGTTTAGTTTTTACATTGCCACGGGAAAAATCAATGTAATTAATTTTATTATCTCGACGAACTTCAATTTGATAAAGGCTAGAAAGGGCACTAACACAGGCAGCACCGACACCGTGAAGACCGCCAGAAACTTTGTAGGCAGAACCTTCAAATTTTCCACCGGAATGAAGAGTGGTCATAATGACTTCGACGGCTGGTTTTTTGTATTTAGGCATGATGTCAATAGGAAAGCCTCGACCATCATCGGCAACAGAAACGGAATTATCAGGATGAATAACAACCCAAATGTTTTTAGCAAAGCCTGCCAAAGCTTCATCAATACAATTATCGATAATTTCGGTTAAACAATGATGTAGTCCCCTGGTGTCAGTAGAACCAATATACATGGCTGGTCTTTTTCTAACTGGTTCTAATCCTTCCAAAACGACTATTTGGTCAGCATTATATTCTTGTTTTGTCGAAGACATAGATTCATTCTAGCAGAGCAAAATTAGGTTTACAATAAGCAAAATATTCGTATCTTTAGGATAAATATATTTATAAAAAAGGTTTAAAATACAGTGAAAATTATGCCCTATTTTAGGCATTTTTATGTGTTAATTTAGATACAACATCAAAACTTATGACAGAAGTGGCAACTAAGACGTTTAAAGATATATTTATCCCAAACATAGGTATTTCTACTACTTTATCGACCAAATTTAAAACATCTTTGGAAATTCCATAAGATTCACTGCCAGCAATAATGGCAACTTTTGATTTATATTTGGCATCTAAGTAATTAATACTGTCTTTTGTTTGTTCACAAGCGATTATCTGATAACCATCTTTTTTTAATTGGGAAATGCATTCTTTGGTGCTTTTATATTGTTCCCAAGGAACCCATTTCCAAGTGCCAATAGAAGCACGGTGGATTTTAATATTGGGAGGAGTAACAACTGGTCCACAAAGACAGATTTTTTCAACAGCTAAAGCATCGGCTAGTCTAAAAAAAGAACCGATATTGTAAGTGTCGAGAACATTGTCGAGAACTAAAATAATGGGGTTACGTTTAATTTCCTTTTGTAATTTTTGAGAATCCCCTACTTTAGATTGGCGGATTTGATGAGAATTTAATTTCATAGGTTATTTTAACAAAGAAAAACCCTCCACCGGTGGTAGAGGGTTTTTAATTATTTACAAAATTAATTGCAATTAGCAGCAGGAGCAGCCCCACTGTCAGCGGCTGCAGCAGCATTTGGATCTTCAAGAACGGTTTTACATTCTTTTGGAGCTTTATTGAAAGCACTACAAAGAGCTTCTTTAATAACGTCTGGAGTTCTGGTTTGACTTAAACTGAAGACTTTATTACCGATTTTAAGATTTTGATCAGTTGAAGTTGAATCCACTTCAGGAGGGAAAACTTGATCACCAATCATTAGGGATGGTGAACCTTGGATTTTGTATTTAGTAGTATCAGCAATTTCTTTTTCAATTAGGCTGGCAGCATCTTTATTGAAACATTCTTTAATTTTATTGGTGTCATAACCAGCTTTTTGGGCTTGTTCTTCCCAACATGTGTCGGCATTTTTGGAAGTACAATTATCATTGACATTTTTGACGAAATCCCACCAAAGTTTTTTATCTTCAGTAAGGTTATAGGCACAAATTTCGCGAACATCTTGATTAGCTTCGATTCGACCGTGAAGGGATGAATAAAGATTATTACCTATTTTTAAATATTTGCTTTCATCGTTACAGCTTTTGACCATGGCAGCGATTTGATTTTGACAGTCAGCCTTATCTTTAAGTTGGCCACCACTGTTTTTGACATAAGTATCACATTGAGCAGGATCTGGACTACTGGTTTTACAATAAGCGGCTAAATTGCCTTCAATTTTTTCAAAAATATAACGAGGTTTAATTTCAACTTTATTACCAAGAAGATCGAAAATTGGTCTTAAGGTAGTTTCCATTTGATTACCGTATGGACAAAAACTCATAACATAGAAATCTAATTGAGGTTTATTAGCTTTGGTGGCGGCAAAAACATTTTTGGAAGTTAGTTTGGCAGTGTCAGAACCAGCTATTTTAAGTTTAATTTTCATTAAAACAACTCCAGCTGCAAGTGAGGCACCGGCTAATAATAAGGAAAAAATAATAGCGGCAACGAGAGAGACTTGAATAGTTTTTCTTGCTGGAAGAAGTTCGTTTTTTTCTTTTTTAATTATTTTTTTTGGCATATTTTTATAAATTATTAATTTTCTTCAATAGTAATTGCCCCAACTGGACAAGCTTCGACTGCTGATTTAACAGCGTCAGTAATTTTTTCTGGTTGTTTTTTTACTTTAGCTTTGTAGGTAGTAGTATCCATCTCAAAAGTTTCTGGGTCCATTAAAGGACAAGTATTACAACCAATACATTTGTTTTGATCAAGTATTATTTTAGACATGCTTTTATATTACTTGATTTGATTCTGATGTCAATATTAATTTAATTGATATAATATGATTCTATGGAAGTTAAGTCGCAAATTAGTAATTTGAAAAATCATCAGATTTTTTTGGAGACAAAAAGGTTAATTGATGTTTTTTTACAAAAAAAAGCTTTTATAAAAGTAGATACTCCCCTACTTTCGCCCAAATTAATTCCAGAGTCATATTTGGAAATTTTTGAGACAGAAAATTTATATTCTGATAATAAAGAGAAGTTATATTTGATCCCTTCACCGGAATTATTTTTAAAGAGATTGATCGTTAAGGGAATTGGTAATTGTTATTCATTGGGAAAATCTTTTCGAAATAATGAGCCGGTAGAGAAAAAACATTCCTATGAATTTACAATGTTAGAGTTTTATCGAGTAAATGCAGATTATTTTGATATTGCGGAAGATGTAATGAATTTAATTAGATTTATAACTAAAGAATTATTTGGAAAAGAAATTATTAATTATCAAGGAAAGATTATTGATTTGGGAAAATTTGAAAAAATTACTGTGGCCGAGGCTTTTAAAAAATATGCCGAAATAACGGATATTTTTGATCATAAAGAATTTTTTAAACAGGCAAAAGAAAAAGGTTATCGAGTGGAAAATATGGATTATACCGATGTCTGGTCGCAAATTTATGGAATAGAAGTGGAGCCAAATTTGGGAAAAAATGGCTTAGTAACTTTTATTTATGAATATCCACCTGAGTTAGCGGCCATTATTAAAATTAATGAGAAAAATATTGCCGAAAGATTTGAATTTTATATAGAAGGAATTGAAATGGGTAATTGCGGTAACGAAGGAGTAATTATCGAAGAATATAAAAAAAGATTTGAAAAAGATATTGATATTCGGCAAAAACTGGGGTTAATAAATTACAAAGTAGATGATGAATTTATTGAGATTTTGGAAAAATTACCAAAATGTGCCGGAATTGCAATTGGAGTGGACAGATTGGCAATGATTTTTGCTGATGTAAAAAGTATTAACGATTTAAAATTAATTACAATTGAATAAAATGAAAGATATTTTTTTTGAAGACAAAGTAACTCCAGTTAAAGGTTTGATCAGAAGATATCATGCTAGAGTTTTGGTTGAATTGACAATGAAATGTCCAATTGATTGCGAATTTTGCTTTAGAAAATGGAAAAAGGAAGAAAATAGGGAAACTTTGACTAAAAATGAAGCGGATAAAATTGTGGAATATATTTCTAAAAATAAAGAGATTACAGAAGTAATTTTTTCTGGTGGTGAACCTTTGATGGCGGTGGGCTTAATGGAATATTTAATTAAAAAATTAAAAGTTTTAGATCAAATAAAAATTTTTAGAATTCATAGTCGAGCAGTGGTGACCGCTCCCCTGCTGGTTTCGGAAAAATTTTTGAAAATTTTAAAAGGAAAATATAAACAGATAATTTATCTTTCAATTCACATCAACAGTGATAAAGAATTAAACTCAGAAGTGGAATTAGCTATTGAAAAGATCCGAAAAACTGGGGTAATTTTATATTCTCAATCAGTGTTTCTGAAAGGAATTAATGATTCAGTTGAAGTTTTAGAAGAACTATTTTCCAGATTAATTGAAATTGGAGTTAGACCTTACAATATTTATCAATGTAATAAAATTGAAGGTATTGAACATTTTATAGTGCCATTAAAAAAAGAAAGAGAGATTATAACAGAACTAAGAAAAAGAATTTCCGGTTTAGCCTGTCCGACTTTGATTTTTGATGTTCCAGAAAATGCTAATAAAATTCCAGTGTCATTGGATTTTTGGGAGGACAAAAAAACAATAATTGATTTTAATGGAAAGAAGTTTTTGATCGACGAATAATATCTTGATTTTGAATGAGAAATTCCCCTGCCTTGATGATGGCTCTTAAGAGTAAATCGATTCTATCTTCGGCTTCATTTCGGGATAAATTTTGAGAAGTGCCAGGAAAATAATGAAAAATTTCGTTTCGGCCAAATTTCCAGGCGTCCCAAAGATTTTCGGCTAATTCTTCTCCGTTTTCATGAATGTCGGATAGCTTTTGAAAAACAGAAAATCTTTTATAGCGAAGGGATGGATTTAGGGTTTTACCAACTCTGAATCGGTCACTTTCATAATCATTTTCAGAAATTATGCCTATTTTAAGGAAAAAATCTTTTAAAAAACCTTCATAAGCTTTGGAGATTGGAGCAACAAAAAAGGCATAATCATTAATATGATCCTCTAATTTCATTTTTAGAATAATTGTTTCAACATCAGTTAAAAGATTCTGTTGCTGCGGGGTTAAAAACTTTTTGGCTTCGTCAAAAAGTTGGGGTGATGACATAATCATGCTTTAGATTTTACAAGAAGAAAAAGGAAAATAGTGAAGAGAATAATAAAAACTATCAAATATTTTTTTAGAAATTTGATTGGCAATTGTTTTTCTTCTCGGGCAAAAAGCCAATCTTGAAGAAATTTGGGATTTTTGAAATAATCTTTAATTTCATCGGTTAATAAATGTAAATTTACAGCTAAGAGAAAAGAAAGAATAAAGGTGTTTGAATAAGAATTGAAGATAAAAAAAGATATTAAAGTAAGTCCAATTTGAAAAAAATAATGATGAAAAATTAAATTATTATGACTAGATCTGGCAGCTTTAATTAATTTATATACTGATTTGAAATCCTTGTTTTCGATGGTGGTTTTAACAATTCGACTTTCATCGGTGTTGGGTTTGCGATAAAACCAATAAATAATATGGTCAATATCTAAGAAAAAAGTGCCTAAAATTAGGCCAACTAAAAGATAAATAATTTCAATATTAGAAACACCAAAGACAACCCAAAAAAGGGAAACTATTATAAAAACAACAAAAGCTGGTAATAGACGAAAAAGTAAATCTCGTTTCACTAATTAATGATAGCAGATTGGTTTTACTCATATCTAAGGGCTTCGATGGGAGAAAGTTTAGAAGCTTTACGAGCTGGAGCAACACCAAAGATAATACCGACGGCAGAAGAAACACCAAAGGCCAAAAGAATGGAAGAAATGGTAATTTTGGCGGGAAAGAAACTGTTAATAGCAACGGTGCCAAGGCTACCAAGAATGACACCGACCAAACCGCCAAAACAAGAAAGAATAACGGCTTCAATTAAAAATTGAATAAGAATAGCTCGAGGATAAGCACCAATAGCTTTTCGGAGACCGATTTCGCGAGTGCGTTCAGTGACAGAAACTAACATAATATTCATAATGCCAACTCCGCCAACAACCAAGGAAATAGCAGCAATACCAGTAAGGGCAATGGTTAAAACACTAATAATGGAATTAATAGAACTTAAAAGTTGAGAACTGTCAAAAACAGAAAAGGCATCAGAATCATATTTTTCTAACATGACTTTAGTGATTTCTTTTTTAGTAGAGGCAATTAAATCTTTATTAGGAGCTTTAACCACAAAAGTATTAATATTGTCGTTACCAGCTAGATCAGAAACAACCGAAAATGGGGCATAAACAGCATCATCGACACTTGGTCCACCCATAGAAGCACCTTTTTGATCAACAACGCCGATTACTTTTAGAGTTTTACCTTTGATAATAACTTTTTTGCCGATAGCGGTTGATTTGGGAAAAAGAGTTTGAGCAATTTTGTAGCCCAAAACAACGACAGGAGTTTTTTTATCATTTTCTTCATTGGTAAACCAATGGCCATTACCATCAGATGGAACCACATTATTACTTTTACCGTATTCTTCGGTTGAGCCGTCAATTTCAGTAGTTTTTTTAATAGCGTAACTTGACTTGATATCAGCATAAGCAGCATTGACGGGCATAATGATAGTGTTTTTAAGTTTTCGGTTAAGAAGATTAAAATCTTTTTGGGTAAAACTAGTGGTCATAGCTGTAGTCATACTGCTTTGAGAAAAACCACCATTATCATTAAAAATTTTACCTGGACTAATAAAAATAGAATTGGCACCGAGAGCGTCAAATTGTTGGGTGACATAGTTTTTAAGACCGTTACCAATAGAGGTGAGTAAAATGACAGAGGTAACACCGATAATAATTCCAAGTGAAGTTAAAATTGTTCGGCTTTTGTTTTTTAAAATCGATCGAAAACTGGATCTTAGAAGATCACTAAATGAAGGTTTGAGCATTATTTTTCCTCCAATATTTTACCGTCTTTAATAATAATGGTGCGGTTAGCTTGTTTGGCCAGATCCATGTCGTGGGTAACAAAAATAATGGTTCTCCCCTCTTTTTCGTTTAACTGATGAAAAAATTTCATGACTTCAGCTCCGGATTTACTGTCAAGATTACCAGTAGGTTCATCGGCAAGAATTATTTGAGGATTGTTGATTAAAGCTCTGGCGATGGCGACCCGTTGTTGTTGACCACCAGAAAGTTGAGCAGGAGTGTTAGAAGCTTTATTTTCAAGTCCTACTTTGATTAACATTTCTATTCCCATTTGATGTCTGACGTTTTTAGGAACATCTGAATAAAGAAGAGGTAATAAGACATTTTCAAGAGAAGATGTTTTGGCTAATAAATTGAATTGTTGGAAAACAAAACCTAAAGTAACATTTCTAATTTGAGCTAACTGATGTTCTTTGAGTCGAGAAATGTTTTTGCCGTTTAATAAAACTTCACCGGAAGTGGGGTTATCAAGAAGACCAACAATATGCATTAAAGTTGATTTACCAGATCCTGAGGGACCAGTAATAGAAACAAATTCGCCTTGATGAATTTTTAAACTAACGTTATCCAGGGCGGTAAAACAATTGGTCCCAGTGGCGTAGGTTTTAGTAATATTTTTTAATTCCAAAATAACATTGGAATTATTTTTTGATGACGATTTGGTCATTTTCAGTAATTCCTTCTAAAATTTCAACTTCAGTGTCAGTTTCGATTCCTATCTTGACAGTTTTTTTAATGATTTTTTTATTTTGATCGATAGTAAGGACATAATTTTGATCTTGTTCTTGAGAAATTGCTTCAATAGGTAAGGTTAAGGCATTAGAAATTTCTTTTAAAATAATATCGACATCGCCGTCCATACCTAAACGGTAAAGTAAATCTTCATTTTCTTTTGGTAATTCAAATCGAACTTCATAAACAGTTGAACTTTCTCCAATAACAGGAATAAAGGAAATATAAGTGATTTTTGATTCGAAAACTTTATCAGGAAAACTGTCGATAATAATTTTAGCCTTGTCGCCGACTTTAATTTTAACTACATCTTCTTGATCAATTTTAGATTTGAAATAAATACTTTGAGGATCAACGACAGAAATAATATTATTGGCCGGAGTAACATTAATTCCAGAATCTGGTTGATCAACAGCGACGACAATACCAGAGATTGGACTGAATAGATTAGAGTATTTAATGGCTAAATCACCTAATTCATAACTGGCGACAGAATTATTAAGAGTGTTTTGTGATCTTTCAAGAATTCTTTTGATTTCAGTAGTAATGACAGAATCTTTATATTGATCGTTAGTGTCGTAAAAACTGGAGGATGTAGTTTTGTAATTATTGAAATCAATTTCAAGTTGTTTTTTTAATAAATCTTTATTGAGGCTGGCAACTGATTGATATTTTTTAACTTTATCGCCAACTTTGACTCCAATCCAGGCTAATTGGCCACTGGTTTGAAATTTTAATTCAGCCTTGGAAGCAGCATTGATTGATCCAGCCAAAGTTATGACTTCGGTTAAATTCTTTTTTTCAGGATTAATTAAAGTTTCAGTTTTGGAGTTAAATTTTTGACTGTCGTTTTTAGCTTTGATTTTAAAGCCAATAAATAAGGCAATTAAAATAACAACAACGACAATAATAATTTTGAAATGTTTTTTGAAAAATGACATAGAGATACTATTATACTACAGACAGGCTATTTCTTCTCTTTTCTTAATTCCTTTAACTTCCACATAAAAAGTTTATATGGAGTTTTGATGGTACCGGGATTTTGATCTTTAACAAAATAACGGGCTTTTTCCAAAATATCTCTGGGAGTATTTTTAGCCAATCGAAGGTAGAGAGAACGATTTTTCCAATCATCTAATTCCTTGGCAAGATCTAAACCATAGGCTTGAAATTCATTTTTGACATATTTACCTCTTTTTTCTAAAGTTTCTTTAAATTTAAATAATTGATCACTAATTAATGTTGGTTGATTTTTGGTCATTTGTCTTGGAGATATAGGATGTAAGCTTGGCCGTCGGTTAGGAAATTATTACCGCTTTTTTTAGTACCATAACTTAAACCAGTCATATCGATTTTTTCAGATGATTTAACGAAACCATTTTTTTCGAGATCAGACTTAAGTTCTTCTCTTTCTTTGTCGACAATTAATTCAGTGCTATGGATTGGTAAAATTAAAAAGCCTTTCTTTTGAATTGATTGATCAAAATGAGCGGTACCGACCCAGATTGATTGACCATCTGGAGTGATAAAAGAAGTTTCCCAAAAATGAATGTGATGACGGGAACTGGCTAGATTTTCAAGGGTGGGTTTACCAAAACCAATATCGTTGGAACGAGTGTCCCAAAAAACGGGAAGACCGGGAGTAGTAGGATAAGACTCTTTTTTAATAACAGCTTCGACTATTTTTAAACTAGTTTTAAGACTGATTTTATCTAATAAAAACCAACCAGAACTAACAAAGGCTTTATTTAAAGTTTCTTGATTGGCAATAACAATTATATTAATTGGTTCGGCGGGAGCACCAGTTATAGTTTCGCTGATTTTTGGTAGATTAGCGAATAATTTATTATCGATTTGGTTTGTTTGAATAATGGTTTTTGGATTAGAAATAACATCTATTTGTTTTAATGGATGGGTTAAATAAAAACGTCTAATGAAAATGAAAAACAAAACAATAAGCAAAAGACTAATTTTGACAACAGTTTTATGTTTTAGATGAGGCGGATGAATAATTTTAGGGTTGAATTTTTTCTTAATATGAGAAATAGTAATAATGAGAGTTAACCAAGCTAGGCCAGAGGCAAAACTGGCTAAAACATCTGATGGCCAATGGGCACCAAGATAAATTCTGGAAGCTCCTATTAATAGAATAAGAATTATTCCTAAAACTAAAGTTAAAATTTTAAGCCATTTTCTTTTTAAGCTTTCGAAGATAAAAAAGGTAATTAGGCCATAAAAGGCTATAGCGACAAAACTGTGACCACTAGGAAAACTATAACTATTTTCAATAACAAGAGATTCGGCTAATGGAGGGCGTGGTCTTTCGATAATATTTTTAATAATCCAAACAAAAAGTTCACCACCAAGGACAAAAATTAAAAGGCTTCGAAAATAAGACCATTTGCGAAGTAAAAATAAAATAATTAGAGAAAAAATAACAGCTACGGTTATAATTTCGCCTTTAGCCAAATAGGTAATAAAAAGCATGAATTGATTGACGCCTGGGCTGCGAAAATGACTAACTAGATTTATGATTCTGGGGTCAGCTCGAACTAAAGGGTCTTGACCAATATAGTCTTGGATAATACCGAAAAATAAATAGATAAAGAAAAAGGTAATTAAACTGCCAATGGTTAAATAAAGACCGTATTTTTCGCTGGGGGTAAGGCGTTTTTTAATAAAATTAAAAAAACGAGGATATTTGTGGCGGAGACGTTGAACTTCAGGATCATTTTTGATGCCGTGACCAACTGATTTAAAAACTGATTTAAATATATTTTTCACCATGTGGACCTAGGCGGACTCGAACCGCCAACGACTCAGTGCGACTGAGCTGTTTTACCATTAGACTATGGGCCCTTTTAATTAGATTTTAGATCGTAGAGGTTAGATCATCGATCTTTTTAATTATTTCTGGGGTGATGTTATTTATTACAACTAACTCTTCTTTTGAAAAAGGTTGAAGAACATAATCTTCAACGGGAATATTATTTTGGGATTTACCAATGCCGATTCTAATACGGTTAAATTGTTGAGTGTTTAAATTTTCAATGATAGATTTGATGCCATTGTGGCCGGCTGGTCCACGATCGAATTGGATTTTATATTCGCCGACTGGTAAATCGAGATCATCATGAATTATATAAATGTCACTTGGGGAAATTTTATAAAAATTGGCAATTTTTTGAACGGTCAAACCAGAATTATTCATGTAGTCGGTAGAGATAGCAAAAATATTTTTATTAATCCCCTGCCCGGTTTCACAAATTTGAGCTAATAAAGAAGATTTTTCAGAGAATGAATTATTTAATTCGGATTTAACATAATTGATGATTATGTTTTGGCCTAAATTATGGCGAGTATTTTGATATTTTTTATCAGGATTGCCTAAACCAACGATTAGTTTCATAAGATATTCTATCATCGATAAATGATGCAATTTGTTATAGATAGATGCTTATTTATACCCTAAAGTAAGGGAAAAGTAAAATGAGTAGTTATTTTAGCAGTCTTAACGTTCGACTGCTAATGATTCAAATTCAATTTCTGATATTATTTTTGTACCAAACTTGCGGGCATTTATAAATTTACTAGAGTTAGATTCTTCTTCATTGGTAATTAAATAGTTGGTATTAGAAGAAACTGATGAAGATATTTGGCCTCCCAAGGAGATTATTTGATCTTCGATTTCTTTTCGTGGTCGGTTTAAGGAACCAGTTATGGCAAAACTTTTATTAGAGATATTAGAATTTAAGTGTTGAATTGTAGATTTTAATGAAACTTGGGAAAGAATAGATTCAATCCAACTTTTTCGGATATCAATCCCCTCTTTTATTTTTTTAGCCAAAGTTATTTGAATACCAGGAAGAGATTCTAATTTAGCAATTGTAAGTTCTAATATTTTTTCTGGAGTATTGAAACCTTGAGAGATTAATTGTTGAATTCTTTTGCCACTGAAATTAGGAATACTGGCGGCAGTGAGAATTTGTTTAAGAGTGAGAGTTTTTTTGGCCTGAATTTGGTGAACAATATTTTGGCCGGATTTTTCACCAAGGCCAGCAAGGTTAGAAAAATCGGAGATATTTAGTTTATAAAAATCACCAGGTAATTTAATTAAATTGACTTGATAAAGTTTTTCAATAGTTTTATCAGAAATGCCTTTGATTTCTAGAGCATCACAAAATAATTTTAAAGAGCCGAGAATCTGAGCTGGACAATTTTGAATGTTGGGACATTTCAAAAATTTTGATTCGATAATTAATAAAGTACCGCAAGATGGACAATTTGTTGGAGCTAAAATATGATTTTCGGCGACTTTATTAACAACATGATCAATATGAGGAATAACATCACCACGGCGACTGACTTCAACAATGTCGTTGATGTTAATATTTTTTTCTTTGATTAAATCGTAATTGGCTAAGGAAGCAAAAGTGATAATGGCGCCGGAAATTTCGATGGGGTCGACTTTAGCAACTGGAGTAATCATGCCCAATGGTCCGACTTGCCAATCAATAGAAATGATTCTGGTTTGGGAAGAACGGGCGGGAAATTTATAAGCTACTTGACCTTTAGGACGATTATTTTTGATACCTAATTCATTTTGAATTTTTTGATCATTAATTTTTATAACTAGACCATCGATTTCAAATGGATAGTCAAGGCGGGTTTGGTTTAAAAATTTTTGATAGATGGCTTCAATTTGATCAAAATTCTGGCAATGAAAAGTTTCAACAGGAGTAAACCCAATAGTTTTTAAAAAATTAATTTTTTCTAATTCAGTATTAAATTTTTTAATTGAAGAAAAAATATTAACAGCAATGAGACTGCAATATTCAGAAAATTGACTGTCAAGGCGTTGAGAAATACCAGAAACAGCATTACGAGAATTACTGTATAAACCCTCTGTCTCGTTTTGCTCGCCACCTCCCTTGACAGGGCGGCTTTTTATAATTTGATTTAATTTTTGAAAATCTTTTTCTAAAATAACTATTTCACAGCGAATAGAGCCAGAAAAATCCTTCGGCAAGCTCAGGACAAAATTTTTCATTTTGACAACATTTTGAGTGATAATATCCCCTATTTCACCATCGCCTCGAGTAACAGCTTCAATAAGTTGTCCATTTTTATACTCAATTTCAAGAGAAATGCCGTCGCATTTTGGCTGGACTACAAAATCAGTATCGGTATTAATTTTCTTTAATTCAAAATAGTGGATTAGATCCTCAATTCGATTAACTTTATTTTGAGAACCCATGGGCATAATGTGTTTTTTCTTATCGAAACCAGTATCAAAATTTTCATGTCCGGCCTTGGTAAAAATTCGATGATAGGGATTTTTTTGGTGCAATATTTCTTCAAGAGTGTCAAAAGTATGATCATCCATGATAGGTTTACCGGTGGTGTAATAGACTTTTTTAGCATCCATTAAAAGTTCACCTAATTTTTCGGGAGAAATATTTTTAAGATCAAGAGAATCAAGAGTGATCATAGCTTGATTATAGCTTAAATTGGCTGGTTTTTTATTGTTTTTGTCTTAGAAATTTATTGAGATGAAAAATAAATTTCATTGGATCGTCAACAAAAGGAAAATGGCCAGAATTAGGTATAATTTTAATTTTTGAATCATTTATACTTTTTTTAATTTTTTTGCCAAAAATTACTGGAGTAACAAGGTCACGGCTGCCCCAAATAATTAAGGTTTCATTTTTTAATTTACTGGCTTCTTTAAGAAGATCACAATAAACAGCGTTTTGAAAGGTTTTTTCCATGACTGAACTATTGATATTTGGTTTAAAAAAATGGATTAAAAAATAATAAATAGTCTTTCTGATAGAATATTTGTCTTTAACAATGGCAGCATCAACCAAAATAAGTTTTATTTTTTGATTTGGAAATTTGGATAAAAATTTGACACAAACGGAACCTCCAAAAGAATGTCCTAAAAGAATTGGATTATCAAATTTGTTTTTGATAATAAAAGTTTTCAACCAGTCAGCATATTTATCTAAATTGTAAGGATAATTTATTTTTATTTCACCAAAACCAGGCATGATTGGAGAAAATACTTGATATTCCCTTTCTAAAATTGGTTTTATCAGATTAAAATAATCAGGATTTTGACTCCAACCGTGAAGAAGAATTAGAGTGGGTTTAAGCATTGGCAAGGCAATAATAGGCGCCTTTGGTTGAACCGCGTTTTTCAACAGCACCAGAATCGACTAATTTTTTTAGATCACGCCAGATGGTATCGTCGGAAACCATAGGAAGAAGTTGTTGGGCATCAGGCATACGAAGACCGCCAAACTGCTGCATATATTCAACTAATTTAATTTGTCGTTCAGTTAGATGAAGCTGTTTGCCACCGAGTTTTTGTTTTAATTTAATATCGCGAGAAAGGGATTGAACTTTGGCTTTAACACGGGCTAATTCGATGGCTAGGGCTTCGGTAAAATAACTAATCCAATTAGTCATGTCTCTTTTGAAAATATCAGAAGAAAGTTCATGAGTGGCTTGAAGGGTGTTGTAATAAGTTTCGGCATTACGATCGAAATATTCTTCAAGAGAAAAAAGACGACGAATATCGTAACCTTCGACATATAAAGGCAACATAGCAAAGGCACGGCTAACGCGACCATTACCCTCAACAAAAGGATGAATAGCAACCAAAATATATTGAGCAATGGCAGCACGAATAGCGGGATGAACTTCACGAGAAGCAGTGTTATTTAACCAATCAATAAAATCGGCAATTAGATAAGGAACTTCAATAGCTGGAGGCGGTCGATGGGCAATCTCACCAGTACGAGTGTTTTTTAAAACAACTTGTTGATGACGATATTTACCACAATCGATTTCGGGAATAACTTTGGCAGTGGTTAATTCGTGAATTCTTTTAATTAAGGTTTCGCTATAAAAAAAAGGTCGATTAACACCATTGGTGGGAGGTAAAACAGTTTTTTCTTCTGGAAGAGGCATGTTGGCATCGTAAAGAGACCAGATTTCTTCGAGGTAAGAAACAACATTTCGATAATTAATTACTTCTTGAATATCGCGCTCGGTGGCAGTAATTTGTTGACCTTCAACCAATTTAGCGACTTCTTGGAAAGTTAAATCATTTCCTTCGATTCTAGTACCAAAATGGACGGTTCGGACAATGGCTTCTTGTTGAAATTGTTTTTCGTAAGCAGGAATTAATGGAGCTTCATCAATGATAGCTTTGGCACCTTCGATGATGCCAATGTTTTTGAGAATTTGATTATTGATTGAAAAGATGGGGTAAAACATCTGACTAAGATTATAACACTTTTTAAAAAATCAATAAGGGGAAAATGCGGAAATAATGTCTTTACTTTTCGATATTTATAGGCCTATTGATTACACACACGGCCGATAAAAAAGTCCCCTATTTTAGATTCATTGATGTTTGTCAATCAGATATAAATTTTGATTTTTTATTTTTTTTATGTTCGAAAAATGCCTATAGTTCGAAAAATTTGATATACATTGTATTATTGACGGTGCTAAAAAATGAAGACTATAATGTGACCTATAGCTTATTAAAAGTTGCTATTTTTTAAATTATGGGTAGACCTGAATCATCCAAAGGAAAAATGTCAATTATTTCTTATGGAGGAGTAGGAGGATTAGTAACTGGCTCTTCTCATTTAATAGAATCAAAAGGTTCTAAATTTTTAATAGATTTGGGAATGTTTCAGGGTCGTAGGGAAGAAAGGTCAGAAAGAGGCGAAAGAAGAAATTTAACATCGTTGTCAGAAATAGAGAGAGGATTAAATCAGGTTGTAATAACGCACGCTCATTGTGATCATTCAGCTAGAGTGCCGAAACTTTATGCTGATGATTTTCGACCGGAAACATTGGCGACAGAAGCGACTGTGGCTTTCATGTGGCCATTATTAAACAATTCGGCGGATATTCAACAATCACAATATGCCCCTGGAGATAGAATCTATAATAGACATGATGTGGAAACAACATTTAGACATGTTAGAGGAGTGAAGTCTTTTAAAGAAATACCAATAGGTCAGAAAAATAGTAATATGACGGTTGAATTTTTATTAAATGGCCACGTTGAAGGAAGCAGTTCAATTTTATTTAGAAATTATAATAATAATAAAAATGTTCTTTTTACAGGTGATATGGGAAAACCAGTTCAGTCTTTATGTGGTGGTTATACTGATTTTATGGATAAATATCCACAAGATCCAATAGATGTATTAATGATTGAATCAACTAATTTTGAAAAAGAGCCGGTTTTGTTTGAAGATAAAAGAAGAGAAATATTGGATACAATTCAGAGTGTTTGGGCTGGTGGAGGTAATTCAGTATTCCCAGTTTTGTCTTTTCATCGATGCCAGGAATTAATGGAAATGATTCATAACGGTCAGAAAAATGGCAATATACCAGTTGATTGTGAAATTATTATTGATTCTCCTTTAGCTATGGAGATAACTGATGTTTATAAAAAACTTGGTCCTAAATATTTATCGCCAAGATATGGAAATGATCCAAATTTTTATAAAACAGATGAAGAAAGCATTTCCAGATTTGATTTAAAAAATTTAAGAGTTATCAATTCACATGAAGAGTCAGTTTACAACGATGCAACAATGGCCAAGTGTGGAAAGAAAGTGATTATTTTGGCTGGTGGCGGAATGGGTGACCACGGGAGGTCAGTCAATTATTTGAAAGGTGACTTTTGTAAAAATCCAAAAAATGCAGTGGTGTACACTTGTTATCAAGTTGAGGGTACCTATGGAGCAAACATGTTGTATAACGAGAAATGTTCAAAAGAAAATAAGGAAAAATATTCAAAAGACAAAAAAACTGGGGCCCAGGTTTATAAAATAGAGGGTTTTACAAGCCATATTAGTGGACCAGAAGAGACTTTTGATTTTTTAGGAAGATTTAATTTAGAGAATTTAAAAACAGTAATTATTGGTCATGGTAAAGAATCTGCTGGAGAAAAAATGGCTGAAGAATTTATAAGAAGAGGCTATCAGGCAAAAATAATTAGACCAGGTATTCGTCAATCAATTGAATTTTAACTAAGCAAGAAAAATAAAATCTAGGGCATTTCGGGGGTCGACGTTGGCATTAATCATCTGAATGGCTTTAATTATTTTTTCAATTAAAATTCGATTTTTTTGATCGGGATTTTTAGTTAATTGCTGCTGATAAAAACAAAGTTCGTTTTCCAATAAGGGCAAAATCCCCTCTTTATCTTTGCCGAGTTTTTCAGATAGGGCTAAATCTTTGGATAAATTACCAGTAATAACAATTTGAGTTTTATTTTCAAATTTAGATTTTTCGGAAATTTTAACAACTTGGCAACGGGAAAGAATTGTCGGTAAAATGCTTTTAATTTTATTGGTGGATAAAATTAGATAGTTATTACTTCCGGGTTCTTCGAGATTTTTTAAAAGAGCATTTTGGGATTCAGAGTTAAGATTTTGGATTTCTAGAATGACGACAATTTTGCTTTGGTGAGAAAAAGGTTTTTGAGAAAGAAAGTTATTTATTTTTCTAATTTGATCAATCCCCCAGCCTGAATCTTGATTTATTAATAAGATATCTGGATTATTTTGATTAAATTGATGATCTAAAAAAGAACATATTTGGCAGATTTTTTGATCGACCGTTTCTTTATTTTTAGCGATGATTAAGGTTGAAGGAAAAATATCCATAATGCTTGTTTTGCGGTTAAAAAAAATGTACTATGATTATATATTATGAATGATCCTGCCTCAAAAATATACAAGAACTTAAAGGATGCCCTCTTGGAAAAAGGCTTAATTGATCAGGAAAAATACGAAGAAATTAACCTAAGACAGCTAAAAACTGGAGAAACAGAAGAAGAAGTAATAAAGGCATTAAGACTGGTGAGTGACGTTGATTTTATTAAATCAAAAGCTTTATTTTTGAGAGTACCTTTTATAGATTTGGAGACAATTGGTTTTTCACCGGAAGCTTTGACATTAGTGCCGGAAAGTGTGGCTCAGAAATATAAAATAGTCCCCTATGGTTTGGATACAAAAAATAAGATTTTGTCGATTACGATGGTTAACCCCCTTGATTTGGAAACGATTGAATTTTTGGAAAAAAAGACAAATTTAAAAATAGCGGTCGCAATTTCTTTGGAAAAACAAATTATTTCCTATATTAAGGAAAAATATATTAGGGAAAAGAATATTACATCAGAAGTTACTAGGGCTTTGGATGAAAGAAAAGACGAAGAGAAAATGACGAAACTGGCTGATGAAAAAGTGGCAGTTGAGGCACCAGTGGCCAAAATAGTATCGACTATTTTGGAATATGCAGTCAAATCAAGAGCCTCTGATGTTCATATTGAACCACAAGAAGATAATGTGAGAATTAGATATAGAATTGATGGTATTTTACAGGAAAAATATTTATTACCGAGAAATGTTCATGATGCTGTAGTTTCGAGAATTAAGATTTTATCTAATTTGAAAATTGATGAAAAAAGAATACCCCAAGATGGGCGTTTTTTCTTTTCAGCTGATGGCAACGATGTAGATTTGCGTATATCAACATTACCAACAACTTATGGTGAAAAAGTGGTTATGCGTTTACTTAAAAAAGCCCAAAAAGTGCCAACATTACAAGAACTTGGTTTAAGAGGGTTAGCTTTAAAAAATTTAATGACTTCAATTCAAAGACCTCATGGAATTATTATTGTTTGTGGTCCAACTGGATCTGGTAAAACAACAACTTTGTATTCTGTTTTAGATATTGTGGCGACATCAAAAGTTAATGTGGTGACAGTTGAAGATCCAGTTGAATATCAAATGAAAGGGGTAAATCAAGTTCAAGTTAATGTTCAGGCTGGTTTAACTTTTGCTTCGGCTTTACGTTCTTTTTTACGTCAAGATCCCAATGTAATAATGGTAGGAGAAATTCGTGATCAAGAAACTGCTGATTTGGCTGTAAATGCGGCATTAACTGGACATTTGGTGTTTTCAACTTTACATACTAATGATGCTTCTGGTGTTCCTCCCCGACTTTTGGATATGGGAGTAGAACCATTTTTGTTAACTTCATCCTTAAATTGTGTTGTCGGACAAAGAGTTTTACGAAAAGTTTGTAAAGATTGCGTAGGTGAAAAAGAAATTCCTCAAGAGAATTTGGATGATTTAAAAAAGACATTAGGTCCTATTTTTAATATGATTGAGGAAAAATTTGCCAAAGATGGGAAAAAGCTGACATTGCCAAAGATTGTGGGCTGTGAGAAATGTAATAATACTGGATATTTAGGAAGAGTTGCTATTTACGAAGTAATGCCAGTTACAGAAAAATTGAGTAAATTAATAGTTGAAAAAGCAGCGGCTTCGGATATTCAAAAACAGGCAATGGAGGAAGGAATGTTGACCATGAAACAGGATGGTTATGTTAAAGTTTTAGAAGGAGTGACTAGTATGGATGAAGTTATTAGAGTTGCACAATATTAAATTAATAATTAAAAATTAAGAATTAATAATAAATATGAATATAAAGATGGAGGAAATTTTAAAATTTGCGGTTGCTAATAAGGCTTCTGATGTTCATTTAATTTCCGATGTTTCACCAAAGATCAGAGTTAACGGCGAACTTTTAAATATTGCTGGTTTTGAAAAGGCAGATAAAAAAGAAATTACAGAAATGGTTTTATCTCTTTTAGATGAAAAACAATTGGAAATATTTAAAACAGAAAAGGAATTAGACTTTTCTTTTGATGCCGCCGGTGGAACTCGTATTAGAGCTAATGTTTATCTTCAAAAAGGTGAAGCATCCGCTGCTTTGAGACTAATATCATCAAAAATACCAACTTTTGAAGAGCTAGGAATACCAGATATTTTGAAAACTTTTGCTAAATACAAACAAGGATTTGTGTTAGTAACCGGTCCAACCGGACATGGTAAATCAACCACAGTAGCGGCTATTTTGGAAGAAATTAATGCGACCAGAGGTGGTCATATTGTGACGATAGAAGATCCAGTGGAATATTTAATTAAACCGGAAAAAGCGATTATATCTCAACGAGAAATGGGTGGAGATACTAATAGTTTCAGTTTATCTTTAAGATCTTGCTTAAGGCAAGATCCGAATGTAGTGTTTTTGGGAGAAATGAGAGATTTGGAATCAACATCTTCAGCACTGACTATTGCCGAAACTGGCCATTTAGTATTTTCAGTTTTGCACACAAATTCGGCTGCCCAAACAATAGATAGAATTATTGATGTTTTTCCATCTGATGCTAAAGATCAAATTAGAGTTCAGTTATCAACTGTAATTACAGCTATTGTGTCACAAAGATTAGTGCCAGCAATTGATGGCGGCAGAATTCCGGTTTTTGAAATTTTAATTGCAACGCCAGCCGTGCGAAACGTAATTAGAGAAGGAAAATCTTTTATGATTGATAATATTATCCAAACCAGTTCAGATATTGGAATGATTAGTTTTGATGCTTATATGGCTAAGCTAGTGTTGGATGGTAAAGTTTCTGAAGAAGTGGCAATGAGCTATTCGACTAATCCAGTTGAGTTACAAAGTAAATTAAGACGCCAAAAAATATGACGAAATTTTTTTATAAAGCTAAAGATTGGAGTGGAAAAACAATAAAAGGAGTTTTGGATTCTCAAGATAAAAAGAGTGCTTTGGAATCAATTAAAGGCGGAGGTTTAGTGCCATTGGCAATAGTTGCCGAAAGCACTTCAGTTTTTAATGATATCTATAAAAAACTATTTTCAAAAATTAGTTTGAAACAAATTTCAAATTTTACAAGGCAATTGTCAACCATGATGAACTCTGGTTTGGCCTTAACTGATGCTTTGTCGCTTTTAAAAAATCAAACAG
This sequence comes from Candidatus Shapirobacteria bacterium, assembly GCA_028704885.1. GTDB lineage: Bacteria > Patescibacteriota > Microgenomatia > UBA12405 > UBA12405 > WARW01. The sequence goes on from JAQWEN010000001.1 coordinate 295,879, forward strand.
ACAAAAAGAGTTTGATGTTTGAAATTTTGGATTATACATTAGAAACTGTTCAGGGAGGACATTCTTTGGCTGATGGTTTGGGAAAATATAAGAAAAATTTTGGTGAAGCGTTTATTGCTTCAATCGATGCTGGAGAAGAGGGTGGAGTTTTGGAAGAAGTGTTAACAAAATTAGCCGATAATTTGGAAAAACAAAATGAATTTGCCAGCAAAGTTAAAGGAGCAATGATTTATCCAGTAATCGTTATTATTGGTATGATTGCGGTGGTAATTATTATGATGGTGTTTGTTATCCCTAAATTAATGGGATTATATACTGATTTTGGAGCCAAAATGCCGGCATCAACTCAATTGTTGATGGATATATCTGGTTTTATGACTAAATTTTGGTTTTTGATCCCAATTTTAATAATCGGTGGTTTTATGTTTTTTAAAATTGGTAATCAAAATGCTAATTTTAGACTTAAAAGAGATATTTTTAAATTAAAGATTCCAATTGTTGGAGTTTTAAATCAAAAAACTATTTTGGCAACTACTATTAGAACTATGTCGATGTTGTTGTCGGCTGGTATTCCTTTGGTTGATGCTTTAAAAATTGTTTCTAGTGTTGCTGCTAATGAATTATTTAGAGGAGCTTATTTGAAAATTTCTGAGAGAGTCCAAAAAGGTTTCAGTATTGCTAATTCTTTTGAAGAAACAGGAGTTTTTCCAGTGATTATTAATCAAATGGTGGCTACTGGAGAAGCAACAGGAAAATTAGACACAGTTCTATTAAAAGTTTCTGATTATTTTTCAGCTGAGGCTGAACAGTCGGTTAAATCTTTAACTTCAGCTATTGAACCAATAATTATGATTCTTTTGGGTTTAGGGGTAGCATTTTTGGTGGTGGCCGTTTTAATGCCGATTTATAATTTGACATCCAGTATGTAGATTTTGATAACTGTCACTTGACAGCGCAATTTTAGTGGTGAATAATGAATTAATAGAATTAAATATTTATTAAAAAAATGAAAAATAAGATAAAAGAAATGAAGGGTTTTACCCTTGTGGAGCTTTTAATCGTTATCGCTTTGATTGCGATTTTGTCAGTGGCAGTATTGGCGACTATTAATCCAATTGAACAGTCAAACAAAGCAAGAGATGCTAAGTTTAGAAATGATACAGCCGAAGTTTTAAGTGCTTACGAAAGATACTATGCTTCACAAAATAAATACCCATGGAGTTATCCAAGTTTGGCTCATCCAACAGAAGTAGTTCTGGATGGAACTAGCGGAATTTCCTTTTTGGCGACTGATTGGAGATTTGGAGTGATTGATGCCGCTGATACTAATGGTGGTCAATTGATTACAACTTCAGAATTAAAGAGTGCTTTTACTGGTAAAGACTTTTTTAAGGATATTGCTGCAGCTGAACTAAATGGTGTTGATGCTGTTTATGCATTTCATTCTGGTGATAATAATTATGTTTGTTATTGTCCAAAAGCTAATGCTAATAGGACTGGTACAGTCGGTACTACTCTAAAGTGTTTAAATGCCGTAACGGATGATGGAAGTGCGGTGTTAAGTGATATTGGTACTGGTACTTGTGCTGTTCCAGCTGATCCTAAAGCTACAGATTATTGTACGATTGGCGCATCGGCTGCTAATTTGATGTGTGTACCTGAAGGGAATGTCGCTCTTTAATTGATTGTTTTTTAAAAGAATAAAACCCCGCTTAACGGCGGGGTTTTTTGTTGGTCGAAACCCACCCCTTAATCCCCTCCCTTGAAGAAAGGAGGGGAAAAAGTAAAATGAGATATGGAAATTTTATTAGGGATAATTGTTTTTATTTTGGGATTGTGTTTTGGAAGTTTTATAAACATGTTGGTATATCGGACAGCGGAAAGATATAAATTAATTAATAATGAAAAATTAATAATTAGTGATAAAGGCAGATCATTTTGTGATTATTGCGGTAAACAATTAAAATGGTATGAAAATATTCCAGTGTTTTCTTGGCTATTTTTAAAGGGTAAAACAAAATGTTGTCATAAAAAATTACCAGTCTCCTACCCTGTTGTCGAGTTAACAACTGGATTATTATTTTTAATTTTTAATTCGAAATTTGAAATTTTTAATCAAATCCAAATTTTTAATTTTCAATTTTTAATTGGATTATTAATAATAGTTTTATTGGTATTTAGTACAGCGTTTGATTGGAAATACATGATTTTACCTGATTTTTCGACAATTATATTAGTCTCTGGTGCTCTAGTTCTCTGGTTCTCTGGACATTTTGGTGAATGGAATTATTTTTTGTCGGGATTAATATCAGCTGGGTTTTTGTTGGTTTTAAATTTAATTACTAAAGGTAAGGGTATGGGAATGGGAGATGTTAAATTGGCTGTTTTTATGGGGTTATTATTGGGATTTCCTAATATAATTTTGGCTTTTTATGTGGCTTTTATTGTTGGGGCAATTTATGGAATAGGATTAATGATTTTTAAAAAAGCAAACAAAAAGAAACAGGTTCCATTTGGTCCTTTTTTAATACTAGGAACATTAACGGCTTGGTGGTTTGGAGAAAAGATTGTAGAATTAATAAAATTAAGGTTATGAAACAGAAAAATGGTTTTACTTTAGTGGAATTATTGATTGGAATAACAATTGTAGTAATATTGGCTATTATGATGATAGGTGCTTTTAATGCAGTTGGAATAACAAATAAAGCTAGAGATGCCAGGAGAAAAAAAGATTTAAACAGGATTAAAATTGCCCTTGAAGAATATTTTAATAATAGAGGTGAATTTCCCCAAGATGTTGCTACTTGGAATATAAAATCTAACTGTGGAAAAAATATTCCACAACTTCCAACTTTAAGTTCATTACCATGTGATCCAAAAGGTGAACCTTATTTCATATTAGTGGAAGTAAATAAATTTAGGATAATTACTGATCTGGAAAATAAAAAAGATAAAGATATTCCTGACGGTTGGTATTCAAGAAATGATTTTCAAATACCTCTATTTGGTCTAACAACAATGAATGTAAATTATGGAGTGTCGAGTACTAATATTTTGTGGTATGAGGATTATCTTGCTAATTATGGTGGTTGTAATACAAACGATTGTCTAAGTAATGAAAGTGGAGTTTGTAATATGGCATCTGGTGGATGTAGTGGTAATAACTGTTATTATATGGATAACGATCCAAACAATAATTGTGATAAAAATGAAGCGAAATGTAAGGTTAGTTGTTGCGGCACTAGCTGCGATTAATAATTATGAAAAAGAATTTTAATATTTTTGAATTTTTGATAGTAATAATAGTTATTGGAATTTTGTCTTTAATAACTTATAAACAGTTTGCATTGGCCCAGGGAAAGTCTAGAGATTTACAAAGAAGGTCTGATTTACATGAATTTTCTAAAATAATAAAATTGTATTATTCTGATTACAAAAAGTTACCAGACGAAGAACTAATAAATAGTCTTTGGGGAAAAAGTTTTATAGATAGCGGATATACCTATGCTGATTCGGTACCAAAAGAAAAAAAAGGAGATAAAGAATATTGTTATCAAATTGGCGAAGATGGTGTTTCATTTAAGATGTCGGCTGAATTTGAAAATAAAAGTGATTTTGATTGTAAAAAAGATGGACAGTTGTGCAACGGAATTAAATATTGCTATACTGATATTATCTATGTTAATAAAACAACAGAATAAAAATATTTTGGGTTTTAGTTTGATTGAATTATTAGTGGTTATTTCGATTATTGGAGTTTTGTCGGCGGTGCTGGTGGCTAATTTTATGGGAATGAGAGAAAGGGCTAGAGATGCTCAAAAAATTCAGGATTTAGGGGCAATTAAAAATGCCTTGAGATTGTATTACAATGATAATCAATCGTATCCTGTAGATTTTAGAACGATTGCTCCAACTTATATATCATCGATTCCAGATGCTGTTTATGTTTATAATCCGGATCCATTAACTTATGATAGTTTCACTTTAACTGTTCAACTGGAGGCTGGAGCTGGAGACGAAGATATAGAATCTCAGGCTAAGTGCAATACTGGAACCAATGATGACAAAATTTTTGCAGTTTGTGCAAATTAGTTAGTGCTTTAGAACGCTAGAGCGTTAGAACTTTAGATAAAAAATGAATAAATTAAATATAAAAAAAGGATTTACATTAGTTGAACTTTTGGTGGTGATTTCGATTATGGGAATTTTGACAGTGATTTCTTTATCTTCTTTTACAACTGCTCAAGTTAAAGCTCGTGATGCTCAAAGAAAATCAGACTTGGATCAGGTTTCGAAAGCTTTAATGTTGTATTACAGTGATACAGGAACTTTTCCTGCTTTGGCATCAAGCGATTTATTTGGTCAGGAGAATGGATTAAGTATAGGAGTTGACCCAAATATTGTTTATTATATGAGAAAAACTCCACAAGATCCGAAATCTCCAACTATGGTTTATGAATATAAAACTGATGGTAAATCCTTTAATTTGTTTGCTAATTTAGAAAATACAAAAGATTCTCAATGCCCACAACCAGCTCCTTATACAGTTGGTGGAGTTAGTTATTGTTATGGAGTAGCTAGTCCAAATACTACTCTCAAAAGCTGGTAATTTCTAATTATTAATAAAAATATGAAAAAAAATAAAAAAAATAAAGGATTCACACTTTTTGAACTTTTGGTTAGTATTTCAATTATTGGAATTTTGACAGCTTTGGCGTCGGTGGCCTTTTCGGGAGCGCAAAAGAAAGCTAGAGATGCTAGAAGATTGGAAGATGTAAAAAATATTCAAACGGCAGCTGAACAATATTATTCCCAAAGTCCAACATATAGTTATCCAGCTACTTATGTAGCAGGTAATACATGGACACCTGTTGCCGGTGGAACGGCTGTTTTAGAAAGTTATCCAAATGATCCTAAGGGTGCTGCTTATGGATCTTATGCTTGTGCTTCTGGTGCTACCTGTAATACAACAGGTTATTGTATTTGTGCTTTGATGGAAAACTCAGCAAACGCTAATGCAACTGGTGCTTGTAATTTTTCTGTTGGTGTTAAAACTCATTTTTGTGTGAAAAATCAACAATAAATATGAAAAACAAAAAAAATGGTTTTACTTTAATAGAATTGATTGTTTCAATAACCATAATTGCAGTGTTAACAGTTGCCGGAGTAATTAGTTACAGTGGAGCTAGTAAAAAAGCTAGAGATAGTCGAAGAATGGCTGATTTGGAGAAGATAAGAATTGCTTTGGAGCTCTATAGACAAGGAACTGGGAGCTCTTATCCAGCAACAACAAGTGCTTTGGTCCCTAATTATTTACAAACCGTTCCAACCGGTCCTAAAGGAGAAGCTTATACGTATACTAATTCTGGTTATAAATATGTTTTAAAAACAACATTGGAAGAAACTGGAGTTGGTTATAGTATCACTAACCCATAATTAGAAATGAAAAATAGAAATGCTTTTACTTTGATTGAATTGTTGGTGGCAATAACGATTGGAATGTTAGTAGTTGGGTTTGGATCAGTAGCATTAAATGATTTTAATGAAAAACAAAAAGTGGAAGCTACTAGACAAGAATTATTGAGTAATTTGAGATTGGCTAGAAATTATGCCATAACCAATCAATTAGGTGGAGCCACAAAAATAGTTGTTTCGATTAGTCAGAGCGGAGTTATAAAAATAACAGATAATCTTTCTTTAAAAACTTTTTTAGATAAAGATATTTCACCAAACGGAATAATAATCACGGCTCCAACTATTTATTTTAGTGTTAGCGATGGTAGGTCTGTTACTAATGCCACTCCTTTGGTAGGAGCAACAGTAGACATTAGTATCGCTACAAATGACAACAGCACTATTAAAAATATTAAAATTGATGAATCGGGATTAATATATGAATAATAAAAAAGGACAAAGTTTAATTGATGTGATTTTTTCAATGGGAATAGTAGTGTTGGTTTTAACTGGGATAATTGTTTTGGTAGTAAATACGGCTAAAGTTAAAAGATTAGCTTTTGAAAGACAAAAGGCTGTAGAATTGTCGCAATTATTGATCGAATATAAGATCTTAGAAAGTAAAAGTGATTCGTTTAGTTTTTGGAATGGAGGTAGTTATGGTATTAATAATAAGGATTTTGGCAGTGATTTTTCAGGTTATTCGTATACCATTAATCATGATAGTGGGTGTAATGATCAAAATTGTAAAATAACTTTTACAATAAATTGGGGTGATGGTCAAAGTTTATCAGTTGAAAGATTATTTTTGAGGAAAGGAATATGAAAAAAGGATTTACTTTGATTGAAATTTTGATTGTGGTTGGAGTGGTGATGGTTATAATGGTTTCGATAAGTGGAATAATGTCGGGAGTTTTTACTTCTCAAAATAAAAATAAAAGCAGTGATGCTGTAACTCAAAATGGCAGTTGGATTTTAAATGAATTAAAAAAGAATGTGTTAAATGCTGATAGTAATGGACAAAATTTTGTTTGTAATGGTAATTCTATTTTGATAACTAGTATTAAAGATAAAGAAACAACATTAATTAGTTGTGTTGAAAATAATAATATTGCTTCTTTTTCGGCAAAAAGAAATTCGACTATTAATCTTATTAATAATAATGAATTAAGATTGACTGGTTGTGGTAATTTTGTGAATTGTACTACTTTACCTAATGGACAGTTATCAAAAGTGACATTTAATTTTAGCTTGGGGGCTGGAGTGGCTGGTTTGACAAGTGAAACAAACAAAAACTTTTCAATTGATGTGACTTTAAGAAATTAGAAATTAATAGTACCTTGAGTCTCGAGATAAAAGTCTATATACTTAATTCATATGAGTAGCGTTTTAGGTATTGATATTGGTCAAAATACGGTAAAGATTGCCTGTCTTTCCAATGATAATTCTAAGGTTATATTGGAGGCAGTTGGCGAGAGTAGAACACCTAAATTTGAAGATAAAGAGATTGATAAGGATAAATTTTTGAATGAAGCTGGAAAAGTAATTAAAAATTTGTTAAGTGATCTTAAAATAAAAAATAAACAGGCGGTGGTTAGTTTGCCTGAGGATGAAGTAATAAGTAGATTAGTAAGATTGCCACCTCTAAAAGATAGTGAAATTATGGATGCTCTTCGTTTTGAAGCTGAGACTTTTGTACCATTTCCATTAGAAGAAGTTTTAATAGATTACGAAATAATAGAAAAAGATGATTCTGGCAGATTGACTATTTTTGTAATTGCAGCAAAAAATGATTTGATAAATAGTTATCTTAAATTATTCAAATCAATTGGTTTGGAATTGTTAGCGTTGGAATCCCCTGCTATCTCATTAAGAAGGGTTTTGAAATTAGGAATGCCAATGGTGGAAAGAGTGGTGGTAGTTGATATGGGGGAAAAATATTCTGATGTATTTAGTATAAATAAAAATAATGTTTATTTTGCTCGATCTTTATCAGTTGGTGGCGAATCTTTAACTAGAGCAATCTCTTTAAATTTAAGTTTAGATATGGCATCAGCGGAGGAGTATAAAAAAGCATATGGAATGAAAGGAGATGAACTTGAAGGAAAAATAAAAAATGCAATTATGCCGGTTTTTAATGATATAAGTGAAGAAATAAGAAAAACATTGGCTTTGTTTAACGAAGATATTGGTAAACCGGCGGAATTATTGGTTTTGAGTGGCGGCGGGGCTAATTTACCTGGTATGGCTGAAGAATTAACAAAGATATTAGGAATTGAAGTGCAAGTATTGCAACCCTTCGTAAATATAGATACAACCAAAACCCAATTTGGCTATAATTTAAATACAGAAGGTTGTAAATTTTCTTTAGCAGTTGGTTTAGCTTTAAGAGGTCTAATATGAAGGAAGGTTTAAATTTATTACCATCGGTAGCTAAGTTTCAAGCAGCTAGAATTAAACTCAAGAAAAAAATTAGCTTAATTACAGGTGTTTTTTTAGGTTGTTGGATTTTATCAATGGTAATTATTTTTGTTTGGTTAGGATTAAATAATCTTTTGTTGAATAAAGCAAAAAAAGAAAATACTTCAACATTAAATCAATATAAATCTTTGGTAAGCAGCGTGGTTCTTTCAAAAAAAAATAAATACCAAGCTAAATTGGTTGGTAAAGTTTTGAGTGAGAGATTTGAATATGGAGCTTCAATTAATAAAATAACAAATTTATTTTCTGGGAATATTTTTCTTGAAAATTTTGAAATAAAAAATAAAAAACAATTTATATTAAAATGTTTATTGGTTGATGGATCTAGTATGCTTGAAGTTGAAGAAAAAGTTAGAGATATTAATTTAGGTATGTTTTCTGATTTTAAATCAGCTAAATTGAATTCAATAGATGTTGATAAAACTGGTTGGAAATTTGAAATGGAGGTTAATTTAATATGAAAAAAAATAAATTTTTTAGTTTAAATTTACCAGATAAGGTTTTTGGAATTGAGAAATCGTTATTAATGTTTTTTTTACCTCCACTTTGTTTAATAGTATTATTTTTTATTATTTTAAATTTGGTTTTAGTGCCAAAAATTAATGAAATTGGGGAAATAAAAAATAAAATTAACGAAGTTAAAGCTAATACTGATAAAATTAAGGCACAAAATAAATACTTAATGTCTATTGATCAAGAAGAATTAAAGAGAGATGCTGAGTATTTAGACAATGCAGTTTTGAAAGATAAAAAATCTTATTTGTTGGTGGAAATAATAAGAGGAGTGGCAGATGATTTTGGCTATCAGATTGAAAGTTTTTCTTTAACACCTGGGGAATTAAAAGAAGAAGAAGAAGAGAGCTCTATTAAAATTTCTGCTTCTAATGATACGGTTAAAATGCCAATTAATTTAACAATGATTGGCCCAAAAGAAAAAACTTTAGAATTAATTTCCGCCTTAGAAAAAACGTTACCAATCTTATTTATTGATAAATTTGAAACTAAAAATTCAGGAGGATTAACTCAACTGAATTTAACTGTTTCTTCTTATTATGTTAATGATAAATCTAATATTGAAACGGAAAATATAACACTAGATGACCTAATTTTATCTAAGGAAGAATCAGCCTTAATAACCAGAATAAGTAGCTTTAATAAGATAGAAAACAATCAAGTTGATACTGGAAACTCTGAGTTCAAGAAATATATTAGAGAAAATCCTTTTAGTCTTTAATCTTTAGTAAGAAGCGAGTGGTTGGATAAGAAAGGTTTAAAATAGTTCGAATTGATTTAATTATTTTTCCTTCTTTTCCAATAATTTTTCCAACAACTTCTGATGGAGCACTGATTTCAAAAGTTATTAATGAATTTTCTTCAGAATCAGTGATAACAATATCTTTTGATTCAGTTTCTGGGACAATGGCTTTAACAATGTATTCAAGAGTATCTTTTATAGTATTCATATTTTATCCTTGAACTTCTTCAACTGGAATTTCTTCTGTTTTTACTTCTTCTTTAATTTCTTCAGTTTTTTCTTTTTTAACCTTTTGACTTACCTTTTTTGGATATTTATCTGGGTTTAAAAGACGATCAACACCGAAAGTGACTTGAGCACCTTTTTTGATCCAATCAGCCATTTTTTGTTTATCAACTTCAATGGTTTTGGTTTGAGGAGTATAAAAACCTAAATCGTCAATAACTGGGCCGTTTAATTTACTGCGGTCTTCAGCAATGACAATTCGATAAGTGATTTGATGAGTTTTGCCACGAGGGGCAAGTTTAATTTTTAGCATATGGTGGATTATACAAGATTAGTAAAGATTTTGGTAGCTTTAATTGAAGCATCTTCTTCGGCCTTTTGTTTTGAGTTGCCACAACCGGTGGCAACTAATTCTTCTCCAACATAAACAGCTACTTCAAAGTTTTTTTGATGATCAGGACCAGATTCACTAACTGTCTGATATTTTGGAGTTATTCCCCTTTTTGATTGAGCAATTTCCTGAAAAAGGCTTTTTGGATCTTTGTAAATTTGTTTTGAGGATAGTTTAGAAATACTTTCGGTTAAAGTTTTGTCTAAAAACTTAAAAGCGGGAACAATTCCATCATCAAGATAGATTGATCCGAGAATGGCTTCGAAGGTATCAGCTAGAATTGATTGATTAGTTCGACCACCATGTCTTTCTTCACCTTTGGAAAGCATAATAAAATTACCAAGGTTAATATTAGAAGCTATTAATGATAAATTTTGAGTGCAAACTATTAATGAGCGAAGATTGGTTAAATCACCTTCATTAAATTGGGGAAATTGACGAAATAATTTATCTGAAATCCAAAATTCAAGGATAGAATCCCCTAAAAATTCATAAGTTTCATTTGATTGTAAATTTTCGTCACGATGTTCGTTTATGTAAGAACGATGAGTGAGAGCTTTAACTAATTTGTTTTCGTCTTTAAATGTGTAGTCAATTTTGACCTGGAGATCCTTAAAGTTTTGATTCATTTTCTTGGTTAACATCTAAATTTGATTTTTTGATAGCACTGCCAATAACTCCATTAACAAAAGAAGAACTAGTTTCAGTACCATATTCTTTGGCGATTTCTATAGCCTCATCAATTACGACTTTTGGAGGATTCTTTTTAAGATAAAATAATTCCCAAAAAGTATATCTTAAGACACTGAGATCTATGTGGTTAATTTTATCTAATGGCCATTTGGGGGCATTTTCTTGAATAATTAGATCGATTTCAGGAACAACTTTGACAATTTCGTCGAATTCTTCGGTTTTAGATTCAATCCCACCGCAACCCCAAGCAAATAATGCTTGAACGTTTTTGATTCTTTTTAAATGGCGAGGATCGAATTTATTTTTCACTGTTTGCAATTTGGACATTGAAAACCAGCCATTTTTGGCTGACCACAATGTTTACAACTTACGGGTTTGGCTATTTTAGGGCCAGTTTGTGAGGCTCTTCGTTTGCCTTGTCGGCGACTAGATGGCCAATGTTTTGGTACTGCTGTCATGGGAGTATTGTATCAGAAAAATAAATGATTTCTAATACGTAATTTAATTACTAATAATTGACTCAGCGGTAATGTTTTCGGAGGTAATTTGGGAAAAATTATAATCCGGGTAATTATCAATAATCTCTTTTAAAATTTCCTGGCTGAGGCTAATTAATTTAGTGTCGGAAAAGCTGGCAATTTTAAGGGAGGGAAAACCATGCTGAATAGTAGAAAAAGCTTCGCCTGGTCCCCTGCTTTTTAGGTCAAATTCGGCAATTTTTAGACCATTATGATTTTTTTCTAAAAAATTAAGACGATCAATAGCTTTTTGATTGTTTGATTCGGTAAAAAGATAACAATAACTTTGAAGATGGCCTCGACCGACTCGGCCACGAAGCTGGTGAAGGGCTGCCAAACCAAATCGATCAGCTGATTGAATAATAATAATGGAAGAATTGGGAATATCAACACCGACTTCGATAATGGGAGTGGTAATTAAAATATCAAGTTGTTTGTCTTGAAATTGTTTAATAATTTTTTCCCGATCGACTGATTTTATTTTACCGTGAATTAGGCCTAATTTAAGATTTGGGAAAACTTCTTTTGATAAATGTTCAAATTCTTGAATAGCTGATTTAACACTGGCCATAGATTCGGAAATATCAATAAAAGGACAAACAATAAAAGCTTGACAGCCGGTTTTTTTAATTTCGGTTTCGATCCATTTATAACAACTGGTTTTTTTATGGTCGGGAACTAAAAAAGTTTTTATTTGAAGACGGTTTTGAGGAAGAGTGTCAATTATGGAAATATCTAGATTACCAAGCAATGTGAGACTAATGGTTCTAGGAATTGGTGTAGCGGTCATAGTGAGGCAATGCGGCAGTTTTAGTGATGAATTTAGAAAAGATCTTTGTTTAACTCCAAATTTATGTTGTTCATCAACTATCAATAAAGAAATCTTGTTTTTTAGATTTAATTTTTGGTAAATAACAGCATGAGTACTAATGAGAATTCCATTTTTAGGTATCTTTTTAAGATCGATCTTTTTAGAGCCGGTTAACAAAAAAATAGGGATATCTTTATTTTTTAATATTTCTTGAAAGTTTTGATAATGTTGATTGGCGAGAATTTCGGTGGGGGCAATCAAAACTGAAAGAGAGTTGTTTAAATGAGTTAGATAACAAGCCAATAAAGCAATTATGGTTTTACCCGAGCCGACATCGCCTTGAAGAAGTCGATTCATAACTTGTTTTTGGTTAGTAAGATCAGTAAAAATTTCGGCTAAAACTTTGTCCTGAGAATCGGTTAGTTTATAAGGAAGTGATTTAATTAGATCTTTAATTTTTTTATCGATAATTTTGGTAACTTTTAATTTGGTTTTGGGGATATTTTTTTGCCATTCTTTCTTCAAAAGGTAGGATCGAATTTGAAGAGATAAAATTTCTTCGGTGGCAAGACGAGTTCGGGCTTGTTCTAAAAATTGAGGATTGGTGGGACAGTGAATTTGGAGAAGAGAGATTTTAAGATCTAATAATTTAAATTTTTTAATCAAATTAGAAGGTAGAGTTTCTTTAATGTCTTTTAATAGATTATTAATTTGGATTTGAATTATTTTTCGAAACCATTTAGATGTTAATCCACTAGTTTCAGGATAGACAGAAATTATTTTACCAGTATTGTATTGACCGTATTCTGGGGCAATAATAGTTTTTTTGTTTAGGTAAAGACTGACAGTGCCAGCAAAACTAAGATTATCCCCTGCCTTAATATTTTTTGATAAATAAGGCTGATTAAACCAAATTAAATCTATTTTTCCGGTATCATCGGAAACGATGGCTTTTTGAATATTTTTGCCGTTTCGAGTAAAAATATTTTTGAAGTCGATAACCTTGCCGGTAATAGTGATGTTTTCATTTTCCAGAACGGAATTTATTTTGACAGAGTGAGAAAAATCAATGTATCGGCTGGGAAAATGATAAAGCAAATCTTTCGGATGATTAATATTAAGACGGTTAAGTTTTTCAAGAATTTTAGGTCCAATACCAGGAATTTGAGAAAGGCTATCCATAAAAATAATAATATCAGAAAATTTTTTAGTTTTCGGGTTTAATTGGGGTTAATTGGTTTTATATTTGTGTTATGATTAGATTATGAAAATTAGGAAGAAAACAGTTACTAAAGCCATATTGGTTGTGACTTTGATGATGTTGTTATTATCTGGTTTGATGGCTCCATTGATGGTTTTAATTAAATGAAAGATAAATTAATAAATTTTTTCATAAAAATAAAAAACTGGATTGTTATTAATTTTGCCAATTTAAAGATGAAAATTAAAAGCAAGGTTAATTTTAAAAGCAAGGATTTTTGGTTTAGATTTTTTCGAGCGATTTTGATTTTAGCAGCTATTGGTTTTGTGGCTTTAATAGTTTTGTTTGTATGGTATTCAAAAGATTTACCATCACCAACCAAAGTGGTGCGAAGGGATGGCTATTCAAGTAAAGTTTATGACAGAAATAATAATCCTTTATATGATATTTACGATCAAGCAAGAAGAGACCCAGTGGTTTTCAGTGATATTCCTGATTATTTGAAAAAAGCAACGGTAGCAGTAGAAGATAAGGATTTTTATAAACATAATGGTTTTGACCCGTTAACTCCATTTAGAATTGTTAAGAATGTTTTTTATTTTGGAAAAGTAACTGGTGGTTCAACTTTAACTCAACAATTAACCAGAAATGTTTTATTAACAACTGAAAGGTCTTTGACTAGAAAAATTAAAGAATTGATTTTGTCAATCCAAATTGATGCTAAATATAGTAAAGATGAAATTTTGTCGATGTATTTAAATGAAGCACCTTATGGTGGAGCCTCTTGGGGGGTTGGTCCAGCAGCAGAACAATATTTCAATAAACCAGTTAAAGAACTGAATTTAGCAGAATGTGCAATTTTGGCAGGATTACCTCAACTACCTAGTGTTTATTCCCCTTTCTCGAAAACACCAGTGGCTTATATAAATAGGACGAATCATGTATTAAATAGAATGGTTGAGGATGGCTATATTAGTAAAGAATTAGCGACTGAAACTATGGAACAAGTTAAAAATTATAAATTTAATGATAATAGTTCAATAACAAAGGCACCGCATTTTGTTTTTTGGATTAAAGAATTATTAGCAGAAAAATATGGAGAAGATGTAGTTGAAGGCGGAGGCCTTAAAATTACGACGACTTTGGATTTAGAACTACAGGAACAAGCTCAAAAAATAGTAAGTGAGGAAGTTGATAAGGCTGAAAATTTGGGAATAAGTAATGGAGCGGCTTTAATTTTAGATCCGACAAATGGTCAGGTTTTAGCAATGGTAGGATCTAGGGGTTATTTTTCAGACAAAACGGATGGAGCTTTTAATGTGACGACCCAGGCTTTAAGACAGCCAGGTTCGGCAATTAAACCAGTAACTTATTTAGCTGGTTTGAAAAAAGGAATGACAGCGGCAACCATGATTATGGATACTCCGGTCACTTTTGCTGGGGTTGGAGGACAAAAAGATTATAGTCCAAAAAATTACAACGGTAAATTTAACGGACCAATGTCTCTAAGAGATGCTTTAGGTAATTCAATAAATATAACAGCAGTAAAAACATTAGCCAATGTGGGAGTGGAGAATATGTTGAAATTGGCCTATGACATGGGTATGTCTACCTTAGAACCAACAAAAGAAAATTTATCAAAGTTTGGTTTTGCGGTAACACTTGGGGGAGCTGAAGTTAAGATGATTGAATTGGCTTCGGCTTATACAGCCTTTGCAAATGGTGGTACTAGCATGAAAGCAATAGGAGTTTTAAAAGTTGAAGATAGAAATGGTCGAGTTTTGGAAGAATATAAAGTACCGGATGGTAAAAAAGTAATGACACCACAAGAAGCTTTTATTATTTCAAATATATTATCTGATAATAGTGCTCGGGAATTAACTTTTGGAGCTGTTAACGGTCTTCAAGTTTCGGGATATCAAGTTGCAGTTAAAACAGGAACAACAAATGATAAAAGGGATAATTGGGCAATTGGCTGGACACCTAATTTATTAAGTGCAGTTTGGGTGGGAAATAATGATAATAGCCCAATGGGAAAAATTGCTTCTGGTGTATCTGGAGCAACTCCAATTTGGAAAAAGATAATGGTTTCTAGTTTACCAAAAAGAAATAAAGAAGATTTTTCGATTCCAGATAAGATTGTTAATCTGGATGTTGATAAAATTTCGGGTTATTTAGCTCATGATGGTTTTGTTTCTAAAAAAGAATATTTTATTGACGGAACCCAATCCTCTATTTCTGATCCAATTCATATGAATTTAAAAATTTGTCGAGGATTAACTGGACTAGCTACTCCTGAAGATGTGACAAGTGGGAATTATGATTCTAAAGAATTTTTTAATTTTTCAGAAAGCGACCCGGTTTCAACTGATGGCAAAAATAGATGGCAGGAAGGTATAAATACTTGGATTTCACAACAATCAGATAATGGTAAATATTTTCCACCGACCGGTTATTGTCGCAGTGGTGGTTTAATAGGTTTATCGATTGATTCGCCAGCTGACAGAACCACAACTGCTACTGGAAATTTTACAGCTAGAATAACGGCCACTTCTTCAAAGAAAATTATAGAAGTAAAACTTTGGCTGGATGGAGTTGAAAAAAAGACATGGACGGAAAAACCATACGAAATGGAACTTAATTTAGAAGATGGCAAGCATATTATTAAAGTTAAGGCAACAGATAAGGATGGTAATGTCCAAGAAAAAGAATCTCTTTTTGGAGTTAATATTCCTTGGGATGCAACTCCAACTCCAATTCCTAGTCCAACCAATACTCCAGAAAATACGCCAATTGTGCCAATAAGTTCTCCAACTGCAACACCTTCTCCCTAAAGATAGGATAAATATAAAAATGGCAGGTATTTAGCAGTCTATTAGTCTGACTGCTAATACATACTGTGTATGTATATTTACAAAATAACTGGGTTTAAATTGACATTTAATTAAATTAAATCGAAAGTTTTTAAATGAAGTACTTTGGCTGTTTTGTCGTCGGTATTAAAATATGAAGCTTGGAAAGTGTAACGGTACTTATTAGTTTTTGGATCTTGATAAATATCTGTAATAATCAGCTTCCAAAGTATTTTTGGTCCAATGATGTCTGAATATTTGGCAATTAATTTAGTTGGATCCTCTTTGGTTTCTAAAATAAGATTAGCGTCGAGAGTGATAATCTGAGAGGTAAGTTCGAAGGCATTGTTTTCATTTATTTTGGGAATATAATTTTCTGGTTTAGAAAGATTATCAATTATTATTTCAGCAAAATTATTATCAATAATTTTAGCTTCAAGATTTAATTGTTGAAGGTTTTCTAGTAATTGAGCTGGGTTATAATGATAGATACCTAAGGCATTTTTTTCAACATAATCATCCCCGGCTTTAGAAAAAACTTTTCCAATTTCAAAAAATTGAGTTTCTGGTAATTTAAAACGATTATATTGATCGAGCTGTTGAACCAGAGATGGAATTAAAGACTGGCGAAGATAAATAGCCTCGGAATTAATGCTGTTTTGAGTGGTTATAACAGTTTTTTCGTCAACAGGAGTGGTAACTAACGGCCAAGTTAGAACTTCATCATAACCAAGTTCAACTAGTTTATCTTTAAGGCTTTCGATTAAGTAAATTTCTTTGGGGGTGATATCGGCTAATTCTTTAAAGACGAGAGGTTGATTAAGAGGAATTTTTTGGTAACCCCAAAAACGAACTACTTCTTCAATTAAATCGGCTTCAATGGAAATGTCTTTTCTTACTGATGGTGGAGTAATTAAAGAATTATTTATTTGACAACCAAGACGAGCTAAACAATCAAGAGAAAAATCGGTAGGAATTTCAATACCAGAAACTAAAGAGGCTTTTTGGGGATTGAATTCGATTTCAGGTAATTCTATTTTTTGAGGATAGTGATCAAAGATTTGGGAAGTAATTTGACCTCCACAATTTTCTAAAATTAAATTAACTAAATGATTAAAAGCAGTGGGAATTAATTCAGGATCAAGATCTTTTTCAAGACGAATGCTGGCTTCAGTAACAGATTTTAATTGACGACTGTTTTGGCGGACAGTGGTACGGTCATAAATAGCAACTTCAACAATTATGTCAGTAGTTTCCAAATCAATAGCACAAGCCTCTCCTCCCCAAAAACTAAGGCTGAGAGATTTGTTAGGGTTATTAATCATCAAGATGTCATTATTTAGAGTTAATTTTGAGCCATCAAGACTGGTAAATTCTTTAAATTTAGAATTCATTTCCCAGATAAGATTGTCAGTCGATTTGGAGGTATCAAAGGCATGATTGGGAATGCCATATAAAAACATAATATAGTTGGTTAAATCGACAATAGTGTTAATGGATTTGGAAGCATGACATTTAAGAAAAGTTTGAAGCCATTGTGGAGAGGAAGAATTTTTTATATGGCAGATTTTGGCAGCCATGACTCGTTTGACATTTGAAGTATTTACTTGGATTGGGAGAGAGTAGTTAGATTTTAGATCATCGATCGTAGATGATAAATTTTGGAGAGGAAGATTATAAAAAACAGATAAATCTTTAGCTAAACCATAATATCCAAGACAATCACCACGATTAACTTTAATGTCTAAATCAAAAACAATTTCATTGTCAATTTTTTCAAAAAAATTAGTGAAATGACCAATCATGGTTAAATCATCGCGGAGTTGTTGAGGTTCAACTGAAAGATCGGGTAAAAATTTTTTGAGTTCGGAATAGATTATTTTCATAATTCGTTTGGTTTGTAGGCTAAATTTCCACCCATGAGGGTGCGGATGTCTTTAATATTTTTTTGAGCCATGGTCCAGCGATCAAGACCCATACCAAAAGCAAAACCAGACCAAACTTTAGAATCGATACCAGCCATTTCTAAAACTTTAGGATGAATCATGCCGCTGCCGCCCATTTCGATCCAGCCGGCATATTTACAAAGAGGACAACCGACGCCGTGACAACTGAAACATTGCATATCAGGACCGACACCTGGCTCAACTTCGGGATAATATTTGGCATGATAGCGAACGACAACATCAGGACCATAAAGAGTTTTAAACATTAAATCCATAGTGCCAATTAAATCTTTCATGGTGACATTTTTATCGACAACAACGGCTTGATATTGATGAAAAACAAAATGGTTACTACGATTAACTTTTTCATTTCGAAAAACACTTCCAGGAAAAGCAGCCCGGAGAGGCAAATCTTTGTTTTTTTGAGCTAACAAATAGGCTTCAATGGCAGAGGTTTGAGTGCGAAGAAGATATTCTGGTTCTTTGATATAAATGCTATCCTGCATATCCATAGCGGGATGATTTTTGGGAACATTAAGGCGAGCAAAATTAAATTCGTCGGTAACAATTTCAGGACTGTTGTAAACAGAGAAGCCAAGCTTTTTGAAAACCTGATTTAGTTGTCTTTCAGTTTGAGTAATAGGGTGAAGATGACCGATTTTTGGCAAGCCAAAAATTGTAGATGTCAGTTTTTCAGATGTCAGTTTTTCAGATTTTTCTACTGTTTTATTTGATAATAATTGTTCTAGTTCGGTTTTGAGTTGATTAAGATCGGCACCGTATTGACGTTTTTCTTCGTTTGGAATGTCTTTGATTTTGGAAAACAAATCATTAACTAAACCATTACGACCAAAAAGTTCGATTCGTAAACTTTCTAATTCTTGGTCGGTTTTGAGATTAGAAATTTTTTCTAAATATTGAATCTTAATGTTGTCTAAATTTTGATTCATGGTTTATTTTACTAAAAAAGCCCCTTTTCAGGGGCTTTTAATTAATTTTTTAAATAAGTCCCCTTATTTCTTTATAAAATCGACGATAGTTTTAAATGAAGCATTATCTTTAATAGCAATTTCTGATAATGTTTTTCGATTTAATTCAATTTTTTTGTCTTTAAGTGTTTTAATAAAAACGGAATACTTAATTTCAAATGGTTTTAAAGCAGCATTTAAACGAGTGATCCAAACTTGACGCATATCTCGGCGACGAAGACGTCGACCTTTGAAAGCATACATACCAGAATGCATAACTGCTTCATTGGCGACTTTAAATCTTTTATGACGAGTCATCCAAAAACCTTTTGCGGCTTTTAAGATTTTTTTGTGTGCAGCTCGTCTGACTGTTCCAGTTTTAACTCTCATATTTTTATAATTTACCTAATAATTTTTTAACTTTAATAGCCAAAGCGTTAGCGATTGGGTGTTTACCTTTAAGTCGGCGTAATTGTTTTTTACTCTTTTTTCGACGTAAATGTCGGTTAAAAGATGACATACGCAAAACTTTACCAGTTTTGGTAACTTCAAATCTGTTAGAAACAGATTTTCTTATTTTCTTTTTTTTACTTTGTTTCTTCATTTTTTGTGCCCCCGTTTTTTTTGACAGGAGTGAATGTAAGCATTAATCTTTTTCCGATAAGCTTGGCTTCACCCTCTGGAGAGCCAAATTCTTGTAAATCGGTTTTAACTTTTGCAATTAGATTGTGGCCAAATTCCTGATGATTCATTTGGCGACCTTGGAATTTTACACTTAATTTAATTTTATTTCCAGCAGTTAAAAATTTTTGGGATCTTTTGATCATGGTTTCATAGTCACCAGGACCGATAAATGGGCTCATTTGAATCTCTTTTAAGTCTCCACCTTTAATTCCTTTTTTTTCAGATTTGAGTTTTTTGGATTCTTGATATTTAAACTTGGAAAAACTAATTAATTTAACAACGGGAGGTATAGCATTACCATTAATTTCAACTAAGTCTAAACCTGTTTCTTGGGCTTGTTGACGGGCTTCGTCAATTGAAACAATTCCAATTTGTTTACCATCATCACTTAAAAGTCGGATAGTTGGCGCGTTAATATAGTGGTTTATTTTATAAAACTTGCGAGGTGAATTGGTTTTGAAACTACTCATATAATTTGTCTATTTTACCAGATTTAGGCTCTTTTTTGAAATTTGATCTTTAAGAGAATCAATAAATTGAGATAAAGGCATTATACCAAGGTCTTGACCGTCTCGTTGACGGACTGAAATAGTGTTGTTTTCAGCTTCGCGACCACCGATAATTATCATATAAGGAATTTTTTCACCGGCAGCATTTCGAATTTTATTTTGCATGGTTTCGGATTTATCATCAATTTCAACTCGAATACCGTTTTCTTTTAATTCTTTTTCAATATTTTGGGCATATTCAAGTTGACAATCAGTGATGGGAATTATTTTGACTTGAACTGGAGAAATCCAAGTTGGGAAAGCCCCTCCAAATTGTTCGATTAAAATACCCATAAATCTTTCGATAGATCCGGAGATGGCTCGATGAATAACAACTGGACGCTCTTTTTCACCTTTTTCGTTAGTAAAAGAAAGATCAAATCTTTCAGGCAAATTAAAATCACATTGGATAGTGGCTAATTGCCATTCTCTTTTAAGAGCATCTTTAAACATAAAATCTAGTTTTGGACCATAAAAAGCGGCTTCGTCAATACCGATTTTGTAAGGCAGCTGATTTTTATCGGAAATACTTTTTAAAGCAGTTTCGGCTTTTTCCCAAATTTCATTTGAACCTAAATATTTACCTTTTGGACCACGAGTGGAAAGCCTAACCCAATAATTTTCCATCATACCGAAAGTGGTATAAAATTCTTTAATTATCCCTACTATAGTGGTAATTTCAGTTTCTAATTGAGAAGTACGGCAAAATAAATGACCATCGTCTTGAGTAATGGCTCTGACACGAGTTAATCCAGAAAGTTCGCCAGC
The DNA here is from genome assembly GCA_028704885.1 of Candidatus Shapirobacteria bacterium. GTDB lineage: Bacteria > Patescibacteriota > Microgenomatia > UBA12405 > UBA12405 > WARW01. The sequence continues at coordinate 316,674 of JAQWEN010000001.1, forward strand.
TTTTTCATCACGATAAACAGTAGCTGGTTCAAAATAACGAACTGGCATATCGCGATAACTAAATTGATTATCGGCAAAAATTTGCATGTGATGAGGACAATTCATTGGTTTAAGATAAAAAATTTCATTTTTATCTTTTCCTTGAACTTTAAAAATATTGTCACCAAATTTTTCAGCATGGCCAGAAGTTATATAAAGTTCTTCTTTAGTAATATGTGGAGTCCAAACTTGAGAATAGCCTTTGTTTTTATGTAAATCCCAAAGATATTGTTCAAGTTCTTTTCTAATAATCATTCCATTTGGCTGGAGTAGAGGTAAACCAGCACCGACTAATTTGGAAATGGTAAATAACTTTAATTTTTGACCAAGAATGCGGTGATCTCGTTTTTTGGCTTCTTCGATTAAATTTAAATATTCCTCTAATTCTGGTTTAGATTCGAAAGCAGTGCCGTAAATACGGGTAAGCATTTTATTTTTTTCATCGCCATGCCAATAAGCACCAGCGATAGATAAAAGCTTAAAAGCTTTAATGCCTTTGGTATAGCGAACATGAGGGCCGGCACAAAGATCAGTAAATTCATCACCAGTTTTATAAATTGTAATAATTTCTCCTCTGTCTTGAATGGAATTCAACCATTCCATTTTGTAAGGATTATCGGCAAATAATTTTTTGGCATCATCTAGACTAATTTCTTGCCTAATTATTGGTAAATTTTCTTTGACAATTTTAGCCATTTCGGTTTCGATGGCGGGAAAATCAGCATCACTGACTTTAAACTCCCCTATTGGTTCGAAATCAAAATAAAAACCGTCATCAGTGGCTGGTCCCATGGCCATTAAAAATTTATTGGGAAAAAGTCTTTGCATGGCTTGAGTAAGAACATGCTCGGCTGAATGACGAATTGTTTGAATTTCTTTTTTGGAATCGATTGTTGAATTCATGAGTTATTTTATCAAGAAAAGTGTGTGTGAGTCTAAGAGGACTCGAACCTCTGACCTCTTCGATGTCAACGAAGCGCTCTAACCAACTGAGCTATAGACTCGGATAGGAAAGATTTTAGCATTAGTTGGCTGACCTAGCAACCGCATGTTCACTACTATTGAGATATTTTTCACCACCATTTTTATTTTTGGCTTTATTCCAAAAAGCATTACGTTTTGATTTTTTGTGATTGAAACTTTCTAACCAGACTCCAGCTTCATTTATGTTTCGACGGAATTGGACAATTAAGTTCTTGATTCTTTCTAAGAAAGATAATTGATATTTATTAGCCTCGGTTATATTTTGACTGGTTGACTGTTCTACTTCATGGTCAAGATTTTCAGTAACTTGAACAAGGTTTTTAATTTCTATGCGAAGATCCTGAATAGTTTTTTCAACTTCGTTTTGGTGTTGGTTAATAAAAAGGGATTGTTCTTTTTGAATGTAATTATCAAATCGTGGTTTTTCAGGAATCTTTATTTCCTGACTAAAATCGATGGTTTCACCGGGTCTTAAAACACCATTTAAGATAGAAGAAACAGTCACTTGATGGTTTGTCGGCGTCTTATAAATCTCAGCACCATCAAATGCTGGATTATATTTACCTTTTTGTGGATTTTTAACAAAAGAATTACTACCTGCCATAGTGGCCTATTATAGCAACTTTTTGAGGAAATCGAAAACTTTTTGCTGAGTAAGGAGATAGTAAATAAAATTAACGTTTTGACCTAGAGATGGGTTGGTTTTAGCAATATCTGTAACTTCAGTTTCAGTGACTTCAATTTTTTGTTCTTTGGCAATTTGGGTAATGCTTAAGTTTAAGGTCCATTCTTTAATTAGTTGTTTTTTAAGATTTTCCTTATATTGTTCAAGAGTTAAACCTTTGGTTTTTAGATAATCAGCAACACTAATCCCCGCCTGTCTAGCTTGATCAATTAATTGAGAAAGTTGATTTTGAGTATCTGATTCAATTAGAATTTCAGGCAATTCGACTTTGCCATTATTAACCAAAGAATCGATTATTTTTTCAATCTTTTGATTTTCATCAGTAATGGTTTTATCAGAATTTATTTTTTTAACTTCGGTTAAATATTTATCATTAAGTTTGATTTCTGGTAATTCACAGCTGGTAATTTCAATTTGCCAGTCATGATCAAAATCAACGTCTTTACTGGTAAATTTAACCTGAGGTTGAACAATTGGTTTGAGTTCGTATTCTTTTATTTTTTCACCATAAGCATGGGAAATTAGATGAGAAGCAACTTCTTCAAACAATTTTTCGGGGTTAATATTTTGCTCAACTACATCTAGAGGAACCTTGCCTTTTCGAAAACCTTTACTTTCGTAATTGGCTTGAAAATGCTTTAAATGCTCTTGATATTCCTCTTTAATATCAGCTAATTTAATTTCAACATTTAAACTAAAAACTTTATTGTCTTGTTTTTTTAGATCAGTGGAGTTTGTTTTCATAAGTGCCATTATGATAACATGAGAACAGTGATTGAAAAACCATTGTTTAATTTTAAACGGTTGTTGTTGATGCCGGTTTTTTTTATGTTAACACTGATTGTTGGTGTCGCTGAATTAACTTATTTATCTGGTAATTTTGGTAAAAAAAATGTTGTATTTGGAAAAAATGGATTGGAAAATGTAATAGTTGGATCGGCTGGTGAAATTGAAAATAAAGATATTTCTGTAAATACAATTGCGACTGGGGCTGATGCCAGACCAATGTTGATTAAAAAATATCTAGAAAAATATAATTCCCCTCTTGTTCCTTATTCGGATTTAATTTTTGAATTGTCAGAGACTTATGGATATGAATATTATTGGATTGTAGCGATTGCTCAACAAGAATCTAACTTGTGTAAAAAAGCTCCCGAGGAATCTCATAATTGTTGGGGTTATGGAATTCATAAAAATGGGACTCTTAAATTTGATAATTATGAGCTGGCTATTAAGAGCTATGCGGAATATCTAAAAAGACAATATTTTGACAAAGGTTTAAATACTCCAGAATTGATGATGAAAAAATATTGTCCAAGTTCAAATGGTTCTTGGGCTAATGGAGTAAATCAGTTTATAGAAGAGCTTAAAAATGGTAGTTTCGATATGTAATATTTGTGTATTGACTTACATATCATGTTTTGATATAGTTTTAAGCAGATCCTGGGGTGGCTCCTCTAAAAGCATGCTCTGGGATTTTTTTTGGAAAAATTTTAAAATTTTGTGTTAAAATCAAGCCTATGGGAGTTATATCAACATCACAATTCAAAAGAGGTATTTATATTCTTTTCCAAAATGAGCCATACATGATAGTGGACACATCTTTTACCTCACCAGGAAAAGGTTCAGCTTTTTATAAAACTAAACTTAAAAATCTTTACACTGGAAGAATAGTAGATTACACCTACAAATCTGGGGAAAAAGTGGAAGAGGTTTTAGTGGAAACACATGAAGCTGAATATTCTTACTTTGATGGATCGAATTATGTTTTTATTGAACCAAGAAGTTTTGAACAATATACAGTACCAGTGGAAATAATTGGTGATGATAAGGTTTATTTAAAAGAAGGTCTTTTATATAGAATTAAATTCTATGATGAAAAGGCGGTAGGAATTGGTTTACCTAAGACAATTGCTTTTAAAATAGTTGAAGCTGAAAATTCAGTTAAGGGTGATACAGCAACTAATGCCACAAAAACGGCAATATTAGACACTGGAATGAAAGTTTTAGTACCTTTGTTTATTAAGACTGGTGAAGAAATTTTAGTAAATACAGAAACTGGTGCTTATTTGTCCCGAAAATAAAGATATTTTGATAAAATACAGGGTAACTTATTTGTCCTCATAGCTCAGTTGGATAGAGCGCTTCCCTTCTAAGGAAGAGGTCGCAGGTTCGATCCCTGCTGGGGATACTTAGATTTTTTGCGCCCATAGCTCAATGGATAGAGTAGTAGTCTTCGGAACTATTGATGGGGGTTCGATTCCCTCTGGGCGTACTTGAGGGTTTGTAGCTCAGTTGGTAGAGCGGTCGCCTCTTAAGCGATTGGTCGCGGGTTCGAGTCCCGCCGGACCCACACTTTAGTGTTTGAAATCTGGCATTCGGTATCGAGCAATCGGTAACTGGACGCCAGTTTTCAGATACTAAAATGCCGCAGTGTTGAAATTGGTATACAAGCACGGCTTAGGACCGTGTGGGGAAACCCATGGAGGTTCAAGTCCTCTCTGCGGCACTTGAAGAGATATTAGATAATAAATATTAGATCGTAGATTGTAAAAAACTAAAACAAAAATATTTTATTCGGCACTGGAAGAAATGTTAGATTGCTGAAATTGTAAATTTTGTGTTATTATCCCTAATAATTAACAAACATAGCGTTTGGGACATTAAAATAAAAAAAGAGAGGAGAAGAGAAGAAATATTCTTTCAATTCAAAAAAAAAACAATATTTGGAGGGAGATTAAAAATGGGTTTTTGCGCAAAATCAGGTCAGCGAGTTTTTAATTCTTGTTTCGAAATTACTGTTCATCGATACAAGGAAGGAGAAAATGGATATTTACAACTTTTAGAAGTTGACAGATCGAAAGATGAAACAGTTTTTATCGTCCATGAATTTTTCGATAAAGAACGAATAGGATTTTTCATTGAATGTCATTCCAAAGGTGAATCTCTGAGAATTTATTCAATGTTGTTGGATTATTTCTCTAAAAAAGAAGTTTTCAGACTGATAGAAGAGAGAAGAAAAGTTGAAAAAATTGTTTGTTATAAGGATACTCATAAACCCTGGTTTTTTCATCCTAGAGATAAATTTATTATTGAAGATACCTTTGCTCTTTCTTAAAAATTTTGACCGGCAGGTTGTTGCATATTTGCAGACTTGCCGGTTATTTTTTGATAAAAAATGATTTGAAAGAATTTAAAACTCTTTTAAATAAATTTTCTTTTGGATGATAGAGAGTTGATTCTTTGGTGAATTTTTTAATTTCAAAATCATCTAAATCACCCCAGGAGATATAGGTTTTATCTTGGTAATTTTCGAGTTTATTGACCGTAAATTTAAATTTAAAAATTTTATATTGACCAGGGTAAACAAGATTGTTATCACTGCAAATTTCAGTGGTAATAATATTAGGACTGGTTTTCGGGGTAAGACAAAATCTTTTTTCGCCCCAAATTGACTGGCCGGTATTTTTTAAGATAATTTCACCAGAATATTCGTTATTTTCGAAAATTAAAAAAGGAATATTTATTTTTTCGAGTTGATATTTGGTAATTTGTTCTGGATTGTTTTGTTTTTTAGGCAAATCAATTAATTTTTGATATTCAGGAAAAAGGTTCCCATCTTGATTTAGCCAGGAAAAGTGATCGAATGGTTCTTGACAATAATTATAAATAAAAGGAGTAACAGCTTTGATTTTTGGATCCAAGGACCAAAGATTTATAGCTTCTATCAAAAATTGAGAAGTTGTTTTGGTAGTATAAAAATTATTTTGAGATTTAACACCTTCACGGTGAGGCCAACCAGTTTCAGTAATAAAAACTGGTAATTCTTTATTAACACCAAGTTTTTTTAATAAATCCAATTCCCATTGATAACCGTGAATACTGTGTTGACCAGTGTCTTTTGGATTGCCGATAAAACCGTGATTAGGATAAGAATGAGAAGCTAATCCATCGATGTTGTTAAAATAATTTGGATTTATAGAAAGAACTTCTTTGTAAACATTTTCGGCGGATTTAAATTGAGGTGGTTTTTCAGGAGCGGCTAAATCAAGGGCACTGGATAAAATAAAAAAATTTGAATTAGTTTCTTTAAATTTTTTAGCAGCATAAAAACTTTTATCGGTAAAATCTTTAATATTAACTTCCCCACCCCATTCAGCACCATGATTGATTTCATTAAATAAAATAATGTGTTGTTCTTTGGTGGGCCAGTTTAGAGAATTTAAAAATGAAACAAGATGGTCAATATCGGAATAGTCTGGAACTTTCCAATTTTCACCTTCGCCAATAGTAGCAATTCTAATTATGGGAATAATGTGGTATTTTCGGCAATTATCAAAAAAATCCTGCCAGGTAGTTTTGTCTAATTGGTCAATTTTAATAACAACAGTAGCCCAACCCCAATCACCATTTTGAGAATTTATCACCTTACTGGCTTGATGAATATCTTCGGTTTGGGATAGATGAAGGCCAAAAATATTATCAGATGCTAAAATATGACTATTAAAAAGAAGGCTGAAAATCAGCAAAAATATAAAAAACATAATTTGTGTAGTTAATTTTAGCAAATGACAAAAGAAGAAATTATTAAAATGCAGATTTCTCGAATAGAGAAAGAAATTCGGGATTTGCCGTACCATAAAGGGACAGAACATCATCATGGAATAATGAAAGCCAGATTGGCCAAATTGAATGATGAATTGAATGGTGGTGGATCTAAAGGTGGCGGCGGTGGAGTTGGATATGCAATTAAACACTCAGGAGATGCTTCTGTGGTTTTGGTTGGTTTACCAAGTGTAGGTAAATCAACTTTATTGAATGCAGTTACTAACGCTGAGTCTCGAGTAGGAAATTATGACTTTACAACATTAGGGGTAGTGCCGGGAATGATGGAATATAAGGGAGTTAAAATACAAATTTTGGATTTACCAGGGATTATTGAAGGAGCAACTAAAAATAAGGGTTTCGGAAAAAAAGTATTATCAGTTATTAGAGCTAGTGATTTGGTGGTTTTAATGACAGATATCAAAAGAATAAATTGGCTAAAACAGGTGGAAGATGAGCTTTATCGATCTGGAATGAGACTTAATACTAGACCGGCTAAAATCTCGATTCACAGGACTCATAAAGGGGCAATTCAGGTGATTGATCCATATAAATCTTTTGAAAAGGAAACAGTAGTGGAAGTGGCCAAAGAAATGGGTTTAAGTAATGCCATTATTCAAATCGGAGAAAAAGTTGAAGGAATTGATAAATTGGTTGATTCGATGTCGAAATCAATTAAATACATGGCTTCAGTGGAGGTAGTGACCAAAATTGATTTGGCTAAAAATTTTGATCCAAGAATGGTAGGTAAAAAAGATAACTTGGTGTTGATGTGTGCTGACAAAGGAATTGGTTTGGATGATTTTAAAGAAAAATTATGGAAAGGACTAGGACTGGTAAGAATTTATTTAAAGGAAGAAAGAAATATGGAGGCGGATTATGTTAAACCTTTAATTTTTAAAAATACCAGCACTTTGGATGATGTCTTAAAAAGAATTTCTAATCAGATGAGGGATGATGTTGGTAAAGCCTATATTTGGGGTAAAAATGCTAGATTTCCTGGACAAGAAGTATCGTTTAGTTTTAAGGTTTTTGACGAGATGGAAGTTTATTTTGGAAGATAATTTGGGAACGAGATTTTACAACGTCTTTAGAAATTTTAGGTGAGTTTTCAAAAATAATTCTGGCTTTAGTGCCTGGACGGGGTGAATATCTAAAAACATGAATTTTAGAAAAACCAATTTTTTGACACAAATTTAAAGTTTCTTGAAAATCTGATTCTGTTTCGGTTGGAAAACCAACAATAATATCTGTACCTAATTTTAGATCTCGGATTTCAGATCTCAGTTTTTCAGTTACTTCTTTAATTTTTTGAGAATTGTAAGGGCGGTTCATCAGTTTTAGAATTTTGTCAGAGCCGGATTGAATTGGAATATGAAGAAAATTAGATAATCTTTCTGGATAACTCTTGAAAAGATTAATAAATTTTTGATCAATACAATTGATTGGGATGGAGCCAAAACTAATTAGTTTAATATCAGTTTTTTCTAAAATTTCCTTAATTAAGGTTGAAAAATCATATTGATATTGATCAATATTAACTCCAGTGATTATTATTTCGGTATATCCATCAGAAACTGCCTTATTAACGGTTTCAATTGCTTTATTAATTTCTAGTGACCATAATTTGGGGCGTTTAAAGGGAACAATACAATAGGAACAAAATTGAGTACAACCAGATTGGATTTTTAATAGAAAACGATGAGTATGACTAAATTTATCTTTAATTTTTGGAGTGTAGGAAGAATTTAATGTTTTTAATAATTCTTCTTTTGGATTAATGAATATATTGGAAAGATCTTTTATTTTTTCCAAATTAGCACAACCGGTGACATAAATTTTGGCGTCGGGATATTTTAAATGAAGATTTTTGACTTTATTTAGGGATTCTTTCTCCCCTTTTTTAGTAACAGAACAAGTGTTAATTAAAATTAAATCGGGATTAGAAATTGTAGGGAGATAACCTTGATTGACTAAAATTTGAGACCATTGATTAGTTTCGGCAGAATTAACACGGCAACCAAAATTAACGGCGAGAAAAGTTTTTGACATTATTTGTTTTGTGGGTGATTGGCAACAAATTCTTTAATGTAATCGAGAATATCAACAGTTGTATTCCAACCGAGTTCTTCACGAGCTTTGTTGGGGGCTTCTCCGGATTCAGTTCGGCCTGGATAACCATCAATATAATTTATTGGTCCACCAAAAGCTTGGGCTATTTCGGTTATTGAATATTCTTTGATATTTCCCAATGTATAGCCGTCACCGTTGCCTTTTTCGGCGGTTAAAATAATACCTCGAGCTAAATCGCCAACATAGGTAAAATTGCGTTTTTGAGTTCCGGGTTTAATCACAGTAAAAGGTTCATTATTGAGATATTGTTGTTCAAATTTAGCAATTAAAGTGGCGTATTTACTGGTACCTTTTTCTCTTGGTCCAAAAGCGTTATAAAAATAACAAATGGCGTAGGGCAGATTGTACCAATGGCCATAGTTATTAATAAGATCAACATTCATGGCTTTGGAAAAAGAATAAGGATTAGCATTGCGTTCCTCACCGTTAGTAGCAAATTTAGTGGAAGATGCGGCATAAACTAATTTACCAACACCCTTTTTTCGACAAAATTCAACAACAGCAAAGGTTCCGACAATATTTTGGTCATAAACTTTTTCAATATCATCAAAAGATGGGGTAATCCTGGCATATTCACCTAAATGAAAAACAATATTTGGAGTTTCAGGGATTAATTTGTCAATATCTTTGGTATGACCTTCGCGATATTCAGCTCCAATAATATGATTATCTTTACTGCCATTGGAATAATTATCGAGAGAAATTATCTTGTCTTCGGGATTTTTTTGAATTAATTGTTCGATGATATGAGAACCGACGTGGCCGGCGCCACCAGTAACGAGAATTATTTTAGACATATGATTAATTATAACCTACCAAGCCAATCAATTTTGAGTTTTTCAAAAGTGCCGTCTTTTAGTGCATTGCGAATAAGCTGGGTAGTGTGAGTCATAAAATAGATATTGTGAAGAGACATTAGTCGGTAGCCTAAAAGTTCCTGGGTTTTAAAGAGATGGTGAATGTAAGCTTTGTCGTATTTTTGACAAGTGGGACATTGACAATCCTTATCAAGAGTTGTTTGGTCATTTTTGTATTTGATGTGCATAATCTGATCTTTAAATCGGTTTTTTAGATTAAATTTAGCATTGCCGGTGCGATGTAAAAATTGACCGCCGCGAGCCATACGGGTAGGAAGAGTGCAATCCATAGAGGTAATCCCCTGCCCAAAGAAATCAAAAAGATCATCAACTTCACCAACTCCTAATAAATGAATTGGTTTGCCGGTTTTAAGAGCATAAGGCAAAACCCATTCAACAGCTTGACGCATTTTGTCTTTTGGTTCGCCAACAGAAACCCCACCAATGGCGATACCGTCAAAATCTTGAGAACAAATAAATTCGGCTGATTGCTGTCGTAAATCTTTATAATAACTACCCTGAATAACTCCGTATAATTTTAAATCTTGATTAAGTTTTTTGTTTAATTTTTTGTGTTCAATTAAGGACCTGACTGCCCAACGATGGGTACGGTCTAAAGCTTGTTGAGCATATTCTTTGGTGGCTGGATAGGGAGTACATTCATCGAAAGCGATAATATTGTCAGCGCCAAGATTATGTTGAATTTGAATTGATTTTTCAGGAGTAAAAAAATGGAGAGCGCCGTCGAGGTGAGATCGAAATTCGACACCGTCTTCGGAAATTTTGATTAAAGAACCGGCGCCGTTATGGTCTTTACCAAGAGAAAAAACTTGAAAACCACCGGAATCGGTGATCAATTGACCGTCCCATCGGGTAAATTTATGAAGTCCGCCAAATTTTTTAATAGCTTTATCACCGGGACGAAGATATAAATGATAGGTATTACAAAAGAAAATTTCCACACCAATGGCTTTTAAATCTTCTGGAGTTAGTGATTTGACCGTGGCTTGAGTACCAACCGGAACAAAAGTAGGTTCTTTTAACATGGGGTAATTATATCAATATTAAATTATTTGTTGCCATCGACCATTAGAAATGGTTGGAGTTTTAAAACCAATTGGGTTTTTTAAATATAATTGGTTTGGATGTTCTAATAAAATTTCCGTCTCTTCTAATTTTTTTATTTCAATTCTTTCACCATTTTTTCCTGGGGAATGGATATATTCTTGATTATTAATCATAATTCCAACATGTCTGGGAACTAAGCCGTTTCTACTAAAAAAGACTAAATCTCCTTGGCGGGGTATATGAGTTAATACTCCAAAATGATCAAAAAATTCACTGGCGTGTCTTATTTCTCCTGGTACAGAAATACCAGATTTCTGTAAAACATATTTAACAAAACCAGAACAGTCGAAGCCAGTTTCAAAAGAACAACCTAATTGATGATCTTCATTATCTTTTGGATGATTACGCGAATTAAAACCGACCAATTTTAGGGCTTCATTGACAATAGTTTCTCGGAAATGATTTTGGGGTTCTTTCTCATACATTTGATGGAATTAATTAAAAATTGGAGCGGGTAGGGGGAATCGGACCCCCGCCGAAAGATTGGAAATCTCTCGTTCTACCACTAAACTATACCCGCAGATTTTGTCGGGGATACAGGATTCGAACCTGCAACCTCACGCTCCCAAAGCGTGCACGCTAGCCAATTGCGCCAATCCCCGCCTTCGCTGAAGCTTCGGCGGGTAAACCCGCTTCTACTTTGGTGCCGCAGGAGGGAATCGAACCCCCACGCTTGTTGAGAGCACAAGATTTTAAGTCTTGCGTGTATACCAGTTTCACCACTGCGGCAAACATTGTGTCAGTATTATATCAATTTTAGATAAAATGGGTATAAATAATTTTAATGATATTGGTATAATTGGCCTAAGCCAAGGTGTTGAAATTGGTATACAAGCATCGCTCAGAACGGTGTGTCGTAAGACTTGTGGGTTCAAGTCCCACCCTTGGCACTTAATTCTTTAGTTTTAGTGTAAAGTTGTTTATAATAAGGACACTTCTAGCCGAAGTAGCCAAGATGGTCACGGCACTGGTCTGAAAAACCTGGGATGTCAGTTCGAGTCTGACCTTCGGCACAAATTGATATAATATATAGATATGCGAGAGTAGCTCAATTGGTGGAGCGTCTCCTTGCCAAGGAGAAGGTCGCGGGTTCGAATCCCGTCTCTCGCTCACTTTATTTAGACCCTGAGGGCCACTTAGCTCAGTTGGTAGAGCGCTTCGTTTACATCGAAGATGTCGGGGGTCCGAGTCCCTCAGTGGCCACAACAACTTGCCGATGTGGTGAAATTGGTATACACGTACGCTTGAGGTGCGTATGCCGCAAGGTGTGGGGGTTCAAGTCCCTCCATCGGCACATAAAGACAATGCCCCGTCGTCTAATGGTAGGACATCAGCCTTTGGAGCTGAGTACTGTGGTTCGAATCCATGCGGGGCAACAAAAATAAAAATCTATGATTTGGAAGAAACCTCATATCTCAAAAATTTACGAAGCATTGACGGCGATTGCTGACGATATGTTAGAAATAAATGGAAATAAGGCCAAATGTTATTTGTCATCTGGTGATAAATTTTACGATATTCAATATGACCCAATAAATAGCAGTATTATGTCGAATGATAATACAGCTTTCTATACTTATTCTTTAAGTTATCCAATGATCGCCTATTTAATGTTAATTAATAAAATCCCCTATGAAAGAAAATTATTAGAAATTTTAAAAGATATTTGTTGGGAAAATATTAATAAAAAATTTAAAAATGATTATGATAAGTCAATTAAATTAGTTTTAGGGGAATTAAAAAGTGAAGGTGAAAATGTTGATTTTATTAGAGAAGAAATACAGAAAATATATAATTTTGTTTGTAAATTGGAAATAAAAACTTTAGGAAAATTACAAAAACCATTAAGAGAATATTAAAATATTGGTCTGTTCAGGGTGTAAAATCTAAAACATGGCGCCAAAAAAGAAATGGTTAAAATTTGATCTTCATATGCACACGTCTAGAAGTGATGGAAAGAATAGCGTTAAAGAAATGTTAATGACGGCAAAAAGAAGAGGTTTGGATGTGGTGGCAATAACTGATCATAATTTGCCAAATAAATTTAACCCAGAAAAAATTTTTGAAAAATATGGAATATATGTGATTCCTGGATGTGAATTATCCGTTTTGAACGGCCATATTTTAGTGTTGGGTTTGGATCCAAAATTAGTCGAAGAGAAATTAAAACAATATAAAATTAGAGAAAAAACTTCCTCAATTGTAATAAGAAAAAAAACAATAATAAAAATATTGGAATATTTTGTAGAAAATGGTGCATTAATAATAGCAGCTCATCCAAAAATACCGTCGGGAGTGATGTCGTTGAAAGGTAATTTTTTAATGAATCTTTATAAAAAAGGTTTGATTCATGGAGCAGAAACTCACAATGATGACTTGGAAAAAAAGTTTAAGAGAAAATTTTATTTGGTTTGGCATAAATTGGCTAAAAATTTTATGTTAAGATCGGGAATTCCTCCCTATGCAAACAGTGATGCTCACTTTAAAAATAGAATTGGAAACAGATTTAATATGGTTAAATTGGATGATCCAACTAAACTTTTAGAAGTTTTAAAAAAAGGAAAAATCGAGATCAGGCATGGAACCAGAAGTGATCTAAGTTAATTTATTTTTTAATAGAAGATGAAGGAGTGGCAGAGGGAGCAATTTGAGCTGATTGAGTGGCTGGAATAGGAGTTGGAAGAACTAATGGTTCAGCTTCGAGTCTTTTTAAAATTGTCCAATCAATACTTTTATAGGACAAATAGCCGGCATAGAGCAGAAATCCAAACAAAACAAAGACAATAGTGTTGCCAATATAATCTGGTTTTTTGTTTTTTTCCATAATTTTATTTTACCCTGGTTATGGTGTAAGTGTTAGGGTAAGACAAGAAAATAGCTGGTGATTCTTCTAGAAGATATTTTTGAAAATCTTGATAAATACTTTTCCTTTCTAATTGATCAATTACAAATCGACCATCTTCTAAGAGTTTATCAATACGAGAATCGTTAAGTTTAGTTAAATTACTTTTTGTTTGAGTAGAATGCCAAAATAAATATTGATCAGGGTCGTGAGGAATAGAACCGTAAGTTAGAATAGCGTCAAAATTTTCAGTGTCTATTTGGCTTTCAATAGTTATATTAGTTTTTAATTTTAAAATATCTTCCCAAGATTTTTTTATTTCTTCAGCTACTGGTAATAATCTTCTGTCTCCTACTGTGAGATTAATAGTATCAATTTTATTGTTTTCAAAAAGTTCTTTAGCTCGGGTGGCATTAAAATTGTATTCTTTAACGGTGGAATTATAAGCCCAAGATTCGGGAGAAATAGGACCTAAACATCTTTCATTTTTATCTTTAGTTTTAGGAGTAGCATAGGCTAGAGCTTGGCGTAATTGTTTATTATTAATTTTTTGAGTATTTAAAAATATAGCCGAATATTTTTGATTAGTTTCAATTTCTTGGTTTATTTTGCTTTTACTCCAATTAGATAATTCTGGAGGAAGAGAAGTAATTTTAATTTTATTAACATCACCTAATTTATAGGCATTAATTAAGTCATTTTCATTTTGGTAAAAACGATAGATAAGACGAGGAAGATTATCTTTAATGGGAACTAAATAAAGAGTTTTTAAATGGCCTTCTTGAAGTGAATAATTTTTTATTTTATAAGGCCCTAGACCAATAGTATTTATTTTGAATAAAGGTTTACTTAAAACTGAAAGAACTGGAGAGAATTGTTTTTCCAGGCTAATTTTTACTTTGTTTTCGCTTAAAGTAGAAACTTTTATACCGGAAATTGACGAATAATCTATGTCACTGCTAATTAATTTTTTACCGTTATGCCAAAAAATATTATCTTTAAGAGTAAAGATATAATCTTTATTCTCGTTTTCAATATTTAGTGATTCGACTATTGGAGATATACCAGTTTTGTCATTTTCAGAATTAATAGTTAAACCAAAACTAATCTGATTAACAATTTCTTCTGGAAGATTTTTGAGAGTATATAAACCTTCAATTCCAATAGTTTCTTTTTTAAAAATAGGCAAATTAATAAATTTAGTTATTTCACTTTTAAAGTAAATAGCACAAAAACCAACACTGATCCCTATCAGGATAATCCAAATTCTCCTTCTGATAAAAGAAAAAAAATACTCGATTTTGAAATGAATTTTAGTGAACAAGGTTGTTTAGATAAGGGTTTGGATAATTGATGAAATTAAAAAAATGACAATGATAAAAATAGTAAAATTAAACATAACTTTTTCCCAACCTCTCTTTTCAACAGTGGTTGATGAAAGAATGTTGGATCCAGATTCAGTATCGCCATTTGATTGAAGAAAAATGAGAGTGCTTAGTAAAATTGAGAGAACTATTTGGATAATGACTAGAGTGTTTTTCATTTTTTAGGTTTGCTTTTATGCAAAATTAGATTATAAATATATAAAATTATACCAATAGTGAAGGAACTTAATAAATAAGCCCAAAAATTATTGACCTGGTAATTATACTGAGATATATAAATATTACCTACTTGGAAATCGGAAAGAAAGAAAACAGCTAAATAGAGACCTAAAGTGTCAATAACCACTCTAAATAATCCTAAGGTTAGGATATTAATAGGGATAAGTAAAATTTTTATAATTGGTTTTAAAAGAAGTTCAAAAACAGTTAAGACAATGGCAACTTTAATAATTGTCAAAGGAATTTTTTCGAAAGATAAATTTTGCCAAATTTGATTAGCGGTTATTAAAGAGAAAGTGAAAAGAATTATGTATCGAAGTACTTTTTTCATTTTTTATGTTTTTTGCTTGTTAATATTATACCGCCAAGGCCAAAAAAAGTAATGATTGAGCCGATAAAAATGGTTAAATTTAAATAATATTTTTGATTAGAAAGAGAGAATTGTTGGATATTAGTATTGAGAGATTCTACTTTGATGTTAATTTTTCTATTTTGAGGATTAAGTGATTTTAAAATAGGAAAATTAGGAATATTAATTTCAATAGATGATAGTGGCGGTAATAAAGCAATTTCTTGTTGCCAGTTTAAATTAGCAATACTAATTTTTAAATTTGATAAAGAATTGTTGTTTTGATTTGAAATTTTAATAATTGTGGGCTGATAAATTTTGTTATTAAGAGAAGTAATCTTTAAATTTTCATATTTAGCTTTTAGTTCTTGAGTGGCAAATTCAACTTCGACTGTTTTAATATTATGTTCATTTTTGTAAGCACCAGGAGGTAGAGGTTTTTCACTGTCTAGACCGTGGAAAACAAAAGCAAAGTGATTAGGATCTAGGTCGTTAAAATAATCGACACCGTTGGTAGTTTTTTCCCAGGTAGGATCGACAGAAATCCAAGCTTGTTTATTTTGATCATAATATTGAGGCCAAGCATGAAGAATATCAGCATTAGTATTAATAGGTTTAATTTTTGAATTATTAGTGTAGGCAAAACCTTGAACTTCACGAGCTGGAATATCTTTAGCTCTGGCTAATGTTACAAAAAGATCGGTAAAATCAGTACAAATAGATGAATTTGGTGAAAGAAGAGTTTGTAAGGCACCTTTTCGATTGGAAGCATTGATGGCGGTGTAATCGTAATTTAAGGTGTTGACGACGTAGTTATAAATATCTTTAATGTTTTTTAAAGATTCGGCTATTTGCTTAATAGATGAATCGTTTATCGGCCAAAAATTTTGGGTTTTTAAATAATTTTTATTATCAATTATGGCTTTAATGGTGTTGGGGATAATTTTGGCTTGACCAGAGACATCAATTTCGATTTCTTGATTATTGGATAATTTATATTGAGCTAACCAGTTGCCATCGGGATCAACTTTAATATTAAAGGGAGGTGGTGAAATTTCTTTATAAACTATTTTTTGATTATCAGTTTCGGGGGGGATAGCAATTTCTAGAGTTTTGCTTTGATTACTATCATTTTTTAGAAAGTATTTAAAATGAAAATCAAAAAGTTGATAATTACCAAAAATTAAAAATATTTTTTGATTAGCATTGTTAAAAAATATTTGAGTCTGATTATTTAGAGGAATAATATTTTGGGGATTTGAAGAGGAAAAAGAAAGATTACCAAAAGCACTGGGAACAAAAACTGTAACTTCGTTGGTGTCAGTTGATTTAATACTTTGGTTTTCAGGGATAGGAATTTCCCAAATACTCCCCTTTTGAGTGGCAAGATTGGGAATTGTATAATTTAAATTAAATTTAGTAATTTGATCTTTACCTAAATGGCTTTCATTAAATTTGAGATAGATGATATTAGAATCGTCTTGTCTCTCAACTTTTTGAATAATATTGCCCTGGCTGTCAGTGCCGGTGATTTTTTGAAGTTCTGGTCCGGTTAAGATAAGCTGATAAGTGGTGGGATAAATTTCAGAAAGATTGTTAATTAGTTGAATTTCTTGGTTAATGACGACATTGCCTTGATTATCAAATTGGTAATTAATTTTTTGAACAGTTCGAAATTCGTCGATAGCTTTGACGGGATTTAAGGAAAAAAGAAAAAAAACGATTAAAAGAAATAGAAACATAGAGATATATTTAATATATCATTAAATTTAAGTTATTGACTTCGGGTATTATTCGCGTAATATTTGTCTATGGCAACAATTCTGTATAAAAGACAAAAACAAATTTTAGACTACATAGAACAAAACATTGAGAAATATGGTTATGCACCAACATTAACAGAAATTGCTCAACATTTAGGACTTTCGTCTTTAGCAACAGTACATGAGCATTTAGCAGTTTTGGAAAAGAAAGGATTAATTAGAAGATATCGAGGGGCAGTTAGAGGAATTGAAATTTTAGATAGAATTAAAGATGAGGTTGAAAAAGCAGTCTCGTCTTTTATAGAGCTGCCAGTGTTGGGGTTTATTGCCTGTGGTGAGCCAATTGAACCGTATACTGACCCGAATGCAACGATTGGAGTGAATTCCAATCTAGTGCGTCCAGGAGATCAATCTTTTGTTTTACAGGCTAAGGGAGATTCGATGATCGATGATGGAATTTTGAGTGGAGATTATGTAGTAGTTAAAGAGCAAAAAAATGCTAACAATGGCGATATTGTGGTGGCAGTGTTAAAAAATGGATTTGCTACTTTAAAAAGATATTATCGAGAAGCCAGTCGAATTAGATTACAACCAGCCAATACAACTATGTCCCCTATTTATGTGACTGATGTAGAAATCAGAGGTAAGGTCGTAGCAGTAATTAGACAATTTAATTAGCGGTATAATAGGCAATGCTTTATATTGTTGCAACACCAATCGGAAATTTAGGAGATATTACTTTAAGAGCTTTGGAGACTTTGGAAAAAGTTAGTGTTTTGCTTTGTGAAGATACTCGAAATACTGGATTACTTTTAGCTAATTTGGGAATTAAAAATAAACCAAAATTAATTTCTTTTTATGATGAAGTAGAAGAACAAAAAATTCCTGAAGTTATCAAATTATTAGAAAATGGAAATGAAGTGGCTTTAGTAACTGACGCGGGAACTCCAATTATTTCTGATCCCGGTTGGAAATTAATTAGAAAATGCCGAAATTTAGGAATTAAATATACTTCTATCCCTGGTCCTTGTGCGGCTATCAATAGTTTAGTTTTATCAGGAATACCAGCAGGCAGATTTGTATTTTTGGGATTTTTACCTAAAAAAGACGGTGAAAGATTAAAAATATTAGAAAAATACAAAGAATTTGATGGGGCTAAAATTGTTTACGAATCCCCTTTTAGAATTAAAAAATTAGAAGAACAAGTTAAAAAAGTTTACGGCGATGATGTGCAGATAGCGATTACACGAGAGATGACTAAAAAATTTGAAGAAGTTTTACCAACTGTTAATAAAGAACCAAAAGGCGAAATAACAGTTATTTTTTATTAACCTTTAGTTTTTCAGCCCAGGCGACGACATCACGGGTGGCATCGATAGCATCCGGACTAACGGAAATGCTAGTGACTCCCCATTTAACTAGTTTGGCTACTAAATCGGGATAATTACTTGGAGCTTGACCGCAAATTGAACAAAGAATACCTCGTTTTTTGGATTTAGTAATTAATCTTTTTAAAGACCAAAGAACAGCTGGATCCATTTCATTGAAACTTTTAGCAACTTCGCCATTATCTCGGTCTAGACCAAGGGTTAACATGGTTAAATCATTACTGCCGATGGAAATACCATCAATACCAACATCAATAAATTTATCCAAAAGAATAACATTGCTGGGAATTTCGGCCATCATAAAAAATTTGAAAGATGGAGATCTTATTAATCCAGCACTAACAACAATTTTTTTGACTTCAGATAATTCATGAGGAGTTCGGACAAAAGGAATCATTAACCAGAGATTTTTGTAACCATATTTATTGCGAACTTGTTTAATGGCTTCGAGCTCCATGTAAAAAACATCAGGAGAATTTATATAACGGGCAGCGCCACGAAAACCCATTAGAGGATTTGGTTCTTCCGGTTCGTATAATTTCCCCCATTTTAAAGAACGATATTCATTGGTTTTAAAATCAGTGGCTCGATAAACAACTGGACGAGGACTAAAACTTTTACAAAACTTAAGCATTTCTTTGGCAAGTTTATTAATATATTCTTTTTCGTTACCTTCGGCAATAACTCGTTTAGGATGAATGCCAATATTGGCTAACATAAATTCAGCTCGTAAAAGACCAACGCCATCAACATTTCTTTTAGAAATCATCTCGGCTAAATCTGGTTCGCCCAAATTGACATAAACTTTAGTAGCGGTTTTTGCAGTAGATTCTTGCTTTTTAATGACAGGAGCGTTTTTATTTATTAAATCACCTTTCCAAATTTCACCAGTGGTGCCGTTTAAAGTGACGATATCCCCTTCTTTGAACATTTTGGTAGCAATTTTAGTGCCGACAACACAAGGAACACCTAATTCTCGACTAACAATAGCGGCGTGAGAAGTTTGACCGCCTTTGTCGGTAATAATACCGTTGACTTTTTTCATGGCGGGAACGAAATCGGGAGTGGTCATGGAAGTAACTAAAATTTGGCCTTTTTGAGCACGGTTAATTTCTTTTGGATTATTAATAATGACAACAACGCCACTGGCAGTGCCAGGACTGGCCTGTTCACCGGTTAAATCTGGTTTTTGAGTTATCTTACTAGATTGGTTATCAAGAGTTTTTTGGTTGGAAACAACAGTGGTAATTGGACGAGTCTGAACAATATAAAGTTTTCCCCTATCGATGGCAAATTCAATATCTTGTGGTTTGCCGTAGTGGTTATGAAGTTTTTGACCAATTTTGGCAACTTTTATAGCCATAGCGGTATCTATTTTCTTTTTATTTTGTTTACTTTTGGGAACAATGACTTCATTGGTTTCATGAGTTTTGGATCGAATTAATTGAGTTTTTTGTTCAACATGGTTTTCAGAAATTATTTTCCAAGTATTTTTATCGATAATATGTTGGTCTGGAGTAACCACCCCTTGAACAATATATTCACCTAAACCCCAAATAGTTTCAACAATGACTTGATTTTTTTCATTAGTGACTGGATTGGCGGTAAAACAGATGCCAGAAATTTCAGAATCAACTAATTTTTGGATAGGAACAGCAACTCCAATTTTGAAATGGTCGTAATGTTTTTTTACTTGATAAAAAATAGATCGAGAAGTAAAAAGACTAGACCAGCAATCTCGGACTCGGTGAAGAACATTGGTTTCACCAACGACATTTAAGAAAGTGTCACCTTGGCCAGCAAAAGAAGCATCACTGCTATCTTCGGCAGTGGCGGAAGTACGGACAGCGACGGCAACATCTTTGAGACCACCGAAATCGGAAAGTTTTTTATAAGCCTTCATAATATCAATGGAAAGTTCTTGACTAATTGGAGATTTTTTAATGAGTTCTCTAATTCTTTTGGAAGCAGTTTCAAGCTGATCTGGCTGATCAACATCAGTAGTTTTCAAAATATTCTCAATTTTAGGTTTAAGATTATTATCTTTGACGAATTTGAAATAAGCACTAACAGTAACAACAAAGCCATTTGGAACTGGAATTCCTAAATTATACATTTCGCCTAAATTTGCGCCTTTACCACCAACTAAATTTATATCTTCAAATTTAATTTCGTTAAACCATAAAACATCTTGATTCTTCATATATAAAATAATACAGATTTTTAAGATAAAAAGAAAGGACGGCTTTTATATTATGGGTTAGTATGTATATCAGATGTGTATTTAGCAGTCTTGTCTTTCGACTGCTAATATAGTCTCTTTTTGAAATATGGCCGTATTTTTGGGTAAAAATACAGAGTAGATAATGATATTAACAATAACAAAGTGTAACAAATGAAATCACAATATTATTATATATAATATAGGATATCATTTAGTAAGGTTAGTGAGGATTCTTTCCAAGGCCAATTCTTTGGGAATAGAAAGCTCACCAGTTTTATTTTTAAAATCTAATTCGATTAATTGAAGGTAAATCCTTTTGGTGGTTAAAGGATCAAACTTAGGATAAGAGGTTAATTGCTTGCGAAAATTACTTTTTAAAAAATAAAGGAAAAGATCATAGAGACCTAAATCTAAAACTTGATGGTAAAGAGGGATAACTCGGGCAAGATTTTTGGGTTTAATGGCGTTAAGACAAGAAAATAGTTTGTTATCCAAAGGGAAGTTTTTAATCTGAGCATTTTTAAAGATTTTAATTTGAGTTGGAGTTAAGGTTTTATCTTGCCAAATTACAATGTCGACACTTTGACTTTGATTGATCAATTTATTAATTTGATCGATAATGGATTTATTAGTGGCAAATAAATTGCTAATACTGAGGACTTTTTTGGTGTTGAAAAGAGATGATTCTTGAAGAAATAAATTAATGCGGTCAATGTCAATATTTTTGGAATCTAGGCGAAAAATGTCAGCATCTTTAATTTGATCTAAAAAGTCACCAAAGGCTTTTCGGCTTTCAAGTTGATTGTCGCCATGGAAAATATAAATCATTATGATAGTTTATCCCGCCTTCGCTTAGATAGCTACGGCTGGGCAAGCAAGTTAAATGTGGAAAGTTTAGCTTTCTATTGATAAAATACCTTTACTACAAAATGGCTCCTTCGTCTAGCGGTTAGGACACCTGGTTTTCATCCAGGTAATCGTGGGTTCGATTCCCACAGGAGTCACAAATTGATTTTATATTTACATCTGGATTGAAATTGTTTGTTTGAGATTAGTAAATAATCAATACATTCAATAACACCAAGGATAGTGGGTATTCCCGTCCAGCAAAAAAGTAAATAAAAAATACCTTTTCCTGTTTCTCCCATATAGAATTTATGAATTCCAAAAGTTCCTAAAAAGAAAGCTAATAATGCTGCTACTAATTTATTTTTCTTTTCTGTATCAGAATCTGATATTTTAGTTTTAATTTCACTTCTATATCTTTCCTCTTCTTCGATTTCTATTTTCTTTTTTTCACTTAAAGACATTAGTACCTCTTTTTTGTAAAAGTATAACTGTGTTAAATATATCATTAATTATTTTTAATAAAAATAAATTCGAAGGGTTTGGGGAATAGATACGACTAAATTAGTATCGTGGAAAAGACTGAATGTTTGCCGATTCCAAATTTAGATACTCGAAATAGAATTCAATTTCATGAGAAAAAAATAAATTCTCTTTTAGAAATTACTAAATTTAATCCATTTTTAGGGCAAGAATCAATTGTAAGTATTATTGATATGGACGGAGTGTTGTGTGAATATGGAAGAAGAAATAATTTGGACGATAATTTTTCAAGATTTTTAGGTCTAAAAAAAATAATTGAAAGGTCAGATGAATTTGTGGTTTATTCAAGTAGGTTCGAAATTAATGAGGATAGTATTTTATGGGAAAAATTAAAACCAATATTTGGACAAACAAGTATCGTTAGATGTCCATTTATGGTGGAAAGTTCAAAAAAAAGATTAGAAGATTTTACAAAAAAGGCCAATGAAAATTGTGATTTTAGATATCTGATGGGATTAAAAAAGATGAGGAGCTGTTTTAGAATGGATGATGATTTGCAGAATATAGTCGAAAAAACTTTGAGACAGGACAAAAAATTAGTGATGGTTGGGAGTAGCATTTTTGATAGAAAAATTGTCAATAAAAATTTGAATTTAGAAAATGTGTATTATTTTAATACAGGGCATATTTTGGTTTAGTGTAAAATTGAGTCATGGATGTGAAAATTGAAGAGAGCTGGAAAAAGGTATTACAAAAAGAATTTGATGAGGATTATTTTGCCGAATTGGTTAAATTTGTGAAATCAGAATATGAGAAATCAACAGTTTATCCGCCAGCTAGGTTTATTTTTAATGCGTTTGAATTAACTCCTTTTGATAAGGTGAAAGTGGTAATTTTAGGGCAGGATCCATATCATGGAGTAAATCAGGCCAATGGATTGGCTTTTTCGGTTAATGACGGAGTCCAAATGCCACCGTCTTTGGTGAATATTTATAAAGAAATTGAAAAAGATTTAGGACAAAAGACGGCTAATAAAAATGGGAATTTGGAAAATTGGGCAAAACAGGGAGTTTTGATGTTAAATGCAACTTTAACCGTTCAAGCAGGAATAGCTGGTTCACATCAAAATAAAGGTTGGGAAAAATTTACTGACGCGGTGATAAAAATATTATCAGAACAAAAAGAAAACCTAGTTTTTATATTGTGGGGTAGTTATGCTCAAAAGAAGGGTAGTGTGATTGATGAATCAAAACATTTGGTAATTAAATCGGCGCATCCTTCCCCTCTTTCGGCTTATAATGGCTTTTTTGGATCTAAACCATTTTCCCAGGCCAATACTTACTTAATTTTTAAAGATAAAGAGCCAATTAATTGGTGATTAATATTCTTTGGCTTTTTCTTCTCCACTTAAGACTCGAATAGCACCATCGCGGAGAGCTTCTAATTCAAATTCACCAGGATAGACGGTTATACCGATATTTAAAGCAGCAAGATCTTTTTTAATAGAGTCAACTACTAAAGGCCAACGAACGACACCGCCGGTTAATAAAATTTGATCAATTTGTTCTCCTTCAAAATCAGGAATTAAAGAACAAATATAACGAGAAAAACCAGCAAACATTTCATCGACAACATCTTTTTTTTCTTTATCTAAAGTTGGATATTTAATTTCTAAGTCTTTTAAATCTTTGGTTCCAAGGAGGGCAAAAAGACCACCGCCACCGAGAATTTTATAAAGAATTTCTTCTTTAGTGTATTTGTTTGAAAAACAAAGTTCAACTAATCCTTGAGCGGGAATTTGACCAGAACGTTCTGGGCTCATTGGGCCTTCACCGGCAAGAGCGTTGGTAACATTAATGGTTTTGCCTTTTTTATGAGCACCAAAAGAAGCACCGCCGCCAATATGAGCGACAATAAGATTTAGATCTTCGTATTTTTTGCCAATTGAAGCGGCATATTCACGACAGACAGCCTTTTGATTTAAAGCGTGCCAGCCAGCATAACGTTTAACTTCGGGAATTCCGGTAATTTTATGTTTGGCTTCGATTTCGTCAGTGGTAACTGGATCGACGATAAAAGCTTTATTTTCAATTCCAAAATCTTTAGCAATTTTTTTGGCCAATGGAGCCCCTAAATTGGAAGCGTGATTGGCTAAAGGACGATTAGTTAAATCATCAATCATTTTTTCATTTATTTGGTAAGTTCCGGAAACAACCGGAGGAATCATGCCACCTCGTCCGACGACAGCATCGAGTTGAGTTATATTTTTTTCTTTTAATATTTCTTCAATATCTTTGGCACGATGTTCAAATTGATCAAGAACATTGCCTGGTTTACTAAATTTTTCTTGAAAATCTAAGTCTTGAGCATGATCGATTTTATGTTCGAAAACAAGATTTTTATTTTCGAAGACAGCTATTTTAGTAGTGGTTGAACCGGGATTAATTATGAGAATTTTCATACTTGATGATTATAAAGCCAATTAAAATAAAAGATAGACTTAAAATTTGGCCGAGACTTAAAAAATAAATTGGAATAGTATCAAGACGAAGGAATTCTAAGAAGAATCGGATTAAACCATAATAGATTAGATAAATTCCAGTTTGATGAGATTTTGTTTTTTTAAGAATAAAAAACAAAAGAAACATTAAAATTGATTCGTAAAGCCAAATTGGCTGATTATTGATTCCATAAATTTCGTGATTAAAAAAATTACCAAAACGGCCTAAACTTTGACACAGAGGAATAATTGGAACGATTGTATTGGTGATTTTCAAAAAGGAAATTTTATTTATTTTAGAAAAAATAAAAATAAAGAGAAGACTAAAAATTAAAGCTCCAATAATTCCTAATCCTCCACCGCGAAGATTTAAAATTTGGAGAGGATTTTTTAAAAAATAATCCCAATAATTGATGACAGAATAAAGACGAGCTCCGATTAAACCAGAAAATAAAAGTAAAAAGAGAAATAAATTTTCTTTGTTTTTAGAGATAACTTGATTATTTTTTTGGAAAAAAGTGATACCGATAACGAAACAGATTCCGAGGATTAAGCCGTAGATAGACATTGGTGGGTCCTGCGGGATTCGAACCCGCGACCAATTGCTTAAAAGGCAACTGCTCTACCGGACTGAGCTAAAGACCCTTTTATTAAATACTTCTGGCTTTGGGATCGCGTAGATAATACAATTTAGCGCGTCGAATTTTAGTCTTAGGTGATCTTAATTTTTTAATACTCTCAATCCAGGGAGAATTGACAGGAAAAATCCTTTCAACCTTAACAGCGTCAGAAGCTGATTTTTGAACGATGAAATTTTTGTTTTCACCAGTTCCGGTGACGGCCAAAATAATACCGTCGAAAGCTTGTAATCTTTCTTTATCTTTTTCTTTAATTTTATAGTTGACCTTGATTGAGTCGCCAACAAAAAAATCTTGTTCTTTGTATGTAATTTTTAGGGACATATTGGTGTTAAATTTATGCTTTGAAATTATATCAAAGTAAACTTGGCTAGTCTAGCAAGCTAATTCTTGTTTGACAAGAGGATATTATCTATTTGTTCTTGAAGCTTTTCATTGTAATTTACGCCATAATTGAGTGGAATGTTCTTTCCATTGGGAAGAATTATCAAACCTCGATGACCATTAGGATTATTTTTAAGTAAACTATTTAACTCCATTAGTTGATTTTGGCTGGCAGATTTAGGAACAGTAATGACAAAATCATATTTAGAAGACGTTTTAGGTGGATCTAAACTAATGGAATCAATTAAAATTGAAAAATTACCTTCTCTAATATTGGTTTTTCCTTCGATATAATAGGCCTTATTTTCAGCCAAAATACTTTCGACGATGTCAAAAATTTTTGGAAAAACAACAGCTTCTATTTTTCCAGTTTCATCTTCCAGAGTTAAAAAGGCCATTTTGGCATTATTTTTTTTAGTCCGAATTATTTTTAATTTAGTTAAAGATGTAGCTATTTTTATTGAAACATCGGCACTTTTTTGAATAATTTCGGAAATTTTTGGAAGCCCCAAAGTTTGAAAAGGAAGAAGAAGTTTACTAATTGGATTTTCGGTGACGTAAATTCCGAGAAGTTCTTTTTCCATCATTAATTTTTCATTTTCAGTCATGGGGGGGACATTTTCAAAAACATCTGGAGGAGCAATTATTTTAGTGTTATCTTCAGTTGGGGCATCGAAAAGACTAAATTGTCCATTACTTTTTTTAGCATTTAATCGGTCACAGTCAGATCGGATTTTTTCGATTGAAGCTAAAATGGCATTTCTTTCACCAAATTGATCAAAAACACCAACTTTAATTAAACTTTCAATAACTCTTTTGTTAATTTTTTGATTATCAACCCTAAGACAAAAATCACTGACACTAAGGAATGAACCATTGTCATTTCTTTCGTTAACAATGTTTTCAATAGCGGCTTCGCCAACATTTTTAATTCCACTAAAACCAAAGCGGATAGCTAGTCCACCAAATGACTCAGAGTTGTTCTCCATTTCAAAACCACTACTGGATTTATTAATGTCAGGAGGATTAATGATTATGCCCATGTGACGGCATTCGGTGACACCGTCGGTAATTTTGTCAGCATCATCAGATTCGGCAGTCAAAAGGGCACACATATATTCGGCGGGAAAATTGGCTTTCATGTAGGCAGTTCGATAAGAAAGCATGCCATAGGAGGCAGCATGAGCCTTATTGAAACCGTAAGAAGTGAATGGTTGAATATAACTGAAAATTTCTTCGGCTTTTTCTTTGGTATAACCATTGGTAATACAACCATTAATAAATTTTTCTTTCTGGATAGCCATTTCTTCGGGAATTTTTTTACCGATAGCTTTTCTAAATTTATCAACTTCAGTCCAATTGTAACCAGCAAGTTCGATGGCGGTATATAAACAGTCATCTTGATAAACCAAGAGACCATAGGAGTTTTTTAAAAATTTCTCCATTTTTGGATCAAAATAAGAGATTTTAGCAGTGCCATTTTTACGAGCAATATATTCTGGAATAATGGCCATTGGGCCAGGGCGATAAAGAGCCACCATGGCCATTAAATCTTCGACACGATTTGGTTTCAGTTCTTTGATCCATTTGGTCATTCCCTCGCCAGATAATTGAAAAACACCCATAGTATCACCGCGAGAAAGCATATCGAAAGTTTTTTTATCATCGAGAGGAATTTTTCTTAAATTAACTTCATTTTTTTTAGTTTTTCGGACATTAACCACAGCTTGACCTAAAAAGGAAAGATTTCTAATTCCAAGAATATCGAATTTAATCAAACCAACATCTTCGGCGGCATGCATTTCATATTGAGTAATAATTTTGTCACCACCGGTTTCAGTTTGAGTGGGAGAAAATTCATTAATGGTTGAGGGTGAAACAACGACAGCACAAGCATGAACACCAATTTGGCGGGCACATCCTTCAATTTGTTTAGCCATTTCAATAATTTTTTTAGTATCGGGATCGGTTTCGTAAAGATTTTTTAATTCAGGAGTAGTATCGATGGCTTTTTCAAGAGACATGGGAAAACCTTGTGATCCCATGGGAATTAATTTGCTGATTTTGTCGGCAAAAGCATATTCATAACCTAAAACCCGGGCAGTATCACGAACAGCGTTTTTAGCCATCATTCGCCCAAAAGTACATATTTGAGCGACGGCATCTTTGCCATATTGATCAATAATATGATAAAGCATTCCTTGTCGTTTATCGTCAGCGATATCCAAATCAATATCTGGAGGAGAGGGGCGATCTTTGTTTAAAAACCTTTCAAAAGGGAGAGTATAGATTAAAGGGTCGACAGAAGTAATACCTAAAACAAAGGCAACTAAACAACCGCCAGCAGAACCTCTGGTGTTGGTAGCAGTATCATTTTCTTCGGCCCATTGAATAAAATCTTTTTCAATTAAAAAATAAGCAGCATAGCCCTTATTACAAATAACATCCAATTCATAATCGAGACGATCAATAATATTTTGATTTAATTTATTGCCGTAATATTCATGAGCACATTTATCGACTAAATCTTTTAAAGCTTCTTCAGCTGTTTTATTTTCTGGTAATTTAAATTTAGGAAAATACCAATTACCCAATTCGATTTCAACATTACATTTTTCGGCTATTTTTACAGTATTTTCTAAAGCATCTGGAACATCGGCAAATTGTTGGGCCATTTCTTCAGGTGATTTAATATAAAAATCTGGGGTAGCCATCATACTCATGCGTTTAGTGTCATTGACAGTAGTTTGCGTATTAATCATCACTAGGACATCTTGAGCAAAAGCATCTCCTTTTTTAAGATAATGGGCATCATTGGTGGCAATTAGAGGAATGCCTAACTCTCGGCTAATTTTAATTATGCCTTCATTGGCAATATCTTGTTCTTTTAATCCTTGATGGCGTTGAATTTCGAGATAATAATCTTCACCAAAAAGATCTTGAAAATCTTTGGCTCTAGACTTGGCTTTTTCATAATTATTATCAATAATAAATTGTCCAATTTCTCCTTCAATACAGGCACTAGTACAAATTAATCCTTCGTGATATCTTTGTAAGATTTCCCAATCTATGCGTGGTTTATAATAGTAACCTTCGATATGGGCGATGCTGACTAATTTCATTAGGTTTTTATAACCTTTGTTATTTTTAGCTAATAAAATTAAATGATTATTTTTGCGGTTAGCAGTTGATTTTTCAAGTCGACTGTTGGGAGAGATATATACTTCACAACCAATAATGGGTTTAACTTCATTTTTTTGACAAGCTTTATAAAACTCAATGGCACCATACATATTGCCATGATCAGTGATAGCAATGGAATTCATTCCCATTTCTTTAATAAAGGGAATTAGTTTTTTGATTTTGGTTAGGCCGTCAAGAAGAGAATATTCAGTGTGAACGTGTAGGTGAACAAAATTAGCCATGATCTATATTGTAAAAGATTTCGAGGCAAAATGAAACTAAATTTCGCTAGATAAAATTTTGGCGACAGATTCAGGAATAGGAACTTCTTTTTGATTTTTATCGATGTATTTAAGACAATTGTCTTGATAAAGGCTTTCAACAAAAGAGATCAATGGTCGATTTTGTTTACTTTCCGGTTTTTTAATTTCGGATTTATATCTTTTTAGATAATCAAAAAACAATTTTTGGGCAAATAAAGCTTTACTTTTTGGTGAAATATCATCAGAGGCAAATTTATGAATACCGCGATCAACAAAACTGGACATACCTAGGGACAAAATTTTTTTAGAATTGCCTAAGCAAGCATTATAAAGATCGTTATTGGTTTTGTCTTTTTTACCAATTGATTCGAGATCATTAAAAATAATATCGAAAAATTTTTCGATAGCATTATTGCTGATTATTTGGTTTAATAATTCTTCGCGATTACAGCGAGGATTAATAATAGTGTAGGAATCGTATTCTTTGTAAATTTTAGACAAGGATTTATTAAATTGTTTGTCATTTTTTTTACCATCTAATCCAAAGAGACCTTCTTGTTGATAAAAATTACCTCGAGTATCCATGCCTATGATGTACATCAAAAGAGCATCGTATAGGTTAGGCAGGGTGGCATCATCAAAATAAAGATGGGCAAAATCGAAAGATAATTGATTTTCTGGTTTAAAAATTTCGCAATATTGACTACTTTTATTTTGTTGATGTTCAATAAAATAACTTCTGAGTTTGTCAAAAAAGTGAACGGTAGCTTCTAATTTTTCAACACCTATAGTTTTTATAACGGCTTCTTGATTCTTTTTTTTTGATTCATCTCGGACACGAGTGATAGTAGATACGTATTTAAGACTATTAATGGCATCGTACCATTGATGATATTGTTCTGATGGTAAAATTTGAGGGTTAATATGTGGATTTTCTTTCAAAATTTTTTGTTCATTGATATACTTTTGATCTTTGTCAATCAATTCAATGATGGGAGAAATAGAAACAAAATTAAAGGTTTGGCGAATTAAATTAATGGCGGCTTTTTCTTGTTCTGGTGAATATTTATCAAAATCGATTTTGAATAAAAATTCATCTCCACCAGCCTGTTTTCGAGAGGGAGTAATTAAAAGTTTTTCGTTTTTGAATTTTTTTAGAAGATCTTTGGCTTTTGGATTTTTGACAAAGAAATTATTTAAAGTATCAGATTCAAGTATATTTTCAGTGTCAGGTGAGTAAACGGTATTTTTTTGATCAATAGATAAGTATTGGGAGATGGCAAGATTAATTTCGGAAAGGTTTTTGATTCTGTTATCAGTTTCACTAATACCAAGCAAGACATTGCTTTCTTTAAGTTTTTTTAAATCTACAACTAAGAAAACAATATTGTTTATTTGGGAACCTTCTTTTTTGTTAATTAAATCGGAAAGTTGAAGTGCAGTCTCTTCTTTGATGTAATTTAGTAAAACCAATCCTGTTTGTTTATCATAATTACTGTCTTGGCATTCTTTAATATTTTCATAGAAAGATAATCTGTCTTGATCGATTTTCTTTTGTTTTTCAAGGTATTCAGAATAAGGTGTGTTTTCTTTTTGGAGATCTAAAAATTTTTGCTGTTCCTGAATAATATCGTATGTTTTTTGAAAATAATCTTGTTTTTTTCTGGGTAAACCTTGCCATACTCGAGAAGGTTTGACTATAATTTCATTTGGATTTTCTTTTGATCCTCGGATTTTTATTTCTTCACCAAAGTTGTGTAAAATCTCGGCAAAAGTTGAAGACACGTCAATATTTGGTGGTTTATTTTTTTCTAAGGACATTAAGGAATAAATTAATTAGCTGCTTTTTCGATAGAAGAAGTAACTTGTTTATTAGGATTCTGATCTGCTTGGGTTCTGCGTATTCCTTCCATGAAGGCTTCACGAGCTAAACTGGCTAAAAAATTAACTTCAATATTAGTAACAGTTAATCTTTCGGTTGTTATTGATTTTGGCATATGTTGGGTATTGTAACATACTGTTTTCAGTAAATCTAATTTATAGCATCTTTTTTAACATATTTATTCTGTCTTCAATGGGCGGATGAGTTGAAAAAAGACTGGCAATTTTATTACCCTTAAAAGGATTACTGATGTAAAGAGAGGCAGTGGCAGTGGAAGCAGTTTCAAATTTATTGGTATCACTGGAAATTTTTTGAAGAGCATCAATTAAACCTTGAGGTTGGCGAGTTAATTTAACTCCGGAAGCGTCGGCTAAAAATTCACGACGACGAGAAATAGCCAATTGAATTAATTGAGCGATAATGGGGGCAAAAATTATCAAAATTAGACCAATAATGGCAAAAATACCACCATTATCGTCGTCATTATCACGGTTACGACCGCCAAAAAAAGAAGCGCGAGTGGCAGTATTAATGAGAATAGAAAGGGTGCCGATTAAGATACTGACGATCATCATTAATCTGATGTCGTAATTTTTAATATGAGAAAGTTCATGGGCAACAACAGCTTCAAGTTCAGTGCGATTTAGTTTTTCAAGTAAACCAGTGGTAGCACAAATTAGGGCATGTTCTGGATCACGTCCGGTGGCAAAAGCGTTCATGGCCGGACTGTCGATGACATAAATTTTGGGAACAGGAGTGTCATTGGCCAGACTTAAATTTTCAGTGACGGTATAAAAATCAAAAAATTCTTTGCGAGTGACGGGTTTGGCATTGTTTAGGCCAACAACTATTTTGTCACCCCAAAAATAACTGACTCCGGACATAAAAAAGGAAATGATTAGGGCAAAAATAATATATTCATTACCGTAGCCAAAAGCACGAGAAATAAAATAAACAGCCAGAGAAATAAAGGCGATGAATAGGCTAATAATTAGACCAGATTTAAACTTGTTTTGATTTACCTGCTCATAAACGTTAATCATAATTAGAGTTGAACTTTGGGATTTTTGGTTTCTTCTTCTGACACTTTCAATTGGTCAGTATTGGTTGGAGTAATTAAACCTGCTTCTGGTTTAAAACCAAAAATTGGGGCAATCCAAAGACCGGGAATGGTGGAAATAGTTGTATTATAATCGGCGGTAAGATCGATTAAAGTTCTTCGAGAATACATTAATTTATCAGCTGTATCACGAAGTTCATCCATTAAATTAGAGACTAAAGCAGAAGCTTTAATTTCCGGATTACTTTCCATGACAACTTTAATTGAGCCAAGAACTTTATTAATTAAATCTTGGGATTTGTCTAAAGCTTTTTGATCATTGGTTTTAACAGCTTGATCAATTGACTTTCGAGCTTCGGTTAATTGGTCAAAAATCCCCTTTTCGTGAGTCATATAACCTTTAACAGAATCAACAAGATTGGGAATTAAATTGGCTTGACGTTTTAATTGATTACCAATTTCTTGAATGGAGGCTTTAATTCTAACCTGGGCGGTTTTTAATTTATTAAAGAAGAGAGCAATATATAAAAAGATTACGGCTAAAACAACTAAAAAGTATGGCATAGGTTAATTAACTTTTAATAGTTTTATTATAGCATTTTTGAGCAATTTCAATTTCATCTTCACCGACTCTTTTCTGAGGTTCAATGTAGCAAAGTTTAAGAAAATTATAGAGTTTTTCTTCATCTTCAAAAGTGTGTATTTTACCTGTTTTTAGGTCTTTTATTCCGTGTTCTGAAACAGAATAATTTAAATTAAGCGCATGTTTACGTAAATTAATGTTGTGGTTTTTTGAACCAGTCGAATGTTGGATCAAAGAAGCAAAATTTTTAGCCGGCTGAACCATTAAGTCGACCCGAATGTTATTAACAATTAAAATAGAGGCTTTTTGAGTACCTTTATTAATAATCTGAATTTTTTCGGGATAATTTATAAAATGATTTAAAATTTCTTCATTATTAGTACTTTTGGCGGCAA
Source organism: Candidatus Shapirobacteria bacterium (assembly GCA_028704885.1). Lineage (GTDB taxonomy): Bacteria > Patescibacteriota > Microgenomatia > UBA12405 > UBA12405 > WARW01. The sequence continues at coordinate 349,492 of JAQWEN010000001.1, forward strand.
GATCGATATCACCGACAGTATCGGAAAGACGACGAAGACTGCCGAGAGGAATAAATTCAGTTTTGGGGAATTTTAGGTGTAAATAATCAATAATTTTATTAGAAATATTTTGGGCCTCTTTTAGAGACATACGTCTTTGAAGTCCTAAGAAATTTAGAGTATTAGTTAAAATTAATTGTTCTGATTTTTGGCCAAATCTGGGAATATTTTTAATTTTGCCATTTTTAGCATATTCAATCAATTCACTTAGGGCTTTTTCTGGATCATTAGAGAATTTTAATTTTTTGGTAAGTTTATGAGCGATTTTGGCACCAATGCCGTTTATTTTAGTAAAAGTAAAAACCGCAGGATGAATGTTTTTAAAAGCTTTAATAATGTGGGGATGGTATTTATTGTACTTAAATAAATAATTAATTTTTTCCATTATATTTGGTCCAATATTGGGGATATTATCCAATTCACAAGGATCTTTTTTCCAAATTTCTTGAAGAGATTTGGGATAAGAAATGACGGTTTCAGCGGCGTTTTGGTAGGATAGGATTCGAAAAATATTTTTTTTCTTAATTTCGTAGGCAGTGGCAATGTTCTGCAAAAATTCAGCAATTTCAGCATTACTGTAAATTTTGTTCATAAGATATTTTAGATCAAAAATTGATTTGTTGTTTGTTGTGGTAAGTTTTGGTATAGTATCAAGGTAATTAGACCCAAGGGCTCGTGGTGCAGCGGTCTAGCACATCCGCCTGTCACGCGGAAGATCGTGGGTTCGAATCCCATCGGGCCCGCTTAACGCAAATCCCCTACTTTAGGGGATTTTTTGATGATTACGACTATTATTTATAGTAATTCAAATTCTTTAAATAATTCTTTGGTGTGTTTTAATTGATTTGGAAAAACAAGATATTTGAAAGATTCTTTAATGTTGACCCAAATAGCTTTTTTTAGTTCATCTTGTTGAATATTAATACTTGAGGAATCTCCTAAATATTTAACTAAAAATTGGGATCGTTGTTGTCCTCGCCAAGTTTTACCTTTTTCTAATAATTTTCTTTCAACAACCTCGTTGGGCCATTCATATTTATCGATACGGGAACTTTTTTTGATTATTATAAATTTGTTTGTCCCTAATTCCTCATAAAGTTCTCTTAAAATTGTTTGCTCATCAGTTTCATTTTCTTCAACTCCACCTCCGGGAAAATCCCATTCGTTGTCATAATATTCTCTCTTTTGGGTTAAGAGAATTTTATTTTCTTTATTTACTATTACAGCAGTAGTACTTTTACGATAGTTAAGAGTATTTCTATCTATAGTCATAATTTATTTTATCATTGAGTCTATTAAATAAATTCCAAGTTCGGCCCACACTGTCCGCTTAGTATAAATTAATCCCCTGTTTAGGGGATTTTTTAATGGTGATAGAATTGGTTATGAAAAATAAATTACCAGAGTATTTAGGTGAATTATTAAAGAAAATTTGGGAAGAGTCGAAGCCGGTGTCGATTTTTGTTTATGGTTCGATGGTTAGGGATGATTTTGAAAATGATAGTGATTATGAGATTGGAATTGTTTATGAAAAAGATAAAAAATGGTCAAGGCAGCAATTAAAAGATTTACATAATTATGAAAATGTAAAAATTTATCCTTTCGTTTTGGAAGAATTAGAAAGTGGTGAAATCGATACACCGTTTCCAAAAGCGATTTACTTAAAAACTTTATTAAAAAGTAATTTGGTTGTTTATGGTAAAAAATTAGAAGAAATTATAAAAGAGGTAAAAATAGAAAAAGAAGATTTGATTGAATCGGTGGGTTTTTGTTTAGGTAGAGCATATTCAGCCGTTGTATCGTCTAGACAAAATGACTGGGTGGCAGTGAGAGATTCTTTTACAAAATCAGCATTATATGGTTTACAAATATTAATTTATATAAAGACTGGGAAATTAGTGTTTTCATATAAAGAAATTCAAGAAAAATCCAAAGATTTAATATCAGAAGAATATAAAGAATTAATTAATCACGTAGTTGAAGTTAGAAAAGGAAATGTGGCGATTCAAAATCCCCTACTTTATAAAAACATTAGTTTCTTAAATAAAGTGGTTTTAAAGGAAATAAAATCTATTTAATTGATTTTTGGATCAGGGAAGTTAGTTTTTCACGGACTTTGTCGAGAGGTTTTTCGGTGACAAAGGCAATTTCACTGGTAAGATGTTTTAAAATTGATTCTAAAATTTCTTTATTGGTTCGAGAGAAAGCTTCGGCAACTTTTTCTTTTTCTAAAAACAATTGTTTTAGAATAATCAAACTTTTACCTGGATCATTTTGATACAAAGTTTCTTTAATTAATTTGTAATCAAGAATAGCTTCCTTGTCGATTTTTTCTTCAGCTTCTTTATATAGTTTTTTGACAACATCTTGGTTGATTAAAGGTCTAAGACCGCTTTTATAGATATTTCCGGTTGGAGTGGAATAAGTAGTTACATTTTGATTAGTAACTTCGATTGGTTGATAGAAAAAATAAGAAAGAGTTTTTCCAGAACAATCTTGTTGATCTTTTTGACTGGAAATTTGATAAATATTTTCAAAATCGATAATATAATCCCCAACTGAAAAAAGGTTTTTAACTTCTGTCATAAAATTTAGTAAATGTCACAAAAAATAAGCGCAAATTATCTTTAGACCGATAAATGTAACTTAGATTATAGCAGAAATTAGCTTTAATTACTTGATTTTGCTTTTATTCTAAAATGCCATCAAGGTTGACGTCGTAGATTATTTCTTCAGAAATTAATCTGAATTGAATAATTTCTTTTTTATCAAACCAAATAGGAATTTCTTTTGAAGCTTCATCAACATTACCGGATGAGTGAATAATATTTCGAACTGCACGACTGTCGATGTCGGAAGCGGTATAAGAATCGATAGTGTAATCGCCGCGAATAGTTCCCGGAGCGGAAGATAGAGGTTCGGTGGAACCAGTGATTTTTCTGACGACAGCAACTGCCCCCATTCCCTGCCAGACCATGGCCACAACTGGTCCACTACTCATAAAATCGGTAAGTTTTCTTCTGATACCTTCAGCAAATTCAATAGGATTTTTGCCTGGCATTGGCAAACCTTTTGATTGATATGATTCAAAAGTTTTAGTGCCAGTTTTGATGGCCCAATCTGGATCAATAGAATAATGTCTTAAAGTTTGATCTTTGGTGGGGATAAGCATTTTTAAGGCCACTAATTTAAGACCACAAGCTTCATATCTTTTAATAACTTCACCAATTAAACCTCTTTGAACGCCATCTGGTTTAACAATGACTAAAGTTTGTTCTTGTTTATTATCAAAGTTTTTCATATTGGCCTATTTTCTCTAAATTGATTTAAATAATCAAGTCGTAGTTAAATATTTGAATATATTGATGGTTATCGATATAATACGTTCATGGACAAAATCTTTAAAGCAATGGCTGATATTAATAGAAGAAAAATTTTAACTCTGTTGAAAAATGGAGAAATGTCGGTAAATGAGTTGTTAAAAAATTTTGAAATAACTCAGGCAACTTTATCAAATCATTTATCAATTTTAAGAAAAGCCAAATTGGTAGAAAATCGAATTTTGGGAAAACAGAGAATTTATAGGTTGAATGTTGAATTACTTAGAACTTTTGCTAAAAATATAGACAAATTTGTCGGAAATTTTGCGGAAAATATTTCTAATGATATAGAAATTAGATCAAGAAAGTAATACCTGGATTGACTATTTTAGATTTGAGTTGTATTTTATTATAAGTCAGCAAAATTTATTAATTGCTGTTTATATATATATGTTTTTAATTAAAGCAGGTAAAAAATATATTAAATCTTCGGAAGAATTGGTAAGTATGTTATTAGGTTTAGCAATCGTAATAGTGGTGGTTTCTCTAATTTTTAATTTTGTTCAAAAAAAGAAAGGGACAGTGGAAATTCCAGGGGCAACAGATATAAGTTTGTCAGAACAAGCAACGAAAGATAAACAAGAAAGTGAAGGAATTTATGTTGTCGAAAAAGGAGATAATTTGTGGAAAATTGCTGAGAAAAAATATAATGATGGTTATGCTTGGACAAAAATTGCCAAAGAAAATAATCTTAAAAATGCTTCAATTATTAGTGTTGGTCAAAAATTAAAAATGCCGGTTGTAGAAGTTAAAACGACAATTGCGGCAGCGACAAATGATTCTGGTAATAAAATTGAGGCTGGTGAATATAAAGTAGTTAGAAATGATAATTTATGGAAAATTGCAGTCAGGGCTTATGGTGATGGATATAAGTGGACTAATATTTATCAGGAAAATAAGGCAAAACTTAATAGTGCTAATTTGTTGGAAATTGGGATGGTCTTAAATATTCCAAAGCTATAGACGTGATAAAATAAGCCGTTGCGGCTATAGTTTAGTGGTAAAACGAATCCTTCCCAAGGATTAATCGAGAGTCCGATTCCCTCTAGCCGCTCACAGGCCGAAGTAGCTCAGTTGGTAGAGCATAGCTTTCGTAAAGCTGGGGTCGGGAGTTCGACTCTCCCCTTCGGCTCATGAAACCCACCTGTCTCGCAACCGCGGGATACCCTTTCTTGAAAAAAGAAGGGAGTTTATTAATGTATAATAAACAAAGTTTATGACAGATTTTAAAAGATCAAGATTAGAAAGAAAAAAAGAGGAACAAATAACTAAAAAAACAGTTTTTTTGGGGTTTTTAACTGTATTAGTTTTTGTTTTAATTATTGTTTTTGGATTGCCATTTTTAATTAATTTTTCTATTTTTTTAGGTAATACAAAAAGTAAAAAAGATACAACAAATGAAAATGTTTTACCGCCAATGGCACCAAGGTTAGTGGTTCCTTTTGAAGCAACCAATAGTAGTAAAATTCAAATTGATGGTTTTGCTGAAACTGGATCTGCGGTTGAATTACTTAAAAATGATGAATCGGTTGGAAGAGTTGATGTGACTGAAAATGGTGATTTTTCTTTTGAAAATATTGAGCTAAGTGAAGGAGAAAATAATTTTTCAGCTGTGGCAATTAAAGATAAAAGTGGCAGTAGTGAAGTTTCTAAAGAAGTAACTGTTGTTTTTGATAATAAGGTGCCAGAACTAACGATGACTAATCCAGTCGAAGCAAGTTTAACTGTTGATTATGCTGATCTTGATATTATTGGAAAAAGTGAAAAAGGAGTTAGTGTTTTGGTAAATAATAGAGTGGCGACGGTTGATAACGATGGAAATTTTAAAATAAAGATACAATTAAATGCAGGTAAAAATGATGTTGAAATAATAGTTAGAGATGAAGCCTTGAATGAGACTAGAAAGAAAATAACTATTACTTATGATATTTAAAGAAAGATAAAGAAAAGAAGAATCCAGGGATATAAAAGAGAGTTGGCAAAAATAGAATGTAATAACAGGGAAATAAGAATTGTTTTGATAACTAAATTACCACTAATGAATACCTTTTTAAGGCCTAGAAGGAAAAGAATCAGTCCAATTATGCCACTGGTGGTTAAAATGGTCATTAACGAACCGTCGAAGCCTGAATTGGCATGAGAGTTTTGATTTTTAATTTGACGAACGTAAAAAAGATTATTGTAGCCATGACCAACAATTGGCGATTTAAGAAAAATATTAAATCCTTCCTTATAATTTTCAACCTTAGCGGTGATAGAGGAAGTTCTTTCGAGTTTCGTCCCCTCGCCTTCGAATCGAGGCAATAAAAAAATAGTAGAGAAAATTAAAAGTGAACTTAAAATAAAAATTTTAAGATTTTTCTTTTGATAGGCAATGAAAGTGAAGGCGACAAAAAAACAAAGATAACTGGAGCGGCTGTAGGTTAGAGCTAAGGCTAGATAGGAAATTATTAAAACGGGAATTCTAAGTGGAAATTTTTTATCCAAAAAAACAATAATAATTAAAAATAAATAAATTAAGGCAGTGAAAGTTGGATCAAAAAAAGTACTAACTAATCGGTACAAATGAGGATCCCAACTTAGAGATTTAAAGCTGGTGAAGTCTGGCCAGAAAAAATATTGAACTAAACCAAAAATTACATTACTAAACAGGCCTAGATAAGATATTTTTTTTATTTTTTCATCGAGTTTTGGTGGAAAAATAAAGAATGAGAGTAAAAAAGTTAGACGAAATAAATATAAAATTGGCTTGATTAGATCAAAATGATAGCGGAAATAATTAAAAACAAAACTAAACCAAGCAAAGATTAAAAAATATAATAAATATTTATTTTTTACCTTAAAATCCTTGTTTTTAATTTTTTGAAAAATGTTTAAACAAAAAATGAGGCCAATAAAAATATCAATTACAGGAAAAGAAATACCTTTTAGTTCGATTCTTAACAATTGGCCAAAGAAAAAAACAACAATTGTGGATAAATAAACTAGTGATGTGACAAATGCCATAGTTTAGCTCGGACTAAAAATGAATGAAAACTCATGCCAAGAGCCATAATAATACCAGCAGTGCCATCTAAGAAGCCAAATCTAATAAAGTAATCTTGAATAAATTTAGCTTTAGGGTAAAAAATTATTTGAAATAAACTGCCTTTTTGATTTTGATCAAATAATTCTTGGGCTCGAATATCAGAATAAAAATTTAATTTTTTAATGAATCCTTTTAGTGATTGATGGGGATAATGATGGATATGGATTTTTTGTGATTGAATTTCCTCTGGGGTTTGCCAGATTTCATGAACTGCGCCGGTAAAACGGCCATATTTTTTATTGAAAAATCTTAAGAAGTATTGATGAGCGTTTTCGCCGTGTTTTAGTTCGTGGCCAATAAAAACATCATTCCTTTTAAAAGCATAGTTTTTATATTGAAGATTATCGATATGGTTTAAAAATCGGATTAACTTCGTGCTTGGTTTTTCATCGGCGTCGAGCCAAAGAATCCAGTTATTGGTAGTTTTGGTGATACCAAAATTGCGTTGGTTGGAAAAATTATTATCCAATCCCCTCTCAAAAATTTTAACTTTAATTCTTTTTGATTCGAGCTTTTTTAAAATTTCTACAGTTTTGTCATCAGAATTATCATCAATGACAATAATTTCATTAACTCTTTTGGTCTTATCAAGCCAAGTCCAATATTTAAGAAGATTTTTTTCTTCGTTGTGGGTGAGAAGAAGAATGGATATGTGTCGATGTTTTTTAATCATGGTTTATATGTCTATTATAGTATTCTAAAATCTTATTTGTAGTATATTTCCAATCGATTGTATTTATTTGATAAAAAGTTAATTCTTTTTGGCTTAATATTTGTTTAAGTATTTTTTTAGCTTCGTATACATCTGAATATAAATATCCATTTATTCCATTTTTAATTATTTCTGGTGTTCCACCTTCATTTTTACCTAAAACAAGGCAATTATTTGATGTAGATTCCAAAGTTGTAATTCCAAAGGGTTCACTTTGATTGTTTGCCAAATAAATTGAATAATTTTTATAATAATTATCTTTTTCTTTATTATTTTCTGTTTTGGCTATATTTAAAGAAATATTGTTTTGCTTAGCCAAATTAAATATTTTTTGAGATTCATTTGTTTCTCTTCCTAATATCGTAATTTTATTAACAATATTATTTAATTGCTCTATTGAAAAATCATGGCCTTTTAATTTTGAAAATAATCCTACGGATAATATTTTTTTATTATTTTTAATTGTTATTTTTTTTGGTGTAATTGGTTTTAATCCAGGATAAATTATTGTTGAACTTTTTTTATAGTTTTTTAATAAATTATTGGCGGTAAAAATTGAGTTAGAAATAATATTTTTAGCTGACTTACAGTTTTTTTTGTCAATATATTTTATTGGTAATCTTATTAACCGAGTAATTATCTTTTTAATTGACCAATAATCAAAAGAAGTTTGTTCATAAAACTCTCTTTTTGGTTCCTGGAAAAAATAAATATTTTTTTCATTTTTAAGGAATCTAAGAATATATGGTGATTGTGTTAATAAACATGGATGAATAAGAACAAGATCATAATTATTTTTATCTATATCTTGTGCTATATTTTTATTTATTTTTTTTAATTCAAAAATTATTTGAAATAAATCTTGAAAGATATTATTTGTTTTTTTAAAGTTATAAATGAAAAAATTATTTACTAATTTTTTTGAAATATTTTTTTGAAAACAATAAACATCTATTTTATTGTATTTTCTGAGGAATTTAATCGACTCTATTATTGAATTTAAAGCTCCCCCTTTTTCCAAATTATAATATATTGCAATTTTCATATTGATTTATTTGTTAATATAACTACTATTAGTGTATGATAAAAAATATAATATTTTTAGTAGTGTTTTTTTTCTTAAATTGCTCTAATGTTTTTGGAAATGATTATCTTTATGATGATTTTATCAATAAAGATATAAATAAATGGGATTTTTATCCAAACGGAGGAAGTATTGATTTAATTGATGGTAATTTGATTTTATCAAGTAGTGGACTGTTTTTTCCTTATATAATCAGTAAAAATGATAATTTATTTACAGGTGAAAACAATCCATCTTTAAATATAAAATTTAAATATAACCAGTATGGTTCTATGGGGGATGGAATTAGTCTTGGTATTACTGGTATTGATGGTCTTTTTTATGAACAAATTCAGATTTGGAGAGATACAACACATGGATCGTTAATTGCATACAATGATTTAAATACGGCTAATAAAAATTTGTGTAGCAATCTTGGGTCAACTAATATTTCAACAGAAACAATATATACGTCTTTAGATTTAGACAATGAATGGCATGTACTAAAAATTGAAAAAGATAATACAAGATATAAAATTTATATTGATCCAGATAAAAATATTAGCCCAATTTTTATTACTCAAGAAAATCAATGCGAACCAAAAAGACTTTTAATTGGAAATAGTTATACAGGTGGTAGTACCGATTGGAATAACTTATCTATTGATAGTGTAAATATTGGACCAACTACTGCTCCTGTTGTAAAACCCAAAATTATTATTATTCCTGGGTTGGGGGCGAGCTGGAACTCGGAAGCAATTGTTTATGATCATGATGTTGGTAACGATCAATGGAAAATGACGCCTTTTGTAAAAAATTATGATGGTTTGATAGATGCGTTAAAAGAGAATAGTTTGGAAGAAAATACAGATTATTATGTGTGGAATTATGATTGGAGAAAGCCATTAAAAGATATTGTTACTGATTTAAATAGTTTTATTAATCAAAAAATTAAATCTGGTGAAAAAGTTATTTTGATTGGTCATAGTTTAGGGGGTTTAACTTCTAGAATTTGGGCTGAAGATAATAAGAATGATTCGAGATTGGAAAAAGTTATAACACTAGGTAGTCCTCATTTAGGATCAGTGGATGCTTATGAAGCTTGGAATGGTGGTCAAATTTCTGATTTATCAAAAGTAAGTTCGATTGCTTTTAAAATTTTATTAGAGCTAAAAGGATTAACTACAAAAACTAATATGGAAGCGGTTAGAACTTATATTCCATCAGTTAAAGATTTGCTGCCGACTTTTAATTTTGTGACTAAAAACGGGACTGATTTTACCAACCAATTGGAAACAAAAAATGATTATTTAAAAGATAAAAATAATGATGGTTTAAATTCTGGAATAAATTTAAAACTATATGCAGGTAATGGTTTTAAAACAACAAATTCAATTAATTTAAAAAATAATAATGTTTTTGATAAAGTATTAGGTATTTGGCCGGATGGAAGAATTAATAATTTTACATATACGAATGAGGGTGATGGAACAGTTTTGGTCAAAAGTGCTAATTATAATAAAAATGATTTTGTGGAATTAAATAGCAGTCATGGGGAAATTGTTGATGAAACAATTGGTAAAATAATGACGGAAATTGGTTTAAGTCAAGTTGAAATTGTAGATGAAAATGAAGATCTAAAAAACACTTTAGTATTTTTTATTGGTTCGCCAGTTAATTATTCAGTTCAGTGTGATAATGAATCCCCTGTTTTAGAAAATGATGGTTTTGTGGTTATTAAAAATAATAATTATAGAATGTGTAATATTAATTATGTTGGAAATGAAAATGGTTTAATTCATATAGTTACGGGTAATACTGATAATAATGATTGGTCATATTGGGAGAAAAATGTTATTAACGGAGAAATAGGAAACGTTAAAATTAATCCTAAAAATGGAGAAGTTATCAACAATAAAAGCAATATTTTATTTTTAAAATCGATTATTAAAGAGGATTTAAATTCTCTTTTAATTTTAAATAAAAATAATAAAGATTTAAAAGAAGCTTTAAGAAATTTGGATAAAAATCAACCAAAACGGTTAATTAAAAATATTTTTGATTTTAGAGAGAAAAATGGAGAAAAATTAATTAGCCAAAAAATTATTGATAATACAAATTCTTGGTTATCTTTGATAAATAAATGTTCGAAAAATGAGGCAGTAAAAGGTTTTAAAACAATTAGTAATTACAGAGATTTGATAGAAAGTTTAATTTCAAATAAAAGGAATACTAAAATAAGTGTTGATGTAGCTGTTGATTATCAAAAAATTGTCGATTTATTGGAACTTAATCAAAAAGAAATAAAAAAGAATGATTATAGTAGGGTTTGTAGTCGTAATTTTTTGATTTTAAATTATGGAAATGAAATTTTGAAAAAGAGTCACAAAAACGAGTTTAATAAGTGGTTGTTGGAGGACTCGAACCTCTGACCTCTTCGATGTGAACGAAGCGCTCTAACCAACTGAGCTAAACAACCTTGGTGAACTAGATTATACCAAGATCATTAAAATTACACTATAATTATTAATCATGATGAACGAAATTTATAAAAAACAAGGTGGGTCGATCGGTGCTTTTATCTTAGATTTTATCCAGTCGATTGTTTTGGCTTTGGCTGTTTTTGTACTTTTATATCTTTTTGTAGCTCAACCAAACGAAGTTAAAGGAAGTTCAATGGTGCCTAATTTTGTAGATAAAGAATTTTTATTAACAGAAAAATTATCTTATCAATTTGGAACTCCAAAACGAGGTGATGTGGTTATTTTTAAGGCACCAGCAAGTGAGCCTTGTGCAGCTGAAGAATGTGAATATATTAAAAGAATAATTGGACTGCCAGGAGACAAAGTGATGGTTAAAGGTGGTCAGGTTTATTTGAATGGTCAATTATTAAATCAGACTTTTTTACCACAAGGAGTAATAAGTGATCCGGGGCAATATGCACAAGAAGGATTAGAACAAACAGTTCCAGAAGGTCAATATCTATGTTTTGGTGATAATAGACAACATTCACGAGATGGTCGAGAATTTGGTCCAATTAAAAAGGATTTGATTGTAGGAAAAGCTTTTTTTAAGTATTGGCCTTTGACTTCAATCGGTTTAGTTCCAACAGTAAGATTTTAATTTTGGAGATCCTTTTTACAGATTTGTTTGTAGAGATTTTTTAGTTCGTCGAACCTTTGGTCGATTGGTCCTTTAAACTGGAAAGTTACTTTGGTTAAAATATTGGTTTGAACAATTTTTACAGAAGTGGTTTTATTATTAAAAACAGATTGCATATCTTGGCCAATATTATCGATTTTCGATTTTAAAAATTGAGGTAAATTTTCTTTAGTAATTGGGACATCGCCTTCTTCTATTTTTTTACGCATTCTTCTGGCAATATCTTCGGCTCGACGAACCGATGCTTTTTCTTTTAAAATAATTTTGTAGGCCTCAATCATTAAGCGAGTATCCCCTATTCCAGATAAAGCTCGGGCATGACCTTCGCTAATTAATCCAGATAATAAACCATCTTTGATAGCATCAGGAAGGGTCAATAATTTAAGACAATTAATAACATAGGGAACACTTTTACTAACTTTTTTGGCGATTTGATTATTATCAAAACTAAATTCTTCTTTTAATCTTAAAAAAGCTTTTGCTCTTTCCATTGGATTTAAGTCTTTTCGCTGAACATTTTCAACAATGGCCATCTCTAGCATTTGTTGAGGAGTGGTTTCTTTGATAATGGCGGGAACGTACTCTAACTTGAGGGTTCTAGCAGCTCGCCAGCGCCTCTCCCCGGCAATTATTTGATATCCGGCTGGAGTTTTAGCAACAATGAGAGGTTCAAGGATTCCATGTTCTTTAATTGATTCAATTAATTCGGAAATCGATTCTTGATTAATAATACCTCGGGGTTGAAGTGGGTTTGGTTCTAGCTGATTGGTTGGAATTTGACTGACCTGTTTCATCATAGTTAAAGATTACTATGAAAGGCCTCGTGAAAAAAGTATCCAAAAATGATTCAAACTAAATCAAGCTTAACCTTTTATGACAGAAACGATGTTTTTACCAAATTTTTTGAAAAATTTGACAATACCTGGTCTCATGGCATAAATAGTAAAATCTTTGCCAGTTTTTACACCTTTACCAGCATGAAAACTAGAACCAACTTGTCTGATTATAATTTCGCCAACTTTAATTTTTTGACTACCAAAAACTTTAACGCCTCTTCTTTGTCCAGGTCGATTTGATTTTTGATTTGTTTTACCTTGTGATTTTGTATGTGCCATAGTTTAGAAATTAATTTTGGTAATTTGGATTTCGCTTAATTGAGCTCGAAAACCAGTGGTTTTTCGATAACGTGATTTTGATTTATATTTAAAAACTTTAAGTTTTTCACCTTGAAAATGTTTTAAAACTTTAAATTCAACAGAAGCATCTTTGACAGTTGGAGTACCAACTTTAACTTTGTCTTCATTAACAATCAATAAAACTTGATCAGTTGTGGATTTTTCGCCTTCTTTAAGATCCAAAAGGTCGACAACGATTTTTTGATTTTCTTCGATTTGATGTTGGGTGCCAGAAATGGCAATAACGGCGTATTTCATACTTTTGAATTATAACATAGGAAATGAACTTGACAAGATAAAGATTATTAAGATGAATAGATGATTCCGAGAGAAAAAAGTAAAGTCATTATCGATGAACCACCAACAGAAATAAAAGGTAAAGGAATACCAGTTACCGGTAAGAGACCAATGTTCATACCGATATTAATAAAAGTCTGGATCCAAATTTGAATGGCAATACCAAGAGTAAACAAAAATAATGCCCTATTTTTAGTTGAAAAAGCTTTGTTAAAAAGAGAACTGACGAGTAAATAATAAGCAAATAAAACAATGGTAATACCAATAAAACCTAGTTCTTCGGCAGTGGTAGCAAACATAAAATCGGTGTGTTTTTCGGGTAAAAATAATAATTGTCCCTGAGTCCCCTTTTTGTAACCTTTGCCAAAAAAACCACCGGAACCAATAGCAATTTGAGATTGAATAACATTGTAACCTTCGCCTAAAGGATCAGCCTTTGGATTTAAAAAAGTAGTAATTCTTTTTTGCTGGTAATCATGTAAGACGTATTTGTAGACAAGAGGAGAAATTAGAATAAAAATTAAGCCTAAAATAAGGGAAAGACGAAGTAATTTTTTGTTATATAGAATAATAGGAATAATTAAAAAGAAAACGGAAATAGCACTGCCAAGATCTGGTTGCGCCATAATAATGGCGACGGGAATAAAATGAAAAAGAGGAAGATTAGTGGTGGCTAAAAATGACATGAGCCATGGTTTAACCAATTCTGACGGTTGAAGAGTAAGTCCAGCGAAATAAATCCATCGACGGGATCCTCGAGTAATACTATTTAAAATAATTGGGAGAAACAGAAGAATACAGCTGGTAATGAAAATTGGCCATTTATAAGAACTGAGTTGTTTTAAATTTATTTGTTTGCCGATGAAAAATAAAATTAAACCTAAAAACCAGGCGATTAATTGCTTAAAAACCAAATTGGGAGCAATCGAACTGATCATCAAAATGTTGATACAAAAAAGAACAGACAAACTAATTAAAGTTGGTAACCATAGTGATCTCGACATTAGACAAGTTTAACTTATTTTTTCAATCTTAATGTTTTCTGATTTCTCGATAATTGTCCCGAGTGTTTTTGACAAAATTTCTTTTTCAAAATTAATTGGCCAATCGGGAGCAAAAATTTTAATTTTATCTTTTAAAGATAATTGATTTTCTTTGCGAAGACTTTGGATTTGGCGAATTAAATCTCTGGCATCACCTTCGGCTTTTAATTCGGGAGTGATGTTAGTATCTAAAATAACTGTTAAATTATTTTTAGATAAATTTATTTCAACTTCTTTGACATTTAATTCATTTTTAATAATTTCAATCAAATTAGAATCTAGATCAATTTTTTTAGAATTACTAACAGTGGCTTTTAAAAGAGGTTGTCTGGTGCTTAAATTGTTAGTTTTTCGAATCATATTCCCCTGTTCACAAATTTCTCGAACATAAAGCATATTGTCTAATAATTGTTGATCAATAGATTTAGTTTCTGGATAAAGTTCCAAATGAACAGATTCTTTGGCATTGGAATCAAAAGGTAAAACTAGATTTTGCCAAAAATATTCAGTGATAAAAGGAATTAATGGAGCTGCAGTTTTAGTAAATTGAACTAAAACCTGCCAAAGAGTTTGAAGAGCTTCTTTATCGCCATTAACAAATCGATCTCGTGACTGACGAATGTACCAACGAGATAAATCTTCGATATATGGAGTTACTAATTTAACAGCATTAGGAATAATATATTTGTCTAATTCTTGGGCAAATTCTTGAGTAAATTGATCAGTTCTAGTAATTATCCATTGATCCAAAACATTTAAATTTTTAATTTTTAATTCAAAATTTTTAATTTCTATATCTGGAGTCCAATCGTGCATTTGGGAATAAGTGCTGAGATATTTAAGACAATTCCAAAGAGGTAAAAGAACAAATTTGACTTTGTCTTCGATTTCTTTTTCATTGATGTTCATATTTTCACCAACCATAATGACACTGCTCATTAAATAGAGACGCATGGCTTCGCCGCCGTATTTTTGAAGAACCATTTTAGTATCAGGATAATTTTTGAAAAGTTTACTCATTTTGCGGCCATCGTTACCCATAATAGTGCCAGTGACAACACAATTTTTGAAGGATTCTGATTGAAAAAGAGCATTGGACAAAACATGAAGAGTGTAAAACCAACCTCGAGTTTGGCCGATATATTCGATGATATAGTCAGCGGGGAATTCTTTTTCTAGTTGTTCTTTATTTTCAAAAGGATAATGTCTTTCGGCATAAGGCATGGAGCCAGATTCAAACCAACAGTCTAAAACTTCGGGAACTCGATGAACTTCTTGGCCACATTTATCACACTTAATGGTGACTTCATCAATATCTGGTTTATGAAGATTGGTTACTTTTTTACCAGATCTGGCTTCTAAATCAGCGATAGATGAAGGAACATAACGCTGGCCACAATCACATTCCCAAACTGGAATTGGAGAGGCCCAATAACGAGAACGAGAAAGACACCAATCAGGAGCAGTTTCAATCCCCTGTCCAAAACGACCATTTTTAATATGATCTGGAACCCAATTAATTTTTTGATTGGTAGATTTCATGCCATCTTTAATTGATTGGACATTTAAATACCATGCGGTTTGAGATTTGTAGATTAAAGGAGTGCCACAGCGATAGCAAAAAGGATAACTGTGTTTAATTTTTTCTTCTTTGAAAATTAAATTTCTGGATTTTAAATCATCAATAACCAAAGGATCGGCTTTTTTAACAAAAAGGCCAGCGAAAGGAGTAACTTGGTCAATTATTTTACCTTCATCATCGACATGATCGATAACGGATAAATTATTGGCTTTACCAAAAGCAGAATCGTCTTCACCAAAACCTGGAGCAATGTGAACAATTCCAGTGCCGTCGGTCATTGAGACAAAATCAGCGTGATAAATTTTATAATCAGTTGAAGTTACTTCAAAAAAATTATAGAGAGGTTCATAAGAAAGACCAATTAAATCCTGACCTTTAAATTCTTTAACTATTTTATATTCTTGATTAGCTAAAACTGATTCAAGTCGAGCCTTGGCGAGAATAATATTTTCATTATTAATATTAATTTCAACATAATCCTCATCTTTATTGATAGCTAGAGCTAAATTGCCAGGAAGAGTCCAAGGAGTAGTGGTCCAAGCCAAGATAAAAGCATCACGATCTTTTAATTTAAATTTTATAGAAATAGCTGGATCTTCAACATCTTTGTAGGAATTATCCATGGCGATTTCGAAGTTGGAAAGAGGAGTGGAACAGCGAGGACAATAAAGGGAAATACGACGACCTTTGTAAATTAAACCTTTTTTATAAAGTTCGGAAAAAACCCACATAACACTTTCCATATAATTTAAATCCATGGTTTTGTAGGCGTGTTCGATATCGACCCAACGGCCAATATGATCGATATACCAAGGCCATTCTTGAGAAACATTTTGAACGTAGGAATAACATTCTTCGATATATTTTTTAACACCAATTTGTTCAATGTCTTTTTTGGATTTTAAACCAAGTTTTTCTTCAACTTTATTTTCAGCTGGAAGACCATGGCAATCCCAACCCCAAACTCGTTTAACTTTTTTACCTTTCATGGTTTGATATCGAGGAATAATATCTTTGGCGATACTGGACAATAAATGACCATGATGAGGCATACCGGTAATAAAAGGAGGGCCGTCGTAAAAAGTGTAAGTATTATCAGCTGGTCTTTGATCAACTGATTTCTCAAAAATTTTATTTTCTTTCCAAAAAGAAATTATCTCTTCTTCGAGAGCGGGGAAACTTTGGTTTTGAGGAATATCTTTAAACCTAGACATATGGTCTTATTATACACTAGATTTGTGGCTAAAATATTGACTTTTTAACTAATTAATGATATTATAGGTTAGTTTAATGATAAAATCATTTAACTAATACAAATCTTTTTTATCACTCAGAAACATTGCTTCTGGGTTCTATATATAAAAGATAGATCTTGAAAAAATTGTCCAATAACTTGATAGAAAGGGATTTTTATGAAAAGTTTGATTAAGTTTGTCTTGTTTTTCATGGTAATTGCCCTTGTCGTTTTGTTTGTTTCATTGATTATTAATGCTACTGATCATTTCAGTTTCAAAACAATTGATAAATTAACTATTTTAGACGACGATTCTATCGTGTTTATTCCAGAGGGATCTTTCATTTTAGGTGATGCCTACGAAACAGTTGAAATTGGTGGTCAAATGATCAATCAATCAAAAATACCGGAAAATAAAAAAATAGGCAAAGAGACATTGATCAAAGTTGATTACAAATGTGTTGTTTACTTTGACAATGAACAGAATGAAGCGCTTAAATTATTGGGTAATTAAAAAATAAACGGTCGAGAGAAAAAATGAAGTGGTGCCAATTTGGTATCAACGAATTTTATTTTCCGACCGTTTTTTTTTGCAAAAAATTGATTTTTTTCTATATTAGTGGTAAAAGTTGGTTAGCTAATTTAAATTAAAAATTAAAAGCGATAGCGCTTTTTATATAAAGATTTAAATAAAGGTCTTTGACAGATTGAAGGAGGGAAAAGAATTAAAAAATTTAAAGGAGGTTTGGTTGATAATATTATTTATTGAGGCTTAGACTTATTTAATGATGGTAGAAAGAGAGGTTTTGAAAGATAATGGTTAAGACAAGTTTAATGATGACTAGTAAAAGAGATATAGAGTCTTTTGGTATCACCAGGTTGTTGGCTTTTGTTTTTAACATAAAAAAAGAACTTTTTTCGATTCAATATATGTGTAGCTCGATGCCAATTTTGGCAATGATGCAAATTTATCAGGTTGAAGAGAAGACTCTTTGTTTATTCAAAGAATATAATGGCTGTTTAATTGATGATCTTGAAATGAAAAGACGATTAGGCGCTTTAGAAGATGAGGTGGCAAAGATTTGTCAAAATTTTACTATTCCTATTTTTTCCTGAGATTTATAGAAAGCGGCTGAAAGCTAAAATGATTAATACCTTGGGTATTTTTTGTTTTAGTGAGTAGGTCGTTTTTATTTTAATTATTTTTTCTTAAAAAGGCTGGAATGTCGTATTCGTCGACAATATCAATTCCGGCGGGAACTTCTTTGTTGTCTAAAAATTCTTTTATTTGATTGTCGCTAAGTTCGTTGGGTGTTAATAGATTATTATCTGATTTTTGGGTATTTTCTGCTTTAGGCATATTAATTAAAGTTGGTTGAGGTTTTTTTATATGCTGATAAAGACTGGCGCGATTAGAGTCAAAACCAGTAGCAATGACAGAAATTTTTACTTTGCCTTTTAGATCATTATCAATGGTGGCACCAAAAATAATATTGGCGTCAGGAGCGGTTCTTTCAGTAATAGTTCTAGCGGCTTCTTCAATTTCGGCCATGGTAATGTCGGGTCCACCAGTAACATTAATTAAAACTCCTCTAGCACCTTCAATATTGACCTCGATAAGGGGAGAATTGACGGCATCTTCGACGGCTTTTTGAACTTTATTTTCACCTTCAGCCTCGCCTACTCCCATTAACGCCGAACCAGCATTGCTCATAACAGTCTTAATGTCAGCAAAATCGAGATTGATTAAACCTGGAACGGTAATTAAATCGGCAATAGCTTTAGTGCCCTTACTTAAAACAGAATCGGCAATTTTAAAAGCTTCAAGAAGAGTGGCCTTAGTATTAACAACTTCCATGACTTTTTGGTTGGGAATGACAATTAAGGTATCGACATTTTCTCTTAATTGAGAAATTCCTTCTTCGGCATTGGTCATACGACGAGTACCTTCGAATAAAAATGGTTTAGTGACAACTCCGATAGTTAAAATACCTAATTCTTTTTTAGCAATTTGAGCAATAAGCGGAGCAGCTCCAGTACAAGTGCCTCCACCCATGCCGCCAGTAATAAAAACCATGTCGGTGCCTTCCAATACTTCTTTAATCCTTTCTTTGGATTCTTCGGCAGCTTTTTGACCAATTTGAGGATTACCGCCAGCCCCTAAACCCTTAGTTAATTTTTCGCCAATTTGAATTTTAACTGAGGCTAGAGAATTTAATAAAGCTTGAGAATCGGTATTAACAGAAATAAAATCGACGCCTTTAATGGAATCTTCTAAAATCATTGAATTAATGGCATTATTACCACCGCCACCAACTCCGATGACTTTTATTTTGGCAAATTGTCCAGTGAGAGTTTTAATTAATCCCATATATTAGGGTAAAAGTGGTTCTAGTAGTTTTTTTATCTTACCGATAAATCCACCCATAGAAACTTTTGGAGCTTTAATGCTTGCCCCACTACTCTTTTTGGCATTTTTATTGTGAATCAAAAGACCAATGGTGCTAGTATAAGCTGGATTAATAATATCATCAACTATACCACCAACTCTTGGAGGGTTGGCAATTCTTAATGGAAGAGGAATTATTTTGTTACAGATTTCTTTGGCATTAACAGTCATGGCGCCACCACCAGTTAAAACAATTCCAGCCGGAATTGATTGATGAAAACCACTGGCTTCAATTTGAGAATAAATTAGACTAAAAATTTCTTCTAAACGAGGTTTAATTATGCCATTTATAGCCATTTGGAGAGAGATTTTTTTCTTATCATCAGAGTGAATATCAAAATGAGATAATTCGATTTCATCCTCAAATTTTTTGGTTTCAGACAGTTTAGCCAATTTTAATTTTATTCTTTCGGCATCTTCGATGGAAAATCGAAGACCAATGGCAATGTCGTTAGTAACATTATTGGCACCAACTGGAATTACAGAAGAAAATACTGGGGAACCTTCAATGAAAATAGTTATATTAGTAATGCTGCCGCCAATATCTACCAAAGCAACACCTAATTCTTTTTCAGTTTCGGTTAGAGCGGCGGTGGCAGTACTCAATCCGGCGTAAGTTAAGGATTCAATTTTAATGCCAATGTCTTCAAGACATTTTTTGAGATTTTTTAAAGCAGGACTGGAAGCCAAGATTAAATGAGCTTCAACTTCAAGGCGAATACCATTCATGCCGACTGGATCAATAACCCCCTCTTGACCATCAACTGTAAATTTTCTTTGAATAATATGAATTATTTCTTTGCCACTGGGAAGAGAAATTGCTTTGGCAGCTTCAGTGACTCGGTTAATATCATTAATATCAATTTCACCATTGGGATTACTAATAGCGACAACGCCATGTGAATTAACTGATTCAATATGAGGAGCGGAAATGGAAATATGAGCATTATTTATTTGAAAACCAGCCATTCTTTCGGCTGATTCAATACTTTGAGTAATAGTGTGGGAAGCCTGTTCCAGATTGATTATTTGACCTTTTCGAAAACCTAGGGAGGGAATTGAAGAAACGGCCACAATATTAAATTTATCTTCAGCTTCAAAATATTGACCAACTAGGGTAGTGACCTTTGAGGTACCGATATCGATTACATTAATTATTTTTGTATGTTGCATATGGGTGGCTAATACTTAGATCAACTAATTGTAGTTGTTTATTATTAATTTTAGCTGTTTTTAAAATTTCTTGTAAAGAAGTAATTTGCCAATAAGGATTTTTTTTGGTTGATAAAATAATTTTAATTGGATTGTTACTTTCATTAATTATATAGAATTCGAATTGATTTTGATAATCCCTAGTAGTGCTTTTAGTGATGTTAATTTGGGCGGTTTTTAATCCGTGTTCTATTTGGAGATAAAAATTATTTTTGGTGGAAGTTGGATCAATTTTGTTTTCAGAAAAATTTACTAGTGAATAAACAGAAAGGGATAAAGAAAAAATGAAAATAATAAAAAGAAAAATTTTAAATAATTTCATGAATTAATCTTAAAAATTTTGGATTATCAGTTACTTTGATAATATTATTTTTGGTTTTAATAGAAATTAATTTATCTATGGAATTTAAAAGATTAATATTATTTAGATTTTTTTCTTCGATTATTTCAGTAATTTGAGGTAATTTTTCTTTTACCCAAAGGGCATTTAAAAATTGTTCATTTTGTTGACTGACTTTTAAAGGAATTAAAATAGATTTTTTATTTAAAGCGACGATTTCTTGGCTAGTGTTGGCTCCAGAGCGACTAATAATTAAATTTGATTTATTTAAACTGTAAGCCATATCATTGGCATCTAGATAATCAAAAGCCTGATAGTTAGAATATTTTTTTTCTAATTTTTTAAATTTGGAAAAATCATTTTTGCCTGTTTGATGAACAATAGAATATTTTTTTAATTGAGGTAAAAGATTTTTGATAAATAAATTAATAGTATGAGAACCCTGATTACCGGCGGTAATAAAAATGTCGATTGGATCCCCTATTTTTGATTTTTTAGGATTAAAAAGTTCTTGACGTAAAAGATTTCCAGTAACAACTATTTTATTTTTGGGAAGGTTATCTTTTTGTTTTTGATTATTAAAAGAAAGAGCAACTATATTGACAAAAAGACTATTAATTTTAGTAGTTAAACTGTTAGTTAAAGTTTGTTCATGGGTAATTGAGGGAATTTTTTTAAAAAAACCACTGATAATAATTGGAACAGAAACATAGCCACCAAAAGAGACAATAATATCCGGTTTTATTTTTTTAATTAATCCAAAAGCCTTGAAAATTGATTTAGTGGTTTGGGGGAGACCTTTAAGGGTGTTTGGAAGCCAACGACGGTCTAATTTTCCACAATCAATTGAATAAAAATTGATCCCAATCTTGGGAATAATTTTTGATTCTATGGAAGGAGTATCATCAACACTGGAATTATTTTTTCGACCGATATAATTTATTTGCCAAGCAATTTTAGGATCTGTCTTTAATTGTCGAATGAGTTCTAGAGCTGGAGTGAGATGTGTCCCGGTGATAATAATCGTCTTTTTTGTTTTGACTGTGGTCACTCTTTGAGTATAACAGCATTTTTTGGTTTTTTTCGACATTTCTGACCAAACCAATGGCGACAAAAAGAGTTAAAAGTGATGATCCCCCGTAGGAAATAAAAGGAAGAGGAACCCCAGTTAATGGAATTAAGGCAGCGATAGCGGAAATATTAATTAAACTTTGATAGGCAATCCAACAAGCGGTACCGGAAACTAGTAAACTTTGGAATGGATCAACTATTGTTTGAGAAAATTTTAGCAAGTAATTTATTAAAGAAAGATATATTAACAGAACGACAAAGAGACCAATAAAACCAATTTCCTCTCCTATAACAGCCAGAATTGAATCGGTTGATATTTTGGGTAAAAATTTATATTTTTGGTCTGAATTGGCAAAACCTTTACCAAAGAGGCCTCCAGATGAAAGAGTCAAAATAATTTGATTACTGTGATAAGAAGAAGTTTCTTGATTTTGTTGTGGTTCTAGAAAAGTTTTTAGTCTGGCAGATCGATAAGGAGAAAGAAAAATTAGAGGGATACTTAAAACTAAAATAAGACTAATAATTCCAAACAAAGGCATAACGTCGCCACCGGAAAGATAATAAATAGAACCAACAATTGCAGAAATTAGAATGGCGGTACTTAAATTTGGTTCGATGATTATAAGAATAAAAGGAATTCCTAAGTAAAGAATTAAATTTTTTATATGACGTTTTTCTTCTTTAGAAAAGAGATAAGCAAAATAAATGACAGAGCTTAGTTTTAAAATTTCTGATGGCTGGATGCTGGTAAAACCTAAATTAAGCCAACGTCTGGCCCCTAAAGCCTGATTGCCAAGTCCGGGAATTAAAACTAATATTAGGCCTAAAATAGAAGCTAGATAAAAAATAAATGAAAATTTTTTAATAGTTTCAATTTTAATTTTAGAGGTTATATAAAAAGAAACTAGGCCTAATGCAAGCCAAAATCCCTGTTTTTTAATAAAGAAAAATTTATCTCCGATAGTGGAATTGGCCTCACTTAAAGAAGAAATAGAAATAAAAATAAGACCAATAAAAATGAGACTAAAAACTAAAAATAGTAAGGGCGATTTAGTTTTTTTCATTTAAATTTTTAGGAATAGAAATTGGATTAGTGGTTTTGGATAAAGGATAAGAAAAATTTATTTTTTTACAGGTATAGTTATCTTTATTTTTAGGAGTTATTTCAGAGCCAATAATTTTTTTGTTATTAAATCTAGCTTGTTCGGATTTTATATCGATTTGATAATCAATTTTCAAAAATTCAGCTAAGTGAAAATAAAAAAGAGGAATAACTTTCTGATCAAGTTCAAGCTTGGTATAAAAAGCAAAGGAAGCAGTTAATCGAGGGTTACATTCTAGAAGATAAACCTTATTTTTATCAATCAAAAAATCAAGACCAAAAAATCCCTTATAACCAATTTCTTTTATAATTTTTCCAAAATTTTCGGTTATGGTATTAATTTCTTCGACTATTTTTGGTGGAGCAAAAGATGGCCATTGACGACCAACTGTAGTAAAAGGGTTTTGAGTAAAAGGTTTAATGCCAGTATATTGAAGGGCAGGAGGACTTTGAATTAGACCAAACTTGGTAAGACTGCAATTGTTTAACAAAGAATAAGAAGATGCAATAAAAGGGCTGTATTTAGTAATAACTTCTGAAGAAATTTTATCTTTAATTTCATCCCAATTTGAGGCAGAAAAGGTACTGTTTCCGGCCCAACCAAAATGAGTTTGGAGAACTAATTTTTGACCATAAAGTTGTTGATATTTTAAAAAGTTTTTTTGATTAAAGGTATCTATAGAAAAAGGAATTGTCGGCAGATTGTATTTTTGACAAAGCTTAGCAAATTTAATTTTATCTTCTAAAAAGCGATTGATCGGCGAGGGATTACTGACATTTACCCAATTATTTCGTTGACATAAAATGTCAATTTTAGCTGATGGTTTAAATGGGATTATGGCTGGAATAAGAGAATTTGAAGTCGATTTTATGTATTCAATTACTTTAGAATTACTAAGAAGTTTACCGCTATTTTTAATTTTTATAGATGGATAATCAGAGAGATAAATTTTATGAAAATTTTTAAGTTGAGGTAAATTGATATCTAAAAATTTATCAACGACTAAAAAATAGAAGGCAAATTTTGAATTATTGATGATATTTTCTAAATTTATCTTTGACATCCGGTGAGTATTATGACTGGATAATCGCCAACATCTAAATTATTTTTTATAGCTTTTTTTAGGCCAGCAAAAGCCATCGCACCTTCAAGAGAAGTTTTAATGTTGTTTGATTCTAGCGTTTTTTGAGCTTCTAAAATATCTTGATTTTGGATAATTAACTCTGAACCTTTAGAATTTTTGACAGTGGAATTAACTTTATTTTTTAAAGGTTGATATTTAACAGTTAAAGCATCAGTTAAGATGGTGTTTTCTGGTTTAACAGCAAAAAATTTGACAGATGGACTTAAAGCCTGGGAAATACCTAAAAGAGTGGTGCCGCTACCGACAGGAACAAAAATACTGGTTATTTGAGGTAATTCACTTACTAATTCTTTGCCAATTTCTTGATAACCAATTAAGGCTGATGGATCAGTTGATTGGCGAAGAAAATAGGCTTTATTTTTTTTGGAAAATTTAATAGCATCACTGATGGGTTTGTCGGAAATAATTATTTGACAATTATTTTTTTTAATTAAATCAAGTTTGTTTTGGTTGACTTTTGGAGAAAGGAAAACAGTTAAATTAATTTGATTAAGATGACAAAAATAGACAGCAGAAATAGCAGCGTTGCCAGTACTGGAAATAACAGCACTCTTAAAACCTTGTTTTTTTAAATTTGCTATTTGAAAAATTAAGCTTCGGTCTTTAGCTGAACCAGTAATATTAAGATCTTCTCTTTTAAAATATATATTTTCTAATTTAATTAAAGGAGTGTTTGCCATATAATAGCTTAATTATACTAGTTATTAATTTTAATAAAACATGAACGAAAAAGTTATTTGTCCGGATTGTCAAACAGAAATTGAATTAATTGAAGCCACAATGGTTGGAGATATTATTGAATGTCCAGAATGTGGGACCGAAGTAGAAATTTTATCTCTAAATCCCCTAAAATATCGGGAATTAATTGAGGAAAAGTAATCGATAAAAACCTTGATGGATAAATTTTTTATCAGTAAGATCGGCTTGGCCATATTTTACTCCCCTACCAGAAAAAGAACTATCAACATAATTGATAATATTACCCTGTTTTTCGATGATAAATAAAACATGGTGACCATTTTTTTGGCGGACTAAATCACCGGTTTGAATGTTGTTTAAATCGGTTATTTCCTTGGAAATTGGAGCGGAGGTAAGCATGTCAGCGGAAGTTTTTCGGGGATTAAGGTTAGTTTCAAAATAAAAATTTAACAATTGGCAAACAAGACCAGAACAATCGATTCCAAGATGATTCTTTTTTTGAAAGTTATAAAATTCTTGATTGGTTAATTTAACCAAATCTATTTTTTGTTTTTGAGCAAGTCTAATAGTTTCAGTAGCAATTTGTCGATAATTGCCTTTACCACCAAGAAATTGTTCCTTAATTATTTTGCCGTCTTTAAGGATGTTTTTACTATAGGGTAAGCCAATATAATATTGAATTTCCTGTTTTAATAAATCTAATTTATTCCCAGCCATAATCCAAAAATTGCTAATATAATCCCAGCTAACCAAGCGCGCATAACTATCTTTGGTTCTTCCCAACCAATACTTTGAAGAGTTAAATGAAGAGGGGCAGCGGGAAATATTTTTCTTTTTAAATATTTTTTACTAAGTAATTGAATGCCACTAGACATACCTTCGATAATGAAAGGAGCACCGACAATTATTAAGGGGACTATTTTTCCTAAAAGAAGAGCAATAACAGCGAAGGTGGCTCCAAAAGAAAGGGAACCAACATCACCAAGCCAAATTCTGGCTGGATAGACATTAAAATATAAGAAAGCGATTAGGGCGCCAATCCAAAGAGCTAAAAATGAGGAAATAACAGTATCTAGAGAATTATTGGCTAAAATCCAAAATGCAAATAAAGCAATCATTAGTAATCCACTAGAAAGTCCATCTAGACCGTCAGTAATATTAAAGAAATTAGCAAAACCAGTAATAATAATAGTAGAAATGGGAATGAAGAAAAAACTCAGATGAACAGCTCCGAAAAATGGTAGATAAATAAATTCTATTTTTAGTTGAAAATAAATCATTAAAGAAATAATTAACGAAATTATTATTTGTAAAATGAATTTATGGATCATTCTTAATCCAAAAAAACCAGTTCTTTTAAAGCCAAAGAATTTATTAATATCATCGTAAAGACCTAATAATCCGAAACTAATAAAGGTAAAGAATAGAATAAATAATTCTTGTTCTATGTTGTAATTAGAGGAAATAAAAATTCGAGAGAATTTGAGAATAGGGAAAAGAATTATAAACATGAGGCAAACAGAGACGATGATTAACAGGCCTCCACCGACAGGAGTTCCTGATTTTTGATTGTGAAATTTATCAAAAATAGTGGTTCTTTTATTTTGAAAATCAGTGGTTTTTTGAACTTGTCGTTGGAATTTTAGTTTATAAAGAAGATTAATAAAAGGAACAACTAAAATACTAGAGATTAAGAAGGAAAAAAGGACTAGACCGAGATATAAGTGCATCATAAATTTAGGTTTTTATATACTCTATGTTAGCACCTAAAGAACAAAGACGTTCAGCTAATTTTTCATATCCTCTTTCAATATATTCAACACCGTCAATAATTGAAATGCCGGGTGCTGTAAGAGCGGCAACAGTGGCGGAAGCTCCAGCTCGAAGGTCGTTAATGACAAAATTGGCTGGTTTGAGCATGGTGGGTCCATAAATTTTTACACCGTGGAAATATTCTGGATTATCACTGGCTTGGTTAAATTGATAGTAACTATCAGGATCGTCAATGATTGGATTAAAAAATTTAAATTTGCTGCCCATTTTTTTAAGATTTTCAATGTGTTGAAATCTGTTTGGAAAAACTGTTTCAATAAGAGAACTACAACCGACAGTTTGGGTTAAAAGTACAGTAAAAATTGCCTGCCAGTCAGTCATAAATCCTGGTTCTGGGCCAGTTTCAATATCAATACTGGTTAACGGCTTTACCCATTGAATACAAATTTCATCATTACCAATTCTGACTTCGGCCCCCATTTTTTTTATAGTATCTAAAAAGGTTTTGACTATATCTGGTTTGATTCTTAAGATGCAGATAGAACCTTTGGTTGCCAAAGCGGCACAAGCAAAAGTAACAATTTCATTTCGATCACAAATTACACTGTGTTCGGTTCCATTTAGAGAAGAAACTCCCTGAATAGTAATTCTTTTTTCATCGGTTGGGTCTCTTTGAATTTTAGCCCCCATTTTATTTAACATTAAAATAAGATCATCTATTTCTGGTTCAAGAGCGGCATTATCAATAATGGTTTCACCTTCAGCTAGAACGGCGGTCATAATAATTACTTCGGTGACAGTATGAGATGGTTTGGTAAAAGTATAATGAGTACCAATAATTTTGTCGGTATTAAAGGTAATTTTATGATCTGTTTCGGAAACTTTAATATTCATTTGAGAGAAACAATCAAAAAGACGATCAAGAGGTCGGTTGCCTAATTTGTCTCCTCCTGGAGACGGAATGGTGGCGGTGCCAGTTCTGGCGAGAAGTGGAGCCACAAAAATAAAAGAAGTTCTAGATTTTTCACCAGTACCACTGGGAACAATTGAATTAGTTATTTCTGGAGTAATTAATTCAAGACAATGCTCCCCTGTTTGTTTTACTTGACAGCCGAGACTTTTAGCAATACTGGTAGTTATTTTTACATCGGATATCTGAGGAACATTATTTAACAAGACGGTTTTGTCGGTCAACATTGAAGCAATTACTTGTTTGAAACTAGCGTTCTTGGCACCTCTAATAGAAACTTCGCCTTTAAGTTGTTTTCCGCCGGTTATTATGTATCTGGACATAGTTTATTTTAAAGAATTAATAATAGATTTGACAATCTTGTTTGCCTCAAAACCGCCAGAACTCATATTTATTAAAATGTCACCACTTTTAAGATTTTGTTTGTAAAAATTAACAATATCTTCGTCTATGGGAATATAAATTAAATTTTGACCAATGATATCTCTAAAATCTTTGGCAGTACTGCGATTATTTTTGTCGATAATATTATTATAGTTTAATTTAGATAAAACAATTTCAGAAGCTAAAGAGAAAGCATTTTTAAAATCTTTTAAACTTTCTTTATGTTGAATAAAAGAGGCATGAGGTTGATATAAAACTTTGATATTTCTTTTGGGAAAATGAGATTTAATGGCTGATAATGTAGATTTGATTCTGTTTGAAGATTGGGCAAAATCATCAAAAATCATGATATTTTTTTTATCAATAATTTTTTCGATTCGACGTTTAATGCCTTTAAAAGTTAAAACAGCCTTTTTAATATCTGTTTGATTTAGATTAAGACTGTCGGCCATAGCAACTGCGGCTAAAATATTTTCAAAATTTAGTTGGCCGATTAATTTGGTTTTAATTTGAATAGTATTTCTGGGAGTTCTAATCTCTAAAAGAGAATAATTCTTTTTTATTTTGATATTTTTCAGATAATAATCGGAATTGGATGAATTATAAGTAATTATTTTCGATTTGGAATAAAGACTTAATTCTTTGGTTTGAAAGCCTTTGGAATTAATAAGTAAAAATCCTTTTTCGGGAATATTAGTTATTAATTTTTTAAAAGCATTAAAATTAGCAATTTCGGTTGAATAGGAATCTTTGTGCTCCCAATCAGCACTGGTTAATAATAAAAATCTGACTGGATAATACAAGAATTTGGCTTGATCGTCGAGTCCATGAATTGATTCATCAGCTTCGACAATAGACCAATCTGAGGAAGAAATATTGGTAGCCGGAAAATGGTTAATAGCTTCGCCGCCAAACATATAGTTTGGATTGAGATTTGATTGACAAAAAATCCAAGAAATTAAAGAAGTAATAGTTGTTTTACCATAAGTTCCGGCAATTAAAACAGAATTTTCTTTAATTAAGTTTTCGGCAATAAATTGACTTGCTGAAATATATTTTATATTTAATTTTTTAATTTGGTCGAATTCTTCTTTGGTATTTTTAAAATTAGAAAATGAAGAACCGATTATGGCTAAGTCGATAGTGGAGTCAATTTTGGAAGAATTTATTTTAATATCAGTTTTTTTAAGAAGAGTACTGACAGGGGGATATATTTTTTCCTGATCAGAACCGGTAACTATATGACCTTCTTTTTTAAGAGCAACAGCCAAGGAGGCCGTCATAGTTCCAGCTATTCCTAAAATATGGATGTGCATAATAAATTAATTTTTAATTTGAAATTTTTAAACATATGGAATCCAATTACTATCTTTAAAATATTCAAAACCAGGCATATTTCTTTTGTAATAACCTGACTCTTGAGAAAAACGACCAAGATAACAATATTTTAAGCCTAATCCTTGACTGTCGATTATAACTTGGAGAACTAATCTGATTGGTAAATTACTGTTGGCAAAAGCTGGATTGTAAAAAACATAAGCAATATGGCTAATTTCTTTTGAAAAATAACACAAAGAATAGGCAATAATTTTATTTTGATCGTCTTTCCAAATATATAGATAATTAAAAATATGATTTCTAAAAACGTTTTTTACGGAACTGACTGGAAAATCCCAAGCAAGGGTTTTTGTCCAACTAATAATTTCTTTTTGAATTTTAAAATTATAATCAAAATCTTTTAGAGCTATTTTTTCAAAAGTAAAGTTTTCGGTTTTTCTTAAAATTCGGCGATTTTCTGAACTTAAATTGAAATTTTCTAAATTAGAACGACAACTGGTTTGAAAATAAAATGAATTTTTATCGTTTCTTTGGGGTAAAAGTCCGTTTTTATAATTTTCCTCAATACTATTAGTATTTTTTAAATTGAATTGAGTCATTTTTATTTTATTTTTCTAAGTCTAAAAGCGGTTCTGAAAGCTTCTGCTTCAGACCAAGGATATTCGGTGTGACCATGAAGAATAGTGGTCTCATGGCCTTTACCACAAGCAATAACAACATCATTTGGTTGACTTAGTTTAATAGCTAAGTTGAAAGCATCTTGACGATTGGGGATATTAAAATAAACAAATTTATTTTTTGATAATTCAATTATTTTTTGAATTTGTTTTTTAGTTTTGATTTCTTGATAATCAATCAATTCTGATTTTTTAGGATCTATGCCACCAATTATCTGTTTGTTAATATTTTCTATTTTTTCATTTCTAGTGTCATCAGAGGTAATTAAGGCAATATTAGCTAATTTAGAAACAATTTCACCCATTTTAGGACGTTTGGATTGATCTCGTCCACCAGTGGCTCCAAAAATAACAATAAGATTACCTTTGTTAATTTTTTTAAGTGATGAAAGTGACGATTCTAGGGCAAAAGGAGTATGGGCAAAATCTATAATAGTTTTAAATTTAAAATCATTTGAAATTTCTTCTCGACGACCTTTGGTTTCGGGAAAATGCTCGATGGCTTTTTGGACAAAAGATGAATCAATTTTTAATTTTTGACAAACGGCTATGGCTAGAAGGATATTATAAATTTGATATTCGTAATTACTATCGGTGGTAAATTTCTGATCATTAACTTCAAAACTAAGAAGATTTTGATCTAATTTAATTTTTTTGGCTTGATAGTCTGAATTTTCTTTAATACTGAATGTTTTAAAAGGAACTTTAATTTGTTTTTTAATAATTTCGAAAGATTGATCATCTTTATTTAAAACGGCATTTTTTGATAAAGAAAATAATTTGGCTTTGGTATTAATGTAATTATTTAAATTTTTGTGATAATCAAGATGTTCATGGGAAGTGTTGGTAATTCCAGAAATTTCAAAATTACATCCAGAAAAACGATACTGATCAAGAGCATGAGAAGTAACCTCACAAACAACATGAGTTATTCCAGCCTTAACCATTTCAGCAAGAATTTTTTGAAGTAAAGATGGGTCTGGGGTGGTAGTGTGAAAACCAGTGTCGATTTCCCGATCTTCAATTTTGGCACCAATAGTAGTAATTAAGCCTGTTTTTAGACCAGATTGCTTTAAAATTTCATGAATTAAGGTACAGGTGGTAGTTTTACCATCGGTTCCAGTAATTCCAATAAGAGTCAATTTTCTTGAAGGAAATCCGTAGTAAAAGTTATAAAAAATACTTTTAGGTAGATGAATTCCAATATTTTTAAGTTTTTGAATCATTTCGGTGTTTAATTATAACAAATCGTTTAGTTTTGACGCTAATTCGTACCAAATTGGAGCGGCGGTACTTGATCCCCAAGGGGAAGTTTTAGGATTATTAATGGTAACAATCATAGTAAATTTTGGGTTTTCACAGGGTGAAAAACCAATATATGAAGCAATGGTTTTAGAATCAGTATACTCTCCACCAATAGCTATTTGAGCAGTACCACTTTTAGCACAAACTTCCAGATTTTTAGGTTTAAATTGGGAAACAACACCATTTTCAACGGCATATTTTAAAATTGATTTCATATCCTTAATGGTTTGATCACTAAAGATTTTAGTTTCAGTTTGATTTTTATTTTTAATGATTTTATCCCCTTCTGTAAAATAATTGACAACTTTTGGTTTAACTAAAATACCGTTGTTAGCGATAGTATTAAAAGCTTGAAGCATATTAATTTGAGTGACGACAATCCCTTGGCCAAAGGAAGCGGTGGCTAAATCAATTTCTGGCCATTCGGTTTTTAATGATGGTTTGGCTTCTCCTTGAAGATCAATACCGGTTTTTTGACTAAGCCCAAGTTTTTGATAATAATTTAGGAAATTTTTAGTGCCAAGCTTAGCAATAATATGACTCATGCCGATATTGTCTGAGTTTTTGATAATATCTTGAAGACTAGAATCGGGATG
Source organism: Candidatus Shapirobacteria bacterium (assembly GCA_028704885.1). Taxonomy (GTDB): domain Bacteria; phylum Patescibacteriota; class Microgenomatia; order UBA12405; family UBA12405; genus WARW01. The sequence continues at coordinate 381,328 of JAQWEN010000001.1, forward strand.
AAGTTCATTATCCCAATTACTAATAAAATATTTACCGATAACATTGGGTCGATTACATTGAGTACAAATATAGTTTGTGTTTATCGCTTTGGCATCGAGGGCCATAGAAACAATTATTGGTTTAAAAATTGATCCTGGTTCAAAAAGATCAGAGATAGCCGGATTCCTAATGGAACTGATTGTAGCCGAACTGCTGCTAGTAAGAGAAGACATAGCAATAATAGCTCCGGTTTTTGGTTCCATAATAGTAATAGATCCAGAATCAGCCGAATATTTATCGATACCTTCTTTTAAAAGTTTTTCAACATAAAATTGAGCACTACGATTAATGGAGGTAAAAATATTTCTACCATTTACTGATTCAGAGCTCCAACTTTTTTTATTTAGAATGGTCTTACCAGTGGCGTCTTGAGGGGCCCAAACAAAACCGGTTTTACCTTTTAATTGTTTTTGATAAAAAGCTTCTAGTCCCCCATAACCAACTTGTGATCCTTGGTAATCTTTACTAATAATTCCGAGAAGATCTTTAGCCATTAAATTTTCTGGATAATATCTTTTGGCTATTGTTTGAAATTCAAGCCCAGGAATTTCCAATTGTTTTTTTTGATTGTCGCTAAAATAGGAATTAAAAGTAATCCATTTTTGATTGGAATTATTTTTAAATTTATCAATTGAAATATTGTTTTCAAGCTTAAAATCAGGATAAACTTGGTCGATTTTATCAATAACTTCGTCTAAACTATTTTTTAAATTTGGTTTATAAATTGATAGTTGATAGATAGTTTGATTTAAAACCAAAGGAAAATTATCTGATGAATATATTTCTCCGCGTTCAGGGATTATTTTTTCTAGTTTATAAGCTTGGTTTTGAGCTTTTTCTTTTAATTCAGGTCCTTTTATAATTTGCCAATAAAAAAGCCGTGAAGAGACTAAAATAAAGCAGAAAGTTAGGGCAATAGATAATATTTTTGATCTTTGATTTACCACTTTAATTTTGAAGATTAAGAGTCTCTTTTAAATTTATATAGTTTTTTTGGTTAATTAAGGTTTGGATTTGACTTAAAGAAGTTAGAGACGTAAATTGTTTTTTTAATTCTTGATTGGCAATTTTTAAGGATTGAAGACTACTTTGGTTTTTATTAATTGAATTATTTTGATTAATAATTTCACTGGAATAATAAAAAGAAAAAAGGATCTGGCAGGCAATTAAAATAAAGAGAATTAGAAAAAATGGTTTATTTAACATCTTATACTATTCTATACGATCTTAGGGTGGCTGAGCGAGAGAGTGGGTTTTTCTTAATTTCTTCAAAGGAAGCTTTGACTGATTTTTCGGCTTGACATAAAGGGTTTTGATTTAAGAATAGTTTAACAATTCTATCTTCACCGGAATGAAAAGTGATTATACAAACTTTTCCATCTTTTTTAACAACATTTAGACTTTGAATAAGTAGTTTTTTTAAATTTTCAAATTCATCGTTAACTATAATTCGAAGGGCCATAAAAATTTTTGTACTAGGATCTATTTTTGATCTGATATGACGGTCTTTGTAAAAATCTCGAATAATATTTGCCAATCTGGTGGCTGTTTTTATAGGTGATTTTTGACGTTCACTGATTATTCTTAAGACAATTGGTTTGCTATAAATTTCTTGGGCATATTTACTGAATATTTCAAAAAGCTCATCGTAGTCGTAAGTATTAATAATTTCTTCAGCAGTTAATTCTTGATTTTCTGGGTCGAGACGCATATCTAAGGAAGATTCGTCATTAAATGAAAATCCCCTACCTTGACCGGTTTGTTGATTTTGACTTAAGCCTAGATCAATAATTAAACCGTCAATTTTTTGTTTGATTTGATTGGTTACAATATTTTCCAATTCGTTAAAATTATTATGAACAGGAAAAAAGTGATTTTTGAAACCAGCTTCTTTAATACGGTTAGTGGCAATTTCTAAATTTTGAGGATCTTGATCAATACCATAAACAAGGCCACCTTTTTTGAGAATTTCTAAAGTGTGGCCACCGTGACCAAGAGTGCCGTCGACATAAATTTTGTCTGGTTGGACATTAAGAAGATCAATAGTTTCGGTTGATAAAACTGGAATATGGAAATCCATTATTGAGCAATGTAATCACCAACTATGGAAGTAAGATCTGTTTTAGTGACAGGGCTTGGTTCAATTGAAGTGATTTTACCTTTACCGTTGCCACTGGAAAAAACAGAATAAACAGAATTGAAATTTTTAATAACGACAAAATAATCAGTTTTAGAAGCGACAGTGCCATTAATAATTAAATTTTCCTGATCCAAGGTTAATTTTTTTGCTTTATTAAGATCGGTGGCACTTTTTAAAGTGAAGGGAGTTTCGTAACTGACATATTGTTTGTCAGCAGTGGTTAAAGTTAAAGTAAGTGTTCCACCATTAACACCTTCGTCATATTTATATTTACAACCATTGGTACAACTGGCAGTGCCTAGCAATAAATCATCTTTTTCTAGTTCAGAACCAGTGAGCTTGATGGTACCACTGACACCTTTTTCGATTTCTAAATCTTGATCTTTGGCAGTATAAATTAATTCATAATCGACAGTGGTAAATTTAGTGGGTATTCCGGTAATTTTAAGAGTTAAATTGTGACCATCGGCGCGGGGAATAAGATTAACAACGGGTTTTTCGGTAGGACTTAATTCTATTTCTTTAGAAGCTTTTGTAGTTTCGGCTGGGGTATTAACGATAGTTTTTTTGTTACGGTAGAATAAAAAAGCTAATAGTAAAACTACGATAACGACTGGAAGTAAAATAATTGTTATTTTTTTCATTTTATTTATTTAACTGTTTTTCTAACCAACTGTCAACTTCGTCAGATTTTATTCTGATTTGTTTCATAGTGTCACGATCGCGAATACTGACAGTGTCGTCTTCGAGAGTTTGATAATCGACAACTAAACACCAAGGAGTACCAATTTCATCTTGACGACGATATTTTTTACCAATATTACTACTATCATCCCAATCGATTGAATATTTTGCATTTAAATTCTGAAAAATAGCTTCAGCCTTGTCAATTAATTCTGGTTTGTTAGCAGCAAGTGGAAGAATAGCTATTTTATAGGCAGCAACTTGAGGTTTAATTTTAAGAACAGTTCTAATATCACCTGACTCAGTTTTTTCTTCTTGATAAGCATCGAGAAGCATAAAAAAGAAACTACGGTCAACACCACCAGAAGTTTCAGTAATGTGAGGGAGATATTTTTCTTTAGTGACAGGATCAGTGTAAGAAAGATCTTGACCGCTAAATTTGGAATGTTGAGTTAAATCGTAATCAGAACGCCAATGAATACCTTCCATTTCTGACCAACCCCAAGGAGCATTATATTCAATATCAAAAGCTTTTTTGGCATAAAAAGCCAATTCATCTTTGTCGTGTTCTCGGAATTTTAAATTTTCTGGGTGATTAAATAATTTTTGATACCAAGCCATACGAGTGGCTTTCCAATATTCATACCATTTGTCCATTTCTGATGGATGAACAAAATATTGAATATCCCACTGCTCAAATTCACGAGTGCGATAAAGAAAATTTTTAGGAGTGATTTCATTTCGGAAAGCTTTGCCAATTTGGGCAATACCAAACGGAATTTTGACTCGGCAAGAATCGACGATATTTTTAAAATCGAGATAGATTGTTTGACAGGCTTCCCCTCTTAAATAAGCATGTTGTTTTTCGCCTTCAATGACACCAATTTCAGTTTCAAATAAAATATTATATTTTTTACCTTCAGTAAATTGACCACCACATTCAGGACACTTAGATGAATCTTCTAATAAATCTGGACGAAATCTTTTGTGACAAGATTTGCATTCAACCATAATATCGGCAAAATTTTTGACATGACCAGAAGCCTGCCAAACAGTAGGATGGGTAATAATAGAACCGTCAATACCAACGACATCACGACGCTTAATGACATTATCAGTCCACCAAATATTCTTCCAATTTAATTTCATTAAAGATCCGATGGGGCCATAATCATAAAAACCTTGAACACCGCCATAGATTTCGGAGTTTTGAAAAATAATTCCGCGTCTTTTACAAAGACTAACGATTTTAGCAACTAATTCGTTTTGATTGTTTTCAGCCATGGAATATTATAACCGATTTACTTGAAAAGTTTATTGCTTTCGAGAGGTTTTTCAATAATTGATTCAAAAAAGCCTTTAATTAACTGCTGAGTGGTTTTGTAATCTTTTTTGGCAAAATATTGATTAATTTCAGTTGGAACACCGAAACCAAGAGTTTCTAAAAAAAGAATTTCACTTTTAATATAGCGATTAAGTTGATTTTGATTAATAGCATCAATAATTTCTTGGGAAATTTGATAAATACTTTCTATTTGTTGATTTTCAGCAATTAACCGATTTAAAATTTCTAAAAAATAAAATAATAAATTTATTTGAGTTAAATTTTTATCGTGTTGTAAAAAAGGAGTAATAGTTTGGGCTTCTGACAACCAAAGATAATCATTTTTTTGATAAAGTTGGACTTTTATAGTGTTTCCAAGTTGAAGGCAACTTAAACGACTGCTTTTGATATTTTTGGCACCTTTAGCCAGAGCAACTATTTTTCCATTTCTTGGGGTTAAGAGAGTTACTAATAAATCTGTCTCTTTGATTGTTTTTTTATTAATTACAATACCAACTGTGTTTTGATATTTCTCCATTATAAAGAAAGTTTGATGGTTTTATCGGCAACCCATTGGAAGGTGGGTTGTTTTTTACCATTGATGGTTAGCTCGTATTCAATAGCTTTTGTCCCTGGCTGTTTTTGAAGTAATAGGGTATAAGTTGAACCGATTGCGGCCCCGGAAGTATATTGAACAGAAGTTTTAATGCTCGATTTAGCATTTAGAGCGTATTTATTGCCGTAAAATCCTTCGAAAACTTGTTTATTCAACTCTTCGTATTGAACTGGTTCAACTTCTGACCCCGTCATTTTAATCAGTTTAGAATTAACAGGGACATAGAATCTAAATAGATCACGATATTGAGCAGCGTTGAGACACAAATCGCCTTTTTCTAAATTACAATTAGAAGCTGGAGATGGATTTTCGTAAGTTATAGAAACTTTATGTTCGGCTACTCCATTTTTAATAGTAATATCGTGTTTTATTTTTTGAGTAATAAAAATATTACTTTTGGCACTAGCAAAATTGGCATCGTTTAAATGGAAATAGTCAATATTTTTTTCAACATCAACTATTTTTCCAGTAACGTTGGCTAAATTTCCAATTGTTTGCATATCAGCATCTGGGAAATAAAACATAACATGTTTTTCGTTGACATTTTTTAACGAAGCTTCAATTATAGAGGCCATCTTGGTTTTTTCTGAACCCATTATATTTGACAATAAAGATGACATGAGCGGATTCATAAAATCTTTTCGATTTTTTTCAATGTAATTTCGAGGTCGACCAGCAATCCATTCCAATTCATAAATAATAGAAGGACAGCCATCACAGCGCTTATCGGGTTCAGCGGTAAAAGTTCCAACTCGAGTATCTAGTTTTCCAAGAATTCTAACCATATCAACCAAAATATTGGTGTCGATGGAAATAACAGCGTCAAACTGATCTTTTTTGCCCATGGCTTTGTAATATTGATCTAAAAATATTTGAGCATCGGTAGGAAAATCAGGAGAAAGATTGTTATCACGAAGATTAAGATAAGGAACATTTATGTGATAACTTTTAATTAATCTTGGGGCGGGAATTTTGCTGGCTATTTTGTCGTCAAGATCGTAAATATTACTAGCAATACCAGGAGTAACTTTGCCATTTTTGACAGTCATAGTGCTGTAAGCTGTCCAAAAGCCACCGCTTGGTCGAAGTTCGCCATCATTTTGAAAGATCACTAAATATTTACGGGGAGCATCTTTACCTAAAAGCCAAGATATTTTTCCAATAATTGGTTTACCATCTTTAATAAATTTATAGCTTTCATCTATTGTTTCTCGAGCTTTAACTAAATTTGATTTAACTTGATAACCTTTAAATTCTTCCGGATAGCGATTTGGATCAATTTCAGCGATAGCGGTTTGAATTAAGGCAATTTTATTTTCTATTTGATCGAGATAAGGAATTAAACCCTCAACTGATTCAGTTAAAAAAGCAATTCTGTCCTCAGTGGTTTTTTCATTACTGGTAGAAGATCCTTTAGCGCCTAAAAAATCTTTATATGGTTCAATGGCTTTAACTAAAATTTCACCGGTTTCAATTCCCTCTTTGGCAATTATTAAGGCTTGTTGACCGTCTTTATAATAATTACCGGCGATAGGGAGAATTTTTACCCAAGCAAGTTTTTTATAATTAGTGTCAACAGAGGCCGTTTGGACTTTAACTGTACTTAGAGATTCTTTAATTTTGTCTAAATCTTTATCACTGACAGCTTGTTGAATTACAGGAATTGATTTTTTTATATTCTCAATTTGAGCTAATATTTTTTTGCCAGGGACGAAAATAAAAAAGAAAAACAAAACGGTAATCACCGAAAAAATAATTAAAATAATCCAAAGAAATTTGGGAACTGATTTCTTGATTTTGATTTTTTTATCTACCATTTCTTTTGGGGCTGGTTGGATAATTTCTACAGGAGGTGCGATTGGGTTTAATTGATCCATACTAAGAGTTTAACTTAAAATTACCAACGAGACAACATGGACATTGGGGTTTTGAAGATTATGAGAATTTCTTCAACAAAGGATTGCTTCTTAATGTATTCAGCATCCATCTTGGCTCGATCTTCAAAAGTAATATCATTTCGGCCTGAAGTTTGCCAAACACCAGTAATACCAGGTTTAGCGGTTCTGATAATTTGAATGTATTTTTTGGTTTTGGGGTATTTTAAGGCCTGTTCTTGAAGTTCTTCTTCTCGATAAGCTCGTGGGCCAACTAAACTCATGTCCCCTTTTAAAACGTTAATTAATTGAGGAAATTCGTCGATAGTTAGGGATCTAATTTTTTTACCGATTGGAGTAATACGAGGATCTTCACACATGGGTAATTTCCAACCGCTTTCTTTATATTTTTTCCATAGTTCGGGATAATTTTCTCGAAGTCTCTTGTCATTATCACCGGTATACATGGAACGAAATTTATACATCCAAAATTCATGACTGTTTTTGCCAACTCTTTTTTGTTTAAAAAAAATTGGTCCAGTCGATCCCATTTTAATTAAAAGCATAGTAATCAGCATAATAGGAGAAAACAAAATAAGAAGAACTAATGAACCAACGATGTCGATTGTTCTTTTAAAAGAGGTAAATAATATTTTTTTCATTTTTAACCTAAAAAGTATGTTTTATATTTTTTGTTTTTCACCATCAAGCTTACTAAATCTCGGACACTAAAGCTAGAGTCTAGGTTACAAACTAAAAGAGCATCGGAAGTATCGATGATGGCTAAATTATTTACCCCAACTAGACCAATTAGTTTTTTTCTTTGGCCGGAAATAAGGCATTTTTGAGAATTAATATTCAGAAATTGGGTGTCGGGATTAATAATGGCCAAATCATCTTTTCTTTTAATTGAACTGGCAAAAATGGTTTCCCACTCACCTATATCACTCCAATCAAAAGTGGCCGGAACCATAGTCATTTTTGATGATTTTTCAGAAATTGCTCTATCTATGGATAATTCAGGTGATTGTTTATATATCTGTTCAATTTTTTTAGGGTAATTTAAATTTTTTTCCAAATCTTTAAAAATGGCAAAATATTCTGGTTGTAATTTTTCAAATTCAGAAAGAATAGTGGAGACAGAAAAAGTATAAATACCGGAATTCCAGTAAGAATTTTTATCAATTAATTTTTGCGCTTTTACAGGATCTGGTTTTTCAATAAATTTGGCAACATGATAATAATCATCTATTTTTTTGTCAGGGCAAATATAACCATAAGAGGAATCGGGTTTAGTTGGTTTAATGCCAATGGTAACAATGGTGTCAGTTAATTGGGCGACTCTTTTGGCTTTGGTTAGAGTTTGCTTAAATCTGGCAATATTTTTAATATAGTGATCGGAAGGAAGAGTACTAATGATGGCATTGGGGTCGATTTGTTTAATTCTGGCAACAGAATAGAGAATAGCCATAGCAGTGTTTTTCTTTTCCGGTTCGATAATTACGTTTTTAGTTAAATTAAAATCTTTAGCGATTTTAATAATTTTGTCAAAATAATTTTGTCCAGAAACTATATAAATATTTTGAGTATCAACAGTTCGTTGAGATCTTTTGATTGTTTGTTCTAAAATTGATTTTTTATCTAAAAGAGGGAGAAACTGCTTGGGATTGTTTTTTCTAGATAATGGCCAAAGACGTGGTCCAGTGCCGCCGCAGAGAATAAAAATATAGTGTTTTATTGATGATTCTGCCATAAGAGATCTATTTCTTTTTTAAAGTTTAACATAAAGTTTTGGCTGGAAAAGTTTTGAGAATTTTTTCGGCAAATGTCTTTAGAAAAATTTTTGGGATTAAATTTTTTAATAGCTAAAATTAAACTTTTGACAGTTTGATGGTTGAAAAAAATACCGGTTTTATTATTAATAACTGTTTCAGTTAATCCCCCTTTATTGTAAGCAATAACCGGCTTACCACAAGCTTGAGCCTCAATTGGGGTGAGACCAAAATCTTCTAATTGAGGACAGATTAAAGCCTGACAATTTTGATAAAGATTTAAAAGTTTTTTGTCGTCGATTTTGCCGATAAATTCGATATTCGAATTTGGTTTAACTATTTTTTTTAGAGTTTTACAATCTCTACCAACTCCGACTATTTTTAGTTTGAAATTAAGTTTTTGGCAAGCTTTTATAGCAATGTCAATTCTTTTATATTTGACAAGTCGGGAGACGATTAAAAAATATTTTTCTTTTGGTTTAGTTTTTGAAGGAATAAAAAATGAAGTGTCTATTCCTGGATAAATTATTTTTGCTTTTCTTTTATAAATATCGGCAATTCTTTTTTGAACGGTTTTTGAATTGCAAAAAAAATAATTTGGCTTTTGGGCATAAATTTTATCTTTTTGTTTATATTTTGAGATTAAATAAGAAAGGGGCCAAGAGTATTTTTGTTGATAAATGTGGCGATTAACATTATGAAGATAACAAATAAAAAGGGTTTTTGAGGGGACAGATAGATGATGACCAATGGTTGATGAAGTGGAGATAACTATGTCAAATTTGGAAAAATCAAAATTGCGAACGGCTGTTGAATAAAGTGGAGTATGGAGAATATTATTTTTTTTAGATGGAGATAATTTATTTAAAAACGACGGAATAATTTTAACTTTTTTTGGAAGCCAATCGGTTTTTTTGGGATCGTAAATAATCGTAAAAATCGGTGCTTTTGGATAAAGTTTAATTAAATCAAGAAGAACTTTTTCAGCTCCGCCCCATTGATTTAACCAGTCGTAAAAAAGGGCGACTTTTGGCTTATTCATAATAAATTTTTATAAACAGCCAGAGTTTGTTTGGCGGTTTTTGTCCAGGAATATTTTTTGACTTGTTGATTACCTAATTTAATCAATTTTTGACGAAGATCAAGATTGTCTTTGAGTTGGTTAATTTTTTGAACTAGATCTGGAGCACTGTTGGGATCAAAATATAAAACTGAATTGTTGTAAATTTCTGGTAAGCAACTGGCATTAGAGGAAATAACAGGGCAATTTAGAGCCATAGCTTCTAAACCAGTTAAACTGAAACCTTCCATCAATGACGGGTGAACCAAAGCTATGGCTTTTTTATAAACATTTTTAAATTCTTTGTCGTCTAAATAACCTAAAAATTCAACTTGGTTTTCGAGACCCATTTCAACAATTTTTACTTTTAATTTTTCACTAAAAAAACTTCTGGCACAAATAATTTTAAGACTAATATCGGGTAAACTTTTTAGAGCTTCGAGAATAACTTTAATATTTTTATGGGTATATAAATTGCCGGTATAAATAATGTATTTTTGCGGAGTTTTAATAAAATCATCTTGATTATTAATTAAAAAAGTCGGGTCGACGGCTTCATGAGTGGTGACGATCTGAGATGGATTTAATTTATATTTTTCAATCAAATATTGGCGCCAAAAATTACTCGGAACAATGATTTGATTTCTTTTAACAATAATATTAGTTAAAAACAAATAACCTAAATGTTTGATGGCATATAAATATTGGTTTTTAGTAGTAGTATCTTTGCCAGTAAAAAAATGTTTGATTAGATCGTGAATAGTAACGACTGATTTTTTAGAATAAAGAATTGGTTTGTTAAAATGAGTGAAATGAACCAGATCGGCTTTCAAACCATAAATAAGGAAAGGTAGAAAAAGTTGTTCAGCTAGGGAATAATGTTTAATATTAGTGGTGACATAATTGAAATTGTCACCTAAATTTTTTTTAATCTCTGCCTCTAAATTTTTATAAATAATTAAAGTAAATTTATATTTTTTAAAATCCGGAAGAGTAATTAAAGCTTTTAATAAATTTTTGGTGTAGCGACCAATTCCGGTGTGTTTTGGTCCATAAAGACGAGCATCTATTACTATATGTTTCATAAATATTTAGCTTTAAAAACTCTTTGAATTTCTAACATCTTAATACCAGTCATAACTAAAAATCTAACTGGAGCTGAATAACTAGAAAATAAATTTTCTTGATAAAAAATTCTCATAGCATCGGTGCTGGCCTTAGCGACTTTAATTTTTGTTTCTTGGGAAGCCTTGGAAAGATGTTTACTTTTACTAATTAGTCCAGAAGAAACTCCCTGAAAATGGGTTATTTTACAATTTGGATTAAAATATAAATTAAAATTATTTTGTTTTAATTTATAACAAAAATCAAGGTCTTCACCATAGAAAAAATATTTTTCGTTCCACCATTTAATCTTGTCACCGACGGCTTTTTTGACCATTAAAAAGGCACCGACACAGGCATCAATTTTATGAGGAATGCTTTTGTCTAAATTACCCATGAAATAACCAGAAAATATTTTTGAATTGGGAAATACTTTTGATAGGCCGCTGAAATGACATAAGGAATTCCAAGGAGTAGGAAAACCACGATGACATTCTGGCTGCATTTTACCGTTTAAGGCAAGGTCTATTTGACAAGTGGCGGCGTCGACATTTTTGTTTTGATCAAAAAATTCAATCATGTTTTTGAAAGTATTTTTTTGAACAATAGTGTCGGGGTTTAAAAAAAGAACGAATCTAGTTTTAGGGTTAATTTCTTTTAAGCCTTGATTATTGCCATGAGCAAAACCTTTATTGTTTTTTAGTTCGAGAAACTTAAAATCTGACGATTTAACAGTTTTGGCTAATTTAATACTGTCATCAGTAGAACAATTATCAACAATAATTACTTCATATTTGTAATTATCAATGTCGCTTTTAGTAATACTTTCAAGACATTTTTTTAAATAATCAGCAGAATTATAATTAAGAATAATAATTGATAAATCCATTTTATTTTTTGGTAATTTCTTTATAAATTTGATTTAGACCTTTAACACTGTTTTGATAGGAATATTTACCACTAATTAATTTATTGGCTTCTTCGCCCATGGTAATTCTTTTTTTATCATTCTTTAAAAGATTAATAGTATTACCAGCAACATCTTTATAATCACAAATTATTGATTGTTTAAAATTTTCAATTTTAATTCCACCCATTCCTTCGGGAGTGGTAATAATGGGAAGACGACAAGCCATGGCTTCGAGAAATTTATTACGACTGCCTCCCCCACTACCCATTGGAGCGACTAAAGCCCAACAATATTGATAATAATACATAGGATCGTGTTCTCCGCCATCAAAATCAGCTTCTTCAACAATAATATCTTTTGTTCGATAATGAGCGTAATAATCTGGAGCGCTGCGGCCAATAATATAAAATTTACATTCAGGAATTGCCTTTTTAATAGCCGGCCAAGAATCCTTAATAATCATTTCAACAGATTCACGATTTTGCATCCATTTCATATTGGAAACGCCAAAAAGAATTGAAGGAAATTTACTTTTGACGGTTTTTGGTTTGGATTCAAAAAATTTATTATCAACTCCATTTTGAAAAAGTTCGATATCTTTTCGACCAGTGATTTTAGAGATTATTTTTTGATCTTCCTGGGCAAATGCGACGACAGTGTGAGTATTTTTCCAATAATAAGTTTCCCAATATTTAAGTTTTAAAACATCAAACCAAAGAAATGGGTAAATTAACTTTTTCCAACTTTTAACTGTTTTTATATAGTGTTCGTAGACGGCAAATTCAATGGTTTGATCAACGAGAACAATAGGAATTTTAGTTTTTGGGATATTCGGCATCAAATAAAAACATTCGCAGTGGATTAGGTCATATTTATTATTGTCTAATTCAGTGGCAATGGTTTGTTTTAAATCATTGCTAATATAATTGGCAACTAGAAAAGGATAAGTACTAAAACCAGTGTAAAGTATTTTTTTGAGTTCCCAAGTTTTACCACGTTTAACAACAATAACCTTTTTGCAAAATTGTTTAATTTCTTCTAAACCTTCTTGGTCTCGACTAAAACAAATTAAAGTTATATCGTTTTCGGCGGCTAAATATTTTATGGAATAATAGGAACTATTTTGACCACCAGACTGGGCGCGACGAGGAAGGTAGGGAGTGATCATTAAAATTTTGCGTTTTTGAGTCATGTTTTTTTAAATTATAAATTATTTCTTTTCTTTTAATATTAAACTTTGATAATAAAGTCCCATCATTATCCAAAATAGATAGGCTGTTTTTGAGGCTTCGAAAACATCAATAAAAATAGCATTGGCCAGAGTGGTTAAAAGACAACCAAAGAAAATAATAGATATTAGATCGTGAGTGGTTTTTTCTTTTTTGAAAATTAAAGGAATGGTTTTGATAATAAAAAATAAAATAATAGCCATAAAAGAAACAAAACCTAATAATCCGCTTTCTCCTAAAGATCTTAAATAATCATTATCGGTGGCGAGAGTAATTGATCCAAGGCCGCTGCCGGTAATAATATTTTTTTTGTAGGCATTAATGGCTCGAGGCCATTCAACATTAAAACGAATTTCCCCTGATCTGGCCACACCAGCATCAACATCGACAGTAGGATAAATTTCGGTTGGTTTATTGCGAATAATGGTTGGAGTAGGAGTAGTTGATTTAGAGATTGGTTTTGGAGTGACAACAACAATCATAGGAATAGGAGTTGGAGTTATTGTGGGAGTAACAGCTACAGTGGTCGTTTTTATTTGATTTTTTAGGGCAGGAATAGTGGCTAATAATCTTTGGTTTAAATCTTTTGAGTTGAAAATACTAAGACCAACTAAAACAACAAAAGGAACAATCCAAAGATATTTTCTTAAAACAAAAAGAGTAAAACAAATACCCCCAAGAAAGGCAAAAATTGAAACTCTGGAAGCAGTGAGAGTAAGAATTGGGTAGGCAGCAATCCAAACAATTAAACTGATTATTTTGACCCAAACATTCTTATTAAGAATAAAAACTAGGGCAATAATAATAAGAGCAACACTTAAAAAAGCAGCTAAATCATAGTGACCAGCAAAAGTGGAATTAATTCGAGTCCAAGTGCTCATTTGGAGTAATTGACCTTTAGAAAATTCTGAATTCATAGTGGAAATTACGGGAAATTGGAAGTATTTTTGACCATAACCATAAACACTTACTAAAGCGGTGGAAATTAAAAGAAAAATATAACTAATTCTAAAATCCTTAGTCGATTTAATACTATTAATGGCAATAAAGAATAAAGAAATATATTCAAAACGACGCATCAAATGAAGAATTAAAAGATTAGTTGGATCACTTTGATAAATTAAAAAAGCATTAACAAAACTAGCAATAATGGCCAAAAAATAGACTAAAAATAGTTTAGTAATTTTTATTTTAAAAACCGGAAATTTATAAATTATTTGATAAATAAGCCAAACTAAAACAGAAATGGCGACGACGATATCATCAATACGAATGGAAACATAAGTTCCAGTGACACTAGTAAAGGGGAATTTAGGATAAAGTGGAATAAAAAAAATAAGAATAGCGATTATTGGTCGAAAAATATTTAAATTTTTGAACATGTTTGAAGATAAAGAGAAGCAGTAATCTTATTGCCTCTTAAAGAGTATATAACACTGCGACTAAGAGCATTAAATTTGAGCAGGTGTTTAACAAATTTATATTGTAATTGGTTTTTGTGTTTTTTGAAAAAAGTTAAAATGCCAAGATATTCATTAAGAATTGGATCTATTTTGTTTTTAGCCGAAGCGCCACCAAGGTGAATAATTTGAGGTCCGATTAAATACCAAGTTTGATTTTCGGGATTATTTTTTTTAATACGGTAGGAAAGTTCAACTTCTTCGCCATACATAAAATAATTTTCATCAAAACCATTAGTTGGTTTTAAGTGAGAATTTCGAATCATCATAAAAGCACCAGTAACCCAATCTTGTTGATGATCTTTTAAATAAAATTTGTCGTGGGTGTAAAAATCAGGAGTATGAGGGTGAAGCGGTTTAATAATTTTATTAACAAAAGGAAGATCGTCTAGATTTAAACACCAAGAAATAACATTTGTAAGATTTGGGAAAAAACCACCTGAGGCTTGGATGCTTTTATCTTTATTTAATATTTGAGCGGTGCATACAGATACTTCAGGATGGGAACAAAGCCAATTAAGGCTTTGACTAATGGCAGAATGAAGAATCAAGGTGTCGGAATTTAATAATAAAATGTAATTACCTTTGGCAATTTTTAGACCCTGATTATTGGCTTTGCCAAATCCGCCATTAAATTTATTTTCAATTAATTTAATTGGTATTTTTTTAAGTTTAGATACAGAATCATCAGAAGAATTATTATCAATAACAATAATTTCAGTTGGGACTAAATTTTTATTATCAATTTTATTTAAATCAAAAGTTAAACCTTTATCTTGGAAAATGGACTTTAAGCAATCTATGGTTATTTTACTGGTGTTGTAGGAAATAATAATTATCGATAGAACAGGATTAATCATTTTTTCTTTTTTAAAAAAGATTTATAAATACAAAAGGCAAAGATAAGTGTGCCTTCGGTGAATAAAAAGGCAGTAATACGTTTTGGAATAGAGGTAGGAATGGTTTTTATAGTAATTTTGGCCTTATATTCTTTGTCTTTAAAAATAAGTTTATTTTTAATTCTTTTTTCTGGTAAGGTAAAAACATCATTTTCCCATTCGAAACCATTGATATATAAAGATTCTTTGAATGGTAAAACATATTCTTCAAAATAGTAGCTTTGGATTGTATCACGAATAATTTCTTTGGCTTTTTCGGGTGGATGATTGATGATTATTCGGAAAGAGCCACTATAATAGGCTTTATAAAAATTCATGACTTCAGTTCGAGTCATGTTGGTATAGTAAGCGGAAACGTTTTTAAGTTGGATGGTGTCGCCTGGTTCATCGGATCTAACACTGTTAACGAGATCCGGAAGAGTTGGAGTAGGACTGACTAGATAAACAATGGCAAAAATATTAAAAAGACAAAGTAGAGCGATTAATATTTTTTTAATCATATTATTGAAAGCACATAGGACGACCAAGTTTATAATTTGGGTTTTTATTTTTTCGATCACTGATTTTTTGAGCTGGAATGCCTCCCCAAATTTCAAATTCTGGAATATTTTTAGTGACAACGGCACCGGCGGCAATAACAGCACCTTTGCCAATTTTAACGCCGGGTAAGATTATAGATCGGGGGCCAATAAAAACGTAATCGCCAATTTCAACCGGGCCAAAAGAATTTTCGTAATTATCGGAATGAATATTGTGTTCGTCATTGTAAATTAAAACCTGGCTAGCGATACCAACGTGATTGCCGATGGTTAATTTGGCACGGCCATCCATAAAACAATGATCACCAATAATAGTATCGTGACCGATTTTGATATTTGAGGGATTAAAAAAATTAGCACCGATATGAATAGTGGAATTAAATGGCATGTCAATTCCCGAGGCAATATAAAATATTTTTCTGATTGTGTGAATAGGAATAAAGCCGACAAATCGGAGAATCATCAGCCAAAATTCGAGACAAATGGTTTTAAAACGGTTGATAATTTTTTGAAAAATTTCTTGGGAATTTAAGTTCTTACCGGTTCTATCTTTCATACAATTTATTATATATATTAGTGCTCTGGTTCGCTAGTGCTCTGGTTGATTATTTTTTGAATTTTTCAAAGACGGAGATAACGGATTTGGCAGTATTTTTCCAACTGAAAAAATCAGCTCGAATTTTTGCTGATTTTACTATTTTTTCAATTTCTGATGGTTTGCTATTTTCAAACTTAATTAATTGATCAACAAGTTCTTTTTGATTGGTGGGATCAAAATAGAAACCATTACTTTGAATAACTTCTTTTAATGGAGCAATATTACTGGAAATTACGGGAGTATCTAACTTCATAGCTTCGATAACGGGAATACCAAAACCTTCATAAGTGCTGGGTATAATTAAAGCTTTGGCATTACTGTAGAGAGTTGTTTTTTGGATATCATCAATAAAATCAGTAAAGACAATATTAGATTCTATCCCCTCTTGTTTGACGGCAGAAAAAATTTCGTCAAAAAGCCAACCTTTTTTGCCGGCAATAACTAAACCCACTTGTCCTTCGGACATCCTCCCTTGATGAAGGGAGGAAATTTCTTTTTGTTTTAAATATTGGGCGAAGGATTTAATTAAGAAAGGGATGTTTTTATTGGGCTTAAGAGTGCCAAGATAGAGATAATAGTTTTTTGATACTAAATTAAAAGATGAAAGGATTTTTTGCTGATCTTTAGAATTAATTTTTAAAGGTTCGTCGACACCATTAAAAGCAATGGTTATTTTTTTTGGATTTATTTTATAAATTTTTTCAATTTCAGTTTTGGAAAAATTAGAAACAGTAATTATATGACTAGCCTTTTTGATTGATTGCTTAGTCCAATTAATTAGTTGATAAAGATCTTTTTTGGTAAATTGGGATTGAAACTGAAGATAGCCAAGATCGTGAATAGTAGGAATAGTAGGACAAGGAGCAAAGGCGGGAGAATAATGACTGGGGGAATAAAAAAGATCTAGGGGTGTTTTTTCGGTAAATAAATGAATAGGTAGAGCAAATCTCGTCCAAAGTTTTTGAGGTCCAAAAACTTTATAACGCCAATTTTTATTTTCTTTGGGAAGATCGGAAAGAGGAGGATTTTTTAGATAGATAATGTATTGATTTTTTTTATCAATTAGATAAAGATTTTTTAAGAGATTAAAAGCATATTGGCCGACACCAACCCGGGAAGTAATATTGGCTTCATTGCCATCAATTCCGATTAACATGGTTTAATTATAGCTAAAAGTTCTAAATAATATTTCTTTTGTTTAAAAAATAGAAAGAAAATTTTAATAATTATTCTTTTTAGGAATTTGGGAGCTGTAAATAATTCAAAAAAAATAGATTTTATTGGTAACGGTTCAATTGATATTAATTTAATTAATTTACCTCCAGAAATATTAATTAATTTAGTTAATGATCTTTTAGAGTAATTTCTTAGATGGCTTTTATCTTGATAATGAGAGTAAATTAAGCCTCTTTTTTTTAGTTTAGAACTGGTTTTTTGGGGAACAATTACAATTATTTTTTTGCCTATCCTTAAGGCTTCTTTTAGAGTTGATTGATCGTCTTTTAAATGTTCTAAAACACTTTTTAAAATAACAGTATCAAATTCTTTTGATTTAAAATTAGTTTTGTTGGCGTCACCAATTTGAAAATTACCTTTTTTATTTTTTTTGGCATAGTCAATAAAACTAGGGACTGAATCAATACCAAAAGAATCAAAACCTTTTTTGGATAAAATATCAACAAGATGACCTGGTCCGCATCCGATATCAATAATTTTTTTACCGGAAATATAAGGAATTATTTCGTTTATTTTATAATCAGGAATTTTTGTATCAGTTCCCCATCCAAATTTATTAGAGTTATTTTTATAGTAATCAGCCGGTTTTAACATAGACGTTTAGTGTTTGTTCGGCGGTTTTAAGCCAATCGAATTTTTTGGCTTGAATTAAACCTTTAGCTTTTAATTTCTTTCGAAGAGCAGCTAATTTAACAATTTTAGTAATAGCATTAGTCATATCGGGAATAGAAGTTGGATCGACATAAAGGGCAGCTTTATCACTGACTTCGGGCATTGAAGAAATATTGCTGGTAATAATTGGAGTACCAACTTTTAAGGATTTAACCAATGGTAAACCAAAGCCTTCATAAAGAGAGGGATAAGCCAAACAAATGGCACTGGCGTGAAGAGCAACCATGTCTTTTTCGGGAATAAATCCAAGAATTTTTACTGAAGGATTTTTAACACCATCGATATCTTGGCCCCAGCCATATTTACCAGCGATGGCTAATTCAACATGACAATTAGGATTATTTTTTTTGAAAATAACGAAAGCCTCAATTAATCTTTTTAAATTTTTTCGGGGTTCGCGAGTGCCTTGAGCCAAAATAAATTTATCCAAACCGTATTGTTTTTTGATGGCATCTTTTTTCTTTTGTTGAAGATCTTTTGATAATTTTATAAATTTACCATACTTTTCTTCGGCAGCTTCGTAAATGACTTCAATCTTCTGGGGATCTATTTTGGGGAAAATTTTTAATAAATCATTTTTGGTGTTTTGAGAAACGCAAATAAATTTAAAACATTTTTCAGCAGCTAATTTCATTTTGTTTTTATGAGCAGTAATTACTTTTTGGTGATGCCATTCGGGGTGTAAAAAAGGAGTTAAATCGTGAATTGTGGCAATAGTTTTGGCTTTTAAAGTTGGCGGCTGAGTCCAGTCTGAGGTATGAAAAATATCACATTTACCAATAAAAAATTCAATTGGAAATAGTTGTAATTGATTCCATAAAATTTGAAGTAAAGTTGGTGGTAGTTTAAATTGGTAGACCAAAACATTAGAATGATTCTTTTTTATTTCAATAATTTCTTCCGGTAGGGAAAGGCGCATGGAAGAATAAAAAAGTTTATAAGTATTTATTTTATCGAGCTTAACTAAATTTCTGACCAGATTTAGAGTGTAATTACTGACGCCAGTTTTGTAGGGAACAGAAGAAATATCAATGCCGATGATCATAATGAATTATGCAATTTTACCAACTTTTGGATAACTTTTCGTTTGTTGAACATCTTAGACAAATTAATAAGAACTGTTCCATAAACCGAAATTAGAACGTAGGGTAAATAAAAAATTGATTTTAATTTGTAAAGACGAATAACTTTTTTACTTAAACCAGACAAATTTCGAAGCCGCTCCTCGATTATTTTTAGTAGATTATTGGCAATTTCTTTGGCCGAAAAATTTTTGATGATAATATAAATCCAATTTTTAGCATCCATTTTATATCTAAAAACCCCCATTTTATTACTGGTACCGCCGCCAAGATGATAAGAAAGGGCTTTGGGAATATAGAGAGTTTGATAATTTAAATTATGAAGACGGAGGGCTAGATCAACGTCTTCTTCATAGGCAAAAAAATCGGCATCAAATAAACCAATTTTTTCTAAAATTTCTTTTTTATAAACTACTAAAGCGGCGGAAGCACCCCAGACAAACCCACCCCCCGACCCCCTCCCTTGAAGAAATGAGGGGGCGTCAAATTTCTCACCATTGGAAATGTTTTGACATTTACCAGAGTAAAAAAAATCTAAACCCTGGGATTCAAATTTGCTTCCATCTTTATTTAAGACAGTACCAAAAAAAGTAGCAACTTTAGGATTTTTATTGGCTTTAATAGTTTTGGAAATTAATTGAAACCAGTTTTTTTCTATAGTTAAATCATTATTTAAAAGAACAACATATTTATGTTTAGCTTTTTCAATACCTTGATTAATAGCACCGGCAAAACCACGATTTTTTGAATTTAATAATATTCGATAGTTAAAACTTTTGGGAATAATTTTTTCGAATATTTCAATACTGTTATCTTTTGAATTGTTGTCGACTAAAATTAATTCAAATTGGGGTTCAGGACAATTATTAATGGCGTTAAGTAGGGAATTAAGACAATCTGGCAAAAATTTGGCGCCGTTGTAGTTTGGGATAATGACGGAGAAATTTAGTTCGCTGGGTTTTTTAGTCATTTAGTTTTGATAGATCAATAATATCACCTATTTTTAGGTTTAATTTTTGAGAATCATTGATATTTAATTCGAGAACGTATTGGGCTGGAGATTGGTTTTGATAAATCTTTGAAGAATTAATTTCAGTAGCGGCTTTAATATCGACAATTTTGCCGGTTTTATCAAGCCAAATCATATCTAAAGGGATAAGGGTATCTTTCATCCAAAAAGGCAGATCAGTTTCAAAACCAAAAATAAAAAGCATGCCGCATTTAGGGCAAAGAGATTCTCTCTTCGATAAGCCTTTTATTTTTTGAGCGGAAGAAGAAGCTAATTCTATTTTATAATCAGTATCGGCAATTTTAATTTTAATAAAATCAGATGTTGGTAAATAAAAAAATAATCGCCAAATTAAAAAACCGGCAATTATTACTAAAACTGGAGTAAAAATTAACATAATATTTTTTGACATATTTTATCCCCTACTTTTTCCCATGTATAGTTATTTTTAACATATTCATAACCAGATTGCCCCAATTCTTTTGCTTTTTTAGGATTATCTAAAATAAATTGAATTTTTTTAGTTAGATCTTTTTGATTATCAGTTTTAAATAACAATCCCCCATTTGATTTTTCAACTAATTCTTTTAAGGCTGGAATATCGGCGCAAATTACTGGTTTTTGTCTGGCCCAGGCCTCGATAACTACTAAACCAAAACTTTCCTGAATTGATGGCAGAACTAGAACATCACAACTATCGATAAGTTTGGATAAATCTTTTTGAGGGAAATTAAAAATGAAATTAATTTTAGATTTTATTTTGGAATCTAGTGAATTGATTAATTTTTCAATTTGAGGGTAGAAAAGAGTTTTTTGACCAGCAATAGTTAATGAGATTTCAGATTTCAGTTTTTCAGATGTCAGATTAGAAAAAGATTTGATTAATAAGTCGACGCGTTTATGGGAAGCGAGAGAACCGATGAATAAGATCTCAGATTTCAGTTTTTCAGATGTCAGATGTTTTGATTTTTTTAAAAAATCTGAGTCAACACCATTACCGGCGAGAATTAAATTTTCTCGGTCAATATTAAAATTTTTAATAAAATAATCAGTTTCAGATTGGGTAAGAGTCCATAGAAAATCAGCCTTTTGAAGTGATTTGATTAATGGTTGTTGTTGAAAATCTTGATCGGTAGAATGAAAAGAAGAGTTTATTAGAATGCTAGCTCGCTGGTTCGCTAGTACTTTAGACAAAAATTTAAAAAAATTAGCATATAAAACAATGGTAGTGGGAAGTGGACCGGCGACAATTAGGTCTGGTTTAAATTTAATGATTTTAATGGTGGCTTTAATAAAAGGAATTAGTTTGAAAATCGGGCCTTTTTGAAAAACTTTTAATAAATCATTTTTAATAAATAAATTAAGGAATTTTAGAGGTTTCCTGAAATTTGTATAAACTGGAAGTTTTATTGTTCGCTGGTTCTCTGGTGCACTAGTTTGCTGGATTTTTTTGACGAAATCGTCGGTGCTGGAACAATTTGAAGAAAGATAAAGAGTTTGATGATGTTGGGATTCAAAATACTGACCGAGTTTATAAATCACTTTAGATCCACCATCAATGGCTGGTGGAAAAATGTGACTTAATAACAAGACTTTCATTTAGTAATTATACTTCGTGTTATCCTAATAATTAGCTTATGTTGAAGATTTTAAAAAAAGTTTTTGCTTCAAAATTGTTTAGATTAATATTTTCGGCAATTCTAGTTTATTTTGCTTTTAAAAAAGTTAATATCATTGAACTTTTTAGAGATATAAAAAATGTTCCATTTTGGTTTGTTTTAGTAAATGTGGTTTTAAGTTTTTGGCTTGTAGTTTTAATCTCTGCTAGGTGGAATTTATTATTATTTTCAAAGATTAAAATTAGGACGGTTTTAACTTTTACTCGAGCTAATTTTTTAGCTACTTTTTATTCGTTATTTTTTTCAACTGCAGTGGTAGGTGAAGTGGCAAAATGGATGGTAATAGATCATAAATATCCAAAAATTCCAAAAACAAAAATATTGGGATCTGTATTATTAGATAGATTTATTGGATTTTCTGTTTTTATAATTTTAGGTTTAATAGCAGGAATTGTGGGTAAAACTAAAGGATTAATTATTCCGGAAATAATTTTCTATTTATCAATTATTTTAAATGTGGTTTGTGGAGTGGTTTATTTTATTATTTATTTTTTTGATGTATCTAAATTGTGGCCGAAATTTACTTTATTACATAAATTGGATGATGCTTTTGAACTAATTAAGAATAAAAATAAAGTTCAAATTATTAAATGTTTATTAATATCACTTTTAAGTGAGATTACCTGGATTCTTCAAATTTGGTTTGTAGGAAGGCAATTTGGAATTAATTTAAGTCTTTTGGCAGTTTTTGTCTTTATTCCAATAATTTCACTAATTTTGGTTTTACCAATTTCAGTTGGAGGTTTTGGGGCTAGAGAACAATTATATTTATTTTTCTTTTCTCAGTTTGGTTCAAACGAAAGTATTTTGTTAATGTCAACTTTTTTGGGAATTTTAGGAATAATTAATGCTTTATTTGGCGGAATTTTATTGTTATTTGATGTGGAAATGAGAAAGAAGTTGAAAAATAATAATAACTAGATTAATATTAATTTGCTTTGTCAAGAGATTCCGAATGATCGGAGCAGCAACCGAGTTTGCCAGTTGGCGAATCGCGGTGCTTTTTCTTTAGAAATAAAGAAAGACAAGCCTTTATTAATTATTAAAGGAAAAATATGAACTATCCCCTTTTTGTTTCCGAGTCGGTATGTGCTGGTCATCCTGATAAAATTTGCGACCAGATTTCTGATGCGGTGTTAGACGCAGCCTTAAGTGTTGATGTTAATTCCAGAGTGGCAATAGAAACTTTGGTGACAACCAATAAAGTAACCATGGCCGGAGAAGTGACGAGTCGATCGAAATTAAATTATAAAGAAATTGCCCAAAAAGTTATTACTGATTTAGGTTATGACAAACCAGAATTAAATTTTGATAAAAATGCCTTTTTTGATGTGGCAGTTCACGAACAATCTCGTGATATTGCAATTGGAGCTGATAATGATGGGGCTGGTGATCAGGGAATGATGTTTGGATATGCCTGTAATGAAACTCCTCAATTAATGCCGTTACCAATTGTTTTATCTCATGAATTGTGTCGAAAAATGGATGAACTTCAATTTGGTGAATTAAATTATTTAAGACCTGATGGTAAAGCGGAAGTAAGTGTTAGTTATGAAAATGGAAAAGTAGTTAAGGTGGAAAAAATTGTTTTAGCTAAACCATTTAATCCAAAAATGAATAAAGATGAAGTAGAAAAACAATTATACGAATTAGTAGTTTTACCAATTTTAAAGAAATATCATTTAAATGAGTTGTCGATAGGTCAGGTTATTTTTAACGGCACTGGTCAATGGGAAATTGGCGGGCCAGCATCGGACACTGGAGTGACTGGCAGAAAAATTGTGGTCGATACTTATGGCGGTATGGGAAGGATTGGTGGTGGTTGTTTTTCTGGAAAAGATCCAACAAAAGTTGATCGAAGTGGAGCTTACGCGGCCAGATATATTGCTAAAAATATTGTGGCAGCAGAACTGGCGGATCGATGTGAAGTGCAATTGGCTTATGCAATCGGGCAAAGAGATCCAATTGCTAAATCGATTGAAACTTTTGGAACAGCCAAAAAAGATCTTAAAGAAATTGAAGAGTTTGCGTGGAAGTTGATAGATTTATCAGTTAAAGGGATTATTAATGGATTAGATTTGAAAAGACCGATATATCGAAATACGGCTAGATATGGGCATTTTGGATATGAAGAGTATCCATGGGAAAAGATCAAAACCCCTCTGTCTCGATAAATCGAGACATCTCCCCTTGATAAAAGGGAGAAGTTTAAAAGATGGTAAAATTTAGTAATTAAAAATTAATAATATTTTCTATGATTTTAATTGTCGGCGGAGCGGGATATATTGGGTCCCACATAAATAAAGAATTAACTAAGCAAGGTTTTAAAACTGTTGTTTTTGATAATTTATCGAGCGGAAAAAAAGAATTAGTTAAATGGGGTGATTTTTTTGAAGGTGATTTAGGAAATATCGAAAATATTAGAGAAGTATTTAAAAAATATCCAATTGAAGCAGTTTTGCATTTTGCCGCTTTTAAGGCAGTTGGGGAATCAGTAGTTGATCCACAAAAGTATTATTTAAATAATGTGGCTAACACTCTTAATTTATTTAAAGTGATGAGAGAAAATAATGTTAATAAATTTATTTTTTCTTCATCAGCGGCAACTTTTGGAAATCCACAATATACTCCAATTGATGAAAAACATCCCCAATCCCCAATTAATCCCTATGGTGAAACTAAATTAATGGTCGAACATATTATGCGCGATTATTCGACGGCTTATGATTTTAGGTATGTGGCTTTAAGATACTTTAATGCTTGTGGGGCTGATTTGGATAGTGAAACCGGTGAGTGGCAAGGAAGCAGTTCAAATTTAATTCCATTAACTCTTGATGCAGCTATTGGAGCCAGAGAAGAAATTGGAATTTTTGGAACTGATTATCCAACTCCAGACGGCACCTGTATTCGTGATTATATTCATGTGACTGATTTGGCTGATGCCCATGTTTTAGCTCTTAAATATTTAATGGATGGTGGTAAAAGTGATTGTTTTAATTTGGGTAATGGAAAAGGATTTTCAGTTAAAGAAGTTATTGATATGGCAAAAGAGGTTACAGGAATTGATTTTAAGGTTACAGCAAAAGATCGACGAGCCGGTGATCCCCCAGAACTTATAGCTGATTCGAAAAAAGCTAGGGAAATTTTAAAATGGGAACCAAAATATTTTGATTTGAAAACTATAATGACGAGTGCTTGGAACTGGCACAAACAGTTCAAAAAAAATGTCTAACAAACGAATATTAATTAAAAATGTTTTTTGGTTAGGTGCAGTTGAATTCTTTTCAAAGATTTTATTGTTTTTTGTAATTGTTGGTTTGGTTAGATATTGGGGGGCAGAAGAATTTGGAGCTTTTAATTTAGCTTTTGCCTACGTGGCTATTTTTATGATTTTGGCAGATTTTGGTCTATCAACAATTACTACTCGAGAAGTGGCTAAACATAAAGACTTAAGTGAAAAATATCTGGGAAATTTAATTGGATTAAAATTATTTTTATCGGTAATAATTGGAATATTTTTTGCGGCTTCGTTTTTGTTTGTTAATAAGCCAGTTTCAATTCAACTATTGGTAGCAACTTTAATTTACAGTTTAATTCAAGGTTTTCAAACATTATTTATTTCAATTTTTCAGGCTTGGGAAAGGATGGAAATGGTGTTTTTTAATCGAATGGTTTTTTATGTTGGAGTTTTGATATCAGCTTTGTTGGTAATTAAATTTCATGGAAGCGCTACAAATTTAGTTTTTGGTTATATGATGGCGACGATATTGGCGATAATTTTGGGAGTTTGGCAATCACACTTATTAAAAATAAAAGTCAAAATAATTTTTGATTTTAAATTTTGGAGAGAATTAATAAAAGAAGCCTTGCCACTTTTGGGGATGACAGCAGCGATGGTGATTTATGCTAACAATGATACTTTATTGATTGGTCGATATTTTAACAATAATCAAGTTGGTTTTTATCAAACTGCTTTCAAAATATTATTCGCTTTTCAAAGTATTAATGTAATTAATTATGTGGTTTTTCCCAGATTAACGGTTTTATTTCATGAAGATAAAGAAGACACAGCTAAAAAATTAATTAAAATCGTAGTTGGATTATCAATTGTTGGTTTAATCCCCTTGGCGGCAATAATAACTTGGCAAAGAGAATTAATTATGAAATTAATTTATGGACAATCGTTTGTGGTATCGGCTGGAGTTATGAGTTTATTAATTTGGTCGGGGGTAATTAATTATTTTCGAGTATTTGTGGGGAATTTATTGGTGATAAAAAAGAAACAAAATATGGTTTTTTGGTCGATCCTAATTGGAACTTTAGTTAATTTAACAATTAACTATTTTTTAATTCCAAAGTTTGGATTTGTGCAGGCAGGTTGGAGTTTGATAATCAGTGAATTGGTAATATTAGTAGTGATGGCGGTCAGTTTAAGAAAAACATCAGAGCTTTAGATTTTATCTACCGACTGAAATATAGTTAAAACCTAGATCTTTTATCTCTTCTTTATCGAAAATATTACGGCCATCGACAATATTAGCTTTTTTCATTGACTTTTTAATCTGTTTTAAATCAACATTTTTGAATTCCGGCCACTCGGTAGCAATAATCAAACAATCGGCGTTTGCAACCGACTGAAGGAGGTCTTTTTCATAATTAACAGTATCGCCTAAAATTAATTTAGCCGGATTAATAGCAATTGGATCGACAACAGTAATTTTGGCATCGCGATCGAGAAGTTGTTTGATAATAATCAATGATGGAGCTTCGCGAACATCATCAGTATTTGGTTTAAAAGCTAAACCCCAAATGGTAATATTTTTACCATGTAAACCTTGACCAAGGAGAGATTGAATTTTAGGAAGAAGAGATTGTTTTTGAGCCAGATTGGTATCTTCGACAGCATCGAGAATACTAAAACGAACACCATTTTCTTGGGCAATTTGAATTAAACCTTTGACGTCTTTTGGAAAACAGCTGCCACCATAACCAATGCCGGCATTTAAAAAAGCTTTTTGACCAATTCGATTATCAAATTTCATTCCTTGAGAAACCTTACTGACATCAGCACCAATTTTTTCACAAATATTTGCAATAGAATTTATAAAGGAAATTTCAGTGGCTAAGAAAGCGTTAGAAGCATATTTAATTAGTTCAGCAGTCTTGATGTCAGTATTTATAATAGTCGAGTTTTGAGGAGCATATAGATCATTAATAATTTTTTGAGCTTTTTTGGAACCATTACCAATAATGATTCGATCGGGATGCATAAAATCGTAGACAGCAGTTCCCTCTCTTAAAAATTCAGGATTAGAAACAATATCAAATTCACCATTATAATTTTGACCAATAATTCTCTTGACAAGATCGCCGGTACCAATTGGGACAGTGGATTTATTAATAATTATTTTATAACCATTCATGTTTTTACCAATAGATTCGGCAGCAGCTTTAACATATTCCAAATTAACACTACCATCGGCCATAGGTGGGGTACCAACAGCAATAAAAATAATATCTGATGATTTAACGGCTTTGGAAATATTAGTGGTAAAAGATAGATTATTGTTTTTTTGATTCTTTTTAATTAAATCAGTGAGACCTTCTTCATAGATTGGAATAATGCCTTTATTTAAGTTGTCAATTTTCTTTTGATCAATATCAAGACCGACTACTTGATTTCCGAGTTCAGCAAAACAAGTACTGGTAACTAGACCTACATAACCAACTCCAATGACTGTTATTTTGTTCATATGAAATAATATAACACATTAAAAAAGCCGGCAGATTGTTACATGCACCTGTCGGCTTTTTAGGGGTTAGAGAGAAGGTTTTTATTTGTTGGCAACTTTGTTTTTGAGTCTAAAATTTATCATGGCTGAGTAATAGGCTTCACGAACATGATAATCGGAAATTTTAGACAAAGTTTCAAGTATAAAGTCATAGCCTTTGGCACGGGAGATGAGATAAAATTTTTGATTACTTTTGTTAAAGTTAAAATAACTAGTGTTATAACTGTTGGCTGTTGATAATGACGGAATTTTGGAAGTAATAATAAGATCATTATCTCCATGGGAACGATAAAAATGATTTACCAGATCTAAAAAATCTTTTAAATCGGCAGCCGAAGCTTCAATCAGATGAGATAAACTTCCAATGAGAAGTGCATTTTTAGGCAGTTCAAATTCTGTCGCCATTATAAATAATCCCCTTTCTGTGTTTTAAAGGTGTGGAGCGCTAAAGCTCTTTCTTTAGCGGTATTTTAGCACAAAAATAAAAAATTACTTAATTCCGTATTGCTTGCCAAAGATTAGATCGTATTGAATAAGTTCATAATTTTTCAATTGATCTCCGGTGAAATTTGTTGAAATTTTTTGATTTAAAACAGTATTAGTTTCTTTGAGAGAATTTAAAAAAGCAAATTGATAATTAGGAGTAATATTTGCCATTTTAAGGATCTCTAAAGATAAAAAAGATGGACTTAATTCTTTCGGTAAATTTAAATTAGTTTTAAAATTTGACCAGATGGAAATTGGAGTGGTGTGCATTTTTGTTTCATCGCTAATGTTGTAGTTTTCTTTTTTATAGATATCAAAATCGCCGCCCAAAAATGGTAGATGGTCACCAAAGAAAATAATAATAGTTGGTTTCTTTATTTTATTTAATTCAGTTTTGAGAGTCGAATAAGATTGATCACTTAAATTGATACCGTCGATGTAGCTTTGAAGAGTGGATTGATCGGCAGAATTTAGGGAATTTTGAAAAGTAATTGGATGCTCTGGAAAACGGTTGGCTTCATAAGGAGCATGATTTTGAATCGAAAGGGCAAAAATAAATTGTGATTTATCGGTGGAATTTAATTGATTTAAAACTTCTTTAGTGAATGATTTATCGGAAACAAACGGGCCAGCATTCTGATAATTGCTCATGTTACTCAAATTAGTGAATTTGTCCACATCAAAATATCTGTAAACGTTATCGCGATTGTAAAACCATTGACTGTAGGGATGAATGGCAGTGGTAAAATAGCCTTTTTCTTTAAATAAAGAGAAAAGGGAAGGAATATTTTTTTTGATATATTGAGTGTAAGGATAGGAATTAGTTGGTAGAAAATAATTAGAAAACCCAGTCAGTAATTCGAACTCAACATTGGCTGTTTCGCCACCAAAAGCTGGAGAAATGAAACTTGACTTAATATCAGAACGAACATTTTTAATTGGATCTTTGGAATATTTAGTTTCAGAAAATTGAACTGCATCCCAAAAAGACTCAGACATTATAACAATAATATTTGGCTTGACTTTATTATCTTCGTTATACTCAGAGGCCTCCTTTTTTACATCTGAATAAATTTGATTGATTTTGGCTTGATTATAATTAATTGGTTCTGGGAAAATTAAGTATTTTTCATCATGAACGAAACAAAGCAGCATTCCATTGTTGCGGCAATTTTCGGCAGCATCCCAGGCATGGAAAAGAATATTGGTTTTGGATAAAATTTGGTCAAATAATTTAGGGTTAAAATAAGGTAGTAAAAGGATATAAAAAGAAACAAGAATAAATAGGATTCGGATTAATTTTCTTTTAATTTGAAATTTAAAAAAATGTTTTAAAAAGAAAAAAGAAACAAATAAAGCACCAAAACTGGCAATTAATTCTTTTTTTAAATTAGTGTGCTTAATTATAAGTGGGACAAAACCTAATAATTGTTTTCCCCAAGTTAAGTCATTAATTTTTAAAGGTAGGTTGAGAACTTTGATTTTGTAACGATTAGCAATGCTAAAGATGGTAAAAAATAAAAGGTAGAAAAATATGGCCTGATAATTTTTTTTAAAAATTCCCAAAAAGAGAACAAAAACGGCCGACCAAAGAATAAAGTTTAAAACTAAAACCCAAGGGTTGATAATTTTAAACTCATATCCTCTGCCAATTGAAAGTCGTTGAGAGAGGTAAGAAAGAACGAAGGGAAGAAAAATTTGAAATATGGTTAGCGATATAGAAAAAATTTTTTTCATTAGGATAAGAAATTATAGAACATAATTGCTTGATGGATATTAGTTATGTGCTATAAGTAATTAAATGAAAGATTTTGTTAACAGATTTAGCTTTGTTTTAAGTATGTTTGTTTGTGTTGTTGTGTATTTATGTTTGGCTTTTAAAAATCCATTTGTACCTAATTCATTAGTATCTAATTTAGAACCATATCCAGATACATTATGGTATTCAGTTCCGGCTTGGAATTTTGTTAATAATAATGGTTTTTCAATGTCAGTTTTTGGAGTGGAAATAAAAAAAATGGTTCCTCCTGCTTATAGCATATATTTAATCCCGTTTTTTGCAATTTTTAAAGATGTAAGGTCTTTTTATTTTGGAAATTTGTTATTGGGAATTTTATCAATTATATTATTCGGATTAATTGCTAAAAAAATATTTAAAAACAACTCGTTATTAATTCTATTTTTGGAATTTTTATTAATAACAAATTTTTATTTTTATATTTTACCTAGTCTTTTGATGGCAGAAAATTTAACCTTGTTTGTAACTCTTTGTGCTGTCTATATTTTGATATCAAAAATGTCAATTAAAAATACTTTTTTTGCTGGTTTTGTTGGAATTCTCTTTTGGTTAATAAAATTTTCTAATTTAACGTTGGGGTTATCTTTTTTGTTTCTATATACAATAAAAATTGTATTGGAAAATAAAACTAGATCTGACAAGATAAAACATATTTCAATTTTGGTGTTTTTTGGAATTTTGTTTTTTCTATATTTAAAATTTTCGTCATTATTAGCTGGTCGAGCAGGTACAGGTTCGATAGTAGCTTTTTCAAAAAAATATTTTATTGATAATTTTAAATATTATATTAATACTTTTTTTGGTGGAAAAACTAGTTATTCTTGGTATCAGCAAATTTTTTTAAATAAATACTTAGGTATTTTGTCTTTGATAGGTTTTATTTTGGGTTTATGGAATAAAAATACAAGAAAATTTACTGTTTCATTATTTTTAATAGTTTTTCCATTAGTTATTTTTATGTCGTTTTTTTATAGTCCAAGTAGCAGATATGTTTTTGCAGTATTACCATTGTTAATTTTATTGATTGGAATATTTTTAGATAAATTAGGTTCTAGAATTAGTAAAAAGAAATTTTTTGTTTTGGTTTTTTTAATTGCTGGAGTTTATTTGTTGAGTAGTCAATATTCGGATAAAAATGAATTTTTGATAGTTTCTTTAAAAAAACAGATTGGGTTAAATTTTAGACACAAAGAAGACCCATGGAATTATTTGGCAATTCAAAGTTTTAACGGCTATTTTAAAGAAAAAAAAGAAAATGTTTACTTAGCCACATTTTTACCACCGTTTTATATAAACTACTTTATGAATGAAAATTATAAATTTTTGCCAATTTTTTTAGGTCAGGAATTTAGTGATAATTATCTTAAAAGGGTTTACAAAAGTGATTTAATTGGCGAATATAAAAAATTATTGGAACAAAACAACGAACTTTATTTTTCCAATTATTATGTGAATAATAGTTTCGATTCTTGGAATATGGAATTAGAAAAAATTAAAACAAATTTTGAAGTTAAGAAAGTATCTGATGGTTGTCTTGGTAGTTGTAATATTTACCGTATAAATTTAAAAAATAAACTATGAAAATATTTATAATCGTGCCGGTTTACAATGAGGAAAACAGAGCAATAGAAACTATAAATGAGATTTTGCAAACAGATGGAAAATTAAATGTAATAGTGGTGGATGATGGATCATCAGATAATTCATTAAAAATTTTAAAGAAAAAATTTAATGATAATAAAAAGGTAACTGTCTTAAATCATATAATTAATCTTGGTAAAGGGGCGGCAATGAAGACTGGTTTGAAAATGGCATGGAAATTGGGTGGAGAGGCAGTGATTTTTGTGGATGCCGATGGTCAACACAACCCAAAATATTTACCAAAATTTATTGAAGAACTAGACAAGAATCCAATCGTGTTTGGTTATAGAGAATTAGATAAAAAGTCACCATGGATAAGGCGAAATGGTAATAGATTTGCTGGATGGTTAATTGAAATTTTATTTAATATTAAAAGAAAAGATTTACTTTGTGGATTTTTGGGATTTAGAAAAGAGGTATATAAAAAAATTATTTGGAAATCGACTAGATATGGGATAGAAACAGAAATGGCAGCTAAAGTCGGACGCAGCAAAATCCCCTTTTCTGAAGTAAAAATTGATACAATTTATATTGATAAATATAAAGGGGTAACAATTTTTGATGCTTTTAAAATTTTATTTAAAATCCCCTTTTGGTATGTTAGTAAGTAGAAAGTTATCAAGTAGAAAGTAGAAAGAAAATAAAGTGAAAATAGAAAAATTTGAAGATTTAGTTTGTTGGAAGAAATCTCAGAGTTTTATTATTGAGATATATAAAGTTTTTAGTAGTTGTAAAGATTATTCCTTTAAAGATCAAATAGTTAGAGCAGCTGTTTCAATTTCAAATAATATTGCTGAAGGATTTGAAAGATTATCAAATAAAGATTTTAGAAAATTTTTATATATTTCAAAAGGATCATGTGGTGAAGTAAGATCGATGTTGTATTTATCAAAAGAGTTAAAATATGTTACAGAAGAAGAGTTTAATTTTTTGTATAATCAATCAATAGAAATTTCAAAAATTTTATCAGGTTTAATTAAATCTTTATAACTTTATACTTTTAACTTTATAACTAAACCATGAACATAATTACTCTACAAATAATACTATTCGCATTTGCCATATTTATGGCTTATTCTTTGTTTTTACATTGGAAAAAGAAAAATATTTCTAATAATTTATTCTTTTTTTGGATATGTATTTTTTCTTTGTTTATATTTATAACTTTTTTTCCAAAAATACTTGAACCACTATTAAAAGAATTATTTCTTGTAAGGGTAATGGATTTGGGAATGATTGGGACTTTTATGATTTTAACCTATGTATCGATTGAAAATAATATTAAGATCAAGAATTTGGAAGAAAAAATGGAAAAATTGGTTAGAAAAATTTCTTTAAAAAAATAAAAAAATATGAAAAAACAAATAAGTTTTAAAAATAAAACATTGCTTATTACTGGTGGAACAGGTTCTTTTGGTAATAAAATGCTGCGATATTTTTTAAACAATACTGATATTGGAGAAATTCGTATTTTTAGTCGAGATGAAGAAAAACAAGATAGAATGCGCAATGAACTTTGCGATTCAAAACTGAAGTTTATTATTGGTGATGTACGTGATTATGAAAGTATAAATAGGGCTATGTCTGGGGTTGATTTTGTTTTTCATGCAGCAGCCTTAAAACAAGTACCTTCTTGTGAGTTTTTTCCAATGGAAGCGGTTAGAACTAATATATTGGGGGCAAATAATGTTTTAAATGCAGCTGAAAATAATAAAGTCGGAAAGGTTGTAGTTTTGAGTACGGATAAAGCTGTTTATCCAGTAAATGCGATGGGTATGACAAAAGCGCTGATGGAAAAATTAATGATGGCAAAAGCAAGATCAGTGGATCACAGTCAAACAACTTTTTGTGCGACTAGATATGGAAATGTGATGGCCTCAAGAGGTTCAGTTATTCCCCTTTTTATAAAACAGATTAAAGAAAATAAAGATATTACAGTGACAGATCCAAACATGACAAGATTTTTAATGTCATTAGATGAATCAGTAAAATTAGTTCTTTATGCTTATGAAAATGCTGAAAGTGGAGATATTTTTGTCCAAAAGGCAGCAGCATCAACAATAATGGATTTAGCATTAGCAGTACAAAAGATTTTTGATGCTAAAAATAAAATTAGAATTATAGGTTCACGTCATGGTGAAAAGTTATACGAAACACTAGTTAATCGTGAAGAAATGGCAAAGGCTGAAGATTTAGGAGGTTTTTTCAGAATTCCAGTTGATGGTCGTGATTTGAATTATTCAAAATATATAAGCCAGGGTGATAAAGAGATTTCAAAAGAGGAAGATTATACTTCTCATAATACAAAAAGACTTACTGTTGATGAAATAGTTGATAAATTATTGACTCTTGATTACATTAAAAACGAATTAAAAATTTAAGTTGAATGATGAAAATATTAGTAACTGGTTCGAGTGGATTTGTAGGAAAAAATTTAGTGGCAGAATTAAAAAATAAGGGATATAACGAAATATTTGAATTTAATAAAGAGACAGATAAATCATTACTAGATCAATATACAAAAGATTGTGATTTTGTTTTTCATTTGGCTGGTGCTAATCGGCCTAAAGATGAAAAAGAATTTATGTCAGATAATTTTGAATTTACATCTGAGCTGTTAAATTTACTTAAGAAAAATAATAATAAATCACCAGTGTTAATTACTTCATCTATTCAAGCTGAAATTAATAATCCTTATGGACTTAGCAAGAAAGCAGCAGAAGATTTGTTGTTTGATTATGGTAATAAAAATAAAGTTAATGTTTATGTCTACAGACTTCCAAATTTATTTGGAAAATGGAGCAAAGCTAATTACAACACAGTTGTGGCAACATATTGCTACAATATTGCTAGAAATCTGGATATACAAATAAGTGATCCGCTTGTAGAATTAAAGTTTTGTTATATAGATGATGTACTTGATGAATTTTTAAGGGCTTTAAATGATAACCCCACAAAAGAATTACAATTCTGTATTGTTCCAATAATTTATAAAATTAAATTAGGTGATTTGGCAAATAGAATAAATAAGTTTAAAGATAGTAGAAAAGATCTAAGTATTCCTGACATGAACGATGAATTGACTAAAAAACTTTATAGTACTTATTTGAGCTTTTTGCCTGAGGATGGTTTTTCTTATGATTTAAAAATGAATATTGATGATAGAGGATCTTTTACAGAATTTGTAAAGACTTTTGGTCAAGGTCAATTTTCTGTTAATATATCAAAACCAGGAATTACGAAAGGAAATCATTGGCATCATACTAAAAATGAAAAATTTCTAGTTGTTAACGGAGAAGGAATTATTAAATTTAGAAAAATAAACGAAAATACGGTTTTAGAATACAAAGTTAGTGATAAAAAATTACAGGTAATTGATATACCTGTGGGATATACTCATTCTATTGTAAACACTGGTAAGATAGATTTAGTTACTATTATCTGGGTAAATGAATCTTTTGATATTAAAAAACCAGATACATTTTCAATGGAGGTTTAATTTATGGAAAAACTTAAAGTGATGACAGTGGTCGGAACTAGACCAGAAATAATAAGATTATCAGCGGTGATCAAAAAGTTAGAAAAATCAGAAGCAATAGATCATATCCTTGTACATACTGGTCAAAATTATGATTACGAACTTAATGAAATCTTTTTTAAAGATCTTAATTTGAAAAAACCTGATTATTTTCTTGACGCAGCGGCTGGAAATGCTATCGAAACTATTGGTAACATTTTAATCAAAATAGATTCTGTTTTGGAAGAAGTAAAACCTGATGCTTTTCTTATACTTGGAGATACAAACAGTTGTTTATGTGCCATAGCTGCCAAAAGAAGACATATACCAATATTTCATATGGAAGCGGGTAATAGATGTTTTGATCAAAGAGTACCTGAAGAAACAAACAGAAAAATAGTTGATCATATTTCTGATATTAATTTAACTTATAGCTCTATCGCTAGGGAATATTTATTAAAAGAAGGTTTACCGGCTGATAGAATAATTAAAATTGGTAGTCCGATGTTTGAAGTCATTGACTCGAAAAAAAGCGAAATTAAAAAATCTAATATTTTGAAAAAATTATCTTTAAAAGAAGGAAAGTATTTTGTAGTATCTGCTCATAGGGAAGAAAATATAAACATTGAAAATAATTTTTTGGATTTAATTGAAAGTTTAAATACGATAGCTGAAGAATTTAAATTGCCGATTATAGTCAGTACTCACCCAAGAACAAGAAAAATGATAGATTCTAAAGAAGTTGTTTTAAATCCATTAATTTCATTAATGAAACCACTTGGTTTTAACGATTATTTAAATCTTCAGATTAATTCTAGAGCAGTGATTAGTGATAGTGGAACAATTAGTGAAGAATCTTCTATTCTTGGATTTAAGGCTCTTAATATAAGACAAGCCCATGAAAGACCTGAGGCCATGGAAGAAGCGGCTGTTATGATGGTTGGATTGAAAAAAGACAGAATATTACAAGGATTAAAAATACTTGAAACAGAAGATAAAGCTAGAATAGTTGCTGATTATAATATTCCCAACGTATCGGATAAAGTTTTGAAAATTATTTTGTCTTACACAGATTACGTGAACAGAGAAGTTTGGAAAAAGTTTTAATCAAAAATAAATTTAATTATTTTATCTATACTTTTGTTTCTTTCGAGATATTTGAAGTGATATTTTTGGGCGTTATTACAAAAATTTTTTATTTCTGTTTTGTCCATTTTGTATAGAAGCACAATATTTTTATATAAAGAAAGACTATCTTCTGGATCGGAAACAAGACCACAATTTATTTTCTTAATTAATTTACTACTAGCTCCACTTACTGATGCCAGAATCGGTTTGGCAGCAGCAATATAAGAAGTTATTTTGGCTGGTATAGTTAATTCCAATAAATCACTTTTTGCTAGAGTAACCAAAAGGACATCAGCAATATTGGTGTATTTGGGAATATCTTCTTTTGGTTTTAAACCTTCAAAAATAAACATTTCTTTTAAATTATTTTTTTCTATTTCTTGTATAAATGAAGATTTGGACATTCCATCTCCAACTATAATAAAACGTATTTTATCTTCATAACCATTTTTTTTAAGCAAAATGGCCGTATTGGTAATTGTTTCCAAGGATTGAGCAGGACTTAAGTTGCCAGTAAAAACTATATTAAAAAATTTGGAAAATCTGGATTCTAATTCTTTGTCTTTTTGGGGTGTCTCATAAACTTTTTCGCAATATTGATAAACAGTCGTTATTTTATTTTCTGATTTATTAGTTCTATCTCTTAATAGAGTTTCCATTTCTGGAGAAACAGTTATAATTTTGTCGGTTTTTTTATAAAACCAAGTTGAGACATTAAAAGCTATTTTTTTCAGAGTTTTATTTTTTATTTTTAAGACAGAATATAGATTCTCTGGCCACAGGTCTAAAACATAAAATATAGTTTCTATTTTTTTTATTTTTCCTAAAATAATACCGGTAATTCCCATTAAAACTGGTGAAAGTTGATAGACAAATATTTTGTCATATTTTTTAGTCAATAACCTTGGTAAGTGAAATAAACTGGCAATTGGGAAAGAGATATAATTTAAAAAAATCATTAAATTAGAGTTTCCTTTTCTGGGGATTTCAAAAACACGATTAATCTTTACTTTATTATGAATTTCCTTTCTGTTTTTAAAATAAGAATAGCCATTAAAAAAAACACCAAGTGGGTAATTGGGAATACCACATAAAACGTCTACTTCATATCCCCTTTCAATAAAACCTTCACACATATCTGTTATTCGAAAGTTTTCTGGCCAATAATGTTGACAAATTACTAAAATTTTTTTAGTTGTTTTTACCATGTTTTTGAAGTATTAATTTGTCAAAGTTAATAGCTAGCTTTATCTCTTACAGTATTTATCGCAATTGCAGTTTTTAGACCTCTCGGTTTTTCATCGTTAATTAGGATTCTTTCTCCAGTTGGAAGATTAAATATTATTTGATTATATTTAATCTTATACTTTTTAAGTGAATTTAAAGTTAAATCTCTGTATTTTTCTTCACGTGCAGTTAATAAAATTAAACAATCATCCTTACCTATTTTTTTTAAAAGTTTTTTTATTCCTGGAACTAATTTATCCTTATTATGCTCTAAATAATTATTATGAATAAAAATTACACCGTCTATATCTATTAACCATGTTTTATTTAAATCTGAAAGATTGTCTAGTTGATTCATATTTCTTTTATTTTTAAAAGTTTTTCTCCTATGGCCCCACCAGGATGATTTCTTTTGACAACTGTAAGTGGAATGTTCTGTTTTTCTATTAAAGCCATGGCTAAAGATTGAAGGAATACAAGAAAAAGGACGGTTGAATTATTTGGAAGAAGATTCCATGGGTCTCCTTCTTCTGATAAGCTAAAAGTAATTGTTTTATCAACAAGTTTTTCAGTTTTTGAAGATTTATTACATGTTAGAAGCCAATTTTGAGATTTGAAGCTTTTTATTAATTTTGCCAAATGAACAGTTTCTTCTGTATTTCCACTTTTTGAGAGTAGAATAACTAGATCACCATCTTCTATAACGCCTAGGTCGCCATGAACGGCAGAATTTGTATTCATGAAATATCCCTTAATCCCAATTGAATTTAGTGTTCCATTAAACTTTTCGCAGATTGGTGCATTTTTACCCAAACCACTAGAGATTATCTTTTTACCTGATTTTATGGTTTTTACACACTCTTCAAGTAAAATGTTGGCATTTTTTGAGTCGAAGGAATTATATATTTGAGACAAAGTATCAATTTGTTGTTTGAAGTGTTTTTTTATCATAAAAATTTTGTAACCAATAGCTACCATTATAGAAGGCACCCAAGATTGAGTCAATGTTGTCCCAAGTGTATGTGGTTAAAGAAAGCCAAATAATTGCATGGAAAAATCGAATTTTATCTTTATTAGAATTTGTTAGTTCAAAAAAATAATCTTCCAATGATTCCCAATTATTTGATTTAATTTCAAGTTGTACTTTTTCATTATTAATTTCTAATTTAAAATTTTTAACATTAAATTGATCGTAGTTTCCAATCAGAGAGTAATATACTTTTGCCCAGTCATAATCAATATCCCCAAAAATTTTACTGCTGCCATAATAACCTCTTGGATCGATAATGTATGTTTTATTTTGTTTAGAATTATAAAGTGTATTGGAAAAAGTCAAATCACCGTGAATTGGAAAATATTTTTTGGGATAAAAATTATCTATTGTTTTTTCAATTAAATCCCAGTTTTTAAAAACGTTAAGGCATTTTTTTTGGTTAATAATAAAAAAATCAGATTCAATATTTGGAATAAGGTTCTTAATCGTATTTAATCTATCAAATGTTTTTCCAATGATGGCTTGATAATCGTTTTCTTTATTTGAAAAAACTGGTGGAAATGATTGGTGAATTTTATTCAGAAATAAGATAATTTTTTGTAAAATTTCTTTTTTATTTTTGTCTGTTAATTTAACATAAAGGAAGAGAGAATCTCCATTTATCCTCTGCATTGTTAAGGGGTTATATTTTAATATTTTAGGGATAAAGTCGTATTTAAATTTTTCAAACTTTTTATAAAAATTTTTTTCATTCAAAGCCACTTTTTTTCCTTGTTGATCCAACGGCTTTTTAATAATTATATTTTTTTGTTTGATAATTTGATTGAAAGGTCTAACTGGTGGATAATTTTTTTGAATTTTTAAATACTTTTCTAAAGTACCTACTTCATGAGTATTTATTAGTTTGAGTGGTTTAAACTTTAATTTTTCTTCTTTTAGAAATCTGACAAATTCACCATTTTGAGGTAAATTATTTAATTCATTTTTATCTTTGAAAATAAAAAAACCAGCTACTCCGTTTTTTTTACTTTTATTTTCGCTTAAGTAATTTTTATAAAATCTCCATCGACAAGTAAAACTCTGCGATAATCCAATGTAATTATTAATAGAGATCTTGGTTGTAAATGGTTTTCCAGTAAAAAGTAAATCACTCCAAGTAATAATAAATGATTCTTTTTTTGGTATTAATTTAAGAGCTTCGTTTATTCCTGCACAAGTACCTTTTTCTTCTGAAGTTACTATTTGATAATCTATATCTTTTGCAAATATGTTTAAATATTTTTTTAATACATCTCTTTTATAATCGGCAATAATTATGAATTTTGCATTTTTAAAATTATCAAAGGTATGGAAAATGATTGGCTTACCAATAATAGA
Source organism: Candidatus Shapirobacteria bacterium (assembly GCA_028704885.1). Classification (GTDB taxonomy): domain Bacteria; phylum Patescibacteriota; class Microgenomatia; order UBA12405; family UBA12405; genus WARW01. Next base: position 421,215 of record JAQWEN010000001.1, read on the forward strand.
AACGAGACATTTGGGTTTATTATGAGTAAGATGTTCTAATCTTGTCCCCAACCCTCCAGCTTGAATAATTACAAATTTAATATTGTTTTTCATAATTGTTTTCTATAAAAGTTTTTATTTGTTTTTTTAAACGATTGACACCATTAATATTTCTATTGAAAATAGTTTCTTCGATTGGATTTGGATATCCAATATCTTTCATACCGTAAGTATAAACAAATTCGGTTCCATTCTTTCCAGGAAATAATAGATTTGGATAAATAATAAACATTGGCTTATTACTAACAGAAGCAGCGATGACGTCACAAAGGCCATTTCTTGACGAGATAAATATTTTTGAGGAAGTGGCTATTTTAACTAATTCTTTATAATTTCCATGAAATAATTTTACATTTTTAATGGTTTTTATGTTTGCTAATTCTAAATAATTATTTACCACAAATTGATATTTTTTAAATTCATTAGCCAGAAAAAATATTATTTCTTCCATTTCTTTGAGTTGTAAATAGTTATTGTCAAAATTTAGAGATATCATTTCTAAATTTAAAAAAATTATTTTTTGTTGCCTGATTTTAAAATCAAGATAAAGTTTTGGTGTGGGGAGGTTATCTGGTTTCTTCTTAAAAAGGAAATATGGCATTTCAATAAATTTCACATATGACATTAAATGTCTTAAATTTGGGTAGAGGTTTAGATTAATAAATAAATCGTAATCTGGATATTTTTTTTTAATTTTATCAATGATTTTGAAGGTAAAAAATCTGGGTATATCTATAGTAATTATCTCGTCTATATTTTTATCCAGCGAGGATATATAGATTACCTTATCGATATTATTTACAATATAAAATATTTTTGAATTTGGAAACAATTTTTTTAAATATTTAGTAAATGAAGAAAAAATAGCAATATCACCAGTAGTTCCATAGGCAAATAAAAGTATTTTTTTTACATTATTTGTTTTTTTGTCAAAAGTTTTTTTAAGGTTAGGGTGAACGAAATTTTCTGTAGTGTCTAATAAATTATTAATTTTTTTTCTTATCAAAATATTTAATTTATGTTTGTTACCAAAAACATTCCAAAAATGATTTAATAGAGAGATCATAATATTACAAATAATTGAATTTTTTTATTTATATATGATAGATTATCATGTGTATAGAGATAATAAGTAATATTGTTTTATTTGTATTATTTTATATTAAATGAAGAAATTTACAAAACTAAAAAAGTTTATTAACCGTAAAAGCCTGTATTGGGTTTATTTTGTTTTAATTATTTTTTCTTTATTAGTTTTTTTTGGAATAAACGGTTCTTCTGTTGGAATATGGAGTAAATATTTTTATGGAGATGCACCAGATAAAGCTCTTATCTTATTTGAACCTCGTGGAATTCGTAGTGACGAATGGTTAGTTGGATCTCCATTTATTATTTCTCAATCTCATTCAATTTGGTCAACAACTATTCCTCAAGGTTTTGGAAGTAAACTTATTACTATGCTTCCTGTTCCAACTGTGAGTTTTAAAACACTATTTCATCCAAATACGTGGGGATATTTTTTCTTGCCAATTAAACAGGCTTTTGCATTTAATTGGTGGCTTAATGATTTAATACTACTGATTTTTTCATATCTTTTTTTTATAGCAATTACAAAAAAAGTTTTTTTTTCAGTGTTATTTTCTTTAATTATTCTTTTTTCACCTTTTGTACAATGGTGGAGGGGTGCAGCTTTAGTAACGCCAGCTTTTGGTTTTGCTATTTTGTATTTTACTTTAGAAATTTTTAATTATAAAAAAAATAGTGATCTTGTAAAAAATGTTTTTTTTCTAAATTATTTTTTAATATGTTATTTATTCATTTTATATCCACCGTTTCAAGTATCTGTAGGTGTTTTATTGTTATTGTTTGTTATTGGTTATATATTAAACAATAAAAATAGCTTGGATAAAAAGAGATTATTGACTTTAATCTTTGTTAGTTGTTTTGTTTTAGTAGTATCAATTATTTGTGTGTTTTTATATTTTTTTGAATTTAAAAATATAATTAATACTATTCAAAATACTGTATATCCGGGCAAAAGATTTGCTTTGGGAGGCGGATACGGTTGGATTAATTTATTAAATGGTTTCTATAATATTCAGCTTTTGGATAATATTAAAGGAGCAGGACCTTGGTTTAATCAATCTGAAGCATCAAATTTTTTATTAATGTATCCTTTTATTGCACCTATTTGTATCTATTTACTTATTAGACAAATAATTGTAAAAAAAATAGATTGGATATTTACTGCTAATATTTTATATTTAACACTGGCTACAATGTGGTTATTTGTTTCATTACCTTCATGGTTTTCAAAGATAACGTTTTTATACCTGGTTCCAATAAATAGAATGCTGATTGGTGTTGGTATAGCTGATTTGTTTCTTACTATATATTTTCTTTTTAAGATTAAAATTACTAAGACGAAACGGTATATTATCGCATCATTTGTACTTTCTCTTATTGCTTTTGGATTAAATATATATATTGGTTTTTATTTATTACATAATTATCCTGCTTTTATACAAAATGAATTTAAAATAATTTTAATTTCATTGATTTCAGGAATGTTAGTATTTTTACTTTTGCAACAAAAAATAAAATTGTTTATTTTTGTTTTTTTGGGATATTTAATTATTTCAACATATCGAATAAATCCGCTTTATCTTGGAGTTGATTCAATTATCAATACTCCACTTGCTAAAAAAATACAAACAATCGAAAAAATAAATAAAGGTGAATTTAAATGGATAGTTTACGAAACTGGTATGCTTGGTCAATATTTTATTGCAAATGGAGTAAATTCTGTTAGTGGTGTGTACCTATATCCACAAATTGATTTTATACATATATTTGATCCACAAGAAAAATATATAAATATTTGGAATAGATATGCAAATGTATTTTTTGTAAATGAAAAAAATAAAATAAATGATTTTGAATTAATAGGGGTAGATCAGTTTAAAATAAATATCGACCCGTGTGATAAAAAATTAAAAGACCTAAAAGTTAAGTATTACTTGTTCATTACAAAAAATAATTACTCGTGTTTAAAGGAAATAGATAAATTTACAACTATAAGTGATTATGTAAATTATTTATACTTATATGAAAGAATTGATTATTAATCAGTTCTTGAAGATATTTATATTATTTACTTTTAATCCAATTCCATGTCGATTTAAGTCCATTGGAAAGATTTATTTTTGGTTTCCATTTATATTCTTTACTAAAACGACTTATATCTAATATGGATTTTTTAACATCAAATGCTCTTTTTGGAAGAAAATTTGGTTCAAGATTAGAACTAGTTATTTTTTTTATTTCAGACCAAATGTCAATTATTTTTGTACCAGTGCCACTACCAGTGTTATATACGTTATATTTATTCTTTTTAGCAAAAGATATTGTGATAGCATCTACTAAATCATCAATATAAATGAAATCTCTTACCGCTTTTCCTTGGTCGTAAAGATTTGGTGGTGTGTTTGAAAGTACATTAGCAAATAGAGTTGGAATTAATCCAAATCCGACTTTTGGTGTTTGTCCTGGTCCATAAGGATTACTGATTCTATATATAACATATGGAATTTTGTTTTGATTGCAGTGATAATCTAAAAAATATTCAATAGTTGATTTTCCAATAGCGTGAGGAGAGGCTGGTTGAAGGTGATTAAGTTCAGATATAGGCATTTTCTTTTTATTACCATAAACTCCTCCTCCAGATGAAGTAAATATAATTTTTTTGACCTTTTTTTTGCAACATATTTCAATTAGTCTAATGTGTGATTGGATTTCGTTAAGAGCTTCAACAGCAGATGTTGATGGAACCGAAGATGTTGCTAAATCAAAAACATATGAATCTGGAGTAATAATCTTGGAAAGTAATTTGTCGTCTTTGATATCCCCTTCTAAATATTCTATTTTATTTAAATTATCTTTAAGATTATTGTTATTCTGAGCCTTACCAAGAGAAATAACTGTTGTTGGATAATTTAGAATAATTAATTTTTTAACTAAATGACTACCAATAAAACCGCCTCCACCGAAGATAATGCATTTATTTTTTTGTTTCATTTATTAAATTTAAGTATAATTTTTCTGTTAAAAAAGATTCTTCTTCGACCGAGTGATTATAAAATATTGAAGAATTATATTTCATTTTTTGATTATACGCTTGTTCCATTTTTTGTTGAAGTGATTTAGCATTTCCAAATTTAAAAATATATCCATTTTTTTTATCTTCAACAAGTTCTCTTGATCCAGTAAGATCGGGAACAATAATCGGTATTCCATATGCTAATGAAGTTACACATACTAATGGATAAGTTTCGTACCATAAAGATGGTTGAACAACAACATCTAATTCGGAATGGATTTTGGCAGTATCCGTGAGAGAATATTTTCCTTCAAATGTTATTCTTTTATCGTTACCTTGTAATTTTTTAAGATAAGAAAAATATTCTTTATCCCAAGTTGTATCGCCGTAGATTTTTAATTTAATATTTTTATTTTTTAGCATTTTAAATGCTTGTATTAAAATGTTTGCTCCCTTATTAGGAATTAATGACCCTAAAGATCCAAAACAAAAATCTTTTTTTATCGATCCATTCTTTATTGGTTGATAATTATCAAAATAATTAAATCCATGTCTAATAATCTCTATTTTAGATGTATCATATTCGTTTAATTGATATAAATCAGAAACAAATTTTGCTGAAATAATTAATTTATTTATTTGATTAAAGATGTTTTTTCCTTTTTTAACCCGGTTTTTTAAAATATTTTTAGATAGTTGTTGATAGCAATATTTTTTGCAATTAGTGCCATCTCCAGGGCCCATACATGCCATATTATTATTCTTGAGAAGAATTCCTTTTCCGCACATTAACCAATAATCTGTTAATGTCATAACCGTTTTTATTTTTAAAGCTTTTGCTGCATCAAATGCTTGAGTCATTCTCATTGGGTGGGTGATATGTAAAATGTCAGGTTTTTCTTTTTTAAGCAATTTATAAAAAAAATTGAAGATAATTTTATTTTCTAACTCGAATGAGATATAAGGTTGATTACCAGGAATGTGTATAGCGGTAATATCTAAATTATTATATATATAATTTTTAATGTACAAACCATCTATCTTAGTCATATCTTCTTCAAAATTAGGTTGATATGTAACAATATGAACTTGATGTCCATACTTTTGCATCATTTTTGATAAATTATACAAATATCTTTCAGTTCCAGTGTAATATGTTGGAAAAAATTGGTGAATTGTATAAAATATTTTCATTAGACTCCATTTTCTAAAATTTTATTAATTTCCTTTAGTTTAGGATATTTTGAATTATTTATTAAAAAATAGTTTGCTAAATTGTTTGCTACAAATATAGCAAAAATTTTATCTACTAAAAGAGCAATTTCATTTGATGACAAATTCTCAATTTTAATAAATAAATTGATTTTATTTAATTGAAATTTTAAGAATGCATCTAATTCATTTTGAATAATTTTATAATTTAATTTTTTATTATTCGTCCTGTTTTTAAAATTTTTTAAAAGATCATTAATAATGTCTAATGATGTGAATGTTGATTTTTTATTTGTGTCCTTTAAAGAGTATTTTTTTTCTAAAGATATTCCTAATTTGGAAAAAATATACAAAAGATCATTTGGGTTATAATTTATATTATTGTTTTCAACAATATTTTTATTAAAGATATTTTTTAAGAAAATTGTATCAACGTAATATCTTTTTAAAAAATAGCTGGCTGATCTGGTGTGACTATGAATGACTCCATTGCTACATAAATATACTATTTTTTTACCAGATTCAATCAATCTTTTTCCTATGTCTAAATCTTCTCCATATTTTAATTTTTCATTAAAACCCCCAATTTTATCAAATTCCTTTTTTAAAAAAATAGAACAAACGTCATCAATAGTACAAAATGATCTTTGTTTTTCAATTGGCAGATTGATAAATGTTTTTTTATCAATATCAACTACAATATCTTTTTTATTTGGTGAAATATATTTTGTAAATTCATCAATTTGCCATGATGAAAAAATATCAGCATCGGAACGTGGTATTTGTCTGGTTGATCCAGCGATTGAGCCAGTTTTTTCTAATAAATTAATTAAATCGTATATAGTTTTATCATTAAGAAAAAAGGCATCTTGAACAGTGAATAATAAATAATCCCCAGTGGCGAATTTTGCACCAATATTCCTTGTAGATGAATGAGAAAAATCTTCAGGTTTTATATTAATTATTTTTACATCGAAATCTTTTGCTATTTTTAAGGTATTATCAGTTGATCCAGAGTCTAATATAACAACTTCAAGTTGTTTTATATATTTTTGAGAAATTATTTTTTTGAGTACTATTTCAAATAAAGGCCCAGCATTTTTAGTTGGTATTAAAATAGATACTTTTTTATTAATTTCTTTTATTTCTTGATTTTTTACTATATCGTTTAATAGTATTTTTTTACATTTTTCAAATTCTTTTTTATTAGTATCGAAATAAGACAAAAATTTTTTTATATTATATTTCCATTCCAATGGGACAATACTTTTAATTAAAGTCTTAATTGGATTAGATTTTATTGTTCTATCTCTATAAAAACAATATTTTTCCCATAATCTATAAGATTTGGCATTATAGATTTTTTCTAACCAAATATTAATCTCGTCTTGATGTTTTTCCAAATTAGATAATTTTATTTTTAATTTAATATTATCGTTGATTAATTTTTTAAGACCTTCAAAATCAATGTTCATAATTTATTTTTTGATTATTTTTTTAATATTGCAATATGTTTGCCACAATTTAAAATATTTGGATAAAAAAATTTTATTTAATTTAATTTCGTCGTTGGAAATACTTCTGTTTATTTCTTCAATCTTTTTAATTAAATCTAAATTTTTTGATTGGTAGTAAGATATCTCTTTATCTATTTCCTTATATATTTTTTCTAACTTTAGGTTTATTTCTGCTTTATAAGTTTGACAAACATTCAAATTAAATGTTTTATCGTAATAATGGGACCAGATGTCTGGAAAACAAAAAATATTATTTTGTTGAGGTTTTAGAAAGAGGACTCCAAGACCATGAGAATGGAAAAATTCTAGCGAAGAATATTTGTTTTTCAGTTCATCCCAAAGTTTATAGACACCAAAGTCTTCTTTTTTTTCCGCAATATCATGAAACATGACAATACCATCTTTTTTTACCTTAGATATCCAATTATTAAAATCATGCCTAACTGCTTCGTAAGTGTGTAATCCGTCTATGTGTAATAAATCTATTGAATTGTCTTCAAATTCTAAAAGAGCATCGTCAAAATATTTTTTAATTAAATTTATTTTTAGTGATTTATAAAATTTATCTTTTATTTCTTTAACTTCATTTAAAACAGTATTGTCATAAAATCCAGCTTGTTTATCCCCTTCCCAACTATCGATTGCATATAAATTGCAGTCTAATTGCTCATCTTTTACTGCTTGGCACATAGAAAAGAAAGAAGTGCCTTTATGCGTTCCTAATTCAACTATAGTTTTTGGTTTAATATTTCTAACTAAATCATAGGCAAAATATTTATGTCCTGCCCATGGCCAGTCTAAATCTGGAAAGATTGCTTCATATTCAAATTTTGGATTATAAAACTCAAATTTTGTTAATATTTTTATATTATTGTCCATTTGAATATTTTTTAACTGCTGCGGTGGGGGTGGTGTCGCATTGAATTTCATGGTGGTTTAGATAGATGGCACGAGTGCAGAATTTTTCAACTTGGCCAAGGCTATGGGAAACAAAAATTATAGTAATATCTTTTGATTTTTTAAATTCTTCCATTTTGGCAAAACATTTTTCTTGGAAAGCAGAGTCACCTACCGCAAGAATTTCATCGACAATTAAAATTTCTGGATGAACGTGAATAGCCACGGCAAAAGCCAGGCGCATATACATACCTGAAGAATAATGTTTGACTGGTTGGTCTATAAATTCCCAAAGTTCAGCAAAATCAACAATTGATTTGTAACTTTGATCGATTTCTTTGCGTTTAAGGCCAAGAATGGCACCATTTAGATAAATATTTTCTTTACCAGTTAGTTCTGGATGGAAACCGGCACCAAGCTCGATTAGAGGTGAGATTTTGCCCTTGACATATACTTTTCCACTAGTAGGCCACATAACACCGGCAATGAGCTTTAGAATAGTAGATTTACCACTGCCATTGGGGCCGATAATGCCAACCGTCTCCCCTTTTTTTATTTCAAAACTAATGTCATTTAGGGCCGTAAAACTTTCACTAGTTTTTTCGCCGCGAATTAGAGCGGGAAGAAATTCTTTGAAGGTTTTATGACTTAATTTGCTAAATTGTTTGGAAACATGATCAAATTTAATGACTATTTGATCTGGTTCGCTAGTACGCTGGTTCGCTAGTACGCTGGAACTTTGAAGTTTTGGTTCGCTAGTTCGCTGGTTCGCTGGAACTTTTGAACTCTGTTTATTGATCATTGTTATATTTTACCTTAGTAATAAAAGAATTTAGCATTTTAGCTAATGATTCATATTGATCTAAAAGAGCTTTTGCTTGTGATTTTTCAATATAACCTATGTCTTGGCTAAAAAGTATAAAATTTTGAGTTTCATAAAGAGAACCTTTGGACTGATACAGGAATTGAATAAATTCTTTGTTGCCCTTACGTCCAAAACCTTCGGCAATATTAGCAGAGATAGAAGTGGATGCTCTTTGTAGTTGAGATATTATTCCAAATATTTCTGATTTTGGAAATGTTTGGGTTATCTTATATATGGAAATAGCTAGTTTATTAGCTTCTTTCCAAATGTTTAAATCTGTAAAATTCATGTTAATTTAGTTCGCTAGTACACTGGTTCGTTAGTTTTTAATTTTTTAATTTGTAGTAGACTAGAAGTCTAGAGAACTAGAGCTCTAGCGCACTAAAAATCTAAATGTTATCGGCGAAGATTTTTTCGCGAGATTTAAAATAACGAAGACCAAATAAAAGAACAACAAAGGAAAGAATAGTGGCAATTATGAGACTAGAATATTTTGGAACTCCACCGCTAAGAATAACTTGACGATAAGCATTAGTAATAACAGCCATAGGATTTAATTGAAAAATGATCTTATATTTTGCAGGAATCATGTCGGCTGAGTAAATTATCGGGGTGACATACATCCATAAAAGTAAAATCATAGATAATAAATATTGAACGTCGCGATAAAGAAGATTGGCAGCAGCAAAGAAAAGAGATAGACCGAGAGTGAAAATTTGTTGAATGAAAAAGATTGGAATAACCCAAAGAATATTAATATTTATGGGCATGTGATAGGCAATCATATAGATGATTAAAACTATGTTGGCAAAAAGGAAATCAATTATTTTGGCGATGATAGTGGAAATTACTAATATAGTTCGGGGAAAATAAATTTTAGTAATTAAACCACCGGCACTAACCAGAGAAGCAGAGGCAGAAGAAAGAGAATTGGAAAAAAGAGTCCACGGTAAGAGGGCGACAAAAAGAAATATAGAATAAGGAATGTGTCCCGAAGAATAAGTTGGAATGCGCATAATAATGGAAAAGGCAAAAGACATAACCAACATTTGGGCCAAAGGATTTAAAATTACCCAAAAATAACCAAGAATGGATTGTTTATAGCGGGCTTTAACTTCACGGCCAACCATCTGCCAAAGTAATTCGCGCCATTTATGAATAGCTTGGATTTCTTTTATAAGCGATAACATGCATTAGTTTATCAGATTTCAGATGTCAGATATTAATTAAAACCCACTCGCCCTTCGGGCACCCTCTACCCTCTCCGGGGTATCTATGGACCTTGACAAGGAGGGCTTAATTATTTTTTACTCTCGATTGACGGAAGAGATTGATGGGATTAATAATAAATTTTAAAATGATTATGGAAAAGATAATGGAAAAAATAGTGGTGGCGAGACCTAAAAATTGATGTGGCAAAGCAGTGAAATGAGTTAAAATGTCGATGATTAAAAAATGAGAAATGTAGACTGGAAATGAAAGTTCGCCGATAAATCGGTCAATTTTATTGTTTTTGAATAAATTGAAGATAAAGGGAATAAAAATAAAACTAAATAAGAATAAAACTAATTGTTTGGTGCGTTCATGAGGTAAAAATTGGTAATAAATTAAAAAAGAGAAATAAAAAAGGAAACTATAAATGGATAATTTTTGGAAATCTTTTGTTTTTAGATATCGATAAATTCGATACATCAAAATTCCTGATAAAAAGAAAATTAATTCAGTGGGAAAAAAGCGATAGTTCCATGGATCATGATTTAATCCCCGGCTATACAAAAATAGTCTTAATCCAAAACTTAGAGACATTATTAATAGTAGATACCGATTTTTGAAGCGATTTAAAAATGGAGCCAGAAAATAAAAAAATAGTTCAAGGCTTAGTGTCCAAGCTTGACTGATAAAGAAAAAATTATAAATTTCTGGTTTAAATAATCGGAAATTGGAAGTAAAAAAAAGAGAACCGGTGGTGGTGTTTAGGCCAAAAAAAAGCAGAATATCTTGACCAAAAATAATCAAATTACTGGTGATAAAAGTTATAAAAGTGAAAGGATTTAAGTTGTAGTTTTTGTTAAATAAAGCAAAGACATTTGGAGAATTTTGGTTTAAATAAAAATAAATTAGCTCAAAAATTATGGCAAATATTAAAACCAGCCAGTAAGTAGGAAATATTTTTAAAAAACGATTGCTGATAAATAATTTATAGTCAGATTTTTTGTTATATTTTTCAGTTAAAATCAAAGCCATGTAAAAACCGGAAATCATAAAGAAAACTTCGACAGCCATTTGGCCTTGAATAAAATTGAGGCCAAAAATTGGACTAGTGTGGGCAGTGATAACGGAAATAGCGAGTAATAATCTGATTAAACCCATGTGTAAAGTATAATATGAATTATGAACAAAAATTTGAAGGTGTGTACGATTGGCGGTGGGTCGGGAATGCCAATTGTAAATAAGGCCTTAATTAGGGCAGGATTTGAAAATATTAAATCGATTGTGACGACTTTTGACAGTGGTGGAGATAGCGGAAGAATGAGGACAGATGAAAGAGGCAGAATTTTAGCTTTTTCTGATTATTGGCGAGCCTTAATCTCTCTTTGGGATGATGGTAAACAAAAAGAAATTTGGACAGAGATGCTTCGATTTAGAGATGGTAGAGGCAGAAATTTTGGAAATATGTTTTTTCAATTTCTGTCAGAAAAAGAAGGAAAATTGTCCGATGTTGATTCGATGTTTGAGGCTTTAACTGGAGCTAAATTAAAAGGGTCAGTAATACCAGTTTCAACAGATTCGGCTAATTTTTGTTTTAAGACAATAAGCGGTAAAGAATATTGCGGAGAACATAATTTAGATGATTTAAGAATGTCATTAGATAAAGTGGACGATATTTGGTTAACACCAGAAGTTAAAGCAAATAAAGAAGCGATTGATTCTATAATTGAGGCGGATGTAATTATTGTTTGTCCAGGAAGTATGTATGGATCAATTTTAATTAATTTTTTGCCACAAGGCATGATTGAGGCTTATAAAAAAAGTAAAGCTAAAAAAATATTGATGACTAATATTTCATCAGTGGCTAATGAAAACGATGATTTTAATCAAGATGATTATGTGGCCACTTTTGAAAAGTATTTAAAAACCAAATCCCCTTTTGATTTGATTTTGATGGCTGATATGGACTGTTTGGATCAAACTTTATTAAAAAAAGTTTTAAAACTTTATGCTTTAGAACATTCTTTTCCGATTAAATTTAATAAGAAAAGCAAGGAAAAAACAGTAATGGTTGATATTGTTAAAATTGAGGAAAAAAATATGAGATTAAGACATAGTGAGGAGAAATTAAGAGAGGTATTTAGAACACTGAAACTCTAAAACGAAACCCACTCCTAAATCCCCTCCCTTGAGGAAATGAGGGGACTTGGTAAAATCAAATATGTCACAGAAAAAACTTAAGAAATTAAGAAAATTGGAAGCTGTAAATTTAGTAAAAGAAGTAATTTTGGAGCCGGTTGCGGGTTTTAGGCAAATTATTAAAGAAAATTGGAAATTTTTATTAGCCTTGATAGTTGGTGTTTTTATATTGTACTTAAATAGTTTGCATGGAGACTTTGTTTCTGATGATTATGCTTCGATAACTCAATATGCTGATATTAAAAATCTTTCTGTTGTATTGAAAAAGCCAAATTTACCAGGATTTACTAATAGTGTTTTGGCAATAATATTTGGAATTACTAGCTCTTTTCCTTATCACTTAACTAATTTAATTTTATATTTATTGATTTTAATAGTGGCTTTTGTTTTTGTTTTTTTAATAACAAGAAACAAAATAACATCAATGTTAACTTTGGTTTTATATGCGGTTTTACCTGTTCATGCAGAAACAATTTCATGGATTTCTGGAAGACCTTATCTATTTGTTGCTTTGTTTGTTCTTTTGTCCTTGGATTTGTTAATTTTGTTTTTAAATAAAAAACAACCTAAATATTTATGGCTAATGTTACCGACTCTAATTCTATTATTTTTGACAGATAGAATTAGAGGGTTTGCAATTGTAATTTTGTCAGTTTTATATTTCTTGACGTATAAAAATGAACTTGGTTATAAATTTAAAATAGGTAAAATTTTAATTGCAGCAATAGTGGTGACGGTAACCCTAGCGATTATTTCCTGGCCAATGATTCAGGCCAGAATTGGAGATGTTAATAGTGGTTATAACGGTTCTGAAAGTGTTTTTTATAATCCATTTTTCCAATATCCAACTTCAATAGCTAAATATTTGCAAATAATGCTTTTTCCGGTTGATATGACTTTGTATCATACGATGTATATTTTGCCGGTTTGGTTAAATTGGATGATACTTTTGACATTTTTAGCTTCGATTGGATATTTTTTCTTTAAAGATAAAAAAATGTTTTTTGCTTTAGCATTTATATTTTTAGCAGCGGCACCATCAATGGCGCCAGTAAAAGTTAGTTGGCTGGTAGCGGAAAGATATGTATTACTTGGAAGTTTAGGTCTTTGTTTATTTTTAATATTATTTTTTCAAAGATTTGATAAAAAATGGAAAATTCCATTTTTGATTTTATTTGTAATTTTTACTGGACTATATTCTGCAAGAGTTTATCTAAGAAACATAGATTGGAAAACAAATCACAACTTGTGGGTTAGTACTTGTCAGTATTCACCAAATAGTCATAATGCTTGGAATAATATTGGGGATGATTACGATAAATTGGCTCAATTAGAAACAACTCCTGAAGGACAAATGAATCAATATTTGAATTCAATTAAAGGTTTTACTAGATCGACAATTGTTAAAACTAATTATGCTGATGCTTTTCATAATAGAGCTAACATTTTTTACAAAATAGGAAGATATGATTTGGCTAGAGATAGTTATGAAACTGCTCTTTATTATGGACCAAATCTTTATCAAAGTTATTTTAGTCTTTTACAAATCGATTTGAGTGAAAAAAGATATGATTTGGCGATGGATCATTTAAATAAATTACATAAGGCTAAACCAAATGATATTCAGGTTTATTATGTGACGGCAGTAGTATATGCGAATGCTGGAATGAAAGATGAAGCTAAAAAATTATTGACACAAATATTACAAGCCTACCCTGAATTTCAACAAGCAAAAGATTTGTTAGATCAGTTAAATAAAATGTGAAGATCTTATTTATAGAGCCGTGTTATTTTAATTTTGGGGGTTATTTTAGAGCAATTAATATCTGTACGGCACTTTCAAAAAAAGGATTTTCTATTGATCTTTTGTTGCCTTCGGATAAAAAATTTTTTTGGAAAATCAGAAAAACAAAAATTAATGAAAATTTGACAATGTATGAATTGCCAAGATTTTATATAAATTTTTTTGTTCAAGGGCGAATTTTAAGAGGATTTATTGCTACTTTGTTTGGAATTTTTAAAAAATATGATATTGTCCATGCAGCCATGCCAGTGGAATTTGAATCGAATATTCCAGCTTTAATATTGAAAATTTTTGGTAAAAAGATTGTGATGGATTGGGACGATAGATTTGAAGACGGGGTTTTTAGTGGAAATAAAATTTTACATATGTATTTGCGTCTTTGTGAACATGGAATGCCTAAAATAATTAAAAATTATTGTGTGGCTAATGATGTTTTGGGTGATTTAGCTAAAGAATATGGAGCTAATAATATAATTAGTATTATTAATGGAGTTAACCTTGATCAGGTTAAAGTTTTGGATAAAAAACAATCGAGAAAGAAATTGGAATTAGACAATGAAACTAAATATCTGTTGACTTTTGGGAATACTTTTTCTGAAGAAAGAATTTTTTTATTATTTAAAACTTTGAATTATATTTTTAGTTTAGATAAAAACACAAAAATAATTTGTACTCTTAATCCTAATAAAATATTGGAAAATAAAAAAATAAAAAAGTTTTTTAATTCAAAATATCTAGATAGATTTATAAATGTGAATTATATTCAACCAAATGATTTAGGATTATACTTATCGGCTTGTGATGCTAGTGTTTTTATTGCTGGCGATGATCCGAAAGAAAAAGTTTGTTTTCCAATAAGAATTGGAACTTATTTATGCGGTGAAACAATAATTGTAATGAATGATGTCAATTCTGAAGTGAATAAAATTTTAGATAAATATAAATGCATGGTAATAGATAAAGATTTGGAAAAATTAGCAGCTAAAACAGTAAAAATGCTTTATTCCCCTACGATTCAAAGTGATTTAAAAAAGAAGGTAAAATTGGCAAAAAAAGAATTATCTTATGATAATTTAGTGGCAGATTTAATTGGTTACTATCAAAAAATATTAAATGATTAAAGAAACAACAGTTAGTGAATTAAAAAAGATCTGGAATAAATATAATGACTATTCTGAATTAGATGGATTATTAAAAAATCTTAGAGAGAATGATGGAAAGGAAATTAAAGATTGGTTACATTTGCCGATTCATTTGCCGTTTATTAAAAAAGAATTAAAAGGTTTAAGTAAAAATGCCAAAGTATTAGAGGCTGGCTGTGGTTTTGGTCATTGGGTTTTTTGGATGGCAGAGCAAGGTTATCAAGCTGTGGGTGTTGACTTGGCTCCTAAGGCCATTATTACGGCTAAAAATTATGCTAAAAAAAATAATCTTAAAAATTGTGAATTTATTGAGGGCGATATTCGTAAATTACCAATAAAAGATAATTATTTTGATATTATTTTTAGTTTTGGAGTTATTGAGCATTTTCATAATCCAGAAATTATTTTAGATGAATTAAAAAGGGTGTTGAAACCAGGTGGAAAGATATTTTTTAGTGTACCTAATCAATATTCTTTCCATACATTAACGAGAATAATTTTAAAAGGAATCGGTAAATGGCATTTAGGTTATGAACGCTCATATAGTTCTAAATCATTAAATATATTATTTAGGAAATGCGGATTTGAAGTTTTAAGAGGCGGAATAATGCCTGGAGGTGAATTGTTTGGAAGAGGGATGAATAATATTCCCTTGATTGGTGATTTTCTGTTTAAATTATTTTCGAAAATAAGTTTTTATATAGAAAATCATCAAAAAATTTTTGGTTTTTGGCTTTATGGAGTGGCAAAAAAATAAAAAAAATGAAAAATATAAAAACGAGAAAACAAAAATGGCTCGATGCCCAAAAGGGAGAATTAAAGTCTTGGACTATCGGGGATTTAGATTGTAAGGGTTTAATTAACTCATGGAAAAATAGAATTAATAATTATAAAATTGATTTTTCTGATTTTAAAGTTTCTACAAAAATTTTAGATGTTGGTTGTGGTCCGGTATCAATATTGGAAATATTGCCTAAATCAAAAACAATGATAGCTACAGATTCTTTGAATGATAAATATCAAAAATATTTTTTTAGAAAAAATACTAATATTGAATATAAAAATTTTGCTGCCGAGAATATTCCTTATAAAAATAATTATTTTGATGTTATTTTCTGCCTTAATGCATTTGATCATTTAGAAAAGCCATTTGTGGCTTTAAGCGAAATGTTAAGAGTATTAAAGACAAGTGGTCGTATTTATGTTGAATTTGAAAATACTTCTCCTATGGTTAAATTTTTAAGTAGATTTGGTTATAAAAAACCATTAAGTCAGTTTCATCCACATTTACTTAGTTTAGATAATATTGAAAAATATATTAAAAAGAACCATCAAAATGTCAATATAGAAATAATAGATTTAAAGCCAGAATTTAATTTTAATAAAATTATTTATCTTATAGAAATAATTTTAAGAAAGAAAAAAATGACTAAAAGTGAGACAAATATAAGTGCAATAAGTGCTGGTCCTTTAAGATTTTTTTTCCATTATATAATAATCGTAATCGAAAGGTTATTTTTTATTTTTAATCCTAAAAAGTATTCGTATTTTAATATTATAGTATTAAAAAAAATAAAATAATTATTTTTTCTTTTGGTTATTCTTTCCTTTCCCAAAGAATAGGATTTTTAAAGCTGGGCTTTTCTTTTCTTTTAATACTTTATAGATATAGATAGGATTGAGTAAAACGTATTTGAAATAAAATTTAAAGTTTAACCATGTAATTAATAATTTTATTTTTAAAATCATTGATAAATATTTTTGATCGTGACGTTTTTCCGGATTAAGAAATACCCTGTCTTCTAAAAAATAAAATCTATCTTTTTTCCAAAACTCAAAACAAGCTTTAAGTGGAATTTCTGTAAATAAATTATCAACATTCATATTTTTTGATACCAAGCCCTTTTCTAGTGCATAGTCCCAAATTTTAGTGCCGGGATAAGCAATTAAGATGTAAATGTTGGGATTTTCGATGGGGTGTTTTTTTAGTAATTGATAGGTGGCTTGCAAATCTTCAATTGTTTCTCCTGGTATAGTGACAATAAAACCACTGGAAACTCCAATTCCATATTTATGACATAAATCTATAGCTTTTATATTTTGTTCAACTGAAACAGAATTAGCTTTTAAATAATTGAGCATTTTGGAACTAAAACTTTCAAAACCAAAAGATATTCTTTTTACGTTCATACTCTTTAGAGCCTTAACAACATCTTCGTCGATTAAATCGGCCTTACCAAATCCAGAAAATACAATTTTTTTGTGCCATCCTCTTTTTTTAATTTCATTAGCTAGATGAATTAATCTTGCTTTTGGAGCGGTAAAAAAATCGTCAAAAAAATATAGGCCATCGATGTCGTAATTTTTGATTAGATAATCAATTTCTTTAATAATATATTCAACAGAATGAAACCTAACAGAACCCCATTGAACATTGGATGCACAATGGAGACAATGGTAAGGACAACCTCTTGATGTCATCATGCCAGTAAGTCTTTTCATTCCGTATAAATTGAGTTGACGGCTTAAATATTTTTTTTCCATAGGAACGAATTCTCTTGAAGGTATTGGTAATTGATCAATGTTTTGAATTAGTTTTCTGGGTTTAGTTTTAATTAACTTATTTTTTTCAAAATATACTAAACCGTCTATTTTAGAATTTTTAATATTATTTTTTTTATCATTTTTATATGCTTCAATTATTTCACCAAGTGTTATTTCTCCTTCACCTATAACACCAACATCAAAAACTTTATCAAAAGAATCAGGACAGCCAGTGATATGGGTGCCACCTATTATAATTTTAGTTTTAATAGATTGTTTAACTTTTTTTGCTATTGATTTAGTGAAATCGTAGTTAACGGAATCGACAGTAAAACCAACAATATTAGGGTGATATTTAATTATTTTTTTTAATGGTTTACTATCTTCAATGATTTTTATGTCTACGAAAGGATATTTTTCTTTTATACAACTTCCTAAACACATAAGACCGAAATGGGGAATATTGTTCCAAACTTTTTCGCAATTAACTAATAATAGCTTTATTTTCTTTTCTTTACGGTTCATGAAATATGATAGCATTATTTCTTGTTTAATAAGGTATTTTTTAAAAAATGTTAAAAGTTATTTTAATATCTTATATTTATAAGCGGCTTTAAGACGATGAGTTTTTAGCTCTCCAAATTTAATAGTAGAAACAACCATTGATAAATAATTTCTGATTATTTTGACAAGATAACTAAAATCTTCCCAATTATGAATTTTTTTGATAATAGTTGCCGGTTTGATAATGGGACGGAAAAAACGAGAAAGCATCAATTTTCTTTGGGCTTTATTACGGAGATTTCGAATGTCATTTACAGAAAGATATTTATTTCCCAAACCGGCATAACCAGAAAATGTTTTACCAATTTTGGTATTGCTAATGTCAGCTTTTTTTAATAGACCTTCATCTTCTAAAATTTTAGTAACATCTGTTTCGGGAAAAGGCATTAATAAGATAAAAACAACAAAATCAGAAAGAGATTTAATGGCGTAATTAAAGGTGGTTTCAATAGCTTTTTTGGTTTCATAAGGAAAACCAATTATGTAAGTAGAAAAAGTCCAAATACCAAGACTATTCGTAAGTTTAATTATTTTTTTGGCTTTTTGTAAATTTAAATTTTTTCTAATAAATTTTTGAGTGACAGGATGACCAGATTCAATACCAAAAGTTAATCGATAACAACCACTCTTTTTCATTTTTTTAAGAAGAGATCTATTTAAAGTCCAAATAGCTATGCCATTAGGACAAGTCCATTTAATATCTAATTTTTTGGCAATAATTCCGTCGCAGATTTTTTCTAGTCGATCGCGACTGACAGAAATATTATCGTCGAGAAAATGAATTTCCTTAATACCATATCTTTTAACTAAAAATTCGATTTCATTAACGATACGCTCAGCACTAAAAGGTCGCCAACTTCGACCCCAAATTCCAGGAACAGCACAGTAAATACAATTTCCAGGACAGCCACGGCTGGTAACAACGGTGGTGGCTGGAGAACGCATGTCATAAGTATTTTTACTTTCTGCATAAACCCTAAGATAAACGTCCATAGGAAATAAATGTCGAGCTGGAAGCGGTAGAGAATCTAATTTAGCAATCGGAAGACGACGTGGATTCAAAATAATTTCGCCTTGATCATTTCTTATGGCAGTACCATTTATATTTTGAAGACTTTCCTTATTTTCGAATTTTTTAACTATTTCAAGAATAGTATATTCACCTTCACCAATAACCACGATGTCAACATTAGGATCATGAAGAACATTTTTATAAAGAATTGAAGCATGAGCACCACCAAAAACAACTAATGTTTTGGGATTGAATTGTTTGACTATTTTGGCAACATCATGAGAATCGCTGGAATAGGCTGTGAACATAGTGCTGATACCAACAATATCCGGTTTGAAGTATTCTAATCTTTCAAGAATTGTTTTTTCTGATAAACCAACCCTGGTATAATTTTTGGTTTTTTTGACAATATCGATGCCTTCAGCCAGAGCATCGATAGCAGAAACATTATAACCATTGGTTTCTAAAATGGCACCAATGTTAGCTAAACCTAGTGGTATGGCGGCACCGGGAGTAGTGGTGTCATTACTTCTAATAGTCATTGGTGGGTAAATAAGGAGGATTTTCATATTATTTATTTTTTAGATGGAGAAATTAGAAAAACAAAAAGTTTATTAAATAATTTATTATCATAAACTAATTTTCTAGAAAGGTGTCCTAAAATTGGTACACGGGTTAATAAATAAAAAATAATTCCTAATATTTTGCCGAAACGGAATTGATAAAGCTTTCTTTCGTATAAATTAAAACCTTTTTTCATGATACTAATTCGCTGGTTTTTGGTAAATTCTTTAGTTTCAAAAATAGGATTAATGTCGCGATAAGATATTTCCTTTAGATATTGATTTTTGGGAATTAAAAAATGAGCGTGTTTAATTGCCCAGTAATAAACTTCGGTACCAGGATAAGGAACAAGATTATAGAAATTAACATAATTACAATTTAACTTTTTAGCGAAATTAAGAGTTTCTATGGCATCTTGATAGGTTTCATCTTGGTGGCCAATAATAAAATTAACGGCGTGTTTAATTTTAGCTTGATTAGTAAATTTTACAGCTTGGATAACTTGGTCTAAAGTAATATTTTTTTTGATTCGGTCAAGAATTTTTTGACTGCCTGATTCACAACCATAAGCAATAAAAAAACAACCAGTTTTTTTTAATTTTTTGAGAAGTTTTAGGGTTATATTATTAACTCTAATGCCGTTGTAAAGTTGAAACTTGAGGTGAAGTTTATTTTTAATGATTAAATCACAAATGGCTTCGGCTCGATTAATATCAAGAGTAAAACAATCATCATTAAAATCGAAATTGGTAAAACCTTTCTTGTACCAATAAGTAATTTCATCAATAACATTTTGAGGACTACGTGGTCGAAAACTTTGACCCATAGAGAGGCGGACAGAACAATAATTACAACCATGAGGACAACCACGAGAAGTAATAATAGGAATAATTTTTTCCCGAAAACAAGGGTAGGCCGACAAATTAAAACTTTCGTAATCTGGGAAAGGTAATTGATCTAGATGTTGAATTAGAGGCGCTGGTGAGTTAATAATTATTTTGTTTTTGTTTTTCCAAATGAGATTTGGTACTTTAGAGAAATCTGGTTTTTTTTGAAAAAAAACTTTTAAAAAATCAATAATAGAAGTTTCTGACTCACCGTACATAGCAAAAGTAACCTTGGTTTCTTTTAATATTTTATCTTTGGTAGCAGAAACGTGAGGACCACCAAGGATAATGGGGGTAGCAGTAATGGATTTGATTTTTTTAATTGCTTGATAAATATATTTATAAGCATAACTAAACCCAGTGACACCAATGATGTCGGGAGAAAAAACTTTTATAATAGTTTTTAATTTAGTTGGCCAATCTTTTTCAATTCCACAATCAATAATTTGATATTGATAATTATTGGCTTTGAGGATAGAGACAAGATAGGCAATACCAACATGAGGATGGATAGGAGTCCCCTTTTCGGTACCGAACATAGATTTAACTTCCGGAATAACAAATAGTATTTTTTTGGATATCATTAGACTTTAAGTAAAATTGATTTATTAATTTTGTTTATAATGCTTTCTTTTTTGTAAATATAGGTAAAAAGTTTTTTGTCGGTTAAAACTCTATTTTTTTGAATTGTTCGTCTTTTTAATAAAGTTTTCTTAATATTTTTTATATTCCAGATTATACCTAAAATAATATAAAAAGACCCTTTTACTTTAAATTTAATAAATAACAAATAAATAGAATATAGAATAAAAATAGATATTTGTTTTGGTAAAATTATTATTAATTTGGGTAATGATAAATTTTTTAATATAGTTAAAATATAATTTTTAGTTCCGTGAAAATAGAGGTTATAGTTGGCAAAATTGAAATTTAATAATTTAAAACTGCCGGAAAAACCATGATATACAATGGAATTTGGACAATAAACTGTTTTGAAACCTTTTAACCAAGAACGCCAGCATAGATCAGTCTCTTCCATATAAATGAAATAATCATTGTCAAAACCACTAATTAATTTAAAAACATCTTTTCTAATGAACATGCCAGCTGATTTAGCGGCAAATACAACAGCTTTTTTATCATATTGACCAACATCAATATCTTTATAGGTGGCTCGGTGGCTTAATAGACCGAATTGATTTAGATAATCACCAGTATAGTCAAATTTATTTTTTTCATTTAATAAAAGTAATTTTGATTGGATACAACCTATTTTTTTGTCCTTATCAAATTCAGATTTAGCAGCTTTTAACCAATTTATATCAACTTCTGTGTCATTATCAAGAAAACTAATTATTTTACCTTTGGCTATTTTAACGCCACGATTTCTAGCAAAAGCTGGACCAAAGTTTTTTTTAAGATCTAAAATTTTTATTTTGGATAAATTAGACTTAAATTCAAATTTTATTTTTTCTATTGTACCGTCGGTTGAACCATTGTCAGCGATTATTATTTCATAATTTTTATATGAATTTTTTAGAATAGAGTTAAGACAATTCTTTAAAAGAGAATAACCATTATAGTTAACTATGATAATAGAGACTAATGAATTCATTTTTTAAATTTTTTGTTGACCAGAATAAAAACCCTTACACGAAAAATATAAACTAATAAATAACAAATAAATATTAATTAATGGTAATAATATGACTATTGGTTTTTTGATGCAATAAATTAGAGTATTTTTAGTATAAAGAAATGAATAAATTATAATTAAAATTAAAAAAAACAATCTTATATATGGAAACAATAAGCCAATGAGTAGAATTTCTCGAAAAAAGGTACGAATAAAATGTTTTATATTTAAAATGCCATATTTTTTTAGTAAAGCTCCTTGAGCTTCGGAGTATTGGGCTTGTTTATAAATGATTTTTTTGTAATTAAAAGTATCTTCTTGATTATGAATATGAAGTATAGTTGCTTTAGTAGAAACTACTTGGCCGATTTTGTTAAGTTTTAAAAAAATATCCCCATCTTCACCAGCTCGAAAAAAAATTTTATTATCGAAAAGACCAATTTTAATTAATTCTTTTCGTCGATAACAATCAAATTTACCGTCCATAGCCGATTGAAGTTTTTTTAATTGCCTGTCGAAAAAAACTTTTTGCCAAAAATTATATTTTTTCCAGATTTTAAATGGATGAATTACTTGATGGTAGCTGGCGATAATTTTTTTTTGAGAAAAAGGGGCGACTAAAAGAGATATAGCATTCTTTTGAAGAATTACATCTGAGTGCAAGGTAATGACCAAATCCCCTTTTGAATTTAAAATTCCATCATTGTATGAAGCAGATAAACCGATAGATTTGGAATGGTTAATTATATTTTTTTTAATTTTAGTAAAATGTTTTTTAAAATAGGTTTTTATTATGGATAAAGATTTATCAGTAGAACCATCATTGATGATGATTATTTCATAAATTAGTTTTTGTTGAGTTGATAGACTCTTTAGAGTATTAAGAATAGTTGATTGAGCGTTGTAGACAGGAATTATTATTGAAATCTTGTTCATGTTAATTTTGCCCAACTAGGTGGTAAATTTTCTTCTATTTCAATATTTTTGAATTTTTTTGGTTTAATAGGACCGATTTTTTGAGCATAAGCAATCATGCTTTTTAAACCTACCTCCATTTTGGTTTCATTCTTTATATTGAATATTTTTTTTGCCTTTAAATGATTGGAGAAAGCTTGATAAACTTCGATCCTGGGTGGAAAATGAATTATTTCTGTTTTTTTGGAAAAGTATTGACTGATAATTTCAGCAATTTCGTTAATAGTATATGGTTTTTCGGAACCAATATTAATTATTTGATTAGTAGCCTGATCATTGGTGGCTGATTGAGCGATGTAGGGAGCGACGTCTTTGACGTAAGTAAAAGCGCGAGTTTGATTGCCGTCACCAAAAATTGTTAATGGTTTATGCAACATAATATTATTTATAAAAATACCGAGAACATTTCGATAGGGATCACCGTGATTTTGTCTTTCACCATAAACATTGTGGGGTCTGAAAATTACATAATTTAAACCAAACATTTTATGAGCAGCTTCTAAATCAAGTTCAATTGCATATTTAGCGATACCATAAGGATCTTCTGGTTGAGGAGTTAAACTTTCAACCATTGGAGTTTGATTGGTGCCATATACAGCAATACTTGAAGTAAAAATAAATTTTTTAATTTGATGTTTAATTGATGCATTAATTAAATTTATAGAACCGATTAAATTATTTTCATAATTAAAACGACGAATAAAAGGACTTAAACCTTCAGCTGCATAAGCTGCTAAATGAAAAACATAGTCGAAATTGTATTTATTAAATAAAGAATCGACTAATTTTTGATTAGTAACCGAACCTTTGATAAAGATGGCTTTAGAATTAATATTTCGAAGAAAACCACCACTTAAATTATCTAAAACAACAACTTTGTAGCCCAAATTTATAAGTTCATCAACTAAATGAGAGCCGATAAATCCGGCACCACCAGTAACTAAACAAATTATTTTTTTATTTATATTTGACTGGGTCTTATTGTCAGTATTCATAAACTAATCAAAAAATTGGATTAAGAGAACAACATCTAAAACAAGCAGGTATTATTTTATTTTTTTGGATGTATTTTTGAAATCTAATAGTTTTTTTGTTATGCCAAATATCTAAAAGCGAATTTTCTTTTATATTTCCCAAAATATAACCATGACACATCTCAATATCACCATTACCTCGGAGAAAAACTTGATTAAAGGGTGATGTACAAATAGATTCTTTTTTGGGAATGGCGCCAGTATAAAAATTTTTGATATCCATACTATTTGGCATAGTAATTTTTACTTTTGATTTATTGCTGTTTATTAAGGCTTGAGTTTCTTTTAATTTTTGAGAAATAGTTAATCTTTCTTTGGCATTAAAAAGAACTTTTTTAGTGCCGTTGTATTCGCCCCAAACATCATTTCCAAACTTAGTTTTTTGACTGAATTTTAATTGTTGTTTTCTTATTTTGTCGTAAAAATAAAAATGATGACTAATTGACCATTCATCAACACCTAAATCTTTAATAACTTCGTAAATTTTGTCAAAATTAGCGATATTTGATTTAGAGATAACAGTGGCAATACGAATATTGGGAAAAGTGTTCTTACCCCTTAATTCAATTATTTTTTTAATGCCTTTAATTATTTGAGGGAATGAATCTTTAACTAATCCTCTCTGGTATTGAGTTGCTTCATCTGGACCATCAAGAGAAATGGCTAAAAAATCGAGTCCAGAATTAATTAAATCAGCAGCCATCTTTTCAAGCAACATACCATTGGTCACAAGGCCTTTGACTATTCTTTTTTGATCTAAATATTTTATTATGTCAATAATTTCTGGGTGCATTAAGGGTTCTCCACCGGCTAATGAAACTGAGGGAGAATAAGGAGCAATATTATCAAAAAACTTTTTTAAATCAGGTAAAGAAAGTTCGTTCATATTTTTAAGACGAGAAGTTACAACATGGCACATGGGACAATTAAAATTACAACGTTCCGTAATAAAACAATTTATCGTTCGAGGAAAAGGAGTGGCTTTATTTTCATATAAATATTTATCAAAGACAGTATTTTTGGCAGTTGATGGATATTTAATTGCTAATTTAATTTTTTTTTGAAGGTTTAGCTGAGCCATATTAATAATGTCTGACGATTAATTTTATATTATTGATATTGAAATATTTTTTGGTGTAACTAGGACAATTGTTTTTCATTTGATTAAGTAAAATTCTATCATTTTTTAGCTTTAAAATTGCAGATTTAAAGTTTTCAACAGTAGGTTTTACTAAAATTGAGACAGATTCATCAACTATTTCGGGAATAGTACCAATATCTGAGGCAATAACCGGAAGACCAGAAGCGACGGCCTCCATAATGGTTCTAGTGAAACCTTCTTGATATAAGGCTGGCTGAATAAAAACATCGGCGGTTGAATAATAATCAATTAATTTGTGGTTATCAATTTTTCCTAGGAAATTAATATTAGATAATTTTTGTTGAGAAATATATTTTGATTCCGGACCAGATCCAATAATTACAAATTCAATGTTGGGTAGTTTTTTGGCAAGTTTGATAATAATTCTAGTCCCCTTTTTAATAATAAGACGGGAAACAAAAAGAACTTTGAATTTTGAAGGAGAAATATTTGATTTTTTATTATTGAATTTTTTTGGATCAACCCAATAACGATATAAGGATATTTTTTTACTATTTACTCCCCAATTTATTAATTGATTTTTTGAGTGAACAGATTGGGCCAAAACCATATCGGTTCGGTTTAAGACAAAACTAGTCAGTTTGGCAGTGAGAGAAGTGGATGAATTATCATAAAGAGCGTGGGTGCTAGTGACATGTTTTTTGTGGAAGAAAAAAGCTAAAATATTTCCAGCAACAGCTCCATTAAACCCATGAGAATTAATGGTGGTAATTTTTTGATGATTGAAAAGCATCCAAAAAAAGGTACGAAGACATAAATAAGGAGTTAAATATAGAAAATCTATAAATGGATATTTTTCAACTTTATGAAAAAGATTTTTGCCAAACCATCGATATCTGTAAATATTAATATTATTGATTTTTTCTCTTGATTTCCATTCAACATTAGCGGTAGTTAAAGGGGAATAAGTGTGAACATAAACTGGATAACCCAGGTTATCTAAACCATTAACTAAATCAGTAAGATGAGTTTCAACACCGCCAATATTTGGAGAAAAAAATGGAGTAAGAATTAAAATGCCTTTTTTAGAATTTATTTTCATAATTAGTTTAATATTTTTTCAAGGCTGTTTTTGTTGTCGATTATCCATTGATAAATTTCTTGAAAGGTTTGTTCTTTGGTTTTTTGACAAAACCAATTTGAAATTTTTTTAAATTTTGAACTGTCGGAAATATAAGTTCTAATATCATCTGGTCGATTTTCTAAAGATGAGGAAATATTGATTTTGTTTTTAGTTATTTTTTGGCAAAGTTCGGTCATTTCTAATAACGAAAGACTGTTTTCTTGACCGCCACCAATATTAAAAATCTCATTATTGTATTTATCAATATTTTCGATTTGAATATTTATGACATCAAATAAATCGTCAATGTCGATAAAATCTCTAACTTGTTTTCCTTTACCACCAAAACCAATATATGATAGAGGTTTATTTTTCCATATATGACGGGCAATCCAAAGAGCTATTACTCCTTGATCAACTTTTCCCATTTGCCAAGGTCCAGTAATAATTCCACAACGATTGATAACTGCCTTAATTTTAAAATTGTGAATATATTCCTGAATTAAAAATTCGGAACACAGTTTGGTGGCTCCATATAAGGATCGATATTTTCCGAGAGGGAACTTTTCAGATATACCTTGTGAGGATATTCCTTCTAATGTTTGTTTGTTATCTATTTCGAATCTGGTTTTGCTTTCTTTATATTTAATTTGATTAAGTTCTTCAATTGGATAAATACGACTGGTTGATAAAAAGATTAGAGTTGAGTTATTTCTTTTGGCAAGTTCTAGACAATTTAAAGTTCCAACAAGATTGGTATTAATTGAATATTGAGAATTATCAATACCAGCCAAAACTGATGGCTCGGCGGAACATTCTAATATTAAATCCATTTTTTTGTCAAAATTTAAATCTTCTTTATTTCTGACATCACCATGAATAAAATTTATTCCAAATTTAGCTAGTCTGGGAAGATTTAATTCGGATCCGCGTCTTTTTAAGTTATCTAATACAGTTATATTGATATTTGGATAATGTTCTTTTAATTTTATGGCCAAATTAGAACCGACAAAACCAGCCCCACCGGTAATTAAAATATTTTTATAATCCATATTTAAGTATGTATTTGGCTACATAATTCCTGAAGTATGTCGTCAATATTGTAAGAGAAATCCCAATTTGGGTATTGGTTTTTAAATTTAGAAACATCTGAAATATACCAAATATGATCACCAATTCGATTGGTTTCAACATATTCATAAATAGCTTTTTTATCTAGAATTTTTTCGATTTTTTCAATTGCTTCTAACATGGAAATATTAGAATTTCTGGAACCACCGGCATTGTAAACTTCACCACACATTGGATTTTGATGATAATTCCAAAACATATTCACCAAATCATTACAATGAATATTATCTCTAACCTGCTTGCCTTTGTAACCAAAAATGGTGTATTTAGTTTTGGTTTTAATACATTTAACTAGATAAGCTAAAAAACCATGGAGTTGGGTGCTGCTGTGATTTGGGCCAGTTAAACAACCACCTCTAAAGACTCCAGTGTGTAATCCAAAATATTTGCCATATTCTTGAACCATAAGGTCAGCAGATGCTTTAGAGGCACCAAAAATACTGTGTTTTGAATTATCAATACTCATGCTTTCGTCGATTCCGTTTTTAAAGAAGGGATGACTTTTGTCAATTTCATATCTTTTTTCTAATTCGACAAGGGGTAATTTATTCGGAGTGTCACCGTAAACTTTATTAGTAGAGGTGAAAATAAAAGTGGCTTCTGGTGAATATTTTCGATAATTTTCCAATAAAATTAAGGTTCCAAGAGCGTTAATAGTAAAATCTGTAATAGGCTCTTTAATAGCCCAATCGTGTGATGGCTGAGCGGCAGTGTGAATAATAATATCGAATTTATTGGATTTAAATATCTTTTCTATTTTTTCATTGTTTCTAATATCTATGTTGTGATAAGTGTATTGTTTACCATAATCTTTGGAAAGTAACTCATTATTCCATTTAGTGCTGCCTTCTGGGCCAAAAAAATACTCTCTCATATTATTATCGATTCCGATAATCTCATAGCCTTTTTTGGCAAAAAATTTAACAGATTCTGATCCAATTAGTCCGGCTGATCCTGTTATTAGAGCTTTTTTTGACATATTTATTGACTCCAATTATTTCTATTAACAGCTTTTATTAAAGCTAATTTGTATTTTAAATAGATGGTTGAGTATACAATTAGTGTTATATAACAAGCAATTGGATGAAAAAACCAGGCTGAATCTGGTTTATGAAAATATCCCCTAATAGAATCTATTACTGCCGGAATGATTAATATTGTATAAAATACAAATTTTATAATTCCGTTTTTATTACTTTGATTCCAGTTAAATTGACGAAACTTTTGATAGTAAAAATAATCAGTAATGCGACGGTTTTGTTTGCGAATAAATTTTTTGATCGATGATTCACAAAAAGTGTGAATAATCCCCTGTTTAACTTTGGCAAAATAAATTGATTTTTTAGTTTTAGATAAATAATTAGTAATAATATCGATATCAAAAAGATAGTCAGAGTTTATGTTGTTTTTTAAAAAATCATTTCTAAAAATAGTGCCGTTGGCACCAATAGTAGGAATAAGTGAATTTGATTTTAATTCAATTTTTATATATTTATTTTTATCAATTTGATCTATTTTTAGCCCAGTCCATTTGTAATTGATATAATTTTTTCGATCATAAACTCCAGAAACAAAGGCAAATGGATCATTGACTCCGATTAAGGCAGAATACCTTTCAATAAAACCAGCCTTTGATCGGTAAGTAAAAAATAGTGGTTCGGTGCCAATTAAAGAAGAATCATTTTCTAAAATATCAATATTAGTTTGAAGCCAATTTTTGGTGGGTAAAATATTATCAGAATCAATTAAAGCAATGTATTTCCCAATAGCGTTTTTGACACCAATAGCCTTGCCGGCTTCGGCAGTTTTGAGTAAATTTTTAACAATTTTGACATGATATTTTTTAGCGATTTTAAGAGTGTTATCGGTCGATCCTCCATCGGCGATAATAATTTCGTATTCTTTTTTAGGAAAAGATTGTTTTTTAATCGATTTAAGACAGTTTTCTAGAACCGAGTTAGCATTAAGAGTAGGAATAATAAAACTAATTATCATTGTTAGAAAAATCTTTTAATTTTTTAAAATATTTAAAAGCATAATTAAAAAGATGTTTAATATCATCAATAGATCTAATGGAAATTATTTTTTGAAAAATAAATTTTGGAGTAAGAATACCTTTGAATAGATTTTGAACTAGTTCAATTTGATCGTTTGGAGAAATTGATGATTTAATAACCGGTTGACGCATATCAAAATCATCCCAATTTGTCGATAAAAGTAGATTATTTTCTTGACAATATTTAAAAAGCGGAGTGCCGGGATAAGGAATTAAAATAGTAGCCTGAAGACTGTCAGCGAGATTATCTTTGAAAATTTTTCTGGCTAAATTTAAGGTTTTAGCAGCATCAAATTTATCTTCATTTGGATAACCAATAATAATAGTAACATGGGGTTCTAATCTGGCTTGTTTAGCAATTTTTAGGGTTTTTAGAGCATCACTGGTCTTTTCGTTTTTATTTATAAAATCAAGAGTTTTTTGATTGGCTGATTCGAGACCATATAAAACAAAACGGAAACCAGCTTGGTGCATTAGTTGATATTCTGATAAAGATAAAGCGCCAAAGCGCATATTGCAACCAATTTTAACTTTTTTGTTTAAACCACGACTGATTAGGGCTTGGCATAATTCTTTCAACCAAGGGCCGATAGGAAGGGTGCCTGAGTCATCAAAAATTTCTTTGACACCAAAGTTGTAAACTAAATTTTCGATTTCTTTAAGAGTATGTTCCACAGAAAATTGGCGAAAACATTTACCCGGAAAAAGAGTTGTCCAAGAACAAAAAGTGCATTTTCCCCACCAACAATCGCGACCGGACATTATATAAGATCCGGGTTTGTATTTATAATTAGTGTTGTTGTAGGCATAAAGCTGCCATTGAGTTAATTTGCGATCAATAATTGGCAGTGAATTTAAATCGTGATTTTTGATAGATTTATAAATCTTGTTTTTTGGAGCTTGATTTTTATTGATTAATTCGATTAATTCGCTTAATAAAAAATCATAATCACCGCCGACTAGAACGAAATCGACTTTAGAATTATTAATTGATTCTTCTGGTAAAGCAGTAACGTGATCACCCATTAAAACAACTATTGGATTCCATTTAAATTCTTTTTTAATTTGATTAATTATTTGCCAATGTCTTTTAATTACTGGAGTTTTGCTTTCAATAATAATTAGATCAGGTTTGTTTTTAGAAAGACGTTTAAACCATTCTTGATAAGTTAATTTTTGAGCAATGGCATCGTCCCAAAAAACTTTTAATCCCTGACTTTTTAATAAGGTAGCAGCATAAGCAGGAATGACAGGGTAAATTACATTGCCAGTATTAGTCCATTGAAATTGACGGTTTTGAGATAAAAACGCAGTGCCTTTATCTGATTCGAGAGGTGGATAAGAAATAGAGACAGATTTAACCGCCAATGTATTTGCCAGTTTTTTTATTGAAGGCATGGGCTTTGAATTTAACTTCTTTTTTGAATAGGCCATGTAGGAATAGTATACCGTAGTAAAGGTGAGTTATAGGAATAGTAATGGTGGCTAAAAGAGAAACTTTAAGATTATTTTTCTTAGAAAGAAAGATTAATAAAGTAAAAAATAATATTGATAAATATAAATATAATGGAATATACAATAAATAATAATTAAAAATTAACAAATTAATAATTAATATTATTAAATAAAAAACAAAAAATGAAGGTATAAAATAACCAATTTTAAGACTGGTTTCGGG
Source organism: Candidatus Shapirobacteria bacterium (assembly GCA_028704885.1). GTDB lineage: Bacteria > Patescibacteriota > Microgenomatia > UBA12405 > UBA12405 > WARW01. The sequence continues at coordinate 452,504 of JAQWEN010000001.1, forward strand.
AAATTTTTTAACAAAAAAGCCTCGTTGAACAGCGTAGCGAGTTATTTGTTGAAGATGGGGAAGGATAACCGATCGACGATGGTGATAAACAATTAAAGATGGATTATAAAGAATTTTTTTGTTTAAGTTTTTAACTAAATTTAAACAAAGAACAGTATCTTCACCGGGCCAAAAAGAGACATCGAAACCACCAGCTAAATTAAAATCATTTTTTTTAACAATAAGATTAACTGAAGGGTAATCGTCAACAAAACGGGCTTTTTGAATACTATTTCGATAAATTCCAGCACCACCACTGCCAAGCCAACTGCCCCAAACTAAACCAGAAGCTTTTTGATATAAATTGTCTTTTGGAGGGGTAAGACATGGACCACAAAAAGCGGCAAATTTCGGATTATTTTCTACTAATTTGAGTGCGTTTTTAAAATAATTTTTATGAGGATAAGAATCGTCGTCAAAAAATACAAGATATTCACCTTTGGCTTTTTGGGCTCCTAAATTTCTTTTTTCGGAAGGGTTGGCCGAACCAGATACTTTATCAGTTATAATCAAAACTTCAAAATTTTTGAAAGATTGTTTTTTAAGTTTAGAGATAGTTTCTTGAAGATACTCATTGGTTTTGCGAACCGGAATGATAACAGAAAATTTTGGTGATTTCATGATTATTTTCCAGTGTTAATTCTCATGTCTAATTCCGGATTATAGATCCATTTTCTTTTATTTTTATCGTCGTAATAATTTAGGATCCTCAGTCGATAAAAAACAGACATAGATTCCATAAAACAACTGTAAATAATTTTAAGACCAGTGGCGTGGGTTAAACTACTAAAATCATAAGTTAATTTGATTGGGGCTTCATATATTTTAGTAAAACCTAATTTATTGGCGACAGCTAATATCTCCAGATCAAAAGCATAATTTTTTACCATAAGACGAGGAAGAACTTTCACTAAAACTGGACGTTTAAATATTTTTAAACCAGCTTGAGTGTCATGAACATTGATGCCTAATAAAAATTTAGAAATTATATGGGCTCCAAAACTGACTATTTTTCGACTAGGGGGATATTTAACCATGGAGGCTGGATGTCGTTTTGAGGCAACGATTATATCGGCGTTATACCATTCCATGTGTTCTAGGACTAAAGAAATGCCGTTGGGATCGATTTCCATACCAGAATCGATAAAAGCGATATAATCCCCTTTTGTTTTGGCCATGCCATACCTGACAGCATAACCTTTACCGTGATTGTGCTTGTACCCAAAAACTTTTAAATTTGGCAGTTTAATTTTTTTGATCTCGGAAAATGATTTATCAATAGAAGTGCCATCAACAACAGCAATAATTTCATAGTCATAACGAATTTGTTTTAAAGTTTCATTGATATTCAAAAGGTCTTGTTTGATGGTTTTTTCTTGTTTATAAATGGGAATAATAACTGACAAGAAATGATTGTTATTTTTCATCCTTTAAAATTAAATTATAAAGGGCAAGAGTTTGAATGGCAGTATATTTCCAATCAAAATTTTTAGCGTGAATTAGGCCAAGCTTAATATATTTTTGGCGAAGATCATTATCATTCCAAAATTGAACTAGAGATTTTTCTAAATCTTTTTGAGAATGAGGATTAAATTTTAAACCATTGGAATCCATAATTTCATCTAAACAAGAGTCTTGACTGTAAGCAACCGGACAACCAGATTTCATGGCTTGGACAAGAGGTAGACCAAAACCTTCAGCAAAAGACGGTTGACAATAAATGGTGGCCAAATTATAAAAATAAGGTAAATCTTCATCTGGGACAAAACCTGGAAGGATTAGTTCTCTAGTTCGCTGGATCTCTGCTTCTCTAGATTTAGATTGAAGCCAAAGAAGATCTTGTGTCCAAGGATGATTGGGAACATCTTTTTTGACAGCAGAAGAACCAACAATAACTAAGGGAAATTTTAATTTTAAACAAGCCTTAACAAGGGTCGGAATATTTTTATTCCAATTAATATCACCGACAAATAGGATAAATTTTTTGGGTAAGTTATATTTTTTTTGAATTTCGGTTAATTTTTTAGAATCAGAAATAACTTTAAAAGTTGGATCGGCGGCTAAGTGGGTAACGAAAATATTATTTAAATTGTATTTAGTAATTTGATTAATAATATTTTTAGAATAATGAGAAACAGTTAAGATTTTATCGACTTTTAAAAGTCGATGTTTTTGAATAAACCATTTTATTTCACCTTTGATTCCGACTGGAAAATGAGATTTAAATTGACGAGGAATGAGGTCATGAACAGTAACAACGGTTGGAATATTGGTTTTTTTGGGAAGAGTTAATTTAAATGGGTCGAAATAAGGATAATGAATAAGATCATAGGTATTAGATCTTAGATCGTTGACGTTGGTTATTAAATCAATTTGGTAATTTTTATAATTAGGATTGGATTTTATTTCGGTTTGAAGTGCCGAAATTAGATTGGAAGTGTAATAGCCGACACCCCGAACAGCATTACCGTCTTGAGTTGGAGAAATATCGATTGCGATTCTTTTAATTTTCAATTTTAAATTTTTAATTTTTAATTTATTTTTTATCCCAATCATTTTTTAAATCAATTTTACGATTGGTTTTGACAAGCTCCCAATATTTGGTGTACATGATTGGAAATCTGAGAGCAGAATAAAAGGAAAAAACAAAACCTGGAAATCCATCAACATAGCCTCGATGTCGGAAAAAAGTTTTTAAAAACCACCAGAGCGGTTTAAAAAGATAAAAGTTCAAAAAACTAATAAAATTAATTGGAGTATTTTTTTGTTGTAATTCTTGAGCTAAAAGAGTGGTGTAACGATTGTGGCGAAGAAGATATTTAGAGAAAGAAGTGTCAGCATAATGTTCTAAATCATTTTTAAGCCAGCCAATCTCCCCTTCTATTTTGGCTTGTTCATGGACGTCGACACAAGGAAGTCTCCCTTTGCCATTTTTATAAAATCTAATGGTTGGATCGGGATACTGACCACCTTTTTTAAGAAAAGCACCTAAAAAATAATTTTTACGAGGAATCCAAAAAGCATTTTCTTTAACCTCATCAATATCTTTTTTAAGATATGAAATAATTTCGTTTTTAAGTTCAGGAGTAACAATTTCGTCAGCATCAAGCTGAAGAATCCAATCACTGGTGCAGCCATCAATAGCAATGTTTTTATTGAGATGAAAGATTGGTTTATTGGTGGTTTTAATTATTTTTACATTTTTAAATTTGGAGGCAATTTCAATGGTTTTGTCTTGAGAAGTACCGTCGGCAATTATAATTTCATCGACCCAATCAACCACAGCTTCTAAACACTTGGCGATATTATTTTCTTCATTATAAGTGGCGATAGCAACAGATATTGTTTTTAGTTGATTTTTCATAACTTTGAGTAGATTTTAAACCCTGGCTGTCCATTTGGGAAATTAATAATTTTTATAGGTTCAATTGGAACTATTTCGTCGCTGGTTACAACTAATGAATTTGAAGGAATTTGATTCCAATCAATTTTTTGAAAATTATATTTGTCGTAATTTAAGACGGTCGAAAAGCCGAAATTATCGGGTGGAGTTAACTTTATTTCGGATTGGATTTTTTGAGGTGAATATTTTGAATAAAACAAAAAGAGAATATAGGGTTGGTCGTATTTATTGGTGACATAAATTTGTTTGTATTGATCTTTTTGTTGTTCTAAATAAGGAACAAGTTGATCGAAACCGTATTGCCAGGCAAAAGGATATCTTTTAGAATAATGAACAAAGTAGGAATCAAGATAATAAGCAACGAAATAACCATAAATAAGGATAAATATTATTAAAATTAAATTTTTAATTTTTAATTTATGAACTAGATTAAAAAAAGAATAAATACCCAAGGCGATTAGAATAGAGAGCGGAATAACCATAGATAAAGCTCTAAGAGCTGATGGAGCTTGAAAAGTTAAGGATGAAGCAATTGGAGCAATTAATAAAAAAGCAATTAAAAAGATTTTAGATCGTTGATTGTAGATCGTAGATTTCAATAAAAAAATAAGACCGAGAATTAGAAAAGGCAGTTCAATTAAATTAATTTGGCCCATTTCGGGAACTTTTGATCGAGGAACTTCATCACCATTTAAGGCAAGAAAATTTAAATCAAAATGAGAAGTATATTTTTGACCCCAAGAAATCAAATAAAGAACTCTTTTATTATGCATTATTCGATTAATTAATTTGACATTATGATGATGATTAATAAGTTCATTGGCTCGCCAAATTGGGCCTTGGTCAGCAGTTAGACCAACACCGCCAATACGAGCAGTTCCACCATTGTTTAAAAATGAAAAAGCCACAGGTAAGGCTAAAAGAGCACCAAAAAATATCGGAATTAAAATTTTAGGGAAATTTTTAATTAAATTTTTGAAATAAAGAGTTACTAAAGTTAGAGCTAAAAGAGGGGCAATTAAACGGGCTGAATGATAAATATAAAGTGATAAAACATAAAATGAAACAAAGAGACTGAAATTCAATAAAAACTTGTCTTTGATCGATTTGAAGAAAAAATAAGTACCAATGACAATAAAAGAAAGAGCGGCGGAAGACTCCCAAGCCCCACGACTGAAATGAATATGCCAAGGAGAAAGGGTTAAAACAGCAGCGGTCAAAAGTGAAAGATTATTATTTTTAGATAAAAGTAAAATTAATTTATATAAAAATAAGATGGTTAGCAGAGAAAGGATTAAATTTGGCAAACGAACAGATAAAGTGTTTAATCCAAAAAATTTGATAAAGGGAAGAGCTAAATAAACATAACCACCCGGCTTAAAATCGCCAAATGATTTGAAATGAAGAGGCCAGGAAATTCCATGTTCGTCTTTACCAGTTTGGATAAGAGAATAAGCATTATAACCAAGAGCGGCTTCGTCTGGATTGAGAGCTGGAGTGGAATTTAAATTAATAAAACGGATTAAAAACGCAACGAAAAGAATTAATAATAATGGTAATTTGTTAATTTTGGTAGGCATAAAAAGTAGAAATATTATTGATAGGACTTAAAGGTAAAAAATCTTTAAAACTATCAGATTTATCGATTGATTGACGATAAATTTCATTGTAATTAAAAATTGCCAAAGTATTCGGTTGAGTTTTGATAAGACTGTAGTCAGGAGTAGTGAATTTAATATTGTCAATTTGTTCGACTTTGCCAGTATCACCGGATGAACTTTCAGTTAATTTGGCTTGTTGTTGATAACGTTGAGGTGGATATTTTGAATAAAAAAGGTAATAAATGTAGGCTTGGCCATAATAATCACTCATAATAATGTTTTTAAATTTATTTTGGTTTTTAATTAAATAATCCATTGATTGTTGATAGCCGTAAAGAAAATCATCGGGACTTTTTTTAACCATATGGTTTAAATAAAGGTCAGAATAGTAAATAAATGAAATGGAATAAGCAAGAATAATTAAACTGCATATAAAAATATTTTTATATCTATTAACGACAACATAAATTCCAAGAGAAATAAAATAAATTAAAGGAATAGAAAAAGACATAGTTCGGACGGCTTGAACAGTGTCTCTGGTTAGAGCGGCAGGAATTGGGGCCACTAAAAGCCACAAGAAAAAGAAAAGATTAATTTTGTCTATTTTTCGGCGACTTAGAGCAAAAAATATGCCGATGATTAGGAAAATTAGACTAGGATAGAGAATAACACCGATATATGAAGCTGAATTTCGAGGATTTTGCCAATCACCTTCGAAGGCTAAAAATTTGGGTGAAAAATGGTTAAAATAACGAAGTAAAACATTTCGACCGAAGAAAGATAAATGGTTGTGAAAAATATTGTAATCCAATTGACTGCTTTCATTAATAATAGTATTGGTTTCTTCGGTTGATCGAGGATAAGAAAAAAGACTAATAACTTTTAAACGATTGGCATTGCTGCTGAAAAATAATCCATAAATTATTGGAAGTGAAAAAATAAAAAGAGGTAGAACAAAATTAAGGAAAAGAGATTTGAGGTTTTTTTTATTGACGATATTTAAATTTAATAAAAATAAGATGATGATTAAAAAAAGACTGATCATCTTGCCGGCTTGATAAGTGAAAAGAGTTAACCCAAATGTAACGGCGGAAAATAATAAATATTTATTTATTTTTTTATTGACATATTTGAAGAAAAAGTATGAAGCTAAAACTAATTCAAAAGTTAAAATATTGGTTTCCCAGGCGCCGCGAGAAAAGTGAATTGAATAGGGATTAATAATAGTGATAATAGCGGCAATAATGGCAGTTTTGTGAGCTTTTTGGTTTATTTCTTTGATTAAAAAATAGATCAAAATTGGTAATAAAGATCCAAGAATCACTGATGGTAAACGAGTGGCGGTGGTGGTTAATCCGAAAAGTTTTATGAAAGGAACGGCAAGATAAATATAAAAGCCAGGTTTGTAATCACCAAATGATTTAAAAATAATAGGTAAAGTTTGACCATATTCATCTTTGCCGGTTTCGATTAATGAATAAGCATTGTAACCAATGGCAGCTTCATCCCAAAGAAGAGTGGGATATTCCCCTATTTTGTAAAATCTTAAGAAAAAGGAAATTAGAAAAACAGAAATTAGAAAAATTTTAATTTTGGTCATAGTGAGAGAATGTCAAAGGCGGGTTGATTGTTGAGAAAATAAATAGTTTTAAGTAAGGTGCTATTGTTTTTATTATAGTTGTCTGGTGAAGTGATTAAAAGAGTCTTTTGATTAATATTCTCGGTTTCCTTTTTAATTTCCCAATCATTTATGAATCTAAATTTATCAAAACTGTTAACCCAATACCAATCAGCATGAAAATCCCAGTTTAAACGAGAATCATTTTGATATGATTTTGGATCCCAGGGCCAATAAAATAGAACAAATTCATGGGCTTCACCGTATTTTTTAGTGAAAATAATTTGGTCATATTCATTGTAATTAGTTTTTATATAATCGACAACTTCTTTATAACCATACTGCCAAGAGCTGGAATAATTTTTAGCATAATCGGTTAAATAATTTTTGAAATAGAAAAATGATTGAATAAGCAAAATTAATACGAATAAAATTGTAAATAATGATTTGCTTTTTTGATTTTTAAAAAGTGAAAGAGTCTTTAAAAATCCATAAACTATAAAAATTTGAGGTAAGGGCAAAATGGTCATGGCGCGAATGATGGGAAAGTCACCAACAGTGACAACGGCAGGAATAAGACCGATTAGAAACCAAGATACAAGAAATAACGAAATCCCTCGATTTTTTATTGATTTAATTATTAAAATGATTAAGCCAATATAGAAAAATGGAAGACAAATAGGATAAAGAACGCCAGTGTTGGGAATATTAAATTGAAAATTTTGGGTACTGTTATAAAACAGCATTTTAGGATTTATAAAACCAAGATAATTTTTGGCAACAGTAGCCGAAAATGCAGTAACTTTATTATATTTTAATTTAGCGATTAGAGGATTACCTTGATAATTATTACGATTGTTTTCGATTTGATTAATAGTGGCTGGATTAATAGCAAAAACCCAACGACTGCGAGCCTGAGAGTCTTTATTAAAAGTACTAATTATTTGAGGAATTAATAAAAATGAAAAAACTAACAGAGTGACTAAAAATATATTTTTATTATTTTGAAATTTTTGTTTGATGTCTTTAAAAAAGATTATGAGGTAAACAAAAAGTAAAATAGGAACAACAATTTTAGTGTTGTGATAGGCATAAGTAGAAAGAGAAATAAATAAAACTCCCGGTAAAATAAAATTTATTTTTTTGATAGCTTTAATTAAAAATAGAATTCCTAAAGAAAGGAAAAATTGAGCAACAGTCGATTGGAAAACGGCTCTGGAGGGAAAAAATGTCCAAGGAGATAGAGTAACTAAAAACATTAATAAACAAGCTATTTTTTTATCTTTAAAAATTTCTTTTCCTAGAAAATAGGCAACAATTATTAGACCAAAACCACAAAGAGCAGAAACAATTCTGGTTGTCCAAGCATTGAGGCCAAAGAAATAAATAAAAGGCATGGAGAGATACATATTAAGAGTGGTAGGATAATCGCCATAAGCTCGGAAATTGAAAATAGGCCAGGAAGTTGACCATTGATCTTGACCGGTTTTGATTAAGCTGTAAGCGTTGTAAGCATGGCTAATTTCATCCCAATTTAGGCTAACTGGATATTTATCTAGAAAAAGAAAACGAGTTAGGAATCCGATGACTAAAATAATTCCAAAAATAATTGAATAAAGTTTAGTCATGTTTGTATAATCTTAACACTTGAATGATTATAAGAAAAATGGAGTCAAAATGGAAATTAATTAGGCTATAATAGTTAAGATGAAACGTTATATTTGGATAATTGCTTTAATTTTATTGATATTACCGTCTTTTATAACGCTTTTAAGACCAGGAATTCATAACATCCAGGATAATATGCAGTATTTTAGGATTTATGAAATGCAGAAATGTTTTGATGATAAACAAATACCCTGTCGTTGGGTGCCAGATATGGGTTATGGTTTTGGATATCCTTTGTTTTTATATTATTCCCCTGGCCCTTATTATCTAGGAACTCTTTTCCATAATATTGGTTTTCAATATATAGATTCGGTAAAAATATTATTTATAGGTGGTTTTTTAATATCTGGAATTGGAATGTTTTTATTATTGTCTAGTCTATTTTCTAATCCAAAAACAGCTCTTATTGGTTCATTAATATATGTATATGCTCCGGTTAGAGCAGTACAGGTTTATGTAAGAGGATCTTTGGGGGAATTTTTAGCAATGGCAGTATTTCCATTTTTGTTTTTATTTTCATATCGAATTATTAAGGGTATTGGTAAAAATAATATTTTATGGTTGGGATTGGCAGTTTTTAGTTTATTAGTGACACATAATTTAATGTCATTAGCCTTTTTTCCAATATTGGGAGCATGGATAATTTTATTGTTGATCCAAGAGAAAAAAAATAAAAAAATAATCGATTTTTTTTGGGCTTTTTTAATTGGAATCGGTTTAGCTTCTTTTTATATTGTGCCTTTGGTATTTGAGAGAGGTTATATCCATTTAGAAAGTATGATTGGTGGTTATTTTGACTATCGACAACATTTTGTAAATTTATATCAACTATTTATTTCAAATCATTTTGGCTATGGTTCGTCTTATTTGGGATCAGGTGATGATTTGTCTTTATCAGTGGGACAAGTACAATGGGTTTTAGGTTTAATGGCGGTGATTTTAGCAATAAAAAATTATAAAAAATCTAAAAAGAATAGTATTATTATTTTTGTTTTGGCCGGACTTAGTTTGCTAACTATTTTTCTTATTCATCAAAGATCATCTTTTATTTGGAATAAATTTAGTTTTATGGCAATGTTTCAATTCCCCTGGAGATTTTTAGTTATCAGTACTTTTCTTTTATCTTTATTGTCGAGTTATGCGATTAATTATTTTAAAGGTAAATGGCAAAATATAGTTATAGTAGTGGTTGGATTATCTTTACTTTTTTTATATGGAAGTTTTTTCAGATCGCAAAAATGGCTGAATATTAACGACCAACAATTATTGACCGGGCAAGAATTTTTAAAACAACAAACGGCCAGTATTTTTGATTATTTACCCAAAAGTGCTATTTTGCCACCAAATCATCAAGCACCGGAATTACCGGAATTAATTGAGGGAGACGTGGAAATATTTACTGATTATCAAAAAGGCAGTAATTGGCAGGCAGGAAAAATAATCGTATATAGTGAAACAGCAATAATAAGATTACCAATTTTTGATTTTCCAGGAATGGAAGTAACAGATAATGGTTTTAAAATAGAAATTAATCATGATGAATGCAGGGGTCTTGATTATTGTTTTGGGCAGGTTAGTTTTAAATTAAACGAGGGAATACACCAAATTAATGTTAAATTAAAATCTACCCTACCAAGAAAAATTGGAGATTTAATAAGTTTAGTTACATTGGTAAGTGTGCCAATATTTATGATTATTAAAAAGAAGAAATTTTTATGAAAATAAAAGAGTTATTAGTAATAATTTTATTGGTAATACCAGCAACGTTATCATTGTTTAAAACAGGGTTTTTTGGAGCATCTGATGACATGCATATTGCTTGGCTGCAGCAAATGAATCAATCAGTAAGTGAAGGACAAATACCACCAAGATACGTGTCTGATTTAAGTTTTGGATTTGGATATCCTCTGTTTAATTTTATTTTTCCATTACCTTATTATTTAGGAGAAATTTTCCATTTGACTGGGTTAAGTTTTACTTACAGTATTAAAGCTGTTTTTATATTTAGTTTGTTTGCGTCGGCAATAACGATGTATTTTTTGGCCAGAAAATTATCTGGTAAATTTGTAGGAACGGCGGCGGCAGTACTTTATATTTATACTCCTTATCGTTCGACTGATATTTACGACAGAGGGGCATTGGGAGAGTCTTTAGCATTTGTTTTTTTACCATTGATTATATTTTTCCTGATTAAAGTTTTCGAAACAAAAGACAAAAAAGAAAATTATAAATGGATTGCGGGTGGAATTTTGTCAGTGGCAGGATTAATTTTGACTCACAATATAGTTTCTTATATGTTTATTCCTTTTGCTTTTTTATTTGGATTAATTATTTTAAACAAAAAAATAAAAGAATTATTTATATTCTTTTTTGGTGGATTATTAGGAAGTGTTTACTTTTGGCTGCCGGCACTATTAGAAAGTAAATTGATGAAATATGAAACCGTCTTTAATTTTTTTGATCATTTTCCGACAATAAAACAATTAATAACCCCTTTTTGGGGTTATGGAGCTTCGGTTCCTGGGCCATATGATGGAATGTCTTTTTTTATAGGTGAAGTAAATTTAGTGGTAATAGGAATAGTTTTATTATATGCAATTTTTCATTTTTCTAAGATTTCTTTATTAAATAAAAAAATCTTAACATGGAGTCTTTTTTTAATAGCGGCGGCGATGGTAATGATGAATTTTAGATCATCTTGGCTTTGGAAAAATATTCCATTAATTGCTTATTTTCAATTTCCTTGGCGCTTTTTAACAATGATAGTTTTTGGCTCATCATTATTGGTTGTTTTAATTAAAAATTTTAAATATGCAAAAGTATTGGCTGTATTGATTATTATGGTTTCTATAGGTCTAAACATATCTCGTTTTAGGCCTCATGACTTTTTAAATAGAGATGATAGCTATTATATTAATCGTTATATTCCAGTTCCAACTCCAAGTGAAGAATATTTAGGTCTTCAAGAAGAATATCTTAGATTGCCAAAAACAACAGAAACTAGGCCAAAAGAAGTTTACGCTCGGATTTATCCGGAAAATAGTGCTGTTAAAAACATAACCTTAATTAATAGTTTGGATGCAAAATTTACAATCGAATCGGAGTCTGAACTGACTTTAAACTATAATAAATATTATTTTCCTGGCTGGAAGGGATTAATTGATGGCAAAAAATTAAATCTGACAAGTGGTACACCTTATGGTCAAATACAATTTACAATACCGAGCGGAAAACATGAAATCATAATTAAATATAGAGAAACTATTTTTAATAGACTATTGGATGGATTAAGCTTACTAACTGTAGTAAGTTGTTTTTATTTTGTCTTTTCTAAGAAATCAAAGTTGACTAAATAAAATTCTTCTTGTTCGGTATATTTTTTATTAACTTTGTCTATTTGGTTGAATTTTATTTTAGTGGAGTGTTTTTTATTATAATTATGCAGACTGTTTTGAACCTTAATTAGATCACGATCTGGAATTACAAAAAGAGAGTTACTGGGAAGATTATTAAATAGAATAGACCATTCAATATTTCCGAGATAGTATTTGTTTTCGGTTTGCATGCCATTAAAAAATTGATTGTTATCAGAAATTAACGAGGCGGCAGGAGATATATTTTTATTTGAAGGTAAATATTCACTATAATTTAAAAAAAATGGAGTAAAGGGCTCGTAGGAATTAATAAAATAGATTTTGGAGTAGTTAGTATCCTTAATTTTTAAAACAGCCTCTTTCATGCCATAGTGCCATTCTTTGGCGGAAATATTGGGATAATGAAAATAATATTGATGGGAAAAACGACCAAAACAAAGAATATATAAAAACAAGATTAGACTAATAATTATTTTTGATTTGGTAATTTCAAATATTTGTTTAAGACCTAAAAGAGAAAAAATACTTAAAAATGGCAACATTAAAATTAATCTGGTGGCATGAGGAAAGGCAGAATCTCTGGTTAAAGCAAAGGGGATTGGAGCACAAATTAAACTAATTAAAAAAAACAAATAAAATTTGCAATTAGATGATTTTTTATAAAAAATAGAAGAAATGCCGATTATTATTAAAAGTAAATCTGGAAAAAGTAAATTACCAGCAGTCTGAATACCTTGACGAAGGTTACCATCCCCTTTTAAAAATAAAAATTCAGTGGAGAAAGCAGAAAAATAATTTTTGATAAACATTTCTGACCATTGAGCTAATTTATTGTGAAAAATTTTGGAAATAAGCATCGGCTTAAGTCCTATTTGTTGTCCAGAGACCATAACTGAATCGTCGTAACGAAGATAGTCAACTGTTTTACTGACGGTTGGGTCGCTAAAAATATTGATATAAGAAAAACGATAACCAGAACGGCCTTTTAAGGTATCTGATAAAAAAGGAAAAAGAGTTATCAATCCAATTAAGAACAATATTATTTTGGTTTTTAGAGAAATATTTATGATGGTTTTAAACCATAAAATTAAAAAAATAATAGCAATAAAAAATAAAAATAATTTGGCGGTGCTATAAAAATAAATAGTGAGAACAAAAGAAATTGCTGACGAAATTAAAAATTTGTCATTTTTCTGATTAATAAATTTAATCCAAAAGTAAAAACCTAAAAGTAAAAATAAAAGCATGCCAGTGGCTTCAAAACCGACTCGACTGTAGTGAAATAACCACGGAGTAATAGAAAATAAAAATGATCCGATCATGGCCCAGATGGGATTTTTATAAAGATTTTTTAAAATTAGAAAATAGACAAAAACAGAGAGAACTCCAAATATAGCGGCTGGTAATCTAGCAGCAAGATCGACATGGCCAATAAATCTTTGAACTATGGCAATTGAGTAAATATAAAGTGAAGTTCGCCAATCAGAATAGGAATGAAAATGAATAGGTAATTTATTACCAAAATAATCAGTTCCCCTGTTATTAAAAACAAAAGCCTGATAGTTAGCATCGGCTTCATCGGAAAAAAGAGATGGAGGAAAAGAATTCATTTTGTAAAGATAAAGAAATAAAGAAAAGGCAATTAGAAAAATTGGAAAAATTTTGAAAGCGATAGATGTGTATTTCATTTAAAGATACTTTATTTTATACTAACAAAGGTGCAAAATATAATCCTAAACGTTTTTAAAAGTGCGTTGTATCCACCAACAGAAGATCAATTGGCGGTGATTAGGTATTTTTTTAATAATCTTTGGGTTTTAAGGATTTTTAGTTTAATAATTTTATTATTGGCATTATTTTTTTGGTATAAATTAATAATTAAATTAGCCGGGAAAAAAGTTTCTCTAATTTCTTGTTTACTTGTTTCTATATCGCCAACTTTTTATATTTTATGGCTAACTTGTCCGACTGAGTGTTTTAAAATATTTCTATTAGTATTACTTGTTTTTGTTTTGAATAAAAATAAAAACTATTTTAGGAGATTTATTTTAATTTTGGGAAGTATTTATATAATTTTATTTTCATTTTTAGTAACAAAAGAAAGATCAAGTTTTGTGCATAAAATAGGTTTAAATGATGCTAAAAATGAAATAATAGAAAGGTTTATAGCTGAAGATTCATTAACTGATCCGATAAAAATTCCTCTTAGTGTTAAAAGAATTGTATATAATAAATATTTTATCGAATATAAAGAATTGGTTAATGAAATTATTCCTTTCTTTGATATGGAATCTTTGTTTTTCCAGGAAGTTCATCCAACCGAACAGAAATCGATAGTTATTTTTGTTTGGCCAGAGATTTTTTTACTAATTGGCGGAGTTTATCTTTTAATTAAAATAAAAGATAAAAAAATTAATTCATTGGTAATATTGATGTTATTTTTTTCTTTAATAAACTTTTTATTTGATCCTTTTATTACTTTTAGAAAATTTGACTTGATTTTATTTCCATTGAGTTTAATTATGGCTTTGGCTGTTGGAGAAATTTATAAAACAAAAATATTTTTTGGAAAGATTTTTGGATTGGTAATTGTTTTTCTTTCCTTATATGGAACAATAGCTAATTATTCTGATTTAAATAAAAGACCAGATTTTTGGTTGGACAATAGACCTTATTTTTATGAATTTATTTTTAATTCGATAAAAAAAAGAGAACCAAATAATTTTGAAAAAATATACGTGACTAGTCTAGTCGGAAAAAGCGAAAGATACTGCAAATATTATCTGACTAATTGTGATGAAAATAAATTTGTTTATGATTCGTTTGGATTAGAAAAAAATAAGCCAGGTAGAAATACAATATATGCTGGATTTGCTGGAGAATTTATTGGAACTGATTTTAAAAATAATATAAACAAAGATTGGTTAGCTTTAATTAAAGAAAAAGATTTTACTAATATTGAGATAAAGAGTCTAAGGGATACTATTGCTTACAAATTCGGGAACAATATAGTTGTTGGGGAGATTAAATAATGAAAAATAAGGTGGAAAAAATAATTATATTAAGCATAATTCTTTTAAGTTTTTTGATTAAGGTATATGGCTTGGCTAAGTCTCCTCCGAGCGTTAATTTTGATGAAGCAGCACTTGGTTATAATGCTTATTCAATCTTAAAAACTGGAAGGGATGAATATGGTAATTTTTTACCTCTGTCATTAAGATCTTTTAACGATTTTAAACCAGCTTTGTATGCCTATTTATCTGTACCATTTATTGCAGTTATGGGCTTAAATGAGGTTTCGACCCGAATGGTTTCGGTTACTGCTGGAACTTTTTCTTTATTATTTTTATATTTTTTTCTAAAAGAATTTGTAAAAAAGAAAAAGCTAAGATATTTTATATTTGCAATATTGGCATTTGAGCCATGGAGAATGCATTTTTCTAGAGTGGCTTTGGAAGCTAATTTATCGGGTTTTCTTTTTACTGCTGGTGCTTGGTTTTTATACAAAAAAAGAAAATTTTTAGCTCCTATTTTTTTTGGCTTAGCGGCTTATAGCTATCATGGAGCCAGGGCGGCGGCACCACTCTTAATTCTTCTTTTTATTTTTGATCCTTTGAAATTATTTTTTACTAAAAATTTTAAAACGTATAAAAACTGGCTTTTTAAATTTAATTTTAAATATATTTTGTTGTTTTTAAGTTTTATTTTATTAATATTGCCAATTTTTTTAGCAAACAAAAGTAGTCAAGTTTTAACCAGGTTGAGACAAGAAAATGTTTTTTACCGATATTATCCTTTTACTCCAAAAGAATTATTATCAACCGATAAAAGTGTTTGGTTAGACGCTGCTAATAATCCTGTCTATTATTTTTTAGGAATAATGACAGGTCACATGTTGAGTTATTTTTCGCCAATAAATTTAGGGGGTAGAGTTTATCATTGGGTTAGAGGTTCGGTTCAATACATTCCAGAGTTTAGTATGATTGGTTGGCTAGAGACAGTAATTTTGGTTTTTGGTTTGATTTATTTAATTAAAAAAATAAAAATTAGTTTTAAAAATAGATACTTAGTTTATTGGATTTTGGCGGCGGCGGCACCAGCAGCATTAACTTGGAATTGGTTTCATCCACTAAGATCTATGAATTTATATCCAGCAATTGAATTAGTAGTGGCTTTGGGTTTTGTTAATTTGGTTAAAATTTTGAATAAAAATTTACCTAAATCTTTAAATAAAATTATTTATTTTGGGTCGATTATTTTATTTTCTTTGTCGATATTGTTTATCATTATTAATGAATACGGATACTCTGTGGCTTTAAATCATGGTGAATATCAACCGGGTGGATTTAAAGAAGGTATTCCATTGTTAATGAAATTACAAGATAATTATGATGAAATTATAATTGATAGTCCTCATGCCCAGAGTTATATTTTCTTTTTGTTTTATCAATCTCTTGATCCTAAAATTGTTCAAGCTTATGCCGATAAAAGACCAAAACCAGGAATTGAAGGAAATTTAAATTTTGATTTTTATAAATACAAATTTAAGAAATACGACTGGCCGGAGCAAAAGAATAGCTCTAAAATATTAATTTGGACATCATCTGAAGTAAAGGAAGAAGAAATTAAAAATACACCTGGAGCCAATTTATTTTGGATACAGAATGCTAGATATAAAAAGGTAACGGCAATTATTACTAAAGAATAATTAAGATATCTAAAAAGAGAATTAATCCAAAATAAATAAAATTATCGACTATTTTTCTTTGTCGGAATTTATCTAATTGATAAGCAATATTTTTTTGAAAAGATTCTTTAAAATTTTTACTAGTATAATTGCTTCTAAAATTAATAGATTTGCTTTCATTATCACCATAAATAAAAAATTGATCATTTAGTTCGTTATTGGTCGAGACTTTGATATAAAAAATATCACCTTTTTTGGAATCAATATAGGGAAAATTATAAGTAATCCAACTGGGATCACCAATACTGAGTCCTGATGTTTCCAATGAATTAATGGTATTTTTATCCTTATCCTGCAGTTCAATGCTAACCATCTTACTTTGACTTTGGGTTTCAATTTCTATTTGACTTTTGTTAATAATTCCAGGATTTTTTAATAAGACTGAAATTGAACGAAGATTGTCATAATCGGCTATAAATTTTTGAGTAAAACTATGATTAACATCAAGAGATAAAACGTCACTGTAAGAAGTTTGACTGATTCCATCTCTTTTCTTTATTAAAATTGACGGCAAAATTATTAGCAAAGAAGAGAAAAATAATAATTCACCGATTATTAAGATAAATAATTTATTTCTTTTTGGCATAAAAAAATGAACCGATGATACCTAATAAAAGGAGTATTTGATGAATCTGCTGTTGTAAAAGAGATGGATTAATTGACGTTTTTAATTTGATTAATTGAAAAGGTGAAGTAATATCAATAAAGGCTGAATCGATTGGAATTAAATGGCCCCAAAAAAGGAAATTATCATTAAAGAGAAAAATATAAATGTAAATTAAAATAAAAAATAATATTAAATATAATTTATTAAAAATTTTAGAATTGATAAAAATTATTAAAATAAAAGGAAAAAACCAAATTAACCATTGGGGATGAAATTTAACTAAACCAATAAAAATTAAAAATGTTTGAGTGACAGCCAACTCAAATTTATATTTTGATTTAGAGAAAATATAATTTATTAAAATTAATAAATATAAAATTGGGAAGATTGGTAAATTTAATAGTTTGTATTCTAATATTTTTTGAGTTAGACCGGAACCTAAAAATGAACTAATAAAAGTGTTTTGGTTTATAAAAGGAATAACTGTAATAATTAATGGTATTAAGGAAAAACAACAATATTTTAAGTGTTTTAAAATGTTTTTCGGTTCATAAAAAAAGATAAATGCAACAAAAATAATGGGATACATTTTTAAGGCAATTGCCAGACCAATTGATAGATAAGAAAAAAGTAATTTTTGTTTTCTTAAGAAATAAAAAGAAAGAACTGTTAAAAAAGTCGGCAGAATATCGAAATTTCCCAAGACATATATCAAATAAATGGAAATAGGATTAAACAGCCAAAAATAAAAAATTTTTGAATTATTAAAAATTTTTAAAAGTAAAATAGCTAGGCCAATATCTAAAATAAGATAGGGAATCTTAAGTAAAAACATATAATAGATAATATTAATGTAGTTGTTTTTATTTTCACCCCAGTCATTTAACCAAAGATAAAAATCGTTACCTAGAAATGGTTTAGTAATGGCTTGGGTGATACCAAAAGTGTAATAAGTTAGAGGTAAATAATTAAAAGTGTCTTTGTAGCCTAAGGTTGATTTATTTTGAGAAAGATATTCATAAATATTAAAAATTCCACGAGATAAAAATTGAAAATGATAATGCTGTGACTTAATATCAGGATGATAAAAAAAAGGCATTATTAAAACACGAATCAAAATTGCCAAGAACAATATTTTTTTATATTTTGACAGCACTGCTTAATTCTACCTCGAAAATGTTAAACTTGACCATGTGGAAGAAAAATTATATTTTAATATTAATTTTAATTCTAGCCATATTTTTGAGGTTTTTTAGATTGGATTACTTGGAACTTTTTGGAGATGAAATAGACGCAGGATACCAATCCTATTCGTTACTGGAAACAGGACGGGATTATAAAGGTCATTTGTTACCGTTATACGCTCAAAGCTTTTCTGAATGGAGAGCACCAATGATGATGTATTTTATGATTCCATTTATTAAAATATTTGGATTGAACGAATTTGGAGTAAGAAGTTATTCAGCATTTTTTGGAATAGTAAGTATATTGGGAATTTATTTTTTATTAATGAAAATTGGTGTCAAAAAGAAAATATCTTTAATGACGGTTTTTTTGATAACTATTTTACCTTGGCATATTCAATATAGCCGATCTGCTTTTGAAGTTACATTAATGTCTAGTTTTATTATTTGGGGAAGTTATTTTTTGATTGATTATTTTAATAAACATAAATTTTATAAATTATTTTTGGCGGCTGTTTTATTATCTTTAAGTTTTTATACCTATAATACGGCTAATATTTATGTTCCGTTATTAATATTGATTATTTTTACTGGAAGAAAATTTTTTACTAAAGAAAAGATATTTAAACCGGCCTTCAAATTACTAATAATAATGTTTGTTTTAAGTTTGCCAATTTTATATCAAATTTTTTTTGGAACTGGAGCAGAAAGATTTAAAAAAGTTTCACTTTTTAATAACGATAATTTAGTATCAGAAATAAATGATTATCGAAAACAGCAAAATTATTCATTAGTGTCAAAAATTTTTTATAATAAAGTTGTTTATTCTGTCAGAATAATCGGAGCTAACTATTTAAATGCCTTTAGTTCTGATTATTTGTTTGGTATGGGTGATGTGACATTTAGACATTCTTTACATAAAACAGGTAATTTATTTTGGGTTTATGGAATATTTTTAATTGTAGGAATTATATTTTTTATTAAAAATAAAAAGAAAAATTTTGGAGATTATTTCATGTTGGGTTTTTTAATTATTTCTCCTATTCCGTCAAGTCTAACAATAGATGGAGCTTATCATGCGACTAGATTATTTTTGATGTTTTTTCCGTTGGCTTATTTTGCTGCAATCGGATTTTGTCGGTTATTTGAGTATAAAAAATATATTGGAGTATTTTTATCTTTAATATTGTTTTTTGAATTTAGTTATTTTCAATATTATTACTGGAATTCATATAAACAGGATTCTTGGCGCTGGTGGCATTATGGATATAAAGAGATAATGAAATCAGTGGTTGAATTAGAAAATGATTATGAAAAGGTTTTAATTGAAAATACTTATGAACCAGCTTTGCCAAGGTATTTATTTTGGTCAAAATATAATCCCCAAAGGGTTTTTTCTTTAAAGGATCAGAATAATGAAAAAATAGATGGATTTGAAGGCTTTTGTTTAGATAATAAAGATTGTTTTGTAAATTTTGGAGACGGAATTTTTAATGTTAAAAATATGGTTAATAATCATCTCTATATGATTAGTCAGTCTTTAAATATCGGTGGTGATTGGTATTGGAATGAAAATCCACCAGCAGGGGTTAAAGTTTTAAAAACAGTAAGAAATCCAATTGGAGAACCATTGTTTTATTTAATAACAAAAAATTACTGATTTCTTATTTGAAGGTAATAATATTTTATATCTATGTTTAGATTTGTCATACCTTCAATGTAACTTCTATTGGTTAAAAGAATCGATCCTGGAGGTGGTAGTAAGTCTGGATTAATGTAATTTAAATTATCTGTAAAATAAATAGATTCAAAAAAATTATTAGAAATATTAGTGGCCATATACGGTTTTAGATTAAGTTCTTCAGATTTAGTTTTTAATTTTTTGAATGATAAATAAGGTTTTAGATCGCCAAGAAAATTTTGGGTCAATTTGCGATAGTCGCCATAATAATGATGAAGGAAGTCGTAATAATTGGCTAGAGATAAAAATAAAACAATAAAAATAACAATTTTTTTATAATTAGCACTTATTTTTACTAAATATTGAAAACCGTAAGTGCAAATAATGGCGTAAAAAGGAATAAGACACATTAGACGGCTGGCACGATGAACTGAGTTAACAGAACCATAGAGAAGTGGAGTGGTAAAGAATATGAGAAGAATGAAACGAGAAAATTTATTAGTTTTGATTGATTTATATATTCCAATAAAAAACAATGGCATTGAGGCAAGGAGAAAGAAACCATGATAGCCAGTGGAATGAAAAAGGAGTTCATCCCCTTTTATAAAAAGAAAAGTGAGATCGTAACTGGAAAAATAAGGATATAAAAAATTATATAAATTATCAAAAACAGGTCTGGCTCCACCAAAAATAGCACCTGGATAATAATGGTTTAATAACGGTGAAATTAAGAAAAAAGGTAAAGAGAATAGACTGAATATAAAAAATTGTTTAATATTTTTTAAGATTGGATTTTTAAAAATGTAAATTAAAGATAATAAATACCAAATCGGAAAGACAGCCCGCATGCCCTTGTAAGTATAAAAATTAATACCTAAAGAAAGAGCGGAAACAATTAGAAATTTGATATTTTTATTTTTTTCGTAAAGATAAAGAAAATAAAACCAGATAATAGCAAAAGGTATAGTCATAATATTGTCTAAACCCATATGACTTTGAATCATTATTAGAGGTGTGGTGAGAAATATTAAAACAGTTAATAAAGAATATTTTTGATCGAAAACTTTTCTGGCAAATTTATAGAGTAAAAAGGAAGACAATAAAGTAATTAAGATAGAACTAAAACGAAGGAGAAAAACTGAAGGTTTGAAAAGCCAAAATAAAAAAGCTAAATAATATTGAGTAATTGGCTGTTTCCAGTCGGTACCATTATTGGCTAAAACAAAAAGAGGAAGAAATCGGCCATTTTCATCATGTCCAGTTTTTGATAATAAGCTGGCATTATAACCAAAAGCAGTTTCATCGCCAGTTAGACCCATGGGGACATCAAGTAGTTTATAAGAAAAGAAAAGACATAATAAAACAGAAAATATTAAAGCAAATAAAATTGGGAAAAAATATTTCTTTATTTTGAGCATAATGATTTATTTTTAAAATTAAAACTAAAAATTTTAAGAGTAATTAATAAATTAGTTAAACTTATTAAACGAACAAAAAAATCTTGTTTTAAAATAAAGATCAATGGTTTTATATTTGGTATCCACCACCAATTATATACATTCAATAAATGAGTTATTGATAATATAAAAAAATATTTAATGAATTTTTTGTCATAAAAACACAACATTAAAAGAGGTATGAGAGCCGGAAAGGTATACCTTTCATGCATTCTAGTCATAAACATAAAAGTAATTAAAGTTATATTAACTAAACTTAATAATAAATTTTGAATAGTATATTTTTTATATAATTTAAAACAAATTATTAAATAAAAAATTGAGCAAATTATTAAAGAAAATTGTCGATGAGAAATTAAATTAAAAATTAATGATTTGTCTAGTCTTTGCGGTAATAATCCATAAATTAGAGCCCAAATATTCATGGCATTGGCAGTTATTTGAGGCATAGCTCCAGGTAAAATTTTAGTAGTCATTGTTTGATAAAACCAAATTAATGGGTTAATCTCAACAGGATTAAAAGGAAAACTAATTAACGAAATACAACTAAGTGAAAAAAAAATGGTTACCATTAATTCTCTTATTTTTATTTTGTTCTTTAAAAAACAAACCAATAATATCGGTGCCCAAATTAAAAGCGATGGTTTATACAGAACTGAAATTATAAAAAACAAGGAAGAATATATATATTTTTTTTGCCAGGCAAAATAGACACTTAAAAGAGCAAAAAAATTAACGATACTGTCTCCACTTCCCCAAACTGAACTGTTGTAAATCATTGGAGGATAAAAAGTTAATATTATGGCAATAATTTTGGCTTTTTTTTCATTAAATTGAATTTTAATAAATTTAAAACTTGTATAAATAATTAAAATATCAAAAATTATCATTGGAAATTTAAGTAAAATTTGATTTCCATTTAGAAAAAACCATTCCATAAATTTTGAAGGAAAAATTGGTATATTTACATTTAAAAACCAAAAAAAACTATGCAACAAAGAATAAATTTGTCTTACTCCTTCGATATAAAAGATATTCAACATCGGCTGGTCTGGACGGCCGTAACCACCAAAATTTATCCAGTCATAAAAGCCTCTAAAACCGAACTCTGAAGTAAATTGTCCCCACCAATAAGTGACGGTAATATCACCATGAAAAGTCCAAGGTAAAAGTATAAATCTGACGATGAAGGTAAAAATTAAAATATGGTAAATTTTTATTTTTTTAAAAATATTTTTTGCCATTTTTGACCAGACCAAATAATAAAATTAATTAAATAATAGTTTAATGGACCGTGATATTTTTTACTGCTAGGGATAAGACGGCGCCATTGATTATTAGAATCAGCTAATTTACTACCGCTAGCTCCATGGCGATGAATAATTTGACATTGAGGATAAAAGACAACATCTTTACCAATTTTATTTATTTTTCGACATAAGTCCATATCCTCAAAATAGAAAAAATATTTTTCATTCCAAGCACCAATTGATTTAAAAAATGATTTACGAGTAAGAATAAAACCGCCGGAAACAGCCCAAACCTTAATTGGGTTTTTAGTGCTGGGAATATATTTAGAATATGAATTTTTTTGATTTAACCAAAATTCTTTAAAAGCATTAAAGGCTGATTGTTTTGGAAAAACTGAGGCTTGAGGAGTGAGATCTGGATTTAGAAATTTTGGGCCGATAATGCCAATATTTTTTTTATCTTTAAAATAAACAAGTAAATCATTAACGGAATTATCCATTAATTCGATATCAGAATTCATAAAAATAACATATTCATTTGAAGCTTCTTTGAGGCCAATATTGTTGGCTTTGGAAAAACCTAAATTAGAATTATTCTTTATTATTTTTATATTTTTTTCTTGGGAAAGTAATTCCACTGTATTATCTGTAGATCCATTGTCAACAAGAATAATTTCTGGATTATCTAGAAATTTATTAATAGTTTGAACACATTTTTTGGTAATTTCGGCAGTATTCCAAGTGACTATTATAATAGATAATTTCATTTTAATTATCAGAAAAAAGTTTAAAAAGTTCCCTGTCAGTTATTTTTGAAAAAACTATTGGAGGTTTTGATTTTTTTATTTGTTTTTTAGCGGCTCTGATAATTTTTATATAATTTGGACCGGATAAAACACGACCAATAATGGCAAATTTATTTAGAAAAAGAAGTTGAGGATCGGTAATATTTCGCCAAACTGAAAGTAATCGATTTCTTTCTTTGACATAATTTAAAAGACCTTTGGAAAATTTAGACATAGTTGATTCATGACGATGTTCAACAATACATTTAGGTTCCCATAAAAGGGTATAACCAGATTTCCAAGCTCTTAGACCTAAATCTAAATCTTCAGAATAAAATGGTTTATAAACTTCATCAAAACCGCCTAATTTTTGAAAAATATCTTTTCTGATTATAGAACTACCTCCAGAAAGCCAAGCAGTTATATGAGTTTTATTAATATCGATACCTGGTTCGTGTTGAAGATAGCCATTTTTCCAAAAAATTCTGGCCCAGTTTTCGTGACCCAATTCAGCAAAACCAACTCCAAATAAATTTGGATCAGAAAAATGTTTAAGGGCATTTTTAATATAATCCTGGTGAGGGAAAATATCATTATTTAATATAACTACTAAATCACCTTTACTTTTTAAAATCGCATTATTAGAATTTTTACCGAAACCAAGATTATTTTTATTAGCAATTAATTTTAATTTTGAATATTTTTTTTGTAATTCTTTAATATAATCAATACTTTTATCTGAAGAAGCATCATCGGCAACAATAATTTCTTCGGCTTCTGGACTGACTTTTATTACTTGTTCTAGATTTTTTTTAATTAAAGCCAAACCGTTCCAATTAGTAATAATGACTGATATTTTCATATTATTTTTTAATCAAATCAAGAAATTCAGATTCAAAATTATCTTTTGAAAATTTTTGACATTTAAAAAGAGCTTTTTGAGACATTCTTTCTAAATCTTGGGGTGAGTCAATTAAACTTTTAGTCTTAAAAATTAATTCATCGGTAGTTTTCCATAAATAACCATCAATTCCATCTTTTATAATTTCCGGAATGCCACCTTTGGCAATGACAACAGGAACTAGTCCAGAAGCCATAGCTTCGACCACAGTCATACCGAAATGTTCGGTATTTTCTGGGTGATTATTTTCATCAACATCAAAACCAGCAGCGTGCCAATAAATTTTTGATTTGGAATAAATTTCTTTTAAGTTTTCAAAGTTTGGATTAATAATAAATTCAATTGGTAAATCTTGAGCCTTTTTCTGTAGGTATTTAAGGTAAGAATTTTGACTTGGATCAATTAAACTACCCCCAGCCAAAATCAATTTCCAATTTTTAATATCTTCTTTTTCAAACAAAACTTTAAACGCATCGATTAAAACATCTTGCTTTTTGGCATTTAAAACATTATCGAATCGGCCGACAGAAAGAATGACATTTTCTTTAACTTTAGAAATTTCAAATTTTTCGACATCGACAGGCGGATAAAGGACAGTAATCTTTGAAGGAATTTCATCTTGATAAAATTTGGCGGTGAATTCGGAATTACAAATTATTTTTGAAAATAAGAGTAATTTTGATTTGGTAATAAATTTGTTAAAAATATTTTTTTTATTTAAAAAAGGGACTTGAATATGAAGAAAATTTTGCTTACCTAAAAGAATGGGAATACTGCCATCTCCTAAATAAAAAAAGAGATCATATTTACTGGTTGTTTTTAATTTGCCAACAAAATTGGTAATTTTTTGATGAATTTTTTGAGGATTAAGTGATTTATTAATGATATTAAATAAATTTTCTTCTTCTTCAAAAAGATCAATTTGCTGTGGTTTTATTTGAAAAATATCCTTAACCAAATTAATACCTTCTAGTTTTAAAGAAAATCGTTGTTGAGCTTTTTCAATTAAATCTTGATTACCAGACCAAAATAAATCGACTTTGTATCCGTGTTCTAATAATATTTCAGCAACGGTGAGACAATACCTTTCACCACCACCTAAAGTATCTAAATAAGGATCATAGATTGCGGCTCTTTTTACCATCAAATTCATGATATCACTAAATCTGTTTATTTTGTTTTTGTTGAATTTCCCAAAGACGGGCATAGATTAAAAATGTGTCGAAGGTTTCAAATAAAACAGAAATCCAACCAACAGTGCCATCGCGCCACATTTTTTGAATAATAAGACGTTCCCAAATTTTAGTTAACATCATTCTAATAAAACGCCACCAAACTACTGGGGGGTGATTATTTTGAAAAAGAGCCTGGGCTTCCATATCAGTCCAAACTAAAGTTTTATTAACCATAGAATTTAAATTTCGATGAGTATAGTGAAGGAGGTCGGATTTTAAATGCTCTAGAGGGCCGATAATGAGCGGTTCTTCGTGAAGAATACCCTTATAACCTTTGAAATTTTTTCTAAGATAGAGTCTTTTGACATAGTCTGGATAAGAACCACCAAATTTAACTCTTTTACCTAAGTAATAGTTGGCGCGAGGAATGGCGTAATGAGAAATAGAATTATTTTTTAAATTTATTTTTTTAATTATTTCTTGTTTTAATTCTGGAGTAATTCTTTCATCAGCATCAACATATAAAATCCAATCTTTAGTGGCGTTTTGAAAACCGAGATTGCGCCATTTGGAAAAATTCTTATTATATTCGTCGGTAGTTTTTATTACCTTGATTGAAGGTATGGTTTTTTTGGCAAGAACGACAGTATCGTCAGTAGAATTAGCAGCAACAAGAATAACTTCATCAGTCCAATTGCATGACTTTAAACAATCGACAATCATCTGTTCTTCATTGCCAGCTAAAATTATAATAGAAAGGTTTTTAGTGTTCATTGCCAGCTCCCCTTGTTCATTTTATGAAGATAAAGATCGATTACAGCTTGTTTTTTCCATTTTGATTGACTGAAAAATGTTTTTATTGATTCTCTAAAAATAGCCATTTTTGTTCTTAAACCAGCATATTTATAAGCAAAATAAATTCTATTTCTAGTTATAAAGTAGTCGTGTAAGTCGCCGCCACTTTTTGAAGAAGCAGAATTAATATGCCAAATAATTGATTTAGGAATACAAGCCAATTTTAAATTAGATTTTTTGGCTCGCTGACAAAAATCAACATCTTCAAGATACATAAAGTAATTTTTATCCAAAAGACCGATAGTTTTAAAAACACCTCGACTGGCCATAAGACAACAACCACTAATAAAATCAACGTCTTCATTTATTTTTTCAAATTGGCCATGATCAACCTTATCAATGCTAATATTGCTGCCATAAATATTATTCCAGTCCATTTTTCCACCCATCGACCAAATAACTTTACCCAAATCGTTTTTTTGATAGCGATCTTTATGAAACTCAAAGCCGGGAGCAAAGTAAATTTTTGGGCCTAAAATATCATAATTATTAGATTCTTTTAATAATTCTTCAATGAAATTTGGATCGACAATAACATCATTATTAATGAGAACTATAAAATCGAAATTGTTATCAAGGGCATAATTAATACCAAAATTATTACCAACATAACCAAGATTGGCTTTGGTATTTAGAATTTTTACTAATTTATTCTTATTATATTTTTTATTAAAAATTTCTAATGAGTTGTCTGATGAACCATTATCGACCAAAACAATTTCATAAGAAAAAGATGGATGATTTATTTTTAGAAGAGAATCAATAGTATCAACTGTAAGTTTCGGTTGTTTCCAATTTAAAACGATGATGGCAATTTTGGTCATGAAACTAAAAATTTTTAGTTAGATAATTTAAGGTCAAACGGATTTTGAGAAGTATTTTTTTGAATATATTGGTGGAATATTCATTTTTAAAATATTTATTAAACCAAAAATCATATTCAAAAACAGTTTCTTGACTAGCAGAAACAAAGGATTCCTTAGTAAGAGGTTTATCTTGGCAACCTTGTTTTTCCCATAATCTAATATAAATTAGACTAATGGCAAAAGCCTGGAGAAGAGAAAAAACTAAACCATGAAAACCATCTTTATAACCTTCAGCAAAGAAAAAACGACTGTTGAATTCTTGAATTGGTTTTAAGATAAAATCACTAGTTTTAATCTTGTAGTCGGCAGCAAATAATTCATCGGCTTGAATACCACTATAACGAAGGGCTCGAGTCACAAATTGGTTAACACTAGTGTAATTATTATGTTGAATGGCTAATTTTTCGGAATCAAGAAGAGTGATACCATTACCTTTAACATTTGGCTGACTGTGAATTTCTTTTTTCCAAGTGACAGCACCTTTTTTAAAAAAACGGATTAAATAATCAGGCCAATGGTTAGAATGACGAATCCATTTACCAAAAATAATATTTTTTCTAGGAATTTTAACGTAGTCAACATCGCTTCTTTTGGTGATGGAAAGTAATTCTCTTTTTAGGGTTTTATTTAAAAATTCATCAGGATCGAGAAGCAAAATCCACTTTCCGGTGGCTTTGGAAATGGCAAAATTTCTGGCTGGTTCAACAAATTTCATTGGTCGGTAAGAATAGACCTTGGCTCCGGCATTTTTAGCAATGTCTTGACTACCATCAGTCGAATTCATATCAACAACAATGATTTCGTCAACTAAATTTTTAATGGAGTGAAGGCATTTACTTAAAGATTCAGCTTCATTTTTAACGTTTATAACAGCCGAAATTAAAGGTTTTTTGTTCATAATTGAATATGATATTCTATCACTTCCTGGTCTGATAGATTCTAACCTGACCATTATTAAAGATTTCATCTATTTGAAGATCAAAGGTACTTAGGGTGAAATTTTGGTCAGCGACTAAATAAATATATTTAATATTGTTGTTATTAAGAAAACCTCTGGCGAAAAATTGATCAGCGGTGGAAAAGAATTTTTCTTCTTCAGTCCGTCTTTGTTGCCAATTAAAACCAGTAATATCAAGATTCATTTCATCCTCTAAAAATGTTTGTTTATGACTAAAAGCAGAAACATAGGCGGTAGTTTCATAGGCATATAAAGGAATAGGGGTAATCATTTTGTCCTTTTTGTATTTATCGTAGGGAAAAGTTAAGACAAAGCCATTATCTTGATTTTTAAGAAAATTAAGAGCCTCAATTTCTGAATTAGGAAGAGAACTGGGAGGTGGATTGCCAAAATAATCTTTAAGAGTGCCGATAGTGGTAATGGAAGAAATAAACAATAAAAGTATCACTAATATTTTATGTTTTGACCAGTGATTTGATAAAAATTGAGCAAAATAAAAGTTGGCAAAAAAGAGGAAATAATAAAAAAACTGAATTGTATTCCAAGCAGTCCCCTTTTGAACAAAAAGGAGGGGAATTAGAAATGAAAAAATAAGAACAAAAATAATTAAATTATCAAAGTGATTTAATTTTTTCTTTAAGATTTTGGAATAAATTTCAAAGAAAGCTAAAAATCGAGTGCCTAAGTTGCCTATTAAAAAAATTAAAACTAAAATAATTTCAATAAAAATAGAAATAAAAATATTAGTTTGATTAAAGCGGAAAGAAGCTAATTTTGGCCAATATAATTTGTCGATTGATTCAATCATGGAATGAGTGAACCAAAGTGGCTTAAATTCGAGAAGAGAGTTACCTTGTAATACGCCTAAAAGACCAACTATTAAAAGAGAGACTAAACCGGTTGTTAGACAAACGGTAAAATTAAAACCAAATATTTTTTTGGATTTAATGGCATTAAAAAGCCAATGTAAGGATAAAGCCAAGCCAATTAAAATGCCGGCATAAACCTTGATACCACTTAATAAACCAAAAATTAAACCTATTAAAATTGCAAATTTAATTGAATTGGAAGAATAATATTTACACCAAAGAGTTAGACCAAACAAAATTAAAATTAAAGACAAGGCAAAAGGCGGATTTAAGAGAGTGGAAACGGATTGCATTGACCAAAAAAGAGATTCGCCACCAAGTTGGTGATTTTTTAACAAAGTGTAAATCCAGCCAAAAGATCCAGAAAAATAATTTAAAATAACAAACAAAATACTGGTAATATTGTTTTTGGTGATTAAAAAAGCAAGTTTGAAAGATAAAAAGCCAAGCAAAAGTGCAAAAACAATCGGCAATATTTGAAAATAAAGAAGAACAGTATCTATTTTGGTTAGGTTGGAAATAAAAGCGACAAAAAAATCAAAACCCCAATGGTAATTACTTAATAATTCTCCAGAATAGATTGGGTTTTGGGGTGGAACCTGCTGTTTTAATTGATTTATTAAACTTAAGTGCCAAATAGCATCGTGACCATTTGGGCCCCAAAAACCTAGACCAAATTGATTTTTTAGGCCACTTCTAAGCATAGTTAAAGAAAAAAGAATGGCACTAAGAGTGATTAAAACAACCAGAATAATTTTTATTTTTTTTGCCTTAGACATGAAAGTTGATGCCAAAACCAAATAATTTCATTTTTAGAAAAAAGAAAAGTATAAAGACCATAGATTACAATCGAAATTAAGATTTTACCGATGATATTAAAAAAACTATTAAGATTTAAAGTTTGAAAAACTAAACAAGCAACAATCATTAATAAAGTAGCAATGGTTGGATTAAAAATAGTTTTGATAATATGAATGTTAAAAATCCTTTTGGCAACAAACCAAACAATAAAAGAACTGAGACCGACGATTAAGGCTGCCCAAGCAGTACCAACATAGCCGAACTTATAACTTAAAATTGGAAAAAATATCCAAGTTAAGGTTGTCCACATAATCATGAACTTAGTGGTTAGAGTTATTTTACCGACAGCATTGAAAGCATTGGTTAGAGGGGTGGTAACAGAGGCGATAGCAACATTAACGGCATAAAGATAAAGAGGAAAAATAGCTGGAGCCCATTTGGTATATTTTGGAATGAAATTAATGATATCAGAAGAAATTAGGGCAATTCCAGCAGTCATAGGAAACACAAAAAGAGCGATAAAATAAATACTTTTTTCAAGTGATTTTTTTAAAACTTCTTTATTATCTTGAAGACGAGCAAAAGTGGGAAAAGTAACTTTCATGATAGCATCCATGAAACTAAGAGGAATTCTAGGGCCTTTTTGAGCCCAAGCGAGAATACCGTAGGCATCTCGACCAATTATGCCGGCGACAAAAAGACTGGAGAATTTATCTTTAGCGACAGAAATAAATGAATTTAGTTGATAAGGAATGCCATACTTAAAAAGTAATTTAATTGAATCCAGATGAAGGTCAAAGCCAATTGGCCAAAAACTATATCGATAAATCATAACTAAACCAACAAGACTACGAATGAAGGTAGCAATGGCATAGGAATAGGCGCCAAAGCCTAAGAAAGCAAAAATAACTGCAAAAACATAAAAACAGGCATTTTCGACAATGTCGATGGTGGAAATTAATTTAAAGTTTAGTTTTCTTTCCAATAAAACAGATGGAACAGTTTTTAAGGAAGCACAAATAAAAGAAAAACAAAGTGAAATAAAAATCCAAAATTCTTTGGGGCCATAACCTTTGGCTAAGCTAACTTTGGAATAAACAAAATAAATGACAATCAAAGAAATAAAAACTAGGATTTGCTGGATAGTAAAAGTAGTTTGGAGTTCTTCTTTTTTAATTTCAGCTTTCTTTTGAATTAGAGCGGCAGCCAAACCAATATCAGAAAAATAACCTAAAATACTGACTGATTCTGAGACAACAGCAAACAAACCAACATCACCAACACCTAACAAGATGGTTAGTAAAAAGAAACCAATAATAGAAATCCCTTGAATACCAATATTTCTCAAAGAGAGAAATAAAACGTTTTTAGTAGTTTTTTGTTTTATTTCTTGGAGATCAATTTCTTCCATAGTGGATTTAATAAATATAAAACTAACCCCAACCAAGCAAATAAAGAAATATAATTGGAAATAGTCCTAATAGGAGTGTTCTTTAATTTAACATAAATTTGATGATCACCGGCTTTTAAATTTATTACCATGCGACCAAGATCTGGTTCAATTTGATAATCTATCTTTTGACCTTTATCGGTAATTTCAAAATTAGGAAAAGCTAATTGGGAAATAGTAACTTTGGCATCTTTATTAAGAAAGAGATTAAAAAACAACCAATCAGTTCCTTTTTTTTGGCCAGAAAGATTAATTAGAGAATTTTGAGGATCGATATTGTCGATATACGGGGTAGCAGCTGAGGTGGGAGCCGACGAAGCAGTTTTTGGTAAATAATCATAAATACTGGCAGAACTTTGGGCAGCCCAAGCTTGTCCAGAAAATTTTTGTTCATCTGTAAGCGGTCCACTGGTAATTGGATGAAAATAATTTAAATTAATTGAAATTAAAATAATTAAAGTTAAAGAAATAATTATTGTAGTTAGCTTTTTATTAATGTATTTATTGAAAATAAAAGGCAAAACGCCGATAGATAAGGAAAGGAAAAAGGCAGCGTTGTTTAAAAAACGCCAAGGGAATTGAATTTTTTGAATAGGAGAAAATATTTGCCAAATTATGGTTGATTTGTTGTGGACCATAAAAATGGAAAATAAACCCATAATCGAAAGAAGTAGAGAAATAATTATTTTTTTGTCTAAAATCTGTTTTTTAATTAGAAGAAAAATAGAAAAGAAGATTATTAGTAAAGGAATAATCCAATGAAGATAACCAATCATAAAAGACATACCATCATTAGGGCCCCAAATTGAGCCACCGTCACCCCAAAAATTACTGATAAACAATTGATAGAGCGAAGCAAAATGAGCTGAATAATGATAATAACCCTCAAACATTTTTTTAAATTGGGTTAAATTACTTTCAAAAAGAACTGGTAAAGTAAAAAAGGCGGTTAACGATAAAGCGAAAATTCCAGAAAATAAAAATTTAAGGAACAAAGGTAATTGTTTAATTATTTTTTTAGAAAAAACAATTTTTTTATCAATAATTAACCAAAACAAAGACCAAGCTAAAAAGAAAGGGGTGAAGGTTAAAACCATAGGATTGTGGGATAGAAATAAGGCAGCATAAGCCAAGGAAAGGCCAATAATATTTTTATTTTTGCCAGTTTTGATGAGCTGATAGGAAAAATAAAAAATTAAAGGAAAGAAAACAGCAGCCCAGGCTTCGTTGTAGGCACCACGAACATAAATATTAAGAGCATGATAAGGCGCGTAGGTATAAAATAAAGCGGAAAGTAAACCTCCAAACTCACCAAATAAAGTTTTGGCTAAAAGATACATAAAAAAAGCAGCTAAAATTATTTGAGTTACAGCGATTAATTTGGCAGAATTTACAAAAGAAAAGCCTAGTGTTCGATATATTTGACCGACGATGTAAGGCATGGGTGGATAAAAGTTAAAAAGAGGATAGCCATATTCGTAACCAAGATCTGGAGACCAACGACAAGGTATTTGACCATCTTTTAGACATTTTTCCATTTCTAATTGGCGAATCATCTGCATATCATCATGCATGTTGTAATAGCCAGGTTTTAATAATGAGAAAAAGGCCGGAATAACGGCTATTAAAAGAATTAAGGGAAAAATATTTTTTTTAATTAGATTGAATTTCATAGAGAATTAGTTTGTCGTTGTCAGGCTTATTAAACGATTTAATTAATTTTAATCGACTTTGATCAATTATTTTAAGGCGAGATTGATTAATCAGAAGATAAACTTCATCACCATATTTTTTAGCATTGGCTAAGTTGGCGGGCAATTCGGTAAAACCAAGACCAAGGCCAATAATAGTTAAATGAGGAATTTTATTGCCATAAATTTGAAGACCATCTGGAAGAGTGCCAAAAGCACCTTCGGTTCCAACAATTACATTGGCTGATAAAGATCTTTGTTTTAGAAAATCAGCTGATTCTTTAATTCCCCACCCTGAAGTCCAATCAGATAAATAACCTTGTTCAGTGGAAGTTAATTTTTGATGAAAAGGATCAATCGAAATTTTATAGATAAATTTTAGATTTAAAATAGAAATGGCGATAATAAAAATTGTTTTTAAGAAATTAGGTTTAATTTTGGTTAAAAAATTTAAAAAGCCAATAGAAATTAAAATAATTAAAGGTGGAAGAGTAAAGAGAATATAACGGGCAGTAAAAACTTTGGCAAGAGCAGCATTGGCAATTAAGGGTAAAATCCACCAACAAATTAGTATTAAATATTTAGTATTTAGTGATTTAGATTTTTTTTGGTTTTTTAGAAATAAAATTAAACCAATAAGAGCAAAGATCAAAAGTGGCCAAGAAATATATTGATTGTAAAGAGAAAGAGTGTTTAATAAATGAGGTTTAAGAGGATCTAACGGATGTTTTAAAATTTCGGAAATTGACCAAATATAATCTTTATTTCGAATGGCAATCTGACTGAACTGGGGCCCAAGACGAAGAATATTGTAGATTAAAAAAGCTAGGATAGAAGAAATTATAGGAAAAATTGTTAGTTTAATTTTACGAAAATTAAATAATAAAAAGGTGGTCAGAGATAAAACTATAAAATAAATAGCTGGAGATTTAGTAAGCCAAGAAAGACCTAAAATAAAGCCCAAAATTAAGGATATATCTAATCTGGGATATTTGGCCAAAAGTAAAGAAAGAAATAGAGCTGAAAGGCCAAAAAATGAAAGCAAAGTGTCAGCCAAAGCCATACGGTCAAAAAAGAAGGAAAAAGGCAGAAAACAATAGATTAAAGAAGGAAATAGTGATTTGTAGAAATTTTTATTAATACTGTCTTTAATAAATTTAAAAATATTTTGATCTTTGGATTCGTAATTTAAAAAAACTGAGGTAGTTAAAAAAAGTAATAAAACTAGACCAAAACCAGCAAAGACAGAAACAATACGACCGGAGACTAAGGGATCAGAAAACATTTTTAGAGTAACAGCATTAATCCACATAAAAAGAGGCTGTTTACCGTCAGTTTGAGGAATAAATCGGAGAGATTCTTCTGCTTTAATGATTTGGGCCCAACGGATATAGATAGCTTCATCACCAAAAACTGGAATTGCAGTTAAATTTTGGAGACGAGAGAAAAAATAAAAAACAATGATTAGGATTGACAAAAACAAAGGAAAAAATTTATTTTTGATCATAAACACCTTGGAGGTTGTTTCGAATAACTCTAAAAATTTCCTGCATCATTTGTTTTGATTCTTTTTTGAAACGAGCTGAATCATCACCTTTAGTAGTGCTTAAATCTTCATTTTTCCAATCAACTTCAACCTCTTTTATTTTATATCCCCATTTTTGGGCCATAAATAAAAGTTCAACATCAAAAGCGGAAACTCGCCAACCTTTTTTGTCTGATTTATCTTTAAAAAATTGAAGATTGGGAAATATTTTTTTGGCTAAATCGGTTTTTATAGCTTTAAAACCACACTGGGTATCAATTATATTAGGAAGTAAAAATAAACGACGACCAAAAAGGAAACCTCGAGCCATTATTTTTCTAATTATGGAATTACCTTCTCTGGATATACCACGAGAACCAATTACAACATCATAATTTTGATCAAAAAATGGGATTAATTTGGTTAATTCTTTTAATGGAGTAGATTGATCCATATCAGTAAAAAGAGTTAATGGATATTTGGCTTGTTTAATTCCACCCCAAACGGCTGATGGTTTACCACCATGAGGTAAATCTAAGACTCGAAAACCTTTGTGTTTAGAGACAAAATCTTGGGCTAATTTAAGACTGTTATCAGTAGATTCATCATTACAAACAATTACTTCCCATTTAAATTGTTGAGTTTTTAAAAAAGCATAAACCTCATTTAAAACTCCATTTTTTAAATTATTTTCTTCGTTATAGCAAGGGATTATTATTGAGATAGAGATCATTGGTTTATTATACAAAAAATAAGGGATAATGCTATTATAATTTCATATGGTTATATCGAAAAAAGTTTTTTTAGGACTATTTGTAGTAGCTTTTTTATTGAGAATTGGATTAGCAATTAGTACCTATCATTCGGATATCGGATCATTTGCAATGGCGGGAAAATATATAGTTGGTGAGGGTAAAGTTTTAGGATTTTTTGATGCAGTAACCACCAGAGGAACAAAAGGTGAATTAAAACTTTTTGGCGATCAAATAGTTTTTAACTATCAACCATTGGCTTATCTAATTCCTTCGGCTATTTATTTACCATTTAGACCGATAATTATTAACACGGCTAGTCAGTTAGTAAACACTAATTGGACAGCATTACATCAAAAAAGTATTTACTGGCCACTTTTGATTTACAAATTACCAATGATATTAGCAGATTTGGCAATAGTTTTATTGTTACCTAAATTGTTTGAGGATAAAAAGAAAAAAATATTAGCTCAAATATTATGGCTTTTTAACCCAATTGCAATTTATGTTAGTTCGATGATGGGTCAAGTAGATATAATAATTGCTTTATTTTTATTATTAGCTTTGATTAATTTAAAAAATAAAAGAAATTATAAAGCAGTAGTTTGGGTGGCATTATCGGCATTAATTAAACCGGCTGGACTAATTTTGATTCCAATTGTAGCCATAAACGAATTCCATAAAAAAAATAATTGGTTTGATTTAATCAAAACCGCCTTTTTGGGTTGTTTGGTTTACGGTTTAGGAGTGGCATCTTATATTTGGTCTCCAGCTTATAGATATTTTTCTTTATTTGCTGAACAAATTGGGAAAAGTACTTTTGCTGGGATAGCAGTAGCTTCTGGAACAGTAATTCCTTGGTTTTTCATAGCTTTTATTTTTGGTTTATTTTTATTTTGGAAAAAGAAAATTAATATTGAAACTATTTTTGGATTGTCTTTAATAACAAGTCTAGTATTTACTCATTTTCATCCACAATGGTTGGTTTGGATAATGCCGTGGATGATTTATGAATCAATTAGAAAAGAAGAAATAGTTCTTTATTTGGGAATGATAGCGGCTTGGTTGGGAATAGTTTTTTCCTTTGATTCAACCCTGCATATTGATATGTTTTTAGCCCGAGGAATGGTAACGGCAACTACATTCAGTGGTAATTTAATATCGGAAATAACAATGTTATCTAGAGCTTATTTGGTAGCTATAACTGGATATAAATTTATCGAAAAGAAAGAAAACTAAATTAATTTTTTGTACCATCTGGGTTTTTGACAAGTTTGAATATTTTTATGCCGTTGATCTCCCATTGATTATCAATTTTGGCCCAGCCAAAAGCAGCAACTGACCATTCTGGATTACCGATAGGATTACATTCTATTTGGAAAGGTTCACAAACAACAAAAAGCTGGTCAGCTAATTTCTCTGGTAAATTGACTATTTTAGCCTGTTTAGTAGCTAAAATATAACGATATGGAGGATCATAGTTTTGTTTAGCAAGAAGGGCAAAATTAAAATCTTGGTTATTAGAATTGGCAATAATAGTATCAGCAATTTGATTAACAGTTTTTAGTTGAGAGTTAGGTTGGTAACGAAATGGATTATTAGTAAAAGAAAAGATAGTTATTAGGATAAAAAATGGAACACCAATAAGTTTAAATTTATTAATTAAAAAAGCAGCAAGAATAAAAACTGAAGGAAAAAGGAAAGCAAAATAATGAGCATAGATATGTTGTTTATAAAGAGCCAAAGCAATTAATCCTGATAAGTACCAGAAAAAAATAATCCAAAAAGAAGATTTTTGTTTTTTATATTTAAGAAGAAGAGGTATAAGACAAAGAGTAAAAATAATACTAATTATTATGCCGACAGTTTTGTCTCTGCCAGTAAGAAGATCCGTATTAACTTGATTAAAGATACTTGGGAGCTCAGGAATGGCTTTGTAGGCTTTAATATTAACAGTGGTTTCACGATAAGTGAAAAAATTCAAAAGAGCTTTGGCGTTTTGACCATTGTGCTTGAGATCAAAAAGAACCTGAGGAGTGAGAGAAATAATAAAAATTAAAGCGGCTAAAAGGGTATATTTTATGAAGGGTTTTAAATTTGGTGATTTTGTTTTGATAAATTTAACAAGGTTATAAAGCCAAAAAAGACCAGTAAATGGTAAAAGGGCCAATCCAAGATAATGACTATTCATCACCATAACAAAAGCTATAGAAGCATATAGGAAATAATGAAATTTTTTGGATTTGAAGCTTTCAAAAAAGAAATAAATAAAAAGGAGACTGAAAAAAGGCATGATATTGGGATTCCAGATGAAATTGGAATATTTGATAGTTACCGGAGAAATGGCATATAAAAAGGCAGCAATATAGGCGGTTTTTGGATTAAACCATTTTTTACTGATAAAAAATATAAGAGCAACTGTGGCAATACTTAATAGAGCAATAAAGATAGCGGGGCCAACTGGGTTGTAATTGGCTAATAATAAGGAAGGAGCGATTAAGTAATAAAAATAAGGGCCAAGATACATGTTGCCAATACTAGTTTGAGGGCCGATAAAGAATAAATTACCATGTTGAAGAAAATCTTTAATAATAACCACATCTCGGCCTTGATCACCCAAGAATTCCATATAGTCAGAAATTCGGTAAAGACGAAAGAAAGAGGCAATTAAAAGAATGATTATTAAAAGCCAATATTTTTTAAGAATTTTTTTAAGCACGGTGAAAATTAATTTTATACCAAAGCTTAAATAAATCAGAAAAGCTTTTAATGATAACTTTAATGTTTCTGCCCGTAGCTTGACCTTCAACCCGAGGATAATGATGAACTCCAACTTCGCTGATTTTGAAGCCAGCCTTT
The DNA here is from genome assembly GCA_028704885.1 of Candidatus Shapirobacteria bacterium. Classification (GTDB taxonomy): domain Bacteria; phylum Patescibacteriota; class Microgenomatia; order UBA12405; family UBA12405; genus WARW01. The sequence goes on from JAQWEN010000001.1 coordinate 490,620, forward strand.
TTGGATTTGATTAAGAATTCACTACTAATAAAGGCTCCCCTTTCAGCTTCTAGCTTGGGAACAGTGTCAACAACCTTCTTATTGATTAGCTTGAAACCACAATCAATATCGGTGACATGAAGACCAAAAAGAACAAAAACGATGAGTTCCCAAATTTTGCTGGTAACAATGGCAGCTTTTGAGACTTGACGGGCCAAATAGTAGCCAATAATAATATCAGAATTAGTTTTTTGCTGCTTTTCAATGAGCTTAGTGATCTCAGTAAAGTCAAACTGACCATCGGCATCAGTGAAGGCAATCCACTGATATTGAGCATTATAAAGGCCACTTTTAAGGGCGGCACCATAGCCACGATTTGGGTTGTGAGTGATGATTTTTACTTGTTTTGGATAGTCTTTTTTAATTTCTTCTAAGACTTTGGCAGTGTTATCTTTGGAACCATCATTAATTAAAATAATTTCCCATTTTTCGGCTATTTTTTGAAGAACGGGGATGGTTTTACTGATAGTATTTTTAATGTTTTTCTCTTCGTTATAACAAGGAAAAAAGACAGAAAGCTCATTTATTAAAAATTTATTCATGGCTAAAGTATAAGGCAAAAGAGGCTTAAAATACAAGGGAAATGGGGCCTATCTTGACAAATTGGTGAATTGGACATATAATGGCCTATAATTATATATTAATAACGCAGGTGAAACACAAAATATTAACTATCAGCTTTGTATTTGGGGCAATGGCGATATTATTCTTATCGTTATTCAGTCCTTCTAAGGCCTATGGTCAATCTTATTCTCAAGGTGAAAAAGCCAAACTTTCAATTGATAAAAAGATCCGATCTGTTGGTGATACTCAATATTATGACAATATTGAAGCTTCTAATAAAACTTTTTATGAAAATGATGTAATCGAGTTTCAAATTAGAATCGAAAATATCAGCACTGAAGTGGTCTATAATATTAATACAAAAGATATTTTACCTAAATATTTAAGCTTAATCTTTTATCCTGGCACTTTTGATAAAGATCAATATATTGTTGAATGGAATATTGATAAATTAGAAGCTGGTGAAAGTAAAACATACTTAATTAGAGCTAAAATTAAAGATGCTACCAAGTTTAATGCTTTAACTAAACAAACTAATAAAGCTGAAGCTTGTGGTGGTGGTTCTTGTGATCAAGACTATGCCAGTTACTTTATTGGCAAAACAACTGTACCAGCTACTGGTGCTTCTGATATAGCTTTAAAAACAATTTTAGTTATCTCAATTGCGGCTACTGGATTTTATTTCAGAAAGTTAGCTAGAGAATATTAATCTAAATTAAACCTTTGAAAATCCCCTGTCGAAAGATGGGGGATTTTTATTACCACATAATACGTATTGAAATAATTCTTCCAGTTGAATAATGATCATTAAGATTCTGATCTGGACCAAACCAAGGATCGTGAATTTTATAATTACCACTATTACCACTAATTATTACGACAAAATGAGTACCATAAAATGCTGATAATTCTGCTATAACATAGCGACCTGCTTTTAACTCTGAGTCAACTTTTGAGGAACTATATCTTTGAGAATTACCTTGTAATTTATTTATTAAAACTCTGGAGATGCTATCAAAATTACTTGGATCAGCGGCGATCGCAGATGGAGAAATTCTTTGACCTTTTTTGGCAAGAACAATAGCATAACTACTAATAGCACAACCAATCCTACCAATAGTATCTGTTTTATCGCTTGAATTATTAATAATCTGATTACACCACAAACCGTCTCTTTGCGAATAAAAATTTCCATCACTACCTGTTGGCTGATTTGCAGCAATACAACTTTCTCCGCCTGCACCACTAGAAAAGTTTTTGAGTGAAGATAATTGCCTTTGAGCATCCGCTAATTTTTGTTGATATATTTTTTCATCATTTTTAGTAGCAGTTAAAAGTTGATCTTTGGCGGCTTTTTGATTATTAAGAGTAATTTTTTGAGACGCTAAGGTCTTTTGGAGAGTTTCCATTTCCTGTTGTTTTTTAGTTTTGGCGGTTTTTTGGGCATCATAATTACTTCTGATAGTCTCCATATTAATAAGACTGTTTTGACTGGCTTTTTGAACATTGGCAACGTATTTATATTGTTCTAGGAAATTATTAAGCCGTGATGAAAATAAAAAAGTAAAAGGCGGAATGTTTTTTTGAAGTTTATAATTTTGAATAATCTGAAGAACGTAAAGTGATGAAAGTTCGTTTAACTGACCATTAAGTTTGTCTATTTCAATGGTTAAATTATTTATTTCTTTTTCAAAGCTTTTAATGGAATTTTCTGTTTGACTAATTTTTAAAAGAGTTAATTCATATTGAGAAGTTAATATTTTAATTTGATTAGCTAAGGTATTTTTAGCAGTTCCAAGTTCGTTTAACTTTTGAGTATATTCAGTTATTTTATTATTTAAATCTTCAGCCTCGTCGGCTCTTACCGTTGAAAAACAGACGGTACAAAAAAGGATAAAAGTTAATAGAAAAACAATTTTTTTAAACATTAAATTTAATATTTAATATATCTTTTGACACCAATCCAACTAGCGAAGAAGCCCAAAAAAGTCCCAATAAAAATTTCAGCAACCAAAAGAATTAAATAAAAATTGATGTTTAAATCGATAAAAACGACTGGCTGAAAGAAAGAATTAATTGATTTTTGAGAAATTAAGGCAATTAAAAAACTAAAAAGAAAACCGAGAGTACTACCAACAATTCCATAAATAATTCCTTCTAATAAAAATGGTTTTTTGACATAAAAATTGGAAGCTCCGATAAGTCGACTAATTTTAATTTCGTCTTTTCGATTGGTAATTTTCATACCAATAATAGTAACTATGGTTAAAAATGAAATTAAAGAAATTATTAGGATAATAGCAATACCAATTTTTCGAGTGGCACTGGTCCAGTCGAGTAAAGATTGAATGATGTCTTTTTGGTAAATAATTTCGTCAATAACAGTAGTTTTGGTGGAATAATTTTGGTAAATTTCTTCCAAAATTTGGGGATTGGTGACTGTTATTTCAAAAGAAGCCGGAAGAATACTAGCAGTAACCATTTCGGTTAAGAGAGGATTGTCTTTGTTTTGTTCTTTATAAATACTGAGAGCTTTTTCTTTGGAAACAAAGGTTATTTCTTTGATGCTTTGGTAACTTGATAAATCTTTTTGAATATTTTCAACGGTAGTTTTATCGAGGCCATCTTTTAAAAATAAAGTAATTTCTGGTTTGGTTTCAAAATAACTCAAAACTGAGGAAAGGCCAGAATTAATTATGGCAAAAAGAGAAATGAAGAAAAAACTTAAAACCATAACAATAGCGGCAATTAGGCTTTGAAATGGCGATCTTCTAATGTGATGCCAGGTGGTTTTTAGAGGGTTCATACTAATTCTCCTTCTTTAAGTTTAATAACTCTTTTACCCATTGATTCAACAATGTCATTGTTGTGGGTAGTCATAATAATAGTAGTGTTGTTTTTTTGATTGATTTCTTTTAGAAGTTTGACTAAATTCCAAGAATTTTCGGGGTCTAAGTTGCCAGTTGGTTCATCAGCTAAAATAACTTCTGGTTCTATGGCTAAAGCCCGAGCTAAAGCGGCTCTTTGAAGTTCGCCACCAGCAAGTTGAGAGGGAAATAAAAAGCGACGAGTACCGAGGTTAACTTCTTTGATAACTTGATCAATTCGTGATTGAATTTTTTCTTTTGGGTAGTTAACAATGTCCAATATTAAGGCAATATTTTCTTCAATTGTTTTATCGGAAATAAGTTGATAGTCTTGAAAAACAACCCCAATTTTTCTTCGAGTATTATTAATATCATCTTTATTACCAAGAGATAAATCTACATCTCCTAATAATATTTTCCCTGAACTGGGTTTTAATTGATTTAAAATAAGTTTTAAAAGAGTTGATTTACCGGCTCCAGAATTGCCGGTAATGAAAACAAATTCTCCTTGATCTATTTCAAAACTAATGTCTTTTAAAGCATTAACAATGCCAAATTTTTTATCAACTTGATCAAAGACAATTTTCATAATTTTTATTCTAGAATTTTGATAATACCGACATCTAAAAACCAACCAGCTTTGGTTGAAGAATTAGTTTCACCTTTAATCTCGACTTTCTTATCAAGGAAAAGATCTAGATCAACGGTAGAAGATGTTAAGGCGGCGTTTTGGGTTTTACCACCTTCTCGTTGGAGAGTATGAGTGCCTTCGCCATTAATACCACCTTTAACGATAGTGCCGGTAGCAGTATCAGTAAAAGTTTTACCGGTATCACCATAAGATTGCCCAACTACTAAATCGTTAGCACTTTTAAGACTGTCGGCAGGAGTTACATTATTTTGGGTGAGAGTACTAATAATATTATTGCTAGATTTTGATAACGGCCAAAAGCGAGAAACCCAAAAGCCGGAAACAATGGCTAAAACAATAATTATAAAATAAACTGTTTTAGGGTTTTTTGATTTTTGAGAAATAACTGGATTAGAGACTGGAATTTGAGGATTTTGAGATAGATTTGGAATATCCATTTTAAATAATTAAGAATTAATAATTAACAATTAATAATTGATTATTCAGTATAACAAAAATTAGAAAGGGAGGCTATTTTATTTGATCAGAAACAAACTGTTGAAAAGCCTGATATTTATCGTCGGAAGTAATATAAACCCATTGTTTATTAATAGATTTCAGAGGATGGTAAATTATGCCGTCTTTAGCATTAATACCGATAGGAATTTCAATTTTATTGAGGGAAATTTTGCTTATATTTTCATTCAAAGCAAAAGCAATTTGAAGAGCATCAATATCTGATAATGTTTTAGAAATTTCATTATTCCAAAAAAAATAGAGATTTTTAAGTTGATCTTTATTATTAATTAATTCGCCTGATTTTATTTTATTTAAAATAGCTTCAATTAAAAGCTGTTGACGTTCAATTCGGCCAATATCAGTACCACCAGCAGCGGCAGTATCGGCGCTTTTTCGAGAACGAACAAACTCAGTAATATTACTTTGATCTAAATGGACAAGACCTGAGGGAAAGCTAATTGTTTTGTAAATTGGAATTGAAGGTGATGGGTTGTCTATATAAGCTTGATTCGGATATTGATTATCAGTGAATCCATTTTCTAAATTAAGATCGACACCGCCAATAAGGTTAACAAAACTAATTAAATTATCAGTAGTAAGAACTACGACATGATCAATAGGTTGATTGTAGAGTTTCTCAAAATTTGATTTCAAAAAATCAAATTTATCTTGGCCAGATTCTAAACTTAAAGGATAAAGACCATTTATTTTTACTTCTTTTTCATAAAACCATAAATCTCTTGGGGTGGAAATTAAATTTAATTTGAAAGTTTTTAAATTAAGAGAGGCAAAAATAACAGTATCAGTGGTAGAGGTTTTTTCAAGAGCATCATCGCGCTTATCCAGACCAAGAATTAAAAAATTTATTTTATCTTTTGATTCATAAGGATTATTTTTAACAGAATTAAAAACTGTTTCGATTAAATAATTTGGAGGTCGATTAATGGATCGGGAAATTAAACTGGATGTCAAAACAATTAAAAATAAAAATAAAAAAAATGATCCGAAAATAAAAATAAAAAATATTTTTAGACTTTTAATTAAAATTTGAAGAGGAGTCATGTTTATAATTTTAACTCAGCTTCAATAAAAGCGTCAAGGTCGCCATCTAAAACTCCGACAGTATCGGAAGTTTCATATTTAGTCCGTAAATCTTTAACCATTTTATAAGGATGAAGAACGTAAGATCGGATTTGATGCCCCCAACCGGCGACAACATTTTCACCTTTAATATCTTTTTTTTCTTGGTTTTGTTTTTCTTGTTCAATAGCCCAAAGCTTGGATAGTAAAACTTCCATGGCCATATTGCGATTTTGTTCCTGTGATCTTTGACTTTGAGAACTGACGGCGATACCAGTTGGTTTGTGAACAATTCTGACAGCAGTACTAACCTTATTAACATTTTGGCCGCCATTACCACCAGATCTGTAAGCGGAAAATTCAATATCTTCTGGTTTAATGGCAACAGTATTGTCATTTTGAATAACTGGACTGACTTCGACTTTGGCAAAAGATGTTTGACGAAGCTGATCGGCATTAAAAGGAGAAAGGCGAACTAAGCGATGAGTGCCGCCTTCATGTTTAAGATAACCATAAACATAACTGCCATAGACCTTAAAATAGACTGATTTTATACCAGCTTCTTCACCAGGAGTGATATCAATCAAATCAAATTTCCAACCTTTGTGTTCAAAAAATTTCATATACATTCGCTGCAACATTGAGGCCCAATCCATAGCCTCAGTACCACCCTGCCCTGAATGAATAGAAAAAATAGCGTTGTTTTTGTCGTATTTTCCAGATAAATAAGTTTGAAGTTCAAGATCGGATATTTTTTTATTTAAATCTCTTAAATGAGATTGCATTTCATCTTCTAAGGTAACATCTGGTTCGTTTTTTAAAAAAGCTTCGAACTCTTCTAAATTTTTAATATCGGATTCAATAGAATCAATATTTTGAATGTTTTTTTGTAAATCAGAAATATTTTGAAGTATTTCTTGAGCTTTGTTTTGATCTTTCCAAAGATTTTCATCTTCAGCTTTTAATTTAAGATCATTTAATTTTTCAAGGTTGGATTGATAAGATAATTTATCTTTTAAGATAATTAACTTTGATTTTAATTCAGATAAGTTTGACATAATTATTGTGAATCAATATTTCTGAGACTGTTTTCGTAAACATTTTTAAGAAGCATTTTTTGAATTTCTTTAATTTGTTTTTGAGGAAAACCTTGACTGGCTTCTTTAATTAAATTAATTTTTTCTTGAATAAAATTTACTGCGGGAGTTTGATTTAGATTTTCTAATTGTTGTCGACTGCCTTCTGGAATTGAATTATAAATATTGTTTCCAATTTCAGTGGTTTTTCCGAGAATAAAATTACTTTGTTTTTCATTAATAGAAATAGTCGGATCAATGCTAAGAGAAGAATTTAATTTTTGACCGGAAATATATGAGATTATAAAAAAAATAATAACACTAAAAATAATTAATCTAATTATCGACTTAAAAGTAAATTTGACGTGTTTCTTTTTATAACCTGTGTACACAAGATAATTTTACCATTAAGACTATTTTGATTTTTCAGTTAGATAGTCTTTAATTGGAGTGTCACCTATAAAACATTTTTTATCGACTTGGTTAATAAGGAAAGGAACGGGTAAACCGTCTGCGGTTAGTTTTTCAGGACAGATTTCATTGACCATTTTAGAAAAAAGGGATGAATTAGATTTGTCTTTATAAACTTCCAATTGACTAATTTTTAATTTTTCGTTGATTTTATTAGTAGAAATAAATTCTTCGACGATTTTACAATGTGGACAAGTGTCTCCATAAAATAGAACCAAGTCAGTGTCTGGAGCAGGTGCGATTTTAATTGAAATTGGTTTTTGGGAAGTTATTTTATAAAATCCAAAAAGGACAGCAAAAATAATTAAAACAGTTATTATTTTTTTTATCATTTAGTTTTAGTGATAATATCGATAATTTTGTCACCTTGTTTAATTTTGTCTAAAACATCAAGACCAGAAATAACTTCACCAAAATTGACGTAATCACCGGTTAAATGCTGACAACCTTCGGTGGTAAAACAGATAAAAAATTGACTATCATTACTGATTTCTCGATTGCCGCCACGAGCTAAACCAATAGTTCCGCGAACAAAAGGAATATTATTTATTTCTGATTTTTGACTGCCACCGCCAGTGCCAGTACCAATTGGATCACCGCCTTGAGCCATAAAACCGGCAATAACACGATGGAAAGTTAGATTTTTATAAAAACCAGAATCGGCTTTTTTAATAAAATTAGCGACAGTATTTGGGGCTTCTTTTGAATAAAGTTTTAGAACTATTTGACCATCTTTGGTGGTAATAGCAACCAAGGTATCATTGGTAGGAGTTTTAGTTGTGGAAGCGGCAATTGTGGTTGGGGTTGGAGAAATATTTTGGTTCATATTTAAATCTAAATTGGTTTCTGAGTTTTTATTAGTGCAAGCAGAAAATAAAACAGAAGAAAGAATAATTAAACTAATAAGTTGAATTTTGTTTTTTAAATTCATAATAGTTATTTTAACAAAACTAAAACTCTTTTTTCACCACTATTAATATCTTCTTTTTGACCTGAATCTGGAAAATCGTGGATACTTTCCATTAAAAGTGAATATGAATAATGGAAGTAAGCACCAAATTGAGTGCCAACGTCATGAACAGTAAATTGATCTTTGTCGTCATCATAGCCCAAAATAACAATGTTGTGATAATAAGGTCCACCGGAATTAAAGTGATTATTCTCTTTGAATAAAATTTTTCCAGCAGCAGGAACAAGAACAGGGGTATTTTGACTAATATATTTTTTAATTTGATCGACAGTTGGATTATCGATAATTTCGGATTTATAGCCCAAATAATCCTTCGCCACTGTGGACATTTGAGAAATATTCATATCATGAGTGTAATTTCGAGTTTCTTCAAAAGAAAGCATGTTTAAAATACTTTCTTTGGTAAATTCTGAGGTAGTTGATTTATTTCTATAATAAAAATCAACAGTAAGAAGCGAGGCTTCTTCGCAGGCATCCTGCCAAGGCTCGTCCCAATTTTTCTCGGGTGATTGTTCAACGAAAGTTGTTGAAATTAAATGTTTATTTGGTAAACCGGATTCTAAAATTTTAGTCGGCTTTGGAGCGACAGTTTCTTTGACTTCTTCAATTTTCTCAAAAGTTTGAGTAACTTTATTTTCAATCTTTTCTTTAGTGATTTTTTTGGGAAAAAATGTAAAAAATATCAAAATTAAAGCTAATAAAAAGAGAAAAAAGAGAATTATTTTTTTAATAGATGATTTCATATTAATTAACCCAATTTATTGCATTATTCATATATTATAGTACAATGCAAGGATGCCCAAATTTACAGATATTAGAAACATTGCCGTAATCGCCCATGTTGACCATGGTAAGACCACTTTGGTGGACGCAATGTTAAAACAAACCCATTCTTTCCGAGACAATCAAGCGGAGATGAATATTGACCGTATTATGGATAGTAATGACTTGGAAAGAGAAAAAGGAATCACAATTCTATCAAAAAATACTTCCGTTTTTTATAAAAATACTAAAATTAACGTTATTGATACTCCAGGACATGCTGATTTCGGCGGTGAAGTAGAAAGAGTCTTAAATATGGCTGACGGAGTTTTGTTAATTGTAGACGCAGCTGAAGGCCCATTATCCCAAACTAAATTCGTACTAAAAAGAGCTCTGGATTATAAACTAAAAGTAATTTTGGTGATTAATAAAATTGACCGAAAAGATCAAAGAGTCAAGGAAGTTGTTTCTGACACTGAAAATTTATTTTTATCTTTAGCTGATGATCCAGAACTTTTAGATTTTCCAATTATTTATGCCATCGGCCGAGACGGTAAAACTTTCTTGGAAATGCCGGAATCAATGGAAGTTCCTGGTGATATGACTCCCCTATTTGAAACTATTTTAGAAAGAATTCCAAATGCTGAAATAAATCAAGATAAACCATTTCAAATGTTAGTTTCGGCTTTCGAAAAAAATGAATATTTAGGCAGATTGGCATTAGGAAGAATTAATCAGGGAATTGTTAAAAAGGGAGATTTTATCTCTCTAGTTAAAGATGATCAAAAAGTAATTGGAAATTTTAGAGTAGAGAAAATGTATGTGAACGAAGGAATTAATAAAGTTGAAGTTCAAGATGCTAGCAGCGGCGAAATCGTTTATTTATCTGGGATTTCAGAAATTGAAATCGGACAAACTTTAACTTCCCCTAACTATCAAGTAGCACTACCAACTATTGAAGTAGCGGAACCAACTTTAAAAGCTAGTTTTGGTCCAAATACAGCTATTTTTGCGAGAGATGAATCAAGATTTTTAACCAGCCGTGAACTTAAAGAAAGATTAAGAGAAGAGGTAGAAGCTAATTTAGGATTAAAAATTGAGGATGATCCAAATGACAGCATTAGAATGCTAGTCTCTGGTCGAGGCGAATTACATTTGGCTATTTTAATTGAAAAATTACGACGCGAAGGTTACGCTATGGAAGTTGGAAAACCGGAAGTTATCTTTAAAACTATTGATGGAAAAGTTTACGAACCATTTAATGAATTAATTGTTATTGCTCCAGATGAATACGTTGGGACAATTACTTCTGAATTAGGGAAAAGAAAGGCAGAAATGTTGGATATGCAAACTGATGAAAAGTTTGGAACCAGAATGACTTATAAAATCAGCGAAAGAAATGCATTAGGACTTAGAAGTGTGTTGATGACAGAAACTAAGGGAACAGTATCTTTAAATTTCTTATTTTTGGATTATGAACCAAAAATGGAAGAAAATAAAAAAGAAAGAAATGGAGTAATGATTGCCTTTGAAACTGGAAAAGCTTTATCTTTCGGATTAGATTTAGCTCAACATCGAGGAACTAATTTTATAAGTCCAAATGAACAGGTTTACGAAGGTCAAGTTGTCGGATTAAGACCAGTTGAAGGAGATTTGGAGATTAATATTTGTAAAGGAAAACATTTAACTAATACTCGCTCGGCTGGCAATGATGATAATATCGTTTTGGCGCCAGCGGTTAAATATTCAATTGAGGAAGCTTTGGATTTTATTAATAATGATGAATTTATTGATGTAACTCCAAAAAATATCCGCTTAAGAAAAAGATTGTTGAGTAAAATTGACCGAGTTAGGGCTGAAAGAAAAAGTAATTAATTTTATTTAGCTGATTTTGTTTCGGTTTGCTTAATTTGTTGAATTTGAGGGGTAAATATTTTCTCCCATTTAACATTACTTAAGGTATTTTCCATCCAAGTAGAAATTGATTTAGTAAAATTGAATTGAGAAAAAACGTAAATTAAAATTAAAGTAACTATGGCTGTTCCAAAGATAGTACCAAGAGAATGAAAAGTACCGTTTAAAAAATTTAACCAGATTGATTTAGAAGGTTTAGTAAATTTTTCGATTTTCTGATTAATATTTTTTAACTCTTTAAGAATTTCTTGATTAGAATCCATATTATTTGTTTAGTGAATTTTTAATAATTTCAACAGTAGTCAAAAAATCTTCAGTTGAAGGTTTTACATGAGGAATTGAAGCTAGAACTGGCTGAATAGAATCACTTGTAGATCTGGGAATTATATGAATATGAGCATGATGAACTTCATTGCCCATGGTTAAAAAACTGACATATTCTGGATTTAGATCAGAATTTTTTATAGCTAAAGCAATTTTTTGAGCTACTTGCCAATAATTACCAAAATTTGAAACGTCGTAAACCCAACGATAATGAGTTTTAGGAATTAAAAGAGTATGTCCCACAGCTACGGGGTTAATATCTAAAAAAGCTAAGAAATTATCGTCTTCATAAATTTTGTGACAAGGAATTTCACCTTTTATAATTTTGCAAAAAATACAGTCATCCATGCTTATATCTTATCAATATTTGGATAAATTTTTTTGATAGTTTTAATGATAAGTTTTTTAGCCTCGTCAATAGAGGTGTCTTTTAGGACTAAACCAGCGGCAGCTTTATGACCACCACCACCAAGAGCAGAGGCAATTAGACTTAAATCAAATTTGGAAGCGTCACGAGTACGGAAACTGGCTTTAATATTGTTTGATTGGTATTCAATAATGGCGACACCAATTTGCCAACCAGTAATTGATTTAAGAATATTGGCGATATCAGAACTACTTACAGCACTGGGGTTAAGATTATTATCTTTTATAGCCTGATGACTGAGAGTAGCAATGGCCATACTATCGGAAAAATAGGTTTCAACTGAACTTAAAATTAAGGATAAGAATTTAAGACGATCTGGATGATCGTTGTTTTCAATATCAAATATTAATTGAGTAAAATCTGGATATATTTTGGTTAATTTGGCGGCAATTTCAAATGTTTTAGTAGTAGTGCCCAAATATTTAAAACCCCCAGTGTCGGTATACATACCAACAAAAAGACAAGCAGCAATGTTTGGGGTAATTTTAATCCTATTTGATTGGAAGAGATTAAAGATTAATTGACAAGTAGAAGGAGATGAACCATCAATTAAATTAACATCGGCAAATCCAATATTACTAACATGATGATCAATAATGATAGTTTTAATATCTAGAGGGAAAATTATGTCTTTAATTTTGGAAATTTGATTAGGAGCAGCAATATCATTGATAATAAATAAATCAAAATTAGACAAATCTAGATCAAAAAAATTTTTATTAGTTATTTCTTTGACACCCGGTAAAGAGAAAAAATTTCCAGCAATTTGAGAATCACCAGAAATAAGGGTAACTTTTTTACCAATTTGAGTAAGGGCATGATAGAGAGCCAAAGAACTACCAATAGAATCCCCGTCTGGATTTGGATGGAGAGTTAATAGAATATTTTTGGCTTTTTTAATTTCTTTCCAGATTTTTTTATTCATATTTTTAACCAAATTTAGGATAACAACACTTTTTGAAGTGACATAAGAAATGTAGACCAATTAGGTTTATTATTTTCTGAGATATCATTCAATGAATATTATAACTTATTAATTGAATAATTGAATTAAGTTTAAAAAGTTTGAGATTTAGTTAATCTACCATCCTTTAATTCTATTTCGTGAGTTATTTTTAGGTTGTTTTTAAAATCTGTATCATGAGAAATAAGGATTAATGTTCCATCGTAAGAATTTATAGCTGAAACTAAACGCTTCATAATAATTGAATTTAAATTATCTGTTGGTTCATCTAATAGAAGAATATCTGGTTTTATTGCCATAATTTTAGCTAGGGCAAGTTGTTTTTTTTCACCTGAACTTAAAGTTTCTATAGTTCTTTCCCATAAACCACAAAAGGGGAAACCAAAAAAAGTTAAAATTGAAACAGCTTCTGCTTCATTGGGTTTGGTTTTCGTTCCAGTTATTTCCTCGATAACTCTTCCTTTTCTATTTATACCTATATTATCTGGAGCAAAATAACCAATTGTTAAATCTTCTGTGGTATAAATCCTGCCTTTATTTATAGAAAAATTTTCGTGATAATGTCGAGCTATAACTCTGAGTAAAGTACTTTTACCAGAACCATTTTCACCTGTGATTAGATACCTATCGCCTCTTTTAAGTTGAATATTAACATTCGACATATCGATAGCTTCAAATTCTCCATAAGAGATAACTGGATTTTCTATTTTTAGAATTGCGGAAGAACTTTCTCTTTTGGATGTTGAAAAAACCAATGGTCTAACTCTTTGCTCAATACCTTGGTCTTGAGATCCAGGAAGTCCTTTAATCTCATTACTAAGTCTTTGTAGTCTAGTTTCAATGGCTCGACCTCGAGCGGCCATATTTTGACTAATTTTATAAACACCTTCATTTTTGAATTTTTGCCACGTAGAAAAGAGAGAATCATATTCTTGTTGTTTAGATTTTATATTATCTTGTTCTGAAGCAAGAATTTGGTCACGTTTGACGATGTATTGACTGTAATTACCAGTATAGGATAAAACTCTATGGGAGTCGGTAATTTCCACAATTTTATCGGCACATGCATCAACAAAATCAATATTTTGAGTAGCAATTAAAACTCCTTTTTTACAATTTTTGATATATCTAGACAGCCAAATAACGGAATCTATATCTAAATGACTCGTAGGATCATCTAAAATTAATAAATTCGCATCGGAAAATAGAGATTGACCAATTAATACTCTCGTTTTTTGTCCACTACTCATTTCTTCAAGTTTAGTGTCAGGAGTAATATGTCTAGTTTTTTGATGATCTAAACCAAGTCCTCTGAGAATAGTATTCATTTCATCTTCGGCAGTGTATCCATTTTTATGTTCAAATAAAGTTTGCAGTTTAGATAACTCAACCATATCTTGGTCATTGTAATTTCCACTTGCCATTTTTTCATAATAACCATTTATGGAGTTTTCAATATTATCTAATCCTCTAGCCTTCCAAAATAATTCTTTTATAGTAATCGATTCAGTAATTCCCAAATCTTCAATATCTTGAGGTAAATAAGAAATACTAATATTATTACTAATTTCAACATCTCCACTATCTGGAATTTCGTCTCCAATAATACTCCTTAACAAAAATGATTTACCTGATCCATTTTTACCAACTAAAGCAACAACTTCATTTTGGTGTACCTGAAAAGTGGCATTATTAAATAAATCATGATCGTAAGTTGAGAATGATAATCCTGATACCTTAATAAGTGGACTTCCTTTTGGATCTTTTTCTTTTACCCTATTTGAATTAATTTCAGTAGCTTCAATATGATTCATCGTTTATATTTTATATAGTTATGGATACTAACAATATCATTAGATGTTGTCAATAATGAACAGAAGAATAATGTTTGATGTTAAAATATACTGTTATTGGATAACAATTTATGTATACCAAAAAACTGTTAGAAAAAAATATTTTTTTAAAATATAAAGAGTTTTTATCTATCACGGATAGAGAATTATTAGCCATGTATCCAAATAATCCAACTCCAATAATAACTTTGCCTGGAAGTGATGTTTGGGCTAAATTAGAATATTGTTCTTTTTCTAATTCAATTAAAGATAGAGAAGTTTTTATGGAGTTTGTAATGGCTAAAAAAAATAATTTTAAGGGTATTGTAGTAGCAAGCACAGGAAACATGGGAGTAGCTTTAGCATCAATTTGTGCCTTATACCAATATCATTGTTATGTATTTACACCTACGGATACTAGCAAGGTTAAACTAAAACAAATACTTGATCTTGGTGCTAATCTTTTTAAGATTGACGGAAATTATGATCAAACACTTCCAAAAGCGGTGAAATTTTCTAAAAAAAATAAATTATTTTTAGCTAGTCTTCAAGATTGTCGTTTTGATGGATATAAAACTGTGTCATATGAAATATATGATCATTTTAAAAAAAATTTACCGGAAAAAATAATTATTCCTTTGGGGGATGGAACGACTTATGTTGGAATATATAGAGGTTTTGAAGACTTAAAAGTAAAAGGATTAATAAAAAAAATACCTAAATTAATTGGGGTACAGGCTAATAATTGTTCTCCAATAGTTAAAGCTTTTAAAGAAAAAAAATCAATAAAATCTTGTGAACAACCTGAAACTATAGCAAAAGCAATAAGGATTGGAAATCCATACGATGGCAATGAATCGATTAATATAGCCAAAATGTGTCATGGAGATATGTTTAGTTATTCTGATAAACAAATATTAACTGCTTATGAAGCATTATTAAAAAAAGGGATAAATTCAGAATATGCATCTGCAATAACCTACTGTCCAGTATTATTTGAAGGTATAAACAACTGTCTTTTATTAATAACTGGTTCAGGTTTCAAGAATTAAATTTCTCCCAACATATCAATAATTAATTTTGATACATGGAGACTGCTGATTTGATTAATATCATATTTGGGATTTAATTCGACGAAGTCAGCACCTATTAATCTAGAGTGTTTGACTGATTCAGTAAGAATGCTGCGGGCTAAATCGTAATTAATTCCCCCTGGTTCAGGAACAGTAGTTCCTGGACAAATACTAGGGTCAAGAACATCAGTATCGAAACTTATATACAAAGGTAAATCATCTAATTGACTTAAAATTGAAGTAACACCTTCCTTTTTAAGAACTTCACAAGTGATCAAAGAGTTACCATCGCTTAAAGAATCGCGAATCCCTTGGCCAGAATTTAAATATCCCCTAATTCCGGCATGAATTATTTTATTAACATTTTTTAGAGATTTAGACCTTCGCATAACTAATCCGCTTTCCATAGCTTCACTTTCATCAAAACGCTGATAATCACTATGTGCATCCAAATGAAGAATGTTAAATTTTTGATTGTATGCTTGAAGTATAGGATAAGTAATAGAGTGATCACCTCCTAAAACTATTGGAACTGAATTATTACTAATAATAAATCTAATAGATTCGGTTATTTTAGTATTTAAATTTTTACCTTTATTTTTTATATCTCCTAAGTCAACTATAACTTTGTCAGTTAGAATATATCTTTTCTTTTCAGGATCATATAATCCTTCAAATTCAGGATAATAGTAAACTAATGACGATTGTCGAATAGCATTTGGTCCAAATTTAGTTCCTGGTCGGGAGACACAATTTTTATCTATCGGAATACCAATAAAACTAAATCTAGTTGAGTCATTTTTTGACATCCATTCATTGGAATTTAAAAAACTTGGATTTATTTTTTCAGACATAAATTAATCTGCAAGTTTTAATCCTAAATATTCAACCATTTCTTTTTCTCCAGGAATTAATTTCTTAAACTCATTTTTGTCTTTATATCGAACCATAGTACTTTCAATTATTTGATCAACAAAGTCCTTAGCATCAATACCCCCAGATTTTAACATTAAAGGAAAATCACTTTCTTCTAAGCTTATCATTCCAGGACTAGTATTATTTTCTAGCCAATATATCTTATTATTCTTAGTAAGACGTAAATCCATACGGACATATCCTTGACATTTAAGCCTATTAAAAATAGCAACACCTTCTGATTCAATTTGTTTTTGAACACAATGATCTACTTTAGCGGGTATAATAATTTCAGATAGATATTCACCTCCGGGGTATTTTGATTCAAAATCTAATATTTGTCTAGTTGGTTTTGTTTCTAGAAGTGGTAAAACTCTTGGTTGTCGTGAATGTGGAATTTCATATAAGCCGATAGAAAATTCTCTGCCTGAAATATAATCTTCAATAATCGTCATATCACTAAATCTTTTGGAAAATTCAAGTTTATTTAACAATTCTGATTTATTCTCTATATAAAAAACACCATAAGAACATCCTTGAGTAGCTGGTTTGATCACTTTAGGAGATATTATTTGAAGGTTCTCTAAATCTTCAGGATTTTCAATAATAGTTTGTCTCGGAGATAAAAATCCTAAGGATCTGACAAAACTGTTAAATAATGTTTTATCAGCACTAATTGCACTAGCTGAAACTCCACAACCAGTATATGGAACTCTCATCATATCTAATAAACCTTGGAGAGTACCATCTTCACCAAAGCCGCCATGCATAACGACAAAAGCTGTACCAATGTCTTTTTGATCTGGTAATAATTTTATATTATCTTCACGAAGATCAAATCTACAAACTCGATTGTAGCCTGATTCATTTAATAAAGTTTCAATGGTTTGACCAGATAATAATGATCCTGGTCTTTCCGAAGAGTCACCACCACATAAAACTGTTACTGGTAAATTTTTTCGATTTTCTATCATAGATTTAATTCCCTGTTTTTAGCAGTTCCAATAAGAGTGACAATATCATCAGACTTAATTAAATGGTTAATTTTAGTTACTGCTGGAATAACAGATCGAGATGAAAATTCAAAATTATCAAAACCTTGAATATTTTCAATTTCTTTGTCCGAAACCGAAACTGCTGTTCCATGAGTTAACTGTAAAATGTTCTGGATTCTAAAATAGTTAAAACAAGTATCTGAGGCAATCGCTTCAGCCTTGGATTGAGTCGGATTTTCTAATATTGGAACATGATTTAAAATTTTATTTTTATGACCGTAAGTTATAGGATCAGCTCCTTCACACTGAACTGAAACAAATCTTGGTAAATGATCTGTTAAACCTATTTTTAATAAATCAAGGAATCCTTGATAACACCCAACTATGTTTCCTCCACTACCACATGGAAGAAAAACCCAATCTGGGACCTGACCTAATTGAGAATATATTTCGTAAGCTGTGGTTTTTAAGCCCTGAAGATAAGTGTTATTAGTTGAAGGAAAACCATTATAAATATCAGGATTTTCTCTGCAAAATTCAAAAAAATGTTCAAAACTTTTAATTAAATCTTTATCAAAAACTAAAGTAGCATTATCTTTGACCAATTTCAGTTTTTCAGACGAAGTAGTTTCTGGAAGAAACACTATTGGTTCAATATCAGCTATATTAGAATAAGATACAAATGAAATACCTGCATTACCTGTAGATGGAATAGCTCCTTTCTTTTTACCTAGTGATTTTATTTCTGTAACTAACTGGGATATTCCTCTATCTTTAAAACTACCAGTCGGGTTAGTTGATTCATCTTTAATAAAAAAATTTCCAGTACTATCTGGAAGATTAATTTTTAATAACGGTGTATGACCTTCATTTTGAGAAATAATTTTATCTCTATAGGGCAACATTTTTCTGTATTCAATATCATAATTCCCTTGCACTATTGGACCAATATCGGTTAAATCATATCTCATTGTTAATAAGTTTATCGGTACTCCGCCAATTTCATATTCTGGATGGCGATGTTCATTCTGAGTATATGGATATCCAAATTGTTGTTGACAAAAATCACATTTTAATGAGATATTTTCCATATATTTAGGTTATATCTAGAATATTGATAATTCTCTGAGGTATAGTTCTTTTTTCTTCTTGAGTAATTTCTTTTTCCCACTGAGGATAACAATGTTGACATTTTTTTTGGGAGTAAAGAATCTCTGGATTATAAGTCCGGTTAAATTCCTTTATTGCCTCAATAATCCTTGGGTTACAATCTGGACAATTACCAGATGTAGTATAAGGGAAAATTTCATTTCTCTTAACACCGGGAGCAACACCCTGACTACCACTTAAAACAGTTTCATCAAAATAACCACCAATTCTTAAATCCATTTTATGGTCATTACCAAAATGGTCATAAATGCCTCTAACAACTTCAATAACTGACCAAAGCCAAGGGACTCTATATACATCTCTTTTGGTTAATAAATCAGTAAGAGAGTTACTTTGGATTGAAGTAGGTTCAATAGATACAGCATCTACACCTTGTTCAAAAGCATAAATTGAAGTTTCAGAAGCGTCAATAATTGCTTCTTTTTCGGTTAAAAATGGAGGTTTTTGATTAACATAGGCTAATGCTTTAAAAGCATAATCATGTAAACATTTAATTGATCTTGTAAATTCGTTTAAATCAGGCATATTTTTATGATGACACAGCTCTCTGATAGTATAATTTTTGGATTCAAGACCAATTCCAACTTCTATTGTGCCACGATATACATCCCTTATATTTTTTAAACTTTCTGGATTTACATACTCAGCCCTTGATTCAATAATTACTTTTTTTATACCTGGATAATTATTCAGAGATGAAAAAATTGATCTACCAGCTTCTGGTGGAATTTCTTTTGGGTTTAGAAAACTTCCGAGATTGTAAATACATAAAATTGGAAAATCATTGAGATTAAAATTAGTTCCATTTTTATCTTCAATGACACCATCTAAAACACTTTGCCATTGTTCTAGATAACTTTCAACAGTTACAGGTGTAGAGGTGGTCCCTTCAAAATGTCCACACATCGAGCATCCTTGGTGATCACTATAATGTTGACACCCTGTGGCTCTTAAAACCACCATCATTCTAGGAACGGTTTTACCTTCATAATAAAAATCATTTACTTCAATTTCAGCAACTTTATTGGGATCAAAATCCCTGCTAGAAACTTTTTTTCTAATTTGAGAAAGATTAGCATCGATTAGTTCTAAGGCCCTAGAAAAATCTTTTTCTATCATTTTTTTTCTTTAAATGAAATAATTGGTCTAAATTTACTCCCAGTATCTAAAAACCTGTTAACGAATTTCACTCTTATAGTGGTATCTTTGGGGAGAAGTTGATATAAACTATTTTTTATTTTGATCTTATCTATAGGTGATATCTGATATTGTTTAGGCTGAAGATTAATATCTATTGATCCATCGGTCTGTTGAATAATTTGATATTTTAGTCCATGAATTGGGATATTCATTTCTAAATACCAATTATAAGCTAAATCCATAAAACAACTTGCAGGAATAATTTCTCCATAAGTTGAAACTATTGAGTCCATAAACCTTCCAGAAAAGGATTTAATAGTTCTAAAATTGCTGCCGCAAGAACAACTATTGTCCATATCAATACAAGCAATATCACCTTGAAAATATCTGATGATTGGAGTGGCTTCATTGAGTAAATTTGTACCTATGAGCATACCCTGGTTACCAGGAGATAAGTTTTTATGGGTTTTAGAATCAATAATTTCGACATAGCAAGCATCTTCTTCTAAATGATACTTTTTATTGGGGCATTCAAGAGCGATTCTAGTCAATTCCTCACTACTGAATTCGTCTAAAACTGGAATTTTAAAGAAATTAGACATTTCTAGTCTCTGTTTACTAGAAGTCTGTTCCGAATGAACTATAATTAAATCAACTCCATATTCTTTTAAAGGAACACTATTTTCGTAAAATTTTAATAAGTAGGTGGGGTAGAGGGATAATATTTTTGGTCTAATTTGTTTAATTATATTTGTAGCCTCTTCAATTTTAGTAGTAGTTGGATAAAATAAAGTCTTATATTTCCCGTTAATAGATGAAACCCACCAAGGACATGTATAAATAAATAAAGCCAAATCATCTGGCTTATAGTTACCTCCTGACTGAAAAAAGAACTGTCTAGCTCCTTGAATAGTATCTCTATAAATCGCCTCTGAAGAAACAACAATCGTGACAAACTTACCAGAAGAACCTGAACTTCTAGTTGTAAATTTGAAGTTATATTTTTTACTTATACTTCTATCAGGAAAAGCTTCGATTATTTCTTCTTTATTTAAGATTGGTAAATTTTCAAAATCTTTCCAATTTTTTAAATCTTTAGGGTGAAATCCGACTTTAGAATACTTATCATGGTACATGGGTACATTATTATAGGCATGTTTAACAATCTGTTTAATTCTTTTAAATTGCCATTCTTTAATTTCTTCCTGTGTTAAATGACAAAAATTTATTGAATTAAACCATTCCTTATCCATCATCATTTGAAGAATAAAATGATCACGTTTATTTTCTTTTCTTTTAATTGAAGTACCTAAATCTCGATATTTTTTTGAGTCAATCACTTTGTGTGATTAATGTTATATTAAACTTTTGTCGTATTCTATAGTGAAATTAGCAATAAAACAAGGTTTTGTTTTAACTTGTTTTGTTTTAACTTGTTTTGTTTTAACTTTCTATATCTTCAGAAAATCGAAGTAAATATCCATCTGGATCCATAACTAAAAATTCCTTACAGGTTAGTGTTTTGTTTTCTTTTTGGTACGAATTTTCTTCTATTGGATATTTAATTGGATATTTATTTTTAACTAGTAGATTAAAAATTAATTCAATATTTTTGACAGTGATCTGAAAATTTATTCCTCTACCATAAGGATACTTAAGTTCAGCAGTAACCCAATCTGGTTCTGATTGTTGGATCATAATCTGACTTTTTTGAAATGAAAGGAAAGCAAAATCTGGGTTTTCTCTTTGGTATTCAACTTTAAATCCAATGTCACCATAAAATTTTAGACTTTTTTTAAAATTAGAAACATAAATTTCTGGAATAAGTGGGTTGAATTTCATAATTATGATTTATTTCACCTTTAATAAATTATTAATAACATATTTATTGTCCAGATTTAAGGTAGCAACAACGTTTATATTTTTTACCAGAACCACAAGGGCAAGGGTCATTACGACCAACAACTTGTTCATTTTGAATCGTAACTTGTTTTGGTGGTGCTTCGACAGGCTCAGCATTAGGATTTTCAGACATAGAATCTCCCCTACCTTCGGTGACATTTTTAGGAATCAAATTGGGATCAGTGACTGGTTCGAGTCGGAATAATTTACGAACTAAATTGTATTCAAATTGAGCCATTAATTTTTGGAACATCTCATAGCCTTCTTTTCGGTATTCAATTAAGGGATCTTTTTGGGCATAACCACGAAGTCGAACGCCGTCACGCAAGTCATCAAGAGCGGTTAAATGTTCAACCCAAAGAGGATCAAGGGTGGAAATAATGGCATAAGTAAGAATACTGTTGCCTAAATCATTACCAAAATAACCAATTCGCTGTTGCCATTGATCAGTGAGAAGTTTGACTAAAAATTCTTGCGGGTTATCATTTTTATCTAATTGTTTTTTAAGATCATTACGCTGACGAGGATCGAGAGGTAAAATTTCGGCAAATTCAAGAATAACTTTTTCAAAATCTATTTTGCCGTTTTCATAAGAAGTATTTAAAGAAACAATGGAATTGATTTGAGTTTCAATATTTTTAAATATAATTTCTTTGTTTTTACTAGGATCATTTTTCTGGTTTAAAAGAGCAGAATCACGCAATTGATAGACAATTTTTCTCTGTTTATTAATAACATCGTCGTATTCGACTAAATTTTTACGAGAATCGAAATTATAACCTTCAACTTTGACTTGAATTTGTTCAATAACTTTAGAAACTAAAGGATGAGTTAAAGGAACGTCTTCCGGCATATTAAATCGGCCCATAAGAGAACTAATTTTGTCACCACCAAAGACTCGCATTAAATCATCATCGAGAGCAACATAAAATTGAGAAAAACCAGGATCACCTTGACGACCAGAACGACCACGGAGCTGATTGTCGATGCGACGTGATTCATGACGTTCAGTACCGATAACACAAAGACCGCCTAGAGAGATAACTTCGTCGTGTTCTTTTTGCCAGGTTTTTTTATCGACACCATCTTTAGGGCCACCGAGGATAATATCGACACCTCGGCCAGCCATGTTAGTAGCAACAGTTATACCGCCTTTTTTACCAGCTTTGGAAATAATTTCAGCTTCAGATCGATGATTTTTAGCATTTAAAACTTGATGAGGCAAACCTTTTTTCTTTAATAAAGAAGAAATAATTTGGTTTTTTTCAATGGAAGTGGTTCCAATTAAGACTGGTTGACCGACTTTGTAACGTTCTTCGACAAAATTGGCGACGGCAGTATATTTTGATCTTTGAGATTTAAAAATTAAATCGCCTTGATCAATTCTTTTTTTGTCCCGATGGGTGGGAATAGAAATAACATCTAAATTATAGATTTTTTTAAATTCTTCAGCTTCGGTAGCGGCAGTGCCAGTCATACCGGCTAATTTTTCATAAAGACGGAAATAATTTTGAAAAGTAATGGTGGCCCAAGTTTGAGATTCTTGTTGGACCTTAACACCCTCTTTTGCCTCAACGGCTTGATGAAGCCCATCAGACCAGCGACGACCATTCATCATGCGGCCAGTAAATTCATCGACAATAATAATTTCATCATCTTTAACTACATAATCTTTGTCTTTATGAAAAATAGCCCGAGCTTTGATAGCATTTTCAATATAATGGATAGTTTCAAAAGATTCTTCATATAAATTACCGATATTTAGGACTTTTTCAACTTTACGAATACCATATTCAGAGAGAGTGGCAGATCTGGCTTTTTCATCAATAACATAATCGGTTGGTTGAAGATCAGCGGCAATTTTGGCAAATTTGTAATATTTATCGACTGGTTGATTATTTGGTGAAGAAATAATAAGCGGAGTTCTGGCTTCATCAATTAAAACAAAATCAACTTCATCAACAACAGCAAAATTGTGAGGACGTTGAACAACTCGGCTTTGATCCGGAGCCATGTGGTCACGAAGATAATCAAAACCGAATTCATTATTAGTTCCATAGGTAATATCAGCTAAATAAGCTTCTTGTCGAGTGACCGGTTTTAAATGAGCTAGACGATCATCAATATTTTCACTAGGATCGGTATAGTCTAAATCTAAAATAAAGGATTGTTCATTGATAATACAAGAAGTACTAACTCCTAAAAATTTAAGAGCTTTTGGATACCAGCCAGCACCGACACGAGTTAAATAATCATTTGGAGTAACGATATGAACACCTTTTTCAGTCAAAGCATTTAAATAAGCCGGAAAAACAACTGAGTGTGTTTTACCTTCTCCGGTTTTTTGTTCAGCAATGGCACCTTGGTGGAGAGTAATGGCAGCCATAAGCTGAACATCATAAGCTCTTTCGCCAATAACTCGATTTATGGCTTCGCGACAAACAGCGAAAGCCTCTGGTAAGATGTCATCTAAAGTTTTACCTGATTTTAATAGTTCTTTAAAATAAATAGTTTTTTGAGAAAGTTGATTATCATCTAATTTGGAAATCTCGGCTTCAAAATCGTTGATTTTTTGAATGATCGGTTTATAAGAATTGATACGGCGAATATCTTCATCAAATAAATTTTTTAATAACTTAAACATATGGGTAATTATATCTTAAAAAACACCGGTCTGGATCTATCCTTTCTTTCGAGAGAAAAGATCCAGACAAAGGTGGCTCCTCTAGCTAATTTTGGGTTTGATAACTTCGAAATGGGTGAAGGGAATTAAAACCTTGGGAATCTTAATAGATCCATCGGCTTGTTGATGATTTTCAATAATAGCTAAAACGGCACGGTCGGTAACCAAGGTGGCATTTAAAATATGAACTAATTCATTTTTGCCATCAATTTTAACTTTAGTGTTTAAACGACGGGCTTGGTAGTCACCACAATTACTGCAGGATTGGGTTTCGCGGTAAGCATTTTGACCAGGGAACCAAGTGTTGATGTCGTACATACGACGATTTGGTTGAGGAAGATCGCCAGTACAAGCTTTGACAATTTGATAAGGTAATTCTAATTCCTGCATTAGTTCTTCTTCGTTGGCCAACATCTCTAAACACATAACATCAGAAATTTTGTAATCAGGAAGAGTAAAAACATTCATTTCAACTTTGTTGAAAAAATGAACCCGAAGCATGCCTTTCATGTCTTTGCCATAAGTACCAGCTTCTCGCCTAAAACAAGGCGAATAATTGACATATTTAATTGGAAAAGATTTAGCATCGAGAATTTCGTCCATGTGATAGGGAACAACGGAGTGTTCGGAACTGCTGATAAAAATCAAATCATCTTCAGGACTGGAATAATAAGCACCCATTAAATTTTTATTACTGGCGTAACCACACTTCCATTCAGTACTGCTTTTAATCATAGTAGGAGGAATCATGCCAATAAAATCTTTTTGAGCTAATTTATTAAAAGCGTAATGCATGACGGCCATTTCCAAAATGGCGCCTTGACCTTTGAAATAACCAAAACGAGAACCAGAAATCTGGGCAGCTTTTTTGACATCAATGATATCTAATTTTTCACCAAGATCAGCATGATCGAGTGGTTGAAAATCAAATTTAGGAATTTCACCAACAGTTTTATAAACTTGGTTTTCAGTATCGTCTTTACCAATTGGAGTATCGTCGGAAGGAATATTAGGAATTTCTTCTAAAACAGAATTTTGTTTATCTTCAACCTCTTTTAAATTAACTTCTAGGGTTTTTAATTTTTCTTTGAGAGTGGAGGCTTTAGATAATTGGTCTTCAGTTGGCTTGCCTTTAATTTCACGACTGATGGCATTTTGTTGGGAACGAAGATCTTCAACTTGAGAAAGAATTTCACGACGAGATTTATCAAAGTCTAAAACTTTATCAGCGAGGGTGGGGTCTTTTTGGCGATTAGCGAGCGCAGTCTTGATAAGATCGGGTTGTTGTCGGAGTAAATTAATGTCGATCATTTGATGCTTTTATTGTAACAAATAGGGATAAAAATAAAACCCGCAGTTTTATCGCAAATTGACAAATACATCAAACTATATCACCTCAATTATTTGACCTTTTTGTACATCAAAATTGCATCTATAAAATTATCTTTATGTTTAATCCCTTCTGGCATACGACCAAATTCAATAAATCCCATTTTTTTATACAATTCTTGAGCAATTGGATTGTTGGCAAAAACTTCTAATTCAATAATTTTTAAATCTTTAATATTTTTAATAGATTCTTTAATAACTGAGTCCATCAAAATTTTACCAATTCCCTCTCCTCTATATTTTTTAGCAACACAGATTCCGAAAGAGCCAATATGTTTTTTAACAAAAGATCCCAATGTAATTTCAGCAGTAGCAACAAGATTATTATCAATAAACCCTAAAAAATAGACACATTTATTTTTATCAATTTTTTCCAATTTGTCTTTTAACCATTTGGTTTCCTCTTCTAAACTTTGTTGTTCACCTTGAAGTAATATAAAACTTTTTTCAGCGGAAATTTTATTAATATAATTCATTAAAATTTCAGCATCGTCAATGGTTGGATAGCGAAAAGAAACGGTTTTGCCGGTTTTGGTAATAGCTGTGTGAATTATCTTGTTTTCCATGACAAATTATAACCCAATTTTTGGTGCAATTTGTTGCATTGAAGTAAGACAAATATCGATAAATTTTTCGAGAGGAATATTTAGACCTTCTGCTAATTCACACTGAGTCACTTCATTACGACGAGTGCCAGCAGCAAAACGGGGTTCTTTTAAAAATCTTTTTAAAACTGAGGAAGTTTTGACGTCGGCTAATTTTCGCGATGGATAAACAAAGGCAACAGCAACAATTAAACCAGTTAAACTATCAGCACAAAAAATTGACCATTGAGCTTTAGAAGTGGGTTTAACTCCGGAAATTTCTGGAGCATGAGCTTTGATAATTTGATCAACAGAATCAGAAATTTCTAAATCAAGTTTTTTTAAAGCTTCCTTAGTTCTATTGGGGTGGAATTCTTTAAATTCAACGACATAATCAATGTCGTGAACTAGACCAGCTAAAAGCCATTCTTCTTTTGGTACTTCATTTTCTAATTGATTATTATCTTTTAAATAATCGTAAATTCCACCCATACAAGCCTCGAGAGCTAATGAATGAAAATAAATATTTTTCTCTAAAGTTTTTTCGACTGCTGATACAAAAATTTCTCTATTCATATTATTTTTTAAATTTTTTCCAAACACCTTCGGAAATTATTTCAATTTTATCACCGTCAACTTTAATAGCGGTATTGTCGTCAATGCCATAAATTGAATATAAATAATCTTTAGATCTTTTTTCTAAACTTTCTAAAGTTGAATCGAGAAACCAACCACTATTGATATGTGGTTCAATCATAAAATTAACTAAAGATAAACCATTATCATAAATTGTTTCGTTGGTTTGAGAAATAGCTTCTCGACTTTCGGGGTCGTTTAAAAGACTTGGGGTGATAGCAACTGTACCAGCACTAACACCAATATAAACTTTAGTTTTTAATAATTCAGCCAAAATTTCAGATAAACCTGATTTATTAAACCAATACATTAGATGGTAAGTATTTCCACCTTCGACATATATAATGTCAACATCTTTTAATCTTTCTAACCAAATTTCTTTTGGTAAGGCGGAAATATCGATAATATCAATACTATTAAATTTGAGATTTTTAAGCTGAATTAAATCTTCAATTAGCCAGTCTTGTTTATCACCCTCTTCTAAATTTGAGGCAGTAGGAATAAAGGCGACTTTTAATTTTGAAAAAGGTTTGACGACTAATTCTTGTAACGCTTTAATTATTGAATTATTGGCTAATCCAGCAGAAGTTAAAAGTAATTTCATAGTTAATTATAAATTAAACTCTAATAAAAAAGATTTTGATTCCATTAGTGGGAAAATATAATCCATCTTTAATGTATTTATGGCCTACATTCGTACATTTCTAATTCTGCGGCATCTTTGGCATCTTGTATTTTTATTTGTCTAATTTCCTCATTCATCTGATCAGCTTGGTTGGTGTAACTTCTAGGAGTTGGAGATTCTATTGGTGTACCTTTGACAGTAATGATTTTATTAATCTTCTCCAAACTTAATTTACTTGGTTTTTCCATAATTATTCTTCTTTTCTCATTGACGGAAACAAGATGACGTCTTTGATGGTGGCGGAGTCGGTGACAAGTTGGACAAAACGATCGACACCCATTCCCCAACCAGCGGTTGGCGGCATGCCGTATTCAAGGGCACGAATATAATCAACATCAAATTGGGAGGCAATTTCAGAGCCTTGATCGGCTAGTTTTTGTTCATCAGTCCAACGAGCGGCTTGATCTTCTGGATCATTTAATTCATTGTAGGCTTTTAAAAATTCAGTACCACAGGCGAGCAATTGGAAAGAAGCAATTTTAGTTGGATCGTTTTCCTTACGTTTAGCCAAAGCAATCATTTCGGCGGGGTAATCCATAATGAAAGTTGGTTCAATAATTTCAGGACGAACATATTCTTTATAAAGAGCATCAAAACAAGCACCAAGACCGTAAACTCCCTTAAAATCTAATTTTAAATTTTTAATTTTTAATTTTTCTTTAAATTCTGATTCTGTTTTTATTTCATCAATATCGATACCAGTTTTATTTAAAATAGCATCTTTGAAAGTTAATCTTTTGATTGGCTTGGAAAAATCTAATTCAGTACCCTGAAAAGAAATTTTTAAAGTATCTCGGGTTTTCATCAATAAATGTTTGATTAATTCTTCGGTGAATTTCATCAAAACTTCATAATCAACATAGGCCCAATAGAATTCAATTTGAGTAAATTCGGGATTGTGAAAACGAGAAACACCTTCGTTTCGGAAATCACGGCTGACTTCATAAACTTTTTCAAAACCACCAACAATAAGGCGTTTTAAATATAATTCGTCGGAAATACGAAGATACATATCCATTTCTAATTCATTATGATGAGTGACAAAAGGTTTGGCAGCAGCACCACCATAAACTGGTTGAAGAACTGGAGTTTCAACTTCCATAAAACCATGGTCATCAAGAAAACGACGCATTTCAGATAAAATTTTTGTTCTGGTTTCAAAAACCTGACGAGATTCAGGATTGACAATTAAATCAACATAGCGTTGGCGATAAGCAATCTCAACATCTTTTAATCCATGAAATTTTTCTGGGAGAGGTCGAATATTTTTAGCTAAAATTTGGAATTTCTGGACATCAACAGTTATTTCTCCAGCAACAGTTTTAAAAATTTTTCCAGAAATAGAAACAATATCTCCTAAATCTAAAAGTTTTGTTTCTGACATTTTTTCACCAAGGGTGTTTTGTTGGAAAAAAAGTTGAATTTTGCCGACACGATCTTGTAAATCAGCAAACATTATTTTGCCATGACCACGAAGAGACATAAGACGACCAGCAATTAAAACTTCTTTATCAATTTTTTCTTTAGCATCAGATGTACTTATCTTGTTTTCAAGATTTGGTTGAGGATAAATATTGGAATAAGTTTCTTTGAGCTTATCCAATTTTTCTTGACGCTGTCGTTGAAGTTCGTTTAATTTTAAGTCTGCCATAGATTATTTTAGCAGATAGAGACTATTTTGTAGGTAATTTTACCAGCGGGAGCACTGACTTCAACTTTATCGTTAATTTTTTTACCTAATAAAGCGACACCTAAAGGTGATTGATCGGAAATTTTATTAACATTTGGATCAGCCTCTAAATTAGTGACGATACTAAACTGTTTGATCGAATTATCAGAAATTTTAATTTTTACAGTACAACCAACTTCGACTTGGTTTCGTTTGCAGTCTCCATTAATTATGGAGACATCTTCAAGGGCGGATTCTAAACTATCGATTTTATCATTAACAACTTCTAATTCTTCTTTTAATTGGGTAGCTAGGCCGTCTTCACCAGATTCATCTGGTTGAGCCACATCTTCAATTTGGCTAATTAAATGCTCTTGTTTTTTTTTGAGATCATTTAATTGCTCGACTAGACTATTGTAACCTTCTTGAGTTAATAGATTTTTTTGGCTCATTTTTTGTAATTAATAAAAATAAATCCCCGGTTTTATTCCAGGGGTTTTTAATATATTTTTTTGTATGTTGGAGTATATGTTAGAGTAAATGCTTTTCTTTGTCAAATATTTATGAGTACAATAGAATATGTTAGATTTCTTTAGATTAGTTCCAAAAAAGAGAACGGTAAAAATTAGGTCTAAAAAAGGGATAATTTTTCATAACCCGTCAGGAAGTAAAAAATATTTCTTTTATATAGGAACTGGTGTTTTTTTGACAGCAATTGGATATTTAGTTTATTTGTATTGGCCATTATCTACTTCAATTATTGTTTATAATAAGCAAAAAAATAATAAAACTGAAATAGTTAACATAGAAAAAGAAACAGAAACTATAGTTCCAATAGAAGAATTTTCAATCAGAATTCCTAAAATTTTAGCTTCGGCTAAGATTAAAGCTAATGTTTCTCCTTTTGATAAAAAAGAATATTTACCAATTCTGGAGCAAGGAATAGTAGCTCAAGCTAAAAATAGCTCTTTACCTGGACAAAAAGATAAGGCAATTTACCTTTTTGCTCATTCGACAAGTCAAGGTGTCCAAATGGTAAGAAAAAACTCGGTTTTTTATCTATTGGGAGAATTAAAAAATGGTGATCCAATTTTCATCAACTATAATGGACGAGTTTATACCTATAAAGTTTATGCTCAAAAAATAGTTGAAGCTAAAGAAATTGAATACTTAAATTATGGTGAAAAAGATAAAGAAATTTTAATACTACAAACTTGCTGGCCACTAGGAACAGACTGGAAGAGATTATTAGTTTTTGCCGAAAGGATTTAATATTTTGATATAATCGCTTAAGTATGGCGATAGATTTATCACTAACTAAAAACTGTTGGGCAGATTTGGAAAAACATATTGATGGAAGCGGATTTAATCGGGATTTAATCAAAAAATGCTACGATTTTGCCGAAAAAGCTCATTCGGGCCAAAAAAGGGATTCGGGCGAACCATACATAACTCATCCGGCTTGGATTGCTAAGGTGGCCATGCAGTTACATATCGGTGAAGAGGCAGTTTTAGCAGCCTTACTTCATGATTGCGTTGAAGATACTAATATAACGATTGATCAAATTGCTGATGAGTTTGGAGATGAAGTAGCTCTTTTAGTTTCAGGATTGACCGAAGTGGCAAAAAAAACTAAAGGGATAGAAATTAATCAACTTAATATCGAACTTTTTAGAAAATTTTTATTTTCTTCGGTAAATGATGTCAGAGTTTTGATTTTAAGATTAATTGATAAGTTACATAACGGTCTAACTATTCAATATATTTCTCCAGAAAGACAGCTTAAATATGGTAAAAATATTTTGAGAGTTTATGGACCAGTGGCCGAGTATGTAGGTTTGCATTTCTTTAAAAAGATGGTGGAAGATATCGCTTTTCAAATTGTTTATCCAAAAGAAGCTGAAGAATTAAGAAAAATGTTTGAAGATAATCGTAAAAATGAAATTAAAGCTTTGGCTTTGGTAGATAAAGATTTAGTGGAATTATTAAAAATAAATAATATAAATGGAGCGATTGTAGAAGGCAGAATTAAAAGTCTTTATAGCACTTTTTTAAAAATTCAAAAAAAAGGAAAAGATAGGATAAAAGATAGAGTAGCTTTAAGAATTTTAACTGAAGATGTGGCTGATTGTTATAACATTTTAGGTTTATTACACGCTAAATATAATTATTTGGAAGATGAATTTGTGGATTATATCGCTAACCCAAAACCAAATGGTTACAGATCAATCCAGACCACAGTCGTTTGGAAAGAAAAACTAACAGTGGAAATTCAAATAAAAACTAAAGCCATGCATGAATTTAACGAATTTGGACCAGCTTCTCATATAGCTTATAAATTAGGAACAGAGGCTACCGGTGGCAGTCGAGGAATGGAATGGGTAAAAGATTTGGTTAAATGGCAGAAAAACGAGAAAGATATAAATAATTATCGACTACATGTGCTGACAGATTATATTTATGTATTTACGCCTAAAGGGGACACAATTCAGCTTGATACTAAAAGTACTGGATTGGATTTTGCCTATAGAATACACACGGAAGTCGGCGACCATTGCAATGGAATTAAAATAAATGGAAAAATGGCAAAACTTGATACTGAACTTAAAACCGGTGATGTAGTAGAGGTTTTGATGAATAAAAAACTAAATGTCAATAAAAATTGGTTGGAAGTGGCTAAAAACCAATGGGTTAAAGGACATATTAGAAAGATAACCAATGTTGACGAGGAAGAAGAAGTTTGATATAATTATATTATAGGTTATTAAATATTAAATTAATGACAGAACACGAAGAATTTTATACAAAAGAAGAGCTTCATCACTTTAACTTAAGTGATTCTGAAATAGAAAGTTTGACGGGTCATGGTTTAGGTGATGGTGAAGAACCTTCAAATGAAGGTGGTAGAAATGGGGATAAAGTAAGAAGAATAGATCATAAAAATGGAATGAGGCTGATTGATGGTCAAATTACAATTGATGAAATTACATTAAATAAAGTTCCTATTGTTTTTTATCCAACTGATGATCCTGGTGAAATGTATAAAACAAAAAATATTTCTAAAGAAAGTAAAGGAAGCCTATTATTAGAAGAAACTCCACTAAAGGATCGACGTTATTTAAAAAAAGGAGCAACAATAGAAAGAAAATCTGATAATCAGAATTATCGCAGAGGATACACCCAAGAAGAATTAATTGCCAAAAGATTACCAGAAAACAAAACTATTAAAGGAGAAAAAAACTTCTTATATATGGTTCTAAACACAGTTAATTACGGTTATCGAGATAGGAAAGGAGAATGGCATCCTTTTGTGGCTGAGCCTGGTGAAACTTTTTATGCTCCAGTAAAATCTGAAAATAACGAAAAAAGAGAAAAAATATTAAATCGAAAAAAGTGATTTTTTGATTAGACTTTGGCGATAATTATTGGCAAAACGATGAGCTTCGTCTCGAAGTTGTTGAAGAAGTTGAAGAGAAGGCGAATTTTTAGGTAATTTAATTTCTTCCCATGAATCCCCTGTTTTTATAACTATGATTTCTTCTCTTTTGGCTAATCCAATGACAGGAATATTGGTAATTGAGGTGGTAGATGAAACTTGAGGTTTACCACCATCAACTAAAATAAAATCTGGCAATGTCCATTCTGGGTGTTTAAGACGACGATAAACAATTTCTTTAATCATAAATTGATCGTCCTGAGTAACTTTGGTATAAATCTTAAATTGACGATATTCATCTTTAGTAATTCTTCCTTGTTGAAAAACAACCATAGAACCAACAAAAAATTTAGGACCAAGATTGGAAATATCGTAGGCTTCAAAACGATTAATATTTTTTAATTTAGGAAAATAGGGAGCCAAAATGGTTTTTAAATCGCGAAGAGCTTTACTGATTTGATCTTCTTGTAATTCAACTTTTTGATAAAGATTACTCAAGTTTTTCCAGCCAGAAATAATGTAATTAAGAGAGCTAATTTGATCGCGACGAACTTTGGCCATTTCAAAATTATTTACTTTAGAAAAAATATTCATTTCTTTTTCTAATTTAAAAATTAATTTAGAAAAATTACCATTTAAAATATGTTTGATTCTAAGAACATTTTTTTTATATTCTTTTAGATCTGGTTCTAGGCCAGGACACAAACCAAGATGACAATAAAGACACTTTTTAGGCCCGTGAACAGACGAATAAAAAGGAAATATCGCTCGTATGGTTTTTAAAAGATTTCTGACGGCAGCACTGTCAGGAAAAGGACCATAAAAAAAACAATTTGGATTTAAGTTTGATTTAAAAGCTGGTTTAATTAAAGGAATTTTGTCTTTGGAGATGGTGATATAAATATAGCTTTTGTCGTCTTTTAATTGAGAATTAAATTTGGGACGATATTGTTTAATTAAACTGGATTCTAAAATTAAAGCTTCAATTTCTGAACCGACAATATAAAAATCAATTTTGGCAATTTGAGAAACTAATTGTTTGGTTTTATAGCCAAGAGCTTCATCACTTTTGAAATATTGAGAAACGCGTTTTTTTAAATTAATGGCCTTGCCAATATAAATAATTTTATTATCGGAATTTTTGTAAATATAAACGCCTGGTGATGAAGGAATTAATTTTAAATCGAGCATTTTTTCAAATATTGACCGGTATAACTTTTAGCAACATTCATAACATCTTGAACTGTACCAGTAGCGACAATTTCACCACCTTTGTCTCCACCTTCAGGACCAAGATCGATAATCCAATCTGCATTTTTAATAACATCTAAATTATGTTCTATTAAAACGACTGTATTACCTTTATCAACCAATTGACGTAAAACTTTAATTAATTTATCGACATCATAAAAATGAAGACCAGTGGTGGGTTCGTCGAGAATGTAGAGCATTTTGCCGTCAAATTGTTTAACTAATTCACGGCTGATTTTAAGACGCTGAGATTCACCGCCAGAAAGAGTATTTGATGGTTGGCCTAATTCTAAATAACCAAGTCCGACATCTTGAATTGTTTTTAATTTGCGGCTTAATTTAGGTAAATTTTTGAAAAATTCTAGAGCTTCATCGACAGTCATTTTTAAAATTTCGGCAATATTTTTACCTTTATATTCAACCTCGAGAGTTTCATCTTTAAAACGAGAACCATGACATTCGTCGCAAGTGACATAAAGATCGGGCATAAATTGCATTTCAATTTTAATTTGACCTTGGCCTTCACAAACTGGACAACGACCATTTTTAACATTGAAAGAAAAACGATTTTTATCAAAACCGCGTAATTTGGCCTCAATAGTTTGAGCCATTAAAACTCGAATGTCATCAAAAATTTTAGTGTAGGTGGCTGGGTTACTGCGTGGAGTACGACCAACTGGAGATTGATCAACTAATAAAACATCAGAGATATTTTCACAACCAGTAATTTTATCGAATTGACCAATGGTTCCATAATAAGCACCAAGAGTGGCTTTACGAACACCACCATACAAAGTGTCATGAATCAAAGTAGATTTACCGGAACCAGAAACACCGGTGACACAAATTAATTTGTTGAGAGGAAAATCAACATTAATGTTTTTTAAATTCCATTGATGAGCATTAATAATAGAAATTTTTGGACTGGTTTTAATATTAACGGGGTTAATTTTAGATTCGATTTTTAATTTACCTGATAAATATTTACCGGTTAAAGATTTTGGATTATTTTTAATTTCTTCAAAAGTACCTTCGGCGACAATTTCACCACCAGCTTTACCGGCATATGTTCCAAAATCAACGATATGATCGGCATTTTTAATAACATCTTCATCATGTTCAACAATAACCACGGTGTTACCTAAATCTTTTAATTTTTTAAGAGTGCCGATGAGACGATCATTATCACGAGAATGAAGACCAATGGTTGGTTCATCAAGAATATACAAAACTCCGGTTAGACCAGTTCCAATTTGACTGGCTAAACGAATTCGCTGAGCTTCACCGCTAGAAAGCGTGCCGGCTTCACGGTCGAGACTTAAATAATCAAGACCGACGGCTAATAAAAACTCGAGACGAGAAGCTAGTTCTTTTTGAATAGGAATAACAATTTCTTTTTCTTTATCACTTTGCAATATCGATTCGAGATTATTAATCCAAGCGGATAATTTTTCGATAGGAAATTGGGTGACTTCATAAATTGTTTTTTCTAAGACAGTGATTGATAAAGCTTCAGGGCTAAGACGGGAACCATGACAAGATGGACACTCTTCTTTAATCATGAAATGTTCCAATTCTTCACGGACAACATCACTTTGAGAAGTGAGATAACGACTTTCGAGCATTTTAGCTTTCCACTCTGGAAATTGAGTGCGATCGATTTGAAATTTAGATCCTAAACCTTTACATTCAGGACAAGCACCTTCGGGAGAATTAAAAGAAAATAAACGTGGTTCAATTTCTGGAAGTGAAAGATTACAGATAGGACAGGCATAATCTTCAGAATAAAGAGTATCAGATATTTCTTTTGGTTGATCTGGAAATGTAAATCCGGGATCTTTAACTTCGGAAGCAATGACTAAACCGTTGGATAATTTCATGGCTTGCTCAACATCATCAATCAAACGATCATAAATGGCTTTTTCATTTTTAAGAGTGTCTTTACTAATAGAAGTACGATCAATAACAACATCAATGTTATGTTTGTTAGTTTTGGCAATACCAAAATCAGAGTAAAGATCAACTAAATGATTGTCAATTCGAATAAATTTATATCCTTGTTTTCTTAAATTTTCAGTAAGTCCATGGAAATCCCCTTTTTTGTCGCGAATCACTGGAGCTAAAATTAAAAGTCGATAAATATTTAAACCATGAGCTTCAAGACGAGCAATATTTAAAATCTGGGTGACAATCTGTTTACTGGTTTGAGGTGAAACTTCACGTCCACAATTTGGACAATGAGGATGACCAATGCGAGCAAATAATAGACGTAAATAATCGTAAATTTCAGTGACAGTGCCAACAGTTGATCGAGGATTATGGGAAATAGCTTTTTGATTAATGGCAATTGCTGGAGATAGACCTTCGATTAAGTCAACTTCGGGACGTTTCATGTTGCCTAAAAATTGACGGGCATATGACGAAAGAGATTCCATGTAGCGACGCTGACCCTCAGCAAAAAGGGTATCAAAAGCCATACTAGATTTGCCGGAGCCAGAAACACCAGTAAAGACAGTCATTTTATTTTTGTCGAATTCGAAAGAAACATTTTTTAGATTGTTTTCTCGAGCTCCTTTTACAATTATTTTATCGATCATAAATTTTCTATGTTTTTAATTTTATCTCGGATACGAATTGCTTCTTCAAAATTTAAGTCAGCCGCAAAGGTACGCATTTGTTTCTTTAATTCTTTAATATGTTTAGTTCTTTGTGGTGGAGTGAGATCTAAAACGTCAACTTTATCAAGATCAGTTTTACCTTCGGACTGAATTAATTCTATTATTTGAGGACGGATAGATTTTACCACACTTTGGGGAATAATGTGATTATCTTCATTATATTTTACTTGAATTTTACGTCGACGGTTAACTTCTTTAATAGCTCCATCCATGGCATCAGAAATTGAATCGGCATATAAAATTACTTGACCATCAAGATGTCGGGACGCTCGACCCATAATTTGAATTAAGGCAGATTTAGAACGTAAAAATCCCTGTTGATCAGCATCAAGAATGGCAACTAAACTAACTTCAGGAAGATCAAGACCTTCGCGCAAAAGATTAATACCGACTAAAACGTCATAATTTCCAGAACGTAAATCATCTAAAATTTTAGAACGTTCAAGAGTGACGATATCAGAATGAAGATAAGCAACTTTTAAATCGGTACCAGTTTTATTGGGATCAGATAAATAAGCTGATAAATCTTCCGCCATACGTTTGGTTAAAGTGGTGACTAAAACTCTCTCTTTATTAACGACTCGTTTTTTGATTTCTTCAATTAAGTCAGGAATCTGATTTTTACTAGATTTAACAGTAATTTGAGGATCAATAAGACCAGTCGGACGAATAATTTGTTCAATAATATTATTTTTAGAATCATTAATCTCATATGGCGATGGAGTAGCGGAAAGATAAATAATTTTAGAAACTCGAGAATTAAATTCATCAAAAGTTAAAGGTCGATTATCAAAAGCTGATGGAAGCCTAAAACCAAAATCAACTAAATTTTTCTTTCGAGCTTGGTCGCCAGCATGCATGCCGCCAATTTGAGGAATGGTGACATGAGATTCATCAATGATGGTTAAAAAATTGTCACCCCAAAGATGATGAAAATAATCAACAAGAGTATATGGTGGATCGCCGGGTTTGCGGTTTTTGTCAAAATAAATTGAATAGTTTTCAATACCGTTGATATAACCGGTTTCTTGAAGCATTTCTAAATCATATTCAACACGCTGTTGAATTCGATGAGCTTCTAAAATTTTATTTTGCTTTTTAAAAAGTTCGACTTGTTTAGCACAATCTTTTCTAATATTTTCAAAAACTTCTGGTAAATTTTTATCACCGCCAACATATTGTTTGGCTGGGAAAAGTTTAAAACTTTCCAATATTTGTTCTTGGGCAGTCAGCGGATGATGTTGAATAATTTTAATTAATTTTTCATCGTCAAATTCGAGAGATAAAAATGATTCTGTATAAGATGGCCAAATTTCAATATTTTCTCCTCTGACTCGAAAAGTGTTACGTTTAAATTCAAGTTCAGAACGAGTGTAAAAAAGAGAGATAAAAGATTCAAAAAGTTGACGACGTGGATAATTTTGACCTATTTTTAAGTCTAAAGCTTTGTTTTGAAATTCAGCCGGATCACCAATGTTGTAAATACAACTAACTGAAGCAATAACGATATTATCATTGCCTGACAAAAGATTAGACGAAGCTTCAAGACGAAGCCGATCAATCATGTCGTTAATTTGAACTTCTTTGGCAATATAAGTGTCGGAAGAAGGAATATAGGCTTCAGGTTGATAATAATCATAATAAGAAACAAAATAGGAAACTTTATTGTTGGGAAAGAGTTCTTTAAATTCCTGATAAAGTTGACCGGCTAAAGTTTTGTTATGAGAAATTACCAAAGTTGGTAATTGAGTTTTTTGGATAACATTGGCAATGGTAAAAGTCTTACCAGATCCAGTAACACCCAGCAAGGTTTGGCGATTAATTCCATTGTTTAAATTAGTGACTAATTTATCAATGGCTTGGGGCTGATCGCCAGAGGGCTGAAATGATGAATTTAGTTCAAACGGCACAGTATATATTTTATCAAAGTTTTGGGTTTTATTTGGTAAAAACTGACTTAGTTTGTTTTATTGAATAAAATTAAATTTAAAAATATACTTGGCTTGTATGAAAACTGGACTTATTGAAGTAATTTACGGGCCAATGTTTTCCGGTAAAACCAGTGAATTAATTAGACAAATTGAAATGGCTATGATTTCTAAATCGGAAATAATAGCTTTTAAGCCAAAAATTGATGGTCGATATAAAAAATATAAAATATGTACCAATAATGGGCGTTCTTTAAGATCGGTGGTAGTAAAAAATTCTTTAGAGATTATCGAAGTAATTAAAAAAACTAAAAAACCAATAACAAAAATATTTATCGATGAGGTTCAATTTTTTGATAAAAAAATTGTTGATGTAGTTACTTTTTTATCAAAAGATAAAGGTATTGGTGTAACTGTAGCTGGCTTAGCTCAAGATTTTAGAGGAGAACCATTTGGTCAAATGCCAAATTTATTGGGAATGGCTCAAAAAGTTCAAAGTTTGACCGCTATCTGTGTTTATGAAAAAGAAAATGGCACTCTTTGCCAAAGACCAGCCTGTTTTACTCAAAGATTGATTAATGGGAAAGCAGCTTCTTATGACAGCCCAATTATTCTAGTTGACGGGGCTAATTCTTATACGGCAAGGTGCGAAAAACATTGGGAAGTTCCCAATAGGCCAGAAACTAAATTGTAATATTGTAAACAATAAATTATACGTGTAATATTTTTGTAAACATGCTTACAAAAATATTGTCGATGGCAAATATTGGTTTAAAAACTGAAAATGTGGAAGTGGAAGTTAATGTGGCAGATAAAGGTTTTCCTGGATTTGGAATTGTCGGTTTAGCCAGCAAAGCGGTGGAGGAAACAAAAGAGAGAGTAAAAACAGCGATTATTAATTCGGATATTGAATTTCCAACAGCAAAAATTACAATTAATTTGGCGCCAGCTGACTTGGCAAAAGAAGGTTCTGGCTATGATTTACCGGTGGCAATCGGAATTATTTCTGCGATTGGCGAATTAGTTTTACCAAAAGAAAAAGCTTATTTTTATGGAGAATTATCTTTGGATGGAAGTTTACGTCATACTAGAGGTGTATTTTTATTGGCACTTTTGGCAAAAGAAGAAGGTGTTAAAAATATTTTTGTACCAAGAATGAGTGCTAATGAGGCTAGTGTGGTTGAGGATATAAATGTTTATCCAGTTGATAATTTAAAAAGTCTGATTAGACATTTTAAAGGTGAAAAATTAATTGAAGCTTTAAAACCAGTAAATGTGACAGAAATTTTAAGCGACATAACTCCAGAATTCGATTTTAGTGAAGTTTTAGGGCAACAACAGGCAAAAAGAGCTTTAGAAATTGCGGCAGCTGGCGGACATAATATTTTTATGATGGGACCTCCTGGATCGGGAAAAACAATGTTGGCTCGAGCAATGGCTGGCATTTTGCCAAACTTAACCGAAAAGGAAAGTTTAGAAGTGACTAAAATTTATTCCCTGACAGGAAATATTCCACCAGGCGGATCTTTGATTAGACAAAGACCTTTTAGAAGCCCACATCATACAACTTCACAAATTGGGTTGATTGGGGGCGGCAGTAATCCCCACCCCGGAGAAATATCTTTGGCTCACCGAGGGGTATTATTTTTAGATGAATTTCCTGAATTTGGGAGAAATTCACTTGAAGCTTTAAGACAACCATTGGAAGATGGTTATGTTTGCGTGTCGAGGGCAGCCGGCTCAGTAACTTTTCCAGCCCAATTTATGTTAGTGGCAGCGGCAAATCCTTGCCCGTGCGGCCATTTAGGTGATCCAAAAAAAGATTGTAAATGCAGCGGTTATCAAATTTTGAATTATCAAAAAAAATTGTCTGGGCCAATAATGGACAGAATTGATTTACATTTAACAGTGCCGGCAGTTGATGTAAATAATTTGATGATTGATAAAGAAAAAGTAAAAGGAGAAAGTTCGGTGGAAATTAAAAAACGAATAAATGAAGCTAGAAAAATTCAGAGTGAAAGATTCAAAAGTTTGGCTCATATTCACAGTAATTCGGATATGAAAAATAGCCATTTAAAAGAATTTGCTAAATTAAGTGATGAAGCAAATTTACTGTTAAAACAGGCTGTTAATAAATTTGCATTGTCAGCTAGATCTTATTTTAGATTAATAAAAGTGGCTCGAACCATTGCTGATTTAGAAAAATCAGAAATAATCAAAGAAGTTCATGTGGCGGAAGCGCTGCAATATCGTGTGAGGAATGATGGTTAGCTTATAAGATTATCAGTTTGTCAGATTATCAGATAAAAATGTATAAAAAAGAAAATTATAATAAGGGAAAAAACGGTGAGGAAATGGCTAAAAATTTTCTGCTAAAAAAGGGTTTTGAATTAATTGAAATGAATTATGAAAATGTAATTGGTGAAATTGATTTGATTATGATAGATAAAGATTGGTTAGTATTTGTGGAAGTTAAATTAAAAGTTGGCGATAAATTTGGAAATCCTGAAGAAATGATTAATAAAAGAAAATTATCACAAATTAAAAGAGTAGCCGAAAGTTATTTAGTTTTAGAAAATAAAATTGCTAAAAAATTTATGAAATATCGAATTGATGCAGTGTGTATTGTATTAAATGAAGACCAGACAGTTAAAACCATTAATTATTATGACAATTTATATTAATTTCTTAAATTTTCGTTATAAATTTTTTTATTTTTTAACAAAAATATGAACGAATGGAAAAAGTGGCCGATAAAAATAATTGAGAAAAAAGATTTTCCGAAAGGTCTTAAAAAAATTAGTGATTGTCCGGAAAAATTATATTATCGAGGAAATTGGAGTGATGAGATTTTTGAAAATACTTTAGCAATCGTAGGAAGCAGAGCTATGACAAGATATGGAAAAGAAATAATTAGTAAATTTATGCCGGAATTAATAGTTCAAAAAATTACTATAATTTCAGGATTTATGTATGGAGTTGATAGTGAAGCCCATAGGGATTGTTTGGATTTGGGTGGAAAAACAATAGCCGTATTGGGAAGCGGATTAAATGAATTGTATCCATC
Source organism: Candidatus Shapirobacteria bacterium (assembly GCA_028704885.1). Lineage (GTDB taxonomy): Bacteria > Patescibacteriota > Microgenomatia > UBA12405 > UBA12405 > WARW01. The sequence continues at coordinate 532,261 of JAQWEN010000001.1, forward strand.
ACAAAATGACAAACTTTATAGTGAAATATTAGAAAAAAATGGATTAATTATTTCAGAATATGAACCGGATTTTAAAGCAACGATCTGGAGTTTTCCTCAAAGAAACAGAATTGTATCGGCATTGTCGACTATTGGGGTGTTAATAGTTGAGGCTGGATTAAAATCGGGAAGTTTAATTACGGCAAAATTGGCTTTGAAACAAAAGAAAAGGATGTTTGCAGTTCCTGGTCAAATTGGATCTAAAACAGCTGAAGGAACTAACTGGTTAATTCAAAGCGGTGGAGCCAAAATGGCAACAAGTGTTAATGATATTTTAGGAAATTCTATTCATTGCCCAGACCAACAAAATTTATTTAAAGATTATAGTAATTTAAGTGATTTAGAAAAACAAATTGTAGAAGTTTTAGAAAATGAAGAAGTAACAATTGATGAATTGTGTATGAAGATTAGATCGCCGGTTAGTGAAATTTCGACAACAATTTCAATGATGTTGATGAGAGATTTAATAGTTCAAGAGAACGATAAAATATATTTGAGTTAAAGAAAGGCACCCCAATCGGCAATTGGGGCAACATTGCCAGCAACAAAATTAATGGCGTAAAGAAGAATGGCAGGAATAAGAATTATGAAAATTATTCTTAAAGATTTTTTATTTAAAAATTTGGCAAAAGCCAACAATAAGAAAGGATAAACTGGGGCAATATAACGACTAATGTCGCGATGGGCAACAAAAAGAGTGGCGAGAGTAAAAAGTGCTGGAAAAATAGTAATGATGTCAAATTTATATTTTTTAAAAAGGCGATAGACACCATAAATGGCGATTAAATAGATATAAATAATATCTTCGAGCCAAATGGTATTGATCCAAGATTTAGTACTAATAAAAACTAAATAAGGCAATTGATTTAAGTGAAAGTTGTCGCCGCTATGAAAATAAGCCCAAAAATCCCCTGTTTGCAAACGATATAAATTAAAAATAACAAAAATAGTAATTGGGGTTAATATAAACCAAAAATATTTTTTAAGGACTCCAATAAAATCTTTATTTTTAATTAATTCATAAATGGCCATTATTCCATATGAAGCAAAAAGTAGAATAGCTGGAGTCTTTAAGGTTTGAGCCAAAGCAGCAAAAACAGCAGAGATTAAATATTTACCTTTTTTAAAATAAAAAATTGAAGCAATAATTGAAGCTAAAAACAAAGTTTCTGGAGCACCAATTTGACGAAGGACAAAAAAACGAGCTGGAAAGAAAATAAAAAGAAGAGATAGCCAATAGGCTTTCTTTTCTTTAATAAATAATTTTAGAAATTCATATAAAATTAGGGTTAAAAAAATCGAACCAAAAAGAGTAATCAAAAGCATGGCTTTTGGGGTCGAGATAAAATTGGAAAGAAAATTAATTAAAATTGGATAGCCAGGAAGATGAGCTGGATAATATTCAACTGGTTGAGGAAGAGAAAAATTAGGACCAATGCAATCTTTGTTATAGCCACATTTGGAAATAATCATATAGTTGGGGCCATCGTAATTAAAGAAAACAGTTTCTAAAGAAACATCATTAAAACCAATTTTGCCAGGAATATTGAAATAAAATATAAACCAAAATAAAACAGAAACTAAAAAAGTTATAATGGCTAATTCAAAATGCCTTAAATGTTTAAAGGATTTCATTAGTTCATTTTATCCTAAATTAAGTAAAAATTACAATATGCCTTGACGTTTCCATACTAAAAACTTAAGAGGATTAGATTTTTCTCTGATATTTGGTTTATCAATTTCTTCAATAATTTTAGGATCAAAAAGAAAACTCCCGATTGGGATAAGATTGACTCTAATAAAATTTGAAATTGGATAATTGATTTCTTTATTTAAAATTAATGGTGATTCTAATCTATCAAGACGTCGATGTAATTCATTATGATCTCTAATTAATGATGGGTACAAATTAGCTTTAATATTTAAATCAAAGTCTGGAGGAACTATTCCTCTTTTTTTATCTTCACGAGTGACAATATGGTGACAATTGTAATTAGGGTTATTTAAATCAATATTATAAATTTCAAAAACTCGGGCTCTATTAATTTTATAGCATTCCATATTTACAGATTTAACTATCTGATAATAGATCTAAAAAGTTGCCTAATTAAAGGAATATAATTGATGTTCGATTTTTGATATAATTTAATTTGTTCTCAATAGTTTAAGCGGCCCTATCGTCTAATGGTTAGGACGGCAGATTCTCATTCTGCTAATCGGAGTTCGATTCTCCGTGGGGTCACAAAAGAAATCTCAGTTTAAGAAGTAGTACATCCAGGGTGTAGCTTGAGAAAAATATCCAAAAAATAATATCAATTTGATGTTTGCGAAGTTTTTGAAGAAATTTGTTAAAAAAGGGATAAATAAAGTAAAGAAAAATGGTAGTTAAAATACCAAAAATGATCATATTTTGTAAATAAATATAACCATTAAGATTGAAAGGTTTGGAAGAATAATCCCAAAATTTGTTATAACCGTAAAACAATACGATAAAAGCAGCACAAAGATATTCGACTGAACTTGAAACCAAAGTACACAAAATAAAAACAGAAAAGACGTTTAATTTGTATTTTTTAACTAAAGGAATAACTAAAACAATAATTGCAACAACACCAAGTCCATAAGGCGGGGCTAACGGCATAATAGTGGGTGTAATTGGGTACCAGCCCGAGGGAAGTATATAAATCCAAATTAGCTCTAAAAAATGACCCACTATTGAAAAAACCCAAAAATAAATAAACATCTTTTGAAAAAAAAGAAAAAAATGTTTTAAAAAAGTTATCTGCAAATCAATTTCGCCCGTATCACCACTTAGAACCCGATATCGGAAGTTCATATCTATATTATATGCTAACAATAAGTTGCTGTTTGGCTTTGTGATGTAAAAAGTTTTGGTATTTTTAAAAAAAATGTTATTCTAGATCATGAAAAAAATAAACAAAAAAGAAACTGTTAAAGTCGCAGAAAAAAATATAGAAAAAGTTGTTAGCAAAAAATCTATAAAAAAATCTAAAAAGGTAGCGATCCATTCAATTGCTTTTTTGATTTTATTAGCTTTAGTTGGTGGTTGTTTTTATAAATTTGGAATTGCAGCAACTGTTAATGGAAAACCAATTTATCGATGGTCTTATATCAAGGAATTACAAAAAAGCGATAAGAAGTCTGTTTTAAATCAAATGATCCAAGAGAAATTAATAAAGGAAGAGGCTAAGAATAAAAAAGTGGTTGTTGATCAAAAAGAAATAGATGCTGCTTTGACTGAAATTGAAGAACAAGTTAAAGCTCAGGGTGTAACTTTAGACGAAGCCTTGAAATCGGAAGGAATGACAAAAGATGAACTCATAAATAAAATTAGTGATCAAAAAATGGCGGAAAAAATGGCCTCTACCAATATTGAGGCTACCCAAGAGCAAATTGAGGCATTCTTAAAAGAAAATAAAAATTCCTTACCAACTGGAAAAACAAAAGAAGAACTACAAACATTAGCAAAGGAACAACTTGAGACTCAAGCCGAGAATACAGCTCTTAACACTTGGTACAACAACTTAGCAAAATCAGCCAAAATTATTTATAAATAATTTTAGTCTGGTTTATATTTACCTGAATTATTCTTACGGCGATTAGTTTTAATGGAAAATTCATTTTTACAAGTCGGATCACAGGATTATTATATTGACTATAAATAGTATAGCTCGGAGAACAGGTATATTGTAATGGAATTAGGATTGGAGTAATACGTCTAGTATTAGAAGTAGAAACTACTTATTTGATTGCTACTAATTCGACTTCAAAAATAAGAGTGGCCTTAGCTGGAATTGGACCGTAACCATTTTCACCATAGGCCAACTGATAAGGAATCGTTAATTTTCTTTTTCCGCCGACTTTCATACCAACAACACCTTTGTCCCAACCTTCGATAACTTGACCAACACCAATTTGGGTTTCAAAAGGTTCATTTCGATCGTAAGAACTGTCAAATTTAGTGCCATCTTCAAGAGTGCCAACATAATTTATAGAAACAGTGTCGCCAGATTTAACAGCACTGCCAGTGCCGACTTTAGTATCTTCAATTATTAATTCAGTGACTTTGGATGGAGCGAGAGTAGGCATAGTTGTTTTAGTTGAATCAGAAATTTTTGTTTCTGTTTGACTAGGATTTTTGGTTAAAAAATAAAGGACTAAAATAAAAACAAAAATAATTAAGACAGTAATTATTTTATTATTTTTAGACATGATTTATTATAGAACAAACTTTAGATTTGAAATTTACCAGATTTATAGAGAATGACTTCTTTTCCATTTTTTAGAGTCGCTGTGACGATGCGGTCGATGGTGGCAATAATATCAGTATGAACAGCCGAATCATTAAAACCAAAATCATCCCAATCTTTAGGTGTTAATTTTTTAATATTTTTTGAATAAGTGTCTTTGTAAGCCGAGCCGAGGGCCAGATGAGTATTGCCAAATTCACCGCCAAAATTTTCATCAAATAAAGTTTCGGCCATAAATTTATTGATTTTTGAAAAGCGTTTATCGGTTAAGGAGAACTCCCCTATTTTGTCGGAATTAGTAACTTTAATTAATTGTTTTAAAAATTTTTCACCATAACCAGCTTCCGCGTTAACAACTAAACCATCTTTAAAAGTTAATTTAATATTTTTTATTAAATTGCCTTGGCGATAAAGCGGTTGATCAAAAAAAATGTAACCATTGGTTCCCCGCCAATCGGGTGAAGTGAAAATTTCGAAACTGGGAATATTGCGACCACCGCCACCAAGCCATTGGCGATTTTCGCCAATAGTAATGTTTAAATCAGTATCTTTAGCTTTAATATTAACGCTAACTATTTCTAGTTTATTTAATTTTTTCCTGATTAAATTAGATTTATTTTGGACTCGGCGCCATTTGGCGACTGGATTTTGATAATTTAGGAAACAAGCTTTAATAATTTGCTGCCAGGCTTCTTTGAGAGTTAAATTAGCTTCTTTAGCCATGGCGGGAGTGGCAAAAAGACCAATAGTCCAGGTTAATTTGCCTTTATTTTCCTTGGCGTCACGCCAATCTTTATATGGTTTGAAAACCATATTTCGCTCCATAATTTTCTGAGGATCGATACCCTCTAATTCGTGATAATTTGTTTCGGCTAAGACCATTAAAAAATGATCAGCCTGTTTAACTCGGCCTTTTAAAAAGGTAGCTGGAAAAAATTTTAATTGATCGTCAGAAGCTAATTCAAAAAATTCACGAGACATTTCGTCGGGTAAATATTGAATGATGGCATGAGCGCCGCTTTTTAAAACTGATCGTTGGAGTGAAGCCAAGAGTGGTTTGGCCGACTCGGGAACCTGAAGAAAAACGACTTCGCCTTTTTTAACACCTTGGCCACTATTTAGGGCAAAATTTACTAAAACATCGGCATACTTATCTAATATTTTTTGAGAAGGCTGATACATTATTAATGAATAATTAAGAATTAATAATTTTTAAAACCTCATCACGTTTTTGAGCCATAAGTTCTTCGGTGTTGGCTTCGAGATTAAGACGAAGAAGAGGTTCAGTATTTGAAGAACGAATATTAAAACGCCAATCGCCCATTTCAAAGGTCATTCCATCCATTCTTTCGACCGGAGAAATTGCTTTAGCAGTATAAGTTTCTTCAATTTTTGATAAAACAGAGGGAACATCGGCAACTTTAGAATTTACTTCACCGGAAATATGATATTTAGCCAACATCTCGTCAACGATTACTTCTAATGCTTTATCGCTTTTTGATAAAAAGTCGAGAAGATAGGCAAATGTGACTAGGCCGGTATCACATAAAAAGAATTCTTTGAAATAATAATGACCAGAAACTTCACCACCAAAATAGGCATTTTCAGCTTTCATTCTGGCTTTGATGTGAGTATGACCAACGCGATTTGCAAGAGCTTTGCCACCACAAGCGGCGATAGTTTCGGGGACAACTTTTGAAGCACGAATATCGTAGACAATACTACAACCAGGATATTTTTTAACAAAGTATTCAGACAAAATGGCGGTCATAAAATCACCTGGAACAAATCGACCTTTTTTATCAATCACAAAGAAACGATCACCATCGGGATCGAACATAATACCTAAATCACTACCTTCAGCAGGAACTCTTTGTTGAATTTCTACCCTATTTTCGGCTAATAATGGATCACCGCCATGATTTGGAAAATTACCGTCAATTTCCCAAAACATAGGAATAAGTTCAACTGTTGGAAGCTTATCGTCAATTAATTTCAAAAATGGACCAACCATACCATTGGCAGTATCGGCGTGAATTTTGAAATTTTTTAAATTGGCAACATCGATAAGAGATAAAACATAATCAACAAATTCTTGTCGAAGATTTTGAGTTTCTATTGTTCCTTGAATAGCCGCATCAGCAGGTAAATCGTCGGCTAAAATATATTCTTTTATTTCTTTAATACCAGCCTCACCAGATAATAATTCGGGAATTTTTTTAACCATTTTAAAACCGGTATATTCTTTAGGGTTATGGCTGGCAGTAACAGAAATCCCAGGAAGATCGTATTTTTGACAGGCATAATAGAACATGTCGGTTGAAGCCATATCAACATCAATTACATTGACTCCAACTTTAGTTAAACCAGAGATTAAAGCATTTTTCATTGATTCACCAGAAACACGACCATCCCGAGCAATAACAACTTTTTTAGGAAAATTTAAATATTTAGCAAAGCCGCGACCGATTTTTTCAGCTAATTCTTCGTTGGCTTGAGTGGGGTAAACGGCACGAATGTCGTAAGATTTAAAAATGGAAGTGTCTAGATTGATCATAATTTAATTAAGAATTAAAAATTAATAATTAATAGCAAACTGGGTAAGCTAAGAATAACACATTTAAGACTGTTTTTTGATAAAATTGGGCATGGATCAAATTAAATATGATGATTTTGCCAAAATAGAATTTAAAATTGGTGAAATTAAAGAAGCAGTTGAGGTTGAAGGCTCAGAAAAACTGTTAAGATTGCAGGTTGATTTTGGTGAAGAAAAACTAAGAAATATATTTTCCGGAATTAAAAAATGGTATTCCCCGGCTGATTTAATTGGCAAAAAGACGGTTTTCGTAACTAATATTATTCCAAGAAAAATTATGGGTGAGTTGTCCGAAGCAATGATATTCGGGGCCGAAGATGAATCTAGTGAAAATATGAGTGTTTTATTTTTGGATAAAGATTTACCAGTTGGTTCAAAAGTTTTTTAATATGAAAATTGTAGAAGATTTAAAAAAAATAATTATTGATGCTGGTAAAAAATTAGATTTACAAATAGTTGAATCGGATATAAAAATTGAACATCCGGCAGCTGTAAATTTTGGCGATTATTCGACAAATATTGCCATGATTTTGGCTAAAAAAGATAAAATTAATCCAAGAGAACTGGCCAATTCAGTTTGTCAGTCTATCAGACTGTCAAATAATCAGTTATTGGAAAAAGTGGAAGTGGCAGGGGCGGGATTTATTAATTTTTATTTAAAGCCGGAATTTTTAATTAAAGAAGCGGAAGAAATTAATTATGAAATTGAGTTTAGAAATAAATTAAGTGAAAATGGAAATGGGAAAATAATGGTGATTGATTATTCGGCTCCAAACATTGCTAAACCGTTTGGAATTGGACATTTAAGATCGACCGATATTGGTCAAGCTATTTATAATATCTATAAAATTTTAGGTTGGAATTGTATTGGTGATAATCATATCGGCGACTGGGGAACTCAATATGGAAAATTAGTGGCAGCTATAAAAAAATGGAATGAAAAAGATTTGGATGAATTGACAATTGAAGACTTGGAAAAACTATATGTCAAATTTCATAAAGAAGCGGAAACTGATGAAAAATTAATTGATGAAGGCCGAGAGTGGTTTGCAAAATTAGAAAAGGGAGATTCAGAGGCGAGAAAGATTTGGCAAAAATGTATTGATATTTCTTTAATTGAATTTGAAAAAGTTTATGAACTTCTAGGAGTGCATATCGACTTTATTCATGGGGAATCTTTTTATGAAGATAAATTAGAAGAAGTAACTAAAGAAATTATTAAAAAAGGAATTACTAAAAAAAGTGAGGGAGCAGTGATTGTGGAATTTGAAAAGATGCCACCGGCAATGCTGCAAAAATCAAATGGAACAACTACTTATTTTACCCGTGATATGGCGACAATTAAATATCGATTGGAAAATTGGAACCCAAATTTAATAATTTATGAAGTTGGAGTTGACCAGGAATTACATTTTAGACAGGTGTTTGAAACAGCTAAATTAATGGGCTGGATGCCAGATCAAGGAATGATTCATATTGCTCATGGTTTAATTCGATGGACAACTGGAAAATTTTCGACCAGAAAAGGCGATACGATTCATCTGTCCGAAGTAATTGATAAAGCGATGGAAAAGGCTAGTGAAATTGCTAATAAAAGTGTGGTGGATAAAAACTTAACCGCTACTGAAAAAGAAGAAATGATTAAAGCAGTGGCTATCGGAGCTATTAAATTTAATGATTTGGCCAGTGATCCAAGAAAAGATGTAATTTTTGATTGGGATCAAATTATGAGTTTGGATGGAGATTCAGGCCCGTATCTGCAATACACCTATGCTAGATGCAAAAGTGTTTTAAACAAAAGTAAAGATAAAGAACAAAAAAATATTAGCGAGGTTCCCCAAAATATTAATAATGATGAAATGGCCTTACTTAAGGAATTTTATAAATTTGAAGAAAAAATTATAGAAGCGTCGCAACGTTACTCCCCGGCCGTAATTGCAGAATATTTACTCTCCGTCGCCAGAAAATATAATGAATTTTATGCCAAAAATAGAATAATTGATCAAAAAGAAGAAAATTTCAGAATCTTTTTAACCAGAACCACAGCTAGTGTGATTGATACTGGATTGAACTTATTGGGAATCGAAACGATTGAAAAAATGTAATTTAACTAAAAATCTTTTTATAGATTTCGAGATAATGAGAAACGGGAATAAATTTAGTGGTTTTTTTAACTTCTTTAGGAATATTGATTAAAGTTTTTTCATTATCTTTAGGAATAAAAATGGTTTTTAAACCAGCTCGGTGAGCAGCAATGGATTTTTCTTTCAAACCGCCAATTTCTAAAATATTTCCCCGTAAAGTTATTTCCCCGGTCATACCGATATCTCGAGGAACAGCAACCTGTTTGAGAGCTGAAATGAGGGCGGTGGTAATGGCACCACCGGCTGATGGACCATCTTTTGGAGTAGCACCTTCAGGAACATGAATATGAATATCTATTCTATGAAAATCTTGCTTAATACCAAATTCTTTGGCTTGACTGCGGATATAAGAAAGAGCGGCTTGGCAGGATTCTTTCATAACTGAACCAAGTTTACCAGTCAAAATTAATTGACCTTTACCTGGCATGACATTAACTTCGATAAATAAAATTTCACCACCGACTGAAGTCCAAGCTAAACCAGTAGATAAACCAATTTCATCTTTTTTACCTTTTAAAGTTGAAGTAAATTTGGCTGGGCCTAAAAACTTTTTAATAATAATTTGGTCGTTTAAATCAACACAATCGACATGATTAACTATAATTTTTTTAGCAACTTTTCTGAAAAGACTAGCAAAAGTTCTTTCAAGTCCACGAACACCGGCTTCACGAGTATATTTATCAATAATATATTTAATAGTATCGTCTTTTATTTCAGTAATATTATTTTCTTTTAAACCATTAGCTTTAAGCTCTTTTTTGATTAAATAATTTTTAGCGATGTGGAATTTTTCTTCTTGGGTATAACCGGAAAAATCAATAATTTCCAAACGATCACGAAGAGGACCAGGAACGGTTGATAAATCATTGCCGGTTAAAATAAAAAATACTTTTGATAAATCTAAAGGAAAATCAAGGTAATGATCGGCAAATTCACGATTTTGTTCTGGATCGAGAGTTTCCAAAAGAGCGGCTGAAGGATCGCCGCGATAATCAGCTCCAATTTTATCGATTTCATCGAGCATAAAAACTGGATTCATTGATTTGGCATCTTTGAGACCCTTAACTATACGACCAGGCATAGCACCGACATAAGTGCGGCGATGACCACGGATTTCAGCTTCATCACGAATTCCACCAAGAGAAGCGCGAACAAAACTTTTACCCATAGCTCTGGCAATAGATTTACCAAGAGAAGTCTTACCAACACCCGGAGGGCCAATAAAACATAAAATATTAGCAGTTTGAGAAATTTCTTCGCCTTTCTTTTTGTTTTTATTTTTAAGGTTTAAAACAGCGAGATATTCGAGAATTCTTTCTTTAACATCTTTAATTCCATAATGATCTTGATCAAGAATTTTTTGAGCTTTAGTTAAGGAAATATTCGATTTGGAATATTTACCCCAAGGCAACTCAACCACCATTTCTAAATAAGTTCTTATATAACTAGATTCTGGAGCCATGGAACCCATTTCCATGAGACGCTCTAATTCTTTGACTAGTTTTTTTCTAATTTCTGGAGGAATATTTTTGTTTTTGATTTTCTTTTCCAGATCGGAAAATTCACCACCACTAGATTCACCAAGACGTTTTAATTCTTTTTCGATTTGACGTTTTCTTTCTTCTAAAACATTTCTTTTAACGCCGGTGTTAAATTTTTCCTGGGTTTTTTCTTCAATGGATCTTTCGAGTTCAGCTACTTTCATTTCCTGAATCAAATATTCAGTAGCAGCTTTTAATCTTTGACTGACAATTAAAGTTTCCAAAAGAACTTGTTTTTCGGGTATTTTGGCTTCAATTGAAAAACAAACCTGATCAGCTAAATCACTACTGGAAACACCAGTAGAAAGCTGCATCATGGCGGGTAAATCAAATTGGCGACCCATGGCAAAAGCTTTTTTTAATTGGCTTAAAAGAGCTTCAGCGGATTGCTGAATCTCAGCCACTGGTTCAGGAACGACAGGAAGGTCGACATACTCAACCATAAAAAACGGATCTGTTTGAGTTAAATTTAAAATATTGACGCGAGAAATACCTTTAACGATAGCATGAAGACTACCATCGGTTTGAAGAATATGTTCAATTTTAGCCAAAACACCAACAGTATAAAGATCTTTATATTCCGGCTTTTCAATACGAGAATTTTGTTGGGTAGCAATAATGACTAATTTATTAGTGTTATCGTAGGCATGAAGAAGCGAATTCATTGATTCTTTGCGACCAAAGAATAATGAAGTTTCAACTGAAGGAAAAAGAATAATATTACGAAGAGGAATAAGAGGCAATACTTTTCGAAGAGGCTGAAGAGTTTGGACTGGATTTTGATTAATGTTGTCTGGCATAATTAGCAGTCTAACACTTCTATTGCTAAGTGTCAATTGTTTTTAATTAGTCCTTTTATTTTACCTAGAGAATCTGAATTGGCAACAGGACAATTTGAAGTATGATAATATTCTGAATATATGGGAAAAGAAAGAGTAATTGTGGTAATTGATGGACAAGCTGGTTCTTGTGGAAAAGGAAAGATAGCTGGATATATCGCTTTAAAAGAAAATGTTGACGCTGCTGTTACAAACGCAATGCCAAATTCAGGTCATGTTTTTGTAGATGAAAAAGGAAATAAAAGAACTTTTAGGAACATTCCTGTGGCTTCAATTAATCAGGAAACTCAATTGTTTATGGGAGCCGGATCGGCAATCGATATTGAAGTACTTAAAAAAGAATATGAAGAAAATTCTGATATTTTAAAAGAACGGGAAATAATTGTCCATCCTAGAGTGCCATTGATTGAAGAAAGACACAAAGAATTAGAAAGAGAACGTATCCGTTCTGGTTCAACTTTTAAAGGCGGTGGTGCTTGTCTAGCGGAAAAAGTAATGAGAGACGAAAGATTAAATTTTTTCGATAAATTTGGGAATATTAGATCAGATGAAACATATATTAAAAAAATAAATAAAGTTTTAGAAAATGGAGGTAGTTTATTAATTGAAGGATCGCAAGGTTGTGATTTAGATTTAAATAATGGAACTGATTATCCGCATGTTACCAGTAGACAATGCAGTGCCGCTCAAATGGTAGCGGATAGTGGAGTTCCAATGTCGGCAGTAACAGATATTGTGATGGTAATAAGGCCTTATCCAATTAGAATTAGTAATCAAACTGATTTAGGAAAAATTTCCAGTGGTAAATATGGTGGGGCTAAAGAAATTAATTGGAAAGAAATAAATTCTCGATCTAGGGCTGACTTTGAAGAAATCGATTTTACTGAAACAACAACTGTAACTAAAAAAACCAGAAGAGTATTTGAATTGGATATTGAAAGATTAAAAAATAATATATTAATAAATAGGCCAACAGAGATCGCCTTGAATTTTTTTGAACATTTAAACGCTGATTATTGTGGGGAAAAAGGAAATTATAAGGATATTTATATAACTAGATACGAAAGAGAATTTATTAATTGGTTGGAAAGTGAACTAAATGTTCCCATAACTATGTTGGGGACTGGACCTAAAAATGATGAGATAATTATAAGAAATAAAGGCTAATTTAATGGTAGAATACAACGCTAATGAAAAAGATTATTGAAAATAAAATTAAATTTGGGCGAGTGGTAATTTTGGGGCGACCTAATACGGGAAAATCGACTTTATTGAATGCCATAATGTCTCAAAAAGTGGCAATAACTTCGCCAATGGCTCAAACCACCCGAAAAAATACGAGAGTAGTTTTTGAAAATGAAAATGGAAAAATTATTTTTTCTGACACTCCCGGAATTATCAATAAAGTCTCTGATTTGATCGGGAAAAGAGTTAATACTGAAGCACCAAAAGAAGTCGGTCGAGCCGATATAGTTTTGTGTGTGTTGGATATTTCCAGACCAAAAAATGAAGAAGAAAATAAAGTAATTGGTTTGGTTAGAAAATCAAAGGCTAAAAAGATTTTAGTTTATAACAAAATTGATCAGGCTATCGGCAGTAAAGACCATTTAGCTGAATATAATTATTTAGAAGAAGAATTTGATAAAGTTATTTCGGTTAGTGCTATTAAAGAAAAAAATATAAAAGGATTGATTAACCTAATTTTTGAAATGTTGCCAGAAAAAGATAGTAAATCGACCGAAGAAGATGCAGAAATAATGCAAGCCAAGGGAAAACCAGTAATTGGACTTAATTCAAAAGATTATATTGCAGAAATTATTAGAGAAAAGGCTTATTTATTTTTAAGAAAAGAAGTCCCCTATTCGGTTAATGTAGAAGTTGATAGTGTGGTGGATAAAAAGAAATTAATTTTAATAAAAGCCAGAATTTTAACTACAGCTGATAGATATAAAAAAATGATTATTGGAGTTGGCGGTAAAAAAATAAAAGAAATTGGTTATAACGCTAGAAAAGAATTGGAATTAATGTCGAGCCGAAAAATATTTTTGGAATTATTGGTCGAAATAGACAAACACTGGGCAGAAAGGGATATTGAGAGATAATTATTAATTAAAAATTAATAATTAAGAATTTACTTTATATTTTTGGCAATTAAATCGTTGAGTTTTTTAATACTGTCGGGGTCGATAATTGAAGTGCTGATTTGAGCTTTGATTAATTTTTGGATTTTTATAATTTCTTTTGGATCGAGAGTGTCTGATTTGGTAAGAACAATTATTTCTGGTTTATTAACTAAATTAGAACTATAACTGTTTAGTTCTTGACGAACTGTTTGATAATCTTTGAGAGGATCTTTAGACTCAGCCGAAACACAATGAATTAAAAGACTGGTTCTTTCGATATGTTTTAGAAATTTAACACCTAAACCTTTGCCATCAGCAGCACCTTCAATTAACCCTGGAATATCGGCAATAATTAAACCACCTTTAGTAACGCCCAAATTTGGTTCGAGGGTGGTAAAAGCATAATTGGCAACTCGAGCATTGGCTGGAGTTAATTCATTTAGAAGACTAGTTTTACCAGCATTTGGCAAACCGATAAGACCAATTTGAGCAATAAGTTTTAATTGAAGAAAAAGACTTTTAGTCTGACATTTATAACCTAATTCTTTTTCCTGTGGAGTTTGATTAGTGGAAGACTTAAAACAAAAATTTCCTCGACCACCACTGCCGCCACGAGCCATTAAAACTTTTTGGCCAATTTCAGTTAATTCAATTGAAGTACCATTATCATAAGAAGCAAGAGTACCAACTGGAACTTGAATAATTAAATCTTCACCATTTTTACCGGTACAATTGTTTTTACCACCTTTTTCACCTCTCTCGGCTGAATAAATTTTAGTGCTACGAAATTGATTTAATTTACTAATATCAGAAACTGCTTCAAAAAAGACAGAACCGCCGTCGCCACCAATACCGCCATCCGGGCCACCTTTGGGGCGAAAAGCATCGTTATAGAAACTGACAGTACCATCACCGCCGTCGCCACCTTTAATTTTTATTCTAACTTCATCGATAAGCATGGCTATATTATACAGTAGCAAGCTGTCCGCAGGCAGCACTTATATCTTGACCAAAAGAACGACGAAGAGAATACTCGACTCCTAATTTATTTAAATAGTCGATAAAGGTTTTTTGTTGATCTGGAGAGGCTGGGGTCATTCCCCCATCAACTGAATTTAATGGAATAAGATTTAAAAAGAAAAGACGATTGGAATTAATAAAATTTGCCAATAATATGGCATCATTTTGACTGGTATTAATATCCATTAGGGCATATTCGAAAAATAACTGACGATTAGTTTTGCCGACATAATAATTACAAGCATTTTTTAGTTGGGCCAAGGAATATTGTTTGGCAATTGGCATAAAAGATTCACGTGTTTTTTGATCGGCGGAATGAAGTGAAACGGCTAAATTTATTTGAGTGTCGAGATTGGCAAACTCGATAATTTTGTCGGCAACGCCGGCAGTAGAAACACTTATTTTTCTAGCACCGATATTTAATCCTTCGTTAGAATTGATAATATTGATGGCTGTCAATATATTTTCCCAATTTAAAAATGGTTCGCCCATACCCATAAATACAACTCGGCCAATATATTTCGGATAAATTTTTTGATTCCAATATAAAATTTGGTCGACAATTTCTTCAGGAGTTAAATTTCTTTTAAAACCCATTTTGCCGGTAGCACAAAAACTACAGGCTAAAGGACAACCGACCTGGCTGGAAACACAAGCCGTTAACCAATCTTCATAATCCATAAAAACTGATTCGATTTTTTGACCATCGGATAGTTCTAATAAGGCTTTTTGAGTGGATTCATTACCGACTATTGTTTTTTCAGAGACTGACAATAGAGAAAGTGTTTCAGATAATTTTTGACGAAGAGGGAGAGAAAGATCAGTCATTTGATCAAAATTTAGGTAACGACCAGAATAATAGTTTTTAACTATTTGGCGATAGCGAAAAGCGGGAAGCTCTAACGAATCTAAAGTTTTTTTAAGAAGAGATAAATCCATTGATTATGCCTTATTTATGGCATTAATATAATCTTGTTTTTGCTTGAAGCCAATAAAAGTATCAACAATTTGGCCTTTGTTAAACAAAATAACAAGAGGAATCGAAGAGACATTATATTGAGTTGATAGTTCTTCGTTTTCGTCAACATTAATTTTGGTAACTTTAACTTTATCTGCCATTTCAGCGCTAATTTCTTCCATAACCGGGGTTAACATTTGACAAGGACCACACCAAGGAGCCCAAAAATCGACCAAAACTTTACCTTCAAAATCTAGAACTTCAGTTTTAAAATTTTCTTTAGTTAGATTAAGCATAGGATTTATTATACCTTATTTGGTTTTAACTAATTTGGCAGTGTAGATAATTTGACGAAGAACACCATCTGGACCTTCAATTTGATTGGTGCCAGAAAGCATGACAAATTGGGCCAAATAATCAGACATAGCAGTTTTTAATTCTTTAATTTGAATGTGGGCATCTTTCATTTTTTCAACCAACAGAGCGGCTTCGGAACGGGCCATAACTTTTTGTTTGGCAATGGTTTTAAGTTTAGCTTGCTTTTTAGCTTCTTGGGCCACTTCTTGATATTCAATATCGCTATCTAAAATAGAATCTAGTTGTGATTTTTGTTCTTGAAATTCTTTTTGGAGAACTTCAAATCTGGCAGTTGAGGAATTGATGAGAGATTCAATATTTAATAAATTAGCGACTTGGTTTGGATTTTGATTTTCGTTTGGCATACCTTTTACTTTATCAAGATAAAAAGTCACCTTCAAGTTGCAAAAGATCTTCGATTGAATTTAGTCGAACTAATTTTGATCTCAATTGTTTGGCATTGACCAAACCAGAGGCATAAAACAAAAAGTTTTTTCGAAGACTATCAAAACGGCGATTAGGAAAAACTTCCTTAAAAAACTGGGCATGAAGAAGCATGGCGGAAAAACGCTCTTTTGGAGTGGCAATATAATCTTTGAAACACCAAGGGTTGCCGCAAGCAGCTCGACCAATTAAAACACCATCGACACCATATTTTTCACAAAATTCTAAGGCTTGAGATTTAGACTCAATATCACCGTTGCCCAAAATTTTAGTGTTAGTATTTTTGGCTAATTCAACTACATTCTGAATTTCTGACCAGTCGGCAGTGCCAGCATAGCCTTGTTTAAGAGTGCGAGCGTGAATAGTTAGAAAATCTAAATCTTGAGCCAATAAAATTGTGGCCCAGGAATCGATAATAGATTTATCAATGCCGAGACGAGTCTTAACAGAGATAGTGGGACGAATCCTCTCTGTCCCTTCGGGACATCTCCCTTTAACAAAGGGAGAAATATTTATTTCGGAATATTTTTTGTTGCGATTAATTACATTAAGAGTTTTTTGATTAAGACCGAGGTCGGTGATTTTAATTTTATTTTCAAACCAATCATTAATCCCCTGTTTGGTTTTTTTAATAATTTCAACAGCTAAATCTGGTTTAGAAATTAGAGCAGCGCCGCTACCATTTTGGGTGACGGTTTTGGCGGGACAACCCATATTAATATCAATGCCATCAAAACCTAATTCAGATAAAATAATGGCTGATTTATAGAAACTATCTGGATTTTTGCCAAATAATTGGCCAATAATTGGGTGTTCTTGATTTGAAAATAAAAGAGTGTCGTACAATTTAACTCCACCATGACTGATGCCTTCGGCACTGACAAATTCAGTAAACATTAAATCCGGCTTGGCGATTTGAACTTGGAGTAGACGAAAAGCTTCATCAGTAATTCCATCCATTGGAGAAAGAGCGATGATTGGAAGTTTGTTTATAAAACTCATTATTTATTTTTTTTGGATTTGAAGGCAAATTTAGCGCCAACTTTGGAACCAAAATTACGTTGTTTAAAAACAGATGATCTAACATGAAGATCAGAACTAGATTTATATTCTGGTTTTTGACCTGGCTTTGGTCTAAATTTCTTCTTATTAGGATTTAGATCAGGAAAAAATTTAGGAATATATTCGCCAGTGGTATTTCTATTTAGAGATTTACCGACAGAATTGAAAACTGGCTTACCGCCTTTATATTCTCGGGATTTGCTTTTTTCGCCGAAAACCGGAGAATAATTTGATGATGGTCGACTAATAGATTGTGGACGAGGTGGATATTGACGATTATCAAGAGATCTTTTTTGGGCTTGATAATCGGAAAGATCACTGTCAGGATGAGGTAAAAATGGCTGAGGTTGACGACGATTTGGATGATCTTTTAGAGCTTCTTCATGACGAGCTTGACCTTCGGCGGTTAAAAACGGATCAGCTTCGGCATAATCAACAATTATAGTTCTATCACCAATGTAGTAATTATGATATTTGGTTTTAGCACGAATAGCATCGTCAAGATTTTCAAATTCAACAAAGCCGATACCACGACTTTTGCCCCATTGATTGTGCATGATGCGAACAGAAATAATTTTACCTTCGGCAACAAAAAGGGAAAGTAATTCCCCTTCAGTAAAGCGATAAGGTAAACTGCCGATGAATAGGCGTTTTGAGACAGGTTTTGGTAATGACATAGATGTTTATATTATACCTGGTAAAATAGATTTATGCTCAGCTATGAAAAAATATTGATTGGAGAGTTAGAAACTAACTGTTATTTGATCTGGGAAGAAGAAACAAAAGAATGTTTAGTAATTGATCCGGGTGATGATGGAGTGGGTATTAGTGAAGAAATAAATAATAAAAAATTAAAAGTTAAAGCTGTATTTTTAACCCATGGCCATTTTGACCATTCAATGGGAGCATTGGATTTAAAATTAATTTACAATGTTGATTTTGGCTGCAGTGAAAAAGATGCTTTTCTTTTAGATAGACAAGATGAAACAGCTAAACATTTTTTAAAAAAAGAAATTCAAGTGCCTAATTTTATAAAAATAGATATTGATTTAGATAAAATAAAAAAATTTGAATTAGGAGAAGAAATAATAGAAATTATTAAAACTCCGGGACACACTCCAGGTAGTGTGTGTTTTTACAATAAAAAGAATAAATTATTGTTTAGTGGAGATACATTATTTGCCGGACTTAGGGGTAGAACTGATTTTAAATACGGATCAACCAAAGAAATATTTAAGAGTCTTAAAAAATTGATGAAATTAGACAAGAAAACATTAGTTTTACCAGGACATGGAGATGAAACGACAATCGAGAGAGAATCTAGACGTTACCTCTAAGATTATCAATAGTTTCTTCAAAATTTTTGATGTGATCTTGTTTAATACTTTCCAAAAGCTCAATTAAAAGACCGTTGATGTAAGTTTCAATGGCTTTTGATTGTTCTGGAGTTAATTTTAGATCTTGGGTTAGTTGTTCAATGGTTTGCATTAATTAGATTATAACATTTGTCGTATAATAGGTTGTCTTTAATGCTTCGTCGTTGCCGATTCGATTAAAGTCGAATCGAGCATCCTCGATCTGAAGGATCGGGACTAATGGTAGGACAAAATATGTATTACACTTATGTTTTAATTTCAGTAAAAGACAATTCTTATTACATCGGTTCAACTTCTAACATTGAACAAAGATTAAACTATCACAATACTGGAAGATCTAGCTACACAAAATTAAAAATGCCGTGGAATTTGGTATACTTTGAGGAATTTCAAACCCTTTCTTTAGCTAGAAAAAGAGAAACACAAATAAAAGCTTGGAAAAGCAGAAAAGCTATTGAAAGATTGATAAAAAAATAATGCTTCGTCGTCTAATGGTAGGACAGTCGGCTCTGAACCGACTAATTGTGGTTCGAATCCATACGAAGCAACAAATATTGGTCGTAAAAAATAGTTTATACGGTAAATTTTGAAAATTACAGTCAAATAAAAAAAGGGCTTAACGTTGGTTTGTTGGTGGGTCGACAGAATGTCACCGCAAAACACGTATAAGCCCTTTACTAGGAATGAAATGAGTTTGTGGGGTGGATAATCTGTTTATCATTAACGAGGTATTTAAAATAAAAACTGTTAATGATAACTGAATAAATTGGATTCATTGACGGAGAGTGTTAAACGACTAAGTACAGATGCACATCTGTTTGTCGTAACACTACTTTGTCTTTCCCTCTGGAAGAGGAAAATTACCGAATAGGTATATTCAGTTTTTTGGCCACGTCCGAGCTTTGGTTTCTCCGCAAAAGAGAAGAAAGTTTGGTTTTAACGGCCCTCCTTTCATAAATGAAAAGAATGAAAATACCAGACAACTGAATCAACAATTTGGAAACGATGAAACACGCGCCACTTACTATAACATGAAGGTCAAAGAGCAACTGTTTAGAAGATCATCAAGATGATCTGATGTAATAATATGGCTTTTTAAAAGGAAAGAAAAGGGGGCAAATTAATTTAGATTAGAGGAACTAGTGGCAGTTGGTTGAGAAACAAAATTTTTAATATCTGTCCAATTATTTTCGCCTATTTTTGGGATTAAAATAAATTGACCATCAAAACTTTTTGTATCAATTAAAAGATTATTATCGGTGATGGGATAGGACTCGATTTTGTAGCTTTGGTATTCATCAGCCTTACTAATTAATTGTTGCATTTGTTCTAAATTTATATCGGTAGTTAAATTGCCGGCTAAAGAATTTACAAAGGGAATTAATTTGGAAATAAAGTTTAAAGAAATAATTTTTTTCTTGAGAGCCTCGATGACTAATTTTTGACGGGCAGAACGATTGAAATCTCCTCCATCTTCTGGAGAATGACGGGAGCGAACAAATTTTAGAGCCGTAAGGCTATCCAGGTGTTGTAAGCCTTTGTCAAAATGAAGATTTTCATAGCGACAAGTAAACTGTTCTTCAAGTTTAGAAGCTGACATGGTGGCGGTTAAAGCAGCTATTTCTTCATCGGTTTTACCACAAGGATCATTTATATTTTCTTCAATTGGGTAAAGTGGATCATTAAAAGTTTTTTGAACATTAACATCAATGCCGCCAAGGGTATCAACTGTTTTTAAAAAACCATTAAAATTAATAGTGGCAAAATTATCAATAGAAAAACCCAAAACTTGAGACAAGACGGTTTTTGACATTTGACCACCACCAGCAAGACCAGTAAATTGAATTTCTTTATTTGGATAACGTTTATCATCAAGACCAATAGTATAAGCCGCATTAATTTTTGACATTTTAGTAATACCGATAGCAACGGGAATTGGAATCCATAAATCACGAGGAATGGAAATTAATTTAATTTTTTTTTCGAGAGGAATAAATTGAGCTACTAAAATCGAGTCAGTTAGAGTGCCACCTTCGTGAACGCCACCGCCATAACCCATCAGAGCAATAGCAAATGGTTTATTAGGATCAGGAGTAGGAGTAACAGTGGGAGTAATTTCTTTAGAAATAGGATTTTTGTTTACTTTAACAACAACTTGGCGGTATTTTATAAAAGCAAAAATAGCAAAAAAAACAGCCACAGACAGGTTGAAAATAATAAAAACTATAAGAATTTTCTTGGCCATTGGTTTATATTTTAGCTTATTTTTTGACTCGAATTCGATTCAAATATTTTTTTTCAAAACCATCGACGAAGTCTTTTTTGGATAATGGAACAAATTTTTGATAGATTTCAAAAAAATCTACCCATTGATCTAGATTTAATTGACTTGGTTTCAATTGATTAATTTTTAGGCTTTTATTAATGTTTTTAAATTGTTCATAAGAAAAAACTTTTTTATAAGCGTTGAAAATATCTTCTTTCCATTGATTAAAACCAAAAATTACAAAATCGCGAAATTGTTGATAAATATCGGAGTCAATTGGATTTTGATCTTTTAGAATAAATTTAATAAAACTAATATTTATTTGGGGTTTTGGGGTAAAAGCAGTTCGGTCAATTTGGCCTAAAATTTCAATATCGTAAAAAATTTTAGCAAGAATGGAATTTTGAGTTTCAATTTCAGCACCGACATATTTTTGAGCTGCTTCGGTTTGAAGAATTAAATAAATTTCAGTCGGTTTGTTTTCTGATTTGAGTAATTTATCAATAATTTCAGCGGTAATACTGAAAGGAATATTAGAAAAAATTTTATATGGTTTGTCTGGTAAATTCCAAATTAAAAAATCTTTATTGATAAGTTTTAATTTAGGGTCTTGGTTAAATTTTTCCAAAAGTCCTTGATATAAATCAGAGTCTTTTTCAATGGCAATTACCTCTTTAGCCCGGGAAAGTAATTGTTTAGTTATGATTCCCCTGCCTGGACCAATTTCGACAACTAAATCACTGGAATTAATAGAGCTAGCATTTAAAAGCTCTTTGACGACAAAAGGATCTTTAATAAAGTTTTGAGAAAGCAGCATTAAAATTCTTCTGGTGGTAAATATTCTTCACCGGAATCACTAGAAACTTGATTGGCTTTGAGCCAAAGAACATAATCACAACCAGTGGCTTTTTTAGCTTCTCGATCCCAACCAGAGGTAGAGCATTTTTTCATTTTTTTACCATTGGCAGTAGTGAAAAGAACTAAAGGTTGGCCACATTTTGGACATTTTTCGTCTAGATTTTCAGTTGTACCATTGATCCATTCAACATAATCACAACCTTCAACTTTTTTAGTTTCTTTATTCCAGGTACCAGCACTACATTTCTTCATTTTTTTACCAAATCGGGTAACTTGAAGAATTAGAGGAGCACCGCATTTAGGACATTTTTCGTCTAATTGTTGAGGTTCAACTTCGAGCCATTTAACATAATCACAACCTTCGGTTTTATGGGTTTGAGGATTCCAAGAACCTTGGGAACAACGTTGAAGACGTTTACCAGTTGGAGTTTCAGTTACTTCACTTAATGGAGAATTACATTTTGGACAGAGATCTGTATTTTGAGTCATATTAATTATAGTAACACAATTATTTTTGAGAGTTAGTTTTTTCAGCCATTAAATTGGCAACCCTTAATAATGAATCAAAAGTACCAGCATCTTCCCAAAGGGTATTAAAAACATTAACTTTTAATTCACCGTTTTTGAGATAAATATTATTAAGGTCAGTAACTTCGATTTCACCACGAACAGATGGAGCTAAATTTTTAGCATATTCAACCACTCGATTATCATAAGTGTAAAGGCCAACAACGGCGTAATTACTTTTTGGATTAACTGGTTTTTCTTCAATGGAAACGGCTTTCATATCTTTATCAAATTCAACCACACCAAAACGTTCTGGATCAGGAACCTGTTTGGCAAAAACCATGGCACCACCTTTGAAATTTTTAATTTCATTAGAAAAGTCTTGATCAAAAATGTTATCACCCAAAATCATAGTGACATCATCGTCACCGATAAACTCATCACCAATGATAAATGCATCAGCCAAACCTTTTGGTTCTTTTTGAACAGCATAGCTAAAATGAGCACCGAATTCTTTACCGTCACCTAAAAGATTTAAAAAATGACCAGAATAATCCGGAGCAATGATAATTAAAATTTCAGTAATACCGGCTTTAATTAAAGTTTCGATTGGGTAAAAAATCATCGGTTTATTGTAAACTGGGAGAAGTTGTTTTGAAGTAATGGCAGTTAGAGGACGTAAACGGGTGGCTTTACCGCCAGCTAAAATAATTCCTTTCATATATATCAAATTGGGTTAATTTGTAACTAAAGATATTTTACTATATTTATTTCTTTTTGTTTTTCCAAATGAAAGTGTTGTACATAAACCAATTGTAAGGAAGAACCAAAAAGACGATTATAAATGGTAATAAAAGTTGACGAGATACTCCTAAGTATTTAACGCCAAGTGAGCCAACTACAGTTTGAATTAATAAAGCACCCGCGGACGATAAATTGAATTGGAAAAATTTACCAATTAAGGCAACTGGACCAGAAATACTTTGTTTTTTAAATGTCCAAATATTATTAAGGGTAAAATTACTAACTATAGCCAATTCTGTGGATAGTAACCAAGCTAACCATTCAATTGACCAAGATTTAGAAAAAACATTTAAGAATATGGCGTTTACTAAATAACCGACAAAACCAACCGTGCCAAATTTTAAAAACTTTTGAGTAAAATCATCAAACCATCGAAGTAAAATAGCGACCCGAAAAATATCTTTGGCAGTTTTGGCTTCAATCTTTGATTCACCGGCATTACGAACATGAAATTGGAGAGGAACTTCTTTAAATTTGGCACCCATTTTGAGAGTCTCAAAAAGAAGTTGAAGTTTATAACCAAAACTTTTAGTAAGCAAACGATCACCAGTCCAGTCCAAATCCATCTTGTCAATAAAACCTTTAACTCTAGTTACCTTTAATCCAGTAGTTGGATCGGTAACTTTGAAAAAGTTTTTGAAAGGAAAAAATAAAATAAAGCGAGCAACAAAACCACCAAATTCACTGAAGAAAACTCGTTTAAAACCCCAACCTTTGGGATTGGAACCACCTTTAACTTTACGAGAACCAATGACATAGTCATAACCTTCTTCCATGGCTTTAAGCATTAAAGGAATGGTTTCTGGCGGATGTTGAAAATCACCATCAAATTCAAAAACAAAATCAGCATCTAGTTTATCAATAGCGTATTTGAAACCCTTTAAATAAGCAGCACCAATTCCATCTTTACTAGTTTCCGTCAAAAGGAAAGTATTATTGTATTTTTTAGCTTCTTTTTCGACAACTTTACCGGTACCATCGGGAGAATTTCCATCAACAACTAAAATTTTCATATTCCAAGCTTCAGTTAAATCCCCTTTTTTAGCAATTATGTTAGGAAAAGTTTTGGAATTTAAATATTCAATCATGCGACCGATATTATCGGCTTCGTTATATGTTGGAATAACAATGACGGCGACATTTTGTTGTTTCATATTAAATCAGTATAACTCAAAATGGTAAAATATTGATATGAAAATAGATATTGTCACATTGTTCCCTAAAATGTTTGAATCACCTTTTGCAGAAAGTATTATCAAAAGGGCAGTAAAAAATAAAATAATTGACCTAAAAATTTATAATTTGAGAGATTGGGCTTTGGATAGTTATGGATCAGTCGACGATAAACCATTTGGCGGTGATGTGGGAATGTTAATTAGACCAGAACCTGTGTTTAATGCTTTAGAATCAATCAAAAAAGAAACTGCCGGTAAAACAAAAATAATTATGATGTCAGCTAGAGGAAAGAAATTTGATCAAGCAAAGGCTGAAGAACTAGCGAAGTTAGACAATTTAATTTTAATTGCTGGACATTATGAAGGATTTGACCAAAGAATCTCTGATTTTATGGTAGATGAGGAAATATC
Source organism: Candidatus Shapirobacteria bacterium (assembly GCA_028704885.1). Classification (GTDB taxonomy): domain Bacteria; phylum Patescibacteriota; class Microgenomatia; order UBA12405; family UBA12405; genus WARW01. The sequence continues at coordinate 557,052 of JAQWEN010000001.1, forward strand.
GATAGGCGACTATGTATTAACCGGGGGTGAATTGCCAGCCATGGTAATTACTGATGCAGTGTCTAGATTAGTACCGGGAGTATTAGGAAAAGATGAATCAAGTCAAATTGAAAGTTTCAGCCAGAGGCTGATTGCAGGTCAGATGGTAAGAACAATAGAATATCCGCAATATACCAGGCCAAGAGAATTTATGGGGCATAAAGTTCCAGAAGTATTAGTTGGTGGTGATCCAAAAAAAATTAAAGAATGGCAGATGGAACAAATCAGAAAAGGGTTCCAGAAATAAAGACAATTCCAATTAAAATTATCAATAAATATTCTATAACGATTGATATCTGTAAATCGCCTCTTTTGTAATGATGGTAAAGACTCCAGCAAAAATAAACAATACCGACACTATAAATAATCCATCTTCTGGCTTGAGAATTATCGATAAAAAAATAAAGACAAAGACTAAAAATAAGACTAGTTAATAAAGCTATATATTCAACCGGTTTTTGTTTGACTTCTTTTGGAATGATCATTAAAAAATACTCCCTTGTTGGTTATAAAGCATTAATAAAAAGATAAAAATCAAAAAACCAATATGTCCAATATTGGAACCGGTAAGACGATGGGTATTATTTTTTAACGTAATAAAGCCGTCAACAAAAAGAACTATAACCAGAACTATAAAAATAATGGAACCAAAAATTTTACTGAGAGTTAAAGGACTAATTAATTTTTTATTATTTCCGGCTAAAACTTCAGTATTTTTAATTTCCGGAATATCTATTGCCTGTGGAATTATGTCTGAGACAGGTTGAGTTACAGCTTCTGGTTCGACAGCATCACTGGTCTGTTTGGAAACGGTGGTTTTTGGTGCGGCTTGAGCTACAAGTGGAGTTCCAAAATGTTGGACAACCAGGGTCGTTTTAATACCTCCAAGAGTGCCATTTACAACAGCAATACCAATTTCTTTGTATTTCGGATGGATAATATTAGCCTTGTGGGTAGGAGAATTCATCCAAGCTTTAATTAAAGAATCAGTGTCATAAAAGTCTTTGGCTAAATTTTCACCAGCAACAGAATATTTATAACCAGCGGCATCAAAAAAAGTCCAAGGAGTTTTGCCTTGAGGTGAATTGTGAGCCCAATAATCATTTTTAAACATATCTTCGGCTTTTTTTCTGGCAGATTCGGAAAGAGTAGCACTGTATTGAAGGGGTTCTAATCCAGCATTTTTCCTTTCATTATTGGTTTGATCTAAAACTTTTTGATAAGTAATTTCCGAAGAATAACCAAGAATTCCCGGCTTAACCATAACCAGAGTTTTAATAACCGACTGATTTAGTAAATATAAAATTAAAAAGAAAAGTAAAAAATTGGGTTTCAAAAGAGTAGCCCGATGGTTATTCCTTTCCTGAGGAATAAAATAATGAGTCCATAATTTCTTCAACACATTATTAGTATAGATGATTTTTTTTGTTTTTCAAAAAACGAATTAAAAGACATATATATACCAAGCATTTATAGAATAATTACTTTTGAAAGTGATAATTTAATTAAAAATTGATACATATTATTTATGTATATAGATATTAAACCATTTAAGTATATTTAATGTAATGTATCAACAAATTTTTTGTTTTTAAATATTGTAATATTTTTTATAAATGTTAATAATATATGGTAAATAAGGTAATATATTAATTTTTAAAAATTAAATAAAACACTTGACAACTATTCTATAGTTATGGTTTTATCTAATGTTGATTAATAATGGATAATAAAAATATTTGACAGAATTTGATCAATTTTATTAATTAATTAGAAAATAAATGAAAAAAAATTTTTTTATTCCGATAATGATTATTACTTTAGTGGGGATCGGCGCTGGAATAACACTAACTAGAGCTTTTTTTAGTGCTAGAAAAACAACCTCTGGCAGTAAATTTACAGCAGGAACATTAGATTTAGCAATTGGACAAGGTATTTCTGATCCTTTCGTTGTGGAAAATATCGGTGCTGAAGGAAATATTAGTGGAGGTAAAACTTGGACAATTAGAAATACTGGATCACTTCCTGGCCGATTATATATGAAGCTTACTAATTTAAAAAATATCTCGTCTGGATGCATTAATGAACCAAAAACATTAGCCGATCCATTATGTGCTGAAACTAATCATGAGGGTAATTTGGGTAAAGTTGTAAAAACAAAAATAACACTTGATGGTGTTGATGTTATTACAAATAACACTTTATCAACTGCCGACCAAGATAAATATGGTACTCAATGGAATAATTTAACTCCAGTGATAATACCTGCCGGCGGTTCAAAAACTGTGGCTTTAAATTGGAGTGCATCTCAAGATGATTATGGTAATGAAATCCAAGGAGATAATACTCAATTTGATATTGAATATAATTTAGTTCAATTAGATGCTGCAGTTAGTCCTACCGTAACTCCATAATAGTTTGATAAAAATGAATAATATAAAAAAAATTCTTCATTTTTTATTTGGAACAGTTACATGGCTGGCCATAGGGATATTAATAATATCCCTATTGGCCGGTTTTTTGTCTAGTTCCAGTGTTTTAGGTAAATATCATTTATATATAGTGCAATCTGGATCAATGGAACCATCAATTATGACTGGTGATATTATTATTACCAGTTCTCAAAGAGACTATAAAAAAAATGAGGCTATTACATTTACTGATCCATCAATTGGTATTGTTACTCACCGAATTTGGGATATAACTGGTGATGGAAAAAATAAACGATTTTTGACAAAAGGTGATGCTAATCGCTCTGTTGATAGTAATAATATTTCTTTGTCACAAGTTATTGGAAAAGTAGTTGGTGTTTTGCCTAAATTGGGATATGTGGTGGTTTTTAGTCGTAAACCGCTTGGAGTGTTGTTGCTGATAGGAATACCAGCTGTTGTAATTATTTTTGAAGAAATTTTTAAATTAAAAAAGGCAATTAATTCACAGTGAAAGAATCTAGAAAGTTTATATTAAGAATTTTTTTTATTTTTATAGTCGTTCTTAATATATCAACAAAGGCAACAGCTGCTGATTTAAGAGTAGAAAAAATAATTAAAAATAATAAATTTCAAACCACAACATTGTCTTTTTCTAGTAATTCAACAATTAATACTAATAAAACGAATGTTTTGTTTAAAACTATGGGATTAATTGCAAATGGTTTTGATGTTGGATCTATTAGAATAAAAAATGAAGGAAAAATGGATTTTTCTTATCATTTAAAATCTAATTTAAATGGTGAAGATAAGGCGTTGTGTGAGGTTTTAACTTTGGACGTTATTAAAGGAAAAGAATTTGTTTATCAAGGAAAATTAACAGACCTTTCATTGGAAATGAAAAGTAAATCTGGAAGTATAGATGATTATATTCTTATTTTATATTTAAATGATAACAACCGAAATTTGGTTCAAAAAAATTGTCAATTTGATTTTTATTTTAAAACTTTTAACGAAAATCAAATCGAAGGTAGTGGTTTTAGTGACGAAAAGAAAATTAGTAATTTTATTAATTCGGGAAATTGGTAAACTGAACAATGAAATTAAAATCGGTGGTGTTTTTTGCAGCTATTTTTTTTATTTTTTTTATTACAATTTTAGTTGGTTTTAATAATGTTGAACTTCCATTTGGAACAAGAATTATTTCTTTTGAATCTGATTCGATGGTTCCTACAATTTTCCCTGGATCTTTAATAATTATTCACAAAGAAGCTTGGTATGAAAAAGGTGATATTATAACTTTTTGGTCAAAAGTTAAAGAGAAAGAGATTTTGGTTACACATAGAATTAATAGAATAGGTGGAAATGTTTATGTTACTAAAGGAGATTCAAATTATTATCAAGATTACACCTTGGTGGTTCCAAGATTAATTGATGGTAGGGTTGTAATGATAATTCCATATTTAGGGTTTATTTTAGAATTTTTTAGATCGAAAATTGGGTTAACTTTGTTTATGATTCCTGTGGTTTTTGTTATTTATAAAGAAATAAAAACTATTAAAAATTAAAATTCCGATTAAAATTCCGATTAAATCTATTAAAGTGTCTCTAAAACGACTGGTGCGACCTGGGACAAAAGATTGGTGAACTTCATCTGAAATAGCGTATAGATAGGCAATTAAAACAACTAATTTCTTTTTTTGAATTGCAAAATAAAGAAGAATGGCAAGAAAAGCATATTCAATAAGATGAAAAGATTTTAAAATTAAAAATCGATCAGTTTCATTCGTACCAATACCGATGGTGGAACGTGAAGAAAAATAAAAAATTACCGACATCCAAATAATAGAGGGGACAAATCTAACTACTTTGTTAATTTTCATGTTTAATTTTAGCAAGTATGAGAGGCGTTAACAAAAAGAAAGCGCCGAGACAAATAAAAATCAAAGGGAGATAATTTTTATTATTAGTTTTAGTGACTCCTAAGACTGAATTTGAAGTTGGGGTCGGATTTTCAGTTGGAGTATTTTGATCGGATAAATTGGTCAAAATTACTTCTTCTGGTGGGGTTGAAAAAGGAGTAACAGTTTCAGTAGGTGTAAGTGAAGGGGTTTTGGTTGGAGTTGGGGTTTTGGTGGTGGTTAGAATTGAAGTTGGAGTTGGAATAATAGTAGGAATTGGTGTTGGGGTGGAAGTCATGGTGGGGAGAGGTGCAAAAGTGGCGGTCGGAATAGGAATTGGAGTAAATGTTGGTGAGAGTGTTGGACTAGGAATACAGATATTATCTGAACGTGGATTATTACCTAATTGACCTTTAGTGTAATTCAATTGATCAATTAAATTATTACCAAGATCGTAAAGTGAAATAGTTTCAGGAGATGAATCATTTAACCAACCAGAGTCGTGATAAAAAGTCACATAATTATGTGACGATAAACAACCAGTAATAGTTAAATCATCAGTAAGAATATTGTTGCCGTCTCGAATAGTCCAGTTATTTATATCGACAGTAGTATCTGATTGATTATATATTTCCACCCATTCTGGTGATGAATTTGATGAATAATTGGAAATTTTAATGGTTGATTCGACAGCAAAAATAGGCTCGGCAAATATAAAAATTAGTGGTAATAACATTAACACAATAAAAGTGTAGCAGATTACTAATTTAATTTAGAGATAGCAATGTCAATTTTGCTTAAAGTTTTTTCTAGACCCAAAGCTGGCAAACATTCAATAACCGGAGGAGTAAAAACGGTGCCGCAAATTGCTACCCGAAAAACCATAAAAAATTCACCAATATTCCAATTGTTATCTTTGATTAAATCCGTTAATTTTGTTGATAAATCATTAAAATTTAATTTGATTATTTCCTTTGATTTATTAAGCATTTCAACAGCTAATTTAGGATCAGTCCCCTTTTTAAGTAATAATTCTTTGTCGTATTCGACATCTTCAAAAATAAATTTAGTCTGAATTTTCAAATCTGATAATTTAATAATTCTTTCTTTTAAAACTGGAATTAAAATTTTAATTTGGTCATCTGAGGCTTCCGGCAAAAACTTTTTAAATAAAATAAAAAGTTGCTCATCTGATTTTTGACGAAGATAATAGCCATTAAAATAATCTAATTTTTTGTGATCAAAAATTGGAGATTTTTTATGAAGATGTTCGACACTAAAAGCTTCTATAAATTGATCTAGGGTAAAAAATTCTTGATCAGTACCTGGATTCCAACCTAAAAGCATTAGAAAATTAAGCATAGCTTCAGGAAGATAACCTTCATCTAAGAAAGCCCTGGCGTGAGTTGATCCGGATCTTTTACTCATTTTTCCGTGACCATCAGCATTTAATAATACGGTTAAATGAGCAAAAATTGGAGCTTCCCAACCAAAATATCGATAAAGCAAAAGATGTTTTGGAGTTGAGGTTAGCCATTCTTCACCGCGAAAAACATGGGTAATTTTCATTAAATGATCATCAACGACAGCGGCAAAATGATAGGTTGGAATTCCATTTGATTTGATCAAAACTTGATCATCAACTTCATTGGTATTGAATTTTATTTTGCCACGGATTAAATCTTCAAAAATTATGGTTTCATTTTTAGGAACAGCTAAACGAATAGTGTAAGGAATTTTATTGTCGAGATTTTTTTGAATTTCTTCTTTAGATAAATGAAGACAGTGTTGATCATAACGAGGTAATTGTTTGGCAGCTTTTTGAGTGGCACGAAGATTATCTAATCTTTCTTGAGTACAAAAACAATAATAAGCAAAACCCTTATCTAAAAGTTCTTTAATATATTTTTGATAAATTTCGAGACGTTCAGTTTGAACATAAGGACCATAGGGACCACCAATATCTGGCCCTTCATCCCAATTTAAACCATAATCTTTTATTGTCTCTAATAATCTGGTTTCAGAACCTTCGACATAGCGTTTCTGATCTGTGTCTTCTAGTCGAAAAATAAATTGGCCATTATATTTTTTAGCTAAAGCATAATCATAAAGAAGAGTTCTTAAGGTGCCAATATGAAGCTCTCCGGTTGGACTGGGAGCAATTCTAGTTCTTACAATTTTATTGTCGATCATGGCTAATTCTATCATTTAGTGTAAAATATTTTTATGTCTTCTTTGACTTACACTGCTGATATTAGTCGAAAATTAATTAAATATGGCGGATCTGGTTTGATTGCTTTTGTTCTTTTATGGTCGATCGGCTCTATCTCAATTAAAGCTTATAAAATTGCTCATCCGAAATATATTCCGGCTACAGTTCGATATGGAGCTTTACCCAAAATTGTTTTTCCAGAAAAACAATTCGAAAAGAAAAACTTTAGTTTTGAATTTACTAATGATAAAACACCAACTTTTAGCGACCAATCAAAAGTCTATATTATTTACAGATCGACAACTAAAATTTTAGCTTTAGAAGAAGGTAAAAAAATAGCTAAACAATTTGGTTTTGAAAGTGATCCATTCGAAGTTAACGAGGGAATTTATGAGTTCAAAGATTCCAAAACCAATAAAACATTAAATATAAATGTTTTGGAAGGTGATTTTAAATTAAAATATCCTTATTTAGAGGATCAATCAATTTTGGAAACAAAAACAGTGCCAAATAAAAATAGAGCCATAGAAATTGCCTCTTCTTTTTTAGAATCTGGTAGTAAATATACAGCTGATTTAAAAGATGGGGAAAAGAAAATATCTTATTGGAAAATTACTGACGGAACTTTAAAATCAGTTTTAGCTCAATCAGAGGCAAATGCAGTTAGGGTTGATTTTTATAGAAAAAATCTAGAAGATAAATGGGAAATACTTTCTCCACAGAATGGTGAAGCTTCGGTTTCGGTTTTAATTTCTGGATCTGAAACAAATGAAAAACAAATAATTGAGGCTAATTTTAAATATGCTGATATAGATAGAGAATCTTTTTCCACATATCCAATAAAAACAGTCAAACAAGCAATGGAAAATTTAACAGCTGGAAATTATTGGCCGTCTTCAGATGTTAATTCAAAAGATGTAGTTATTAGAGATATTACATTGGCTTATTACGAACCAATTACATTGACTCAATACGTCCAACCTATTTATGTTTTTAAAGGTGACAATAATTTTATAGCTTTTGTTCCAGCAGTATTAGATAAATATATTGCCAAATAATTAGGGTTGATAAGATTGCCAAAAGATATTATCTTTAGCCCAATCGATTATTTTTTTGGTATCAGAAAAACGATCTTCACTTTGAGCCACCACACTAATTAAATAGTGACCGTTTATATTAATTAAAGCAATAAAAGAACCACCAGCTTCAGGAGTCCAACCAGTTTTAAGGCCTTCAATCTCGGGAATAACTCCGAGAAGTTCATCAGTGGAAGTTAGTTCATGTTTGATGGTTTTATCAACATCTTCGACAGTAATGCTTTTTTGTTTAACAGTTTCGGTTACTATAGAATTTTTTATAGCAAGACGAGCGATTTGTGATAAATCGTAAACAGTTGAATAATGATTTTCGTTGTGAATTCCATCAAAATTAGTAAAATTGGTATTTTTTAATCCATATTTTTGAATAATTAAATTCATTTCTTTAACAAAACCTATTTCTCCATTTTGATGATGGTTAGCCAAGGTGAAAGCGGCATCATTAGCGGAATAAACTAAAAGGGCATTGACTAAAGATCTAATAGTAATTTTTTCACCCAATTTTAATCCCATAACTTGACCATCAGTATATTCTTGTTTAATAGTTAAAATTTCATCGAGTGGATAAATATTTAGAGCAGTTAGAGCAGTAATTAATTTAGTAGTTGAAGCAGGATAGATTTTAGCATTGGGATTATTAGATAAGACAATTGTATTAGTGGCAGCATCAAGAAGAATATAATTTTGAGTACTTAATTGGGGTTTATTTGCCAACTTTAAAAATAATTTGGCTGGATGCTGATATTGAATTAAGTCACTATTGGTGGAAAAAAAAGAATTTTTAGGATAAATCCCCCAAAAACTAAAAGTTGGAAGCCAAAAAAGATTAAGAAAAGCGATCAGAAAGATAATGATAAATTCAAATGGTTTACGTTTTAGAATCGACATTTTCTTCCTTTAAAGCTGCTTTAGTTTCTGGTTTTAACATTAAACCAACATCGTCGAGTTGTTTTTGATCTATTTCACTTGGAGCATTCATTAAAAGATCAACTCCGTTTGAATTTAAGGGAAAAGCATAAACATCACGAATATTTGGTTCATCTAAAAGCAACATTAAAAGGCGGTCTAAACCGATAGCCCAACCACCGTGAGGTGGAGCTCCATAATGGAAAGCATTATACATGCCACCGAATTTTTTAATAACTTCCTCCCTGCCATAGCCAATAATTTCAAAGGCTTTAACCAAAGTCTCTGGTTCGTGATTACGAATTGAGCCAGAGGCTAATTCAAAACCGTTTAAAGTAAGGTCATATTGATAAGATTCAATATCTAATGGATCTTTATTTATTAAAGATTCCATACCACCTTGAGGCATAGAAAAAGGGTTATGACCAAAATCTAATTTGCCTTCATCATTAATTTCGTAAAAAGGAAAACCAGTAATCCAATTGAAATATAAAATATTTGAATCACGAAGATTTAGAATATCACCCAACATTAATCGAATATTACCTAAAACTTTGTTAGTGATGGATAATTTATCAGCAACGAAAAGAATTAAATCCCCGACTTTAGCTGAAGTGGAATCAATAATTTCATTTTGTAGTTTTGGATCAAAAAATCTGGCTACACCGGTATCTAGTCCACCATCGATAACTTTGGTATAAGCTAGTCCTTTGGCGCCTTTTTCTTTGGCTAAAGTTTCTAATTTATCAATTTGGGTTTTACTAAATTCAGCGCATTTTGGAGCGACAAGACATTTAATACTATCAGCATTATTAAAAACATTAAACTCGCTTTTACCTTTGATGATTTCGGTTACATCTTGAAGTTCAATATCAAAGCGAGTATCCGGTTTATCGCTGCCGAATCTGTTCATGGCATCCTTGTAAGAAATTCGAGGAAAAGGAAATTTGACAATAGTTTTTTGAGGAGCAATTGTTTGATAAGTTTCTTTAATTAAATTTTCAGCGGTGGCAAAAATTTTATCGATAGTAGGAAAACTCATTTCAATGTCGATTTGATAAAAAGCACCAGCATGACGATCAGCCCGAGGATCTTCATCCCGCATACAAGGAGCAATTTGAAAATACTTGTCAACACCGGCAACCATTAAAAGTTGTTTAAATTGCTGAGGAGCTTGAGGAAGAACAAAAAATTTGCCTTTATGAATACGAGAAGGAATTAAAAAATCTCTGGCACCTTCAGGAGAAGTAGTGGTTAAAAGCGGGGTCATAACTTCAGTAAAAGCATTTTTATCCATCCAATTGCGGACGGCTAAAATATATTTGCTTTTGCTTTGCATAATTTTGGCAAGTCGAGGACGACGCAAATCAAGATAGCGATATTTTAATCTTAATGATTCGTCTAATTCAGTACCATCGGTGTCGAGAGGAAAAGGAGAAACTTCACTTTTATTTAAAACCGTTAATTTTTCACAAGTAATTTCAATGGTGCCGGTAGGAATTTTTTTATTAATAGCTTTTTCGTTTCTGTTGACAACTTTGCCTTCAATTTCAATTACCCATTCCATACCAACAGTTGAGGCTAATTTATGAATTTCTTGACTATTATTGGCATCGATAACAATTTGAATATTTCCACTCCAATCTCGAAAGTCGATAAAAATTAATTGGCCATGATCGCGGATATTACTGGCCCAACCTTGAATTAAAACTTTTTCTCCTATTTTTTGGAGACAATCTATTGCAAGTATTCTTTCCATGTGAGTATTTTACTTCAGAACTAATAGGTTTTAAACAGGAAAAATTTCTTTAACGATAAGTTGGGGAGAAGTGGTGCCGTTCCAGATATTTAAATCTAAAGAGGCGACGAGGTTGACACAATCACCGACATTTAAAGTTTTGTCTAAATCCCCTTTTTTAAAAGCGATGGCATCAATATTGTCGAACTTTAATTTTAAATGATCACCAGTGGAACCGAGAATTCTTTTTTGAGTAATACAAAGATTTTTAAATAAAAATAAAGGTTTTGGATTATCAATTCCAAATGGCTCGAATTGATTAATTAGGTGGCAATTTTTAATATTAACAGCCGATAAATCCATTTCAGCTTCGACAATTATTGATGGTTTTAAATCAATATTTTTAAGTTCTTTATTAATAAAATTGGTAATTTTAGTTTTAAATTTGGTTATATTTTCGGTTTTAATAGTAAAACCAGCAGCACCGGCATGCCCACCCAGTTCGACAAGCTCACTGTCAAATTGGCGAAGAGCCTCAATAATATTGAATTCTTTTATAGATCGACAAGAAGCTTTGGAATATTCTTTGCCGATGCTAATAATAATTGAAGGTAAATAATATTTTTCAGTAAGCCGTCCGGCAATTAGACCAATAATTCCAGGTAAAAATTCTTTATGGGCAATAAAAACTAATTTATTTTGATTATTTAAATTATTTTCCTCGGCAATTTTTAAATTATCTTTTTGAATTGATTGGCGGTCTTGATTAAATTTATCTAAATTTTGGGCGTATTTTGAAGCTTGAAGTAAATTTTGGCTACATAAAAGCCTTAGGGCTTCAGTTGGATTGGAAAGACGACCGACAGCATTAAGACGAGGGCCAATGACAAAAGCTAAATCGTAGGCTGAAAGAGAATCCTGTTTGATACCACTGATTTCAACAAGTTTTTTGATGCCGAGATTGGGATTAAGACGCAAAGATTGAAGACCATGAATAACAATATTTCGATTAATACCAACTAATGGAAGACAATCAGCAACGGTGCCGGCAGCGGCTAAACCAATGTCGGCTTTTTTGTCAAAATGAGAGGCAAAAAACCAAGAAAGAGCCGAACCGGAAAAATTAGTGGAATGAATTATGGCTGATACTTTAGGAAGAGTTTCGGTTGGTAAATGATGATCAATAATAATAATGTCAGTATTTTTTTTGATAATTTTGGCTAATTCTTTGTTGGCTACAATGCCATTGTCAACCGTAATTAAAAGGTCAAAATGAAGATTTTTGGCGATTTCAAAATCGAAAAAAGATTTTGATTTAATGCCATAACCATCAGTTTCACGGTCAGGAATAAAGGGTAAAATTTTAGCGCCAAGTTGATGTAAAACCTGCCAAAGAATAGCGGTTGAGGTTAGACCATCAACATCATAATCGCCATAAATAAGGATATTTTCATTATTTTTTATAGCTTTATTTACCCTCTCTATGGCTTTTTTTAATTCTCTTTTATTAATATCAAAATCTGAAACAATGGGAAAATGAGGTTTAAAAAAATCTTGATATTCCGATTTTTTAAGTTGACGATTTTTTAGTAAAAGATCAATAAAATCTAACTCGGAAAAAGACTTGGTAATAATTTGTTTATTTTTTAAAACGATTTGGGAAAACATGGAGATATTAAATTGTACACTTTTTTTATTTGAAATCAGTGTTAAACTAACAAGAAAATTAAGCAAAATAGCTTGCTTTATATATTTTCGAACATTGACAGACAATAAACTTAGAAAGGAAGTGATATAGATGTCGGAACAAGGTCGGATTAAAGATTATCTGAAAATAGTAACTGAAAAACTGGAGTTTATTCAAGACAGTGAACGGTTCAATTCTGGCGATCCGATACACGACTTGGTGGCAATATCTATAGAAATTTCAAATATAAAAATGACAACAAACATTTATCGAGTCTATTTTTTAACCATGGGGGAAATACAATTTGCTAGTTTTAGAATGAATGTAATAGGTCCAATTAAAGATTTTTTCGAATTGTTTTGTAAAGAATCTATTGAAAAGACTGAACTTGATCCTGTTAAAGCAGAAATAATGTTAACGTACGCAAGAAAGAAAATAGGAATTTTTGTTCATGATCTGAAATTCAAAAAACTAACAAGTGCATTTGACGAGTAATGTCTGTCTTGATAATTTAAAGGAAGAAAATAGATATCCAATTCATTTTGGACATTTGTTTTCTTCCTTTTTTATTTTTTTTGATTAAAAATAAATTAGGGATATAATTTTGGTAGTTGAGATTTTTGCCAAAAATCTTAGCTTATTATTTTTGTAAAAACATTTAAGGAGCTTTTAAAAAATATGGCAAAAAAATTATTTATTGGTAATCTACCTTTTGCGATTAATCAAGATCAATTAAGGGAAATATTTGCTGTTTATGGATCAGTAGCTTCAGTAAATATTGTGATAGATAAATTTTCCGGCAGATCCAAAGGTTTTGGATTTGTGGAGTTTGAAAAAGATGAAGATGCTGCAAAGGCAATTGAAGGATTGAATAATAGTGAACAAATGGGAAGAAATATTGCTGTGAAAGAGGCTATTCCTAGACCGGAACAGCCATTAGTGGAACAACCTGCTGCTTAAAATCCCCTTTCCTTCGTTTTACTCAGGATCTCCCCTTGAAGAAGGGGAGATTTTATTTAAATGAGGTAAAATATAAACATAGATGAATAATTTTATAATTCCTGAAAAGGTGGAAAAGTTGATTAAAAAGTTTAGAGAAAATGGAGCTGAAATTTATATTGTCGGCGGAGCTGTTCGTGACTTGATTTTAAAAAGAGAAGTAAAGGATTGGGATTTTACAACTAATTTAGAGCCGGAAGAAATGCAAAAGATTTTTCCCAAAAATAGTTTTTATAATAATAAATTTGGAACCATTAGTGTGGTTGAAGGCGATGATATTTTTGAAGTAACTACTTTTAGAACTGAAAAGAGTTACTCCGATTCCAGACATCCAGATGAGATTAAATGGGGAAAAACATTAGAAGAAGATTTACAAAGAAGAGATTTTACCATTAACGCAATTGCCCTAGATTGGGATAAAAAAATAATTGATTTGTATGAAGGACAAATTGATTTGGAAAATAAAATTATTAGAACTGTAGGAAATCCAGATGAAAGATTTGGTGAAGATGCTTTAAGAATGATAAGAGCGATTAGAATTGCCAGTCAAATTGGATTTTTAATTGAAGAGAAAACTTTTGAGTCGATTCGAAAGAATGCAGAACTAATTCAAAAAATAGCCGGTGAAAGAATTAGAGATGAATTATTCAAAATATTAACCTCCCCTATTCCTAGCCAAGGAATTATTTTATTAAAAAATTCTGGCTTGTTGCATGAGATAATTCCAGAATTATTGGATGGATACGGAATGGTTCAAAAAGGTCATCACATTGATGATGTGTGGACTCATAACTTAAAAACTTTGGATCATTGCGATACTAAAAATCCAATCACAAAATTAGCGGCAATGCTTCATGATGTAGGAAAACCAAAATCAATGATGGGGATCGGAAAAGCAAGAACTTTTCATAATCACGAAATTATTGGATCAAGAATGGCAATGGTTATTGGAAAAAGATTGAGACTTTCCAATAAAGAATTGGAACAATTATTTAAACTAGTGAGATGGCATATGTTTACGACTGAGGCTACTCAAACAGATAAGGCAGTGCGAAGATTTATTCGAAATGTGACTTTAGACTATATCGATGAAATGATTGCTTTAAGACGGGCTGATCGCTTGGGAAGTGGGGCTAAAGAGAGTAGTTGGCGTTGGGAATTGTTTAAAGAAAGAATTGTGGAAGTGCAAAAACAGCCATTTTGTATTAAAGATTTGAAAATTAACGGAAAAGATGTAATGGATATTTTAAAAATAAAACCGAGCCGAAAAGTCGGAGAAGTTTTAACGGCTATCTTTAAAGAAGTGGAAGAAAAACCGGAATTAAATGAAAGAGAAATTTTGTTGAAGAAAATTGAAAATTTTTAATAGGATGGCTTCTATTTTTTCTTTTTATTTCTTTTGAAGAAAAGAACTAGAGGAATGGCAACACCGGTTGACGAATAAGTTCCACAAACTACACCAATTAAAAGAGCAGTGGCAAACCATTTAGTAGTGGAACCACCAAGAACAACCAAAGAAAGTAACATAAAGACAATAGTCATGGAATTATTAATAGATCGGCTTAAAGTTTCAGTGACAGCTTGATTGGCAAGATTAACCCAATCTAAGGTTAAATTTTTTAACTTTAATTCACGAATACGATTAAAAGTAACGACGGTGTCATGGACGGATGAAGAAAGAGTGGTTAAAAGAGCAGTTACAAAAAGAGAATCTAACTCGGCACCAAAAAAATGACCTAAAATAGAAAAACTTCCAATTAAAATAAAAGTATCGTGAAGCATGGCAATAATAGCACCAGCACCAAAAGAGAAATCTTTGAAACGACGACCGATAAAAAGAAGTAAAAACAACGACGATAAAACAATGGCCATAACTGTTTTTCGTAATAATTCTTTTCCTAAGGTGGCACCAAGAGTTTCGAATTTTAATTCCTGATAATTTTGATCTATCTTTTTGATTTCATCATTTAAAATATTTTTTTGATCAGAAGTAATGTCTTTAAACTCCAAATGATATTTGGTGTTATTTTTGGTAATAACTAATTTATCAATGTTATTTTTAGTAAAAATTTCGGTTATTTTTGAATTCTCTGGGGCAGATGGTAAATTTAATTCCCAAACAGCACCGCCAACGAAATCGATTGATGGTTTAAATCCCCAAAAAACTATTGATAGTAACGAAGAAATTAAAAGAAGTGAAGAAATAATTAAAAATAATGGCCTAAATTTCATGATGTTCATTGTTCGATTTTCTCCTTAGCTAAAACTCTTAATAAATTTCGAGTGACAAAAACACCGGTAAAAATACCAATACCAATTCCCAGAATTAGGGTAACAGCAAATCCCCTAACCATACCAGAAGTATTTAGAAAACTCCAATTAAAAGGATTAAATAAAATTAGACCAGTAATGATAGTACAAGCATTGGCGTCTTTAATTGAATCCCAAGCTCGACCAAAACCTAATTCCATGGCATTGTTCCAATTTTTACCTTTGCGAGTTTCTTCACGCATTCTTTCAAAGATTAAAATATTACTGTCAACGGCCATACCAATTGATAAAATAAAACCGACAACCCCAGGAAAAGTTAAAGTAATAGGAATTAATCTATATAAAGCTAGAGTAATCAGTCCATAAATAATTAAACCGATGTCAGCAATTAAACCAAGCTTGCCATAATTTCCAATCATAAAAAATGAGACTAAAATTAGACCAACAACACCAGCAAAAATCCCTTTATTAATGGAATCTCTGCCAAGAGTGGCATCAATTTGTGATTGCTGGATTAGATTAATTGATAGAGGTAAAGCGCCGGCATTTAGCTGAACAGCTAATTCTTTGGCTGATTTTGTAGTGAAACTACCACTAATAACTGCCTTACCATCGGTAATTTCGGTTTGAACAGTGGGAGGAGAAGTAATAGGATAATCGTCAATTAAAATAGCAATTCTTTTGTTTAAAAATTCTTTGGTAGCAGCAGCAAATATTTTTGATCCTTCTTCATTAAATTCTAAGGAAACTTCTGGTTCGGAATTATTGGGATTAATAGTGACAGAGGCTTTGGTTAAATGGGAACCATTAAGACCAGTGTCTTTAGTAAAAACATCATTAAAAGTGGCTGAGGCGGTGGCTTCTGGGG
This sequence comes from Candidatus Shapirobacteria bacterium, assembly GCA_028704885.1. GTDB lineage: Bacteria > Patescibacteriota > Microgenomatia > UBA12405 > UBA12405 > WARW01. The sequence goes on from JAQWEN010000001.1 coordinate 573,199, forward strand.
CTAATTCAACCTCGCCTTTGAATTTTAATTGAGCAGTGGTGCCAATTAATTTGATAGCACTAGAGACGTCTTCAACACCAGGTAAATCCACTTTAAGTCGGTATTGATTTTCTTGTTTAATAATTTGAACATTTGTTTCACTAATACCAAAAAGATTTATTCTTCTTTCAATATTACTTTTTAGTGATTCTAAGGCAGAAGAAAGATCTTCTTTTTTAATCTTAGTAGTATCAATGTCAAAAGTTAAAGAAGCACCACCGGCAAGATCGAGACCAAATTTAAGATCGAGATTTTTTTTGAATTTTTCAGAACCAAAACTAAAATCCGGACGATAAAAAGTGTGCTGCCAATTTATCTTTCCTAAATTGATACTAATAGGAATTTTTTTAGGGAAATTAATAATTAGACAAACAAATGTCAATCCTAAAATAGTCCAAAAAATTCTGATGGTTTTGTTCTTATTTGGCATAATTACTTAGAACCAATGAAGGAAAGTTGGCGGGGATGTCCAGAAAAAATATAGCTAATTGAAGCTTTACTTTTATTAATTTTAACCAAAACCATATCCCCTTCTTTAATATTAAATTCTTTAATTGATTTAGAAGGAATAGTTAGGGCTAAACTATTTCCAGTTTTAATAACTTTTCTTGCTTGAGTCATTTTTTTAAATACCAGCAATTTCTGAGGAACTACCTATTATAACGATTGGACAGCTTAAAAAAAAGTCGACAATAAATTGATCTCTTTTTTGTTTGCGCATTTGAAATTCACTTTTATCCATAACCATATAATTAATTTCGTGGCCGCGAATTTCTTCTTCTTGTTTAACTAAAATACCAACTTCTTTAAGGGAAAACAAATCACCGACAATAATTAAGTCAATACCGTCTTCGTTTCTTTTTTCACCGACAGCGAATTTGTAATTATATAAAACTAATTTTATCGGACTTAGAGTTTCATTTTTATGCTGAAGTTTTAAACCAAGTCCAGAATTTTTATTAGCTAATATTAAAAGATCGTAAAAAATTGGAGATTGTTTATCAGCCCAGTAATAGAGACGATTACCACGCCATTCTGATTCAATAATTCCAGCTTTTTTTAGATTATCTAATTCGCGACGAACTGAATTAATTTCCTCTTCAGTCAAACGAACTAATTGACGGACATAATAAATCTCTTTTGGGTTACTAAAAAGAATTGTAATTAATTTTAGTCTGGTTTGAGAAACTAATAACTGTTTAAGACTAGTTTGAATTTTCATAAGAAACACTGGTGTTTAATGGTAATATTTCAACCCAAATATTACCAGGGATAAAATTAACCTCTTTATTGCTACTGTCTTTAAATATGGTTCTGGCAATTCGATTGGCTTTTGACCAAGTAATTTCAGTCTTGGTGCCATTTTGGAATAAAATTCCTTTACCAGTGCCAATCATTTCATAAAGATTATGGCCATGTTCATCAATAGATCGACTTTCTTTTGTATATTGAATAACTATATTTTTGGCGGTAATGGCTTTTTGGGTATTAAAGTCGATGTGTTCTTTACCGCCATTACTTCGGGAATAAAGATTTAAAGATGGGTCATATTTCCAAGAAACAGAATAAGCCTTATAACCAGACCAGAAATCGAAAGCAATGGTTGATGAAGAACCAGCGGAAGTATCTTTTTGGGTAAATTTCCAAGCCTGATAAGATTTATCCCAGGCAGTTTTTTTGACTTCAGTCATATTAGTAAGGCCGCGATTGGCAGCAATATTGTAAAGTTCGCTACTAGAACAATACATAGTGTGTTCAGTGGCTCTATCTTGACCAGTTCGATCTGGTTCACGACGACAAGCCTTGTAAGATAAAGAGAATTGACTTAAATCGCCCCAAGTGCCTTGATTATTCCAACCGTATTTGGCAATTTGTTCGATGGCCTGAGCTTTGGTGTTAGTAGTACAAGGACTTTTGGCATCAGCAGCACTACAGTTAGCACCACCAACATGGTTATAAAGAGGATAATCAGCGTATTCGGAGGCAATATCTAAGAAATAAGTTCTAGCTGAACGAACTGGGCCAACATCATATTTATTTTCTGAGTCAGCTTCGGTAGCAACAATTCCACAATAAAAAACACCCATAAATCGGGTAATACCACCTTCGGCGACAGCTTCGTAAACAATATCGGCTGATTGTAAACCGGATTGAGGTCGAGCCTCTTCATGATTTTCAATCATGACGGTTAATGGTCGTCTTTTTGACCAAATAGCTTTTTCTTCTTTGGTATAAAGTTGACCATTAAGAGGACAGATTTCAGTTTTTGGACCGGAAAAAGCGGATGTTTTAGATGAAAGGTCGCCAGTTTTTTCATCTTTGGTAACTTTATTACCACTAGGAGAAAGTGAAATTTCTGAACCAGAAGGAATTAAGAAATCAAATAAATAATAAGAAATACCGGTAATAAATAAGAATACGCCTAAATATCCTATATTTTTTAATATTTTTTTATCCATTTAAAAATTAATTTTTAATAGTTTTAACTATAGCGGATTTTTCTTCCTTTGACAAAGTGATATTTTCACCTAATCCATTTTTGACAGGTTTGGCATAAATTCTAGTAATATCACGGTTATGGAGTGAAGTAATGATGGCTCCAGAGTTATTTTTATCTAAAATAGTCAGGATAAAGCTTTGATCACCACCAACATCGTCAAAAGGATTAAATCTAGTTATGCCTATTTTAAGGCTATTATCTAATTTATCTAAATCTACAGCTTTATTTTTAGAATTATTTTTAATATAAACTAAGTACGTTAGGTAGCAAAGCCACAATAAATTGATTATTAATATTAAATATATTAAGAAAGACATCGATTACTAATTGTAGCAAAACAATATGCTATACTGGCGATAGAAACACATAATGAACGAAAATAAATATATTAAAAAAGATTTATTAAGAAGTTTGATTTTAAGCGTGATTTCAATTGGGATTATCATAGTTATTTACTACCTAAAAAATGGTTATTAGAAATTATTATTTTTATAAGGGGGGTGAAAATTAATGCCAACAATTAAATTTTATAACGTTAAATCACGCAAATCTATCGAAATTGACGTAAGTAAAGTAGAAAAAGTTATGTTGAAAAACGGTAGACCAGCAGCTCAAACTATTGATCCAGAAACTGGAACCAAAATGTTTAAAATCTTATCAGCCGCTGATGCAGCTTTATTGAAATAATAAAGAAATAGATTTAAGCTTAAACCCCCCGAAATTTCGGGGGGTATTTGTTTTTATAGATATTTAAGGCTATAATTTAGATATCCTAAAGAGATTGAGAGGCTTATCCCGATTTCTAACGAAATCGCGGAAGGAAAGTCCGGACCACAAAAAGCACAGAAGTCCATACGGACCAGGGCGTAAGCTTTGGGCGCTGCTACAGAGACGAGAAATGTGAAACGCGCATCCTTCTGGTGGAAATCTCAAGATGAAACGTTAATATCTAGCTTTTGAGAGTTTCAGGTAGAGAGAGTAGATTGATGGCCTCTAAACAGAATCCGGCTTATCAATGTCTTTGGGATATTTTTATTCCGATTCTTTAGAAAGACCCTTAACAACGGCTTGGATAGTCAAAAAAAGTGGAATAGCTAAAAGAGCGCCAACAATTCCAGCTAATTGACTGCCGGTGATAATTAAAAGAATGGTGACCAATGGATTTAGGCCAACAGTACTTCTCATTATTTTGGGAACAATAAAATTGTTTTCTAGTTGTTGAACTAAAACCCCAAAAATAACAGTAAAAATGGCAGTTAAAGGTGAAATTGTTAAAGCAAAAAGTCCGGCAATAACAGTCGTAACAATTGGACCAATATTGGGAATTGCTTCGAGCAAACCAGCAATAATAGCTAATGGAAGGGCATATTTTAAACCAAGAATTAAATAACCGACATAGGAAAGAAGTCCAATAATGAGCATTAATAGAAGCTGAGCATTAACCCAACTACCAAGACTTGATTCTATATTATTCATTATTCTTAAAAACTTTATCTTGCCTTTTTCACCAAAAAAATTGTCACCATATTTAGGAAAATTATTTTTTTCCAATAAAAGATAAAAAGTAATGACGAAGATAATTAAACCAGAAAAAATATTTGAAGCTAATGAAACAGCAATTTTAGCAATATTTGAGGGAATAGTTTCCAAAATCTTAAATTGAGAAGATAAATCGATAGTATTTTCGCTAAATATTTTGACGTTTTGAATAATTTGAGGCAAACTGTTAATTAGACCGGCAGTTTGTTCAATTAAAATTGGAATTATTCCGGCAATAGCAAAAGAAACAGCAGCAATAATTAAAAGATAAACAATTAAAATAGCAAATACTCTGGGGATTTTTATTTTTTCAAGTTGACGAACTACTGGATTTACAGCCTCCATTAAAACAAAACCAACAAAAATTAAAACAAGGATACTTCTTATCTGCCAAAAAAAGGCCAGAGCCAATAAAAAAGCAACGGTAAAAATTACGGTTTTGTGAGAAATTTCTATTTTTCTGGTTTTCATAATTTATTGTACCATTCGGAAACTAAATTAAAAATTTTATCCTTAAACATAGGAAAAGTAATGTCAAAAAAAGAAGCTGTATTGGAATATCTGGATTTAAAATAAGTACTTTGGCGGCGGGCATCACTGTGTTCGGCATAACGCCATTTTTGAAGACAGGTGTTTAGTAGAGACGTTGCATGCAACGTCTCTACATCTTTGTTTTGAAAATATGGTTTGAGGCATTGGTAAGCAGCAATTTGAAGACCTGGATCGGACCAAGAATATTTTTTTAACAAATTTTTTATTTCATCAAAAAAGCCAATGTCTAGGCGCTTTTGAACACGGGTATTGATACGGTCATAAAGAAAATCGAGAGGAGCGATGAGAGAAATATGTAAAATATCAAACCCCTCTGTCCTACTGGACATCTCCCCTTGATGAAGGGGAGAAATTTTTGATAATTTTATTTCTATTTTTCTGGTTAAACGATAGTGATTATTAATATCAGAATGGTTTAATTTAGAAAAATTTTCTTTATCTAAAAAATTATAAATTTTTTGTAAAGTTTTGACTGATAATTTTTTTGAAATTAAGCGCCAAAGTTTATTCGGCTTAATAGAAAAAGTATCGTAATTTTGATTAATCAAAGAATCTAAATAAAAACCGCTACAACCAACCAAAACTGGTAATTTGTTTTGAGAATGAAGTTTATTGATTATTTCTAGACCAGCTTTTTGAAATTGAGCGACAGAAAATTTTTGATCTGGAGTAATTAAATCAATTAAATGAATTGGAGTTTCACCAGGCTGATCTTTGCCAGTACCAATATCAAGACCTTTATAAATTTGACATGAATCAGTGGAAACTAGTTCGCCATGGTATATTTTTGCCAATTCTACGGCTAAATCGGTTTTACCGGTAGCAGTCGGACCGGAAATAATTAAAATTTTGTTAAACATTGATTCTAAATTCAACCACATCGTCGGGGCGCATGATGTAATCGCGGCCTTCGTGGCGAAGTTTGCCGACTTCTTTGGCTCCTAATAATCCCTTATATTGGACAAAATCTTCATAAGAAACAACTTCGGCCATAATAAAACCTTTTTCAAAATCAGTATGAATGGCAGCGGCGGCTTTAGGAGCAGTATCCCCTTTTTTAATTGTCCAAGCCCGAGCTTCTTTAACCCCAGCGGTGTAATAAGATTGAAGACCAAGAGTGTCGTAGGCTTTTTGAATAACTCTTTCTAGTCCGGATTTTTCGACTCCTAATTCTTTTAAATAATCCTTCTTTTCCTCTGGATTTAATTCAGCTAAATCAAATTCAACTTTAGCAGAAACTGGAACTACAGATTCCCAATTTTCAATTTTTAATTTGAAATTTTCAATGTCTTTATAGGTGTCTTCATCGACATTAGCGACAATAAAATAAGGTTTGGCAGTTAATAAGAAAAATTCTTTGATCATTTCTTTTTCTTCATCATCTAATTTTAAATTGACGGTTAAATTACCTTTTTCTAATTCTGATTTTAATTTGGCGGCTAAAGCAAATTTTTTAGATTTATTTTCTTTGGCATTGTTTTTATTAACATCAAGATATTTATCAATAGTTTCTAAATCTTTGATAATTAATTCAGCACAAATGACCTCAAAATCGCCTTGTGGATCAACTGAACCCTCTTTGATAATATTAGAGTCGGAAAAGGCACGAACAACGTGGCAGATGGCATCACAATCACGAATATTGGTAAGGAATTTGTTGCCAAGACCTTCACCTTGAGATGCACCTTTAACTAGACCAGCGATGTCAACAAATTCAACAATAGCAGGAACAATTTTATCGGTTTTAACAATTTCGGCCAAAACTGGTAATTTATCATCGGGAACTTCAACTACTCCAACATTTGGGTCGATGGTACAAAAAGGATAATTACTGGCATCAGCAACTTGCTTGCCAAGGAGAGCATTAAAAAGAGTAGATTTGCCGACGTTGGGTAATCCAACAATACCGATAGATAATTTCATGAGTGTATTTTACCAAAAACAAGGCTTATTTTTTGTTTTTAATAAAGTCAATTGCATTTTGAGGGACGAGGGATTGCCAAGTGGAATTGTTGATGTTAATCATTTGGCGAACGTCGGTGGCGCGAGTATTTAAAATTTTTGGTTTAATAATTTGGAAATGATGGCCGTAATTTACAAAACAATCTGAAGTGTAATCATTGTCAGTAAAAAGACAGGTGTTGCTTTCGTTAATCTCTGGAAAAAAGGTTTTGACGTAATCGGCATATTTGGGAGGATTATTAATATCGGGAATAATAATAATTTGATAAGGAAAATTTAATTTGTCTAAATTGGGAATTAAAAGCGATTTAACTTCTTCCCCGGTTAAAAAGTTTTGAGAATCTAACGTGGTGGACTCACCTACTCCGATTAATAATTTTTTGATACCAGAATTGATAACTTCATTTAAAAATTGAAGATGGTGGAGACAAGGCGGTTGAAAACGACCAATAACTAGACCAAAATGGTGGGTGGTAAGCATCTTTTGTGTTCTGATGATTCGATTAATTTTTTGATTTTAGATTCAATTTCCGGTTTTGTTTTTTCGCCTTGTAAAAAATTATCTAAATCAACATAAGTAAAACCGAGTTCGGTTTCGTCGGTTTGACTGTCCCAAAGACCAGCACTTGGGACTTTAACAATAATATTTTTGGGGATATTTAATAATTTGGCTAATTCGAAAATTTCAGTTTTATAAAGATTAGCAATTGGTTCCAGATCGCAACCACCATCGCCATATTTTGTAAAATAACCGACAGCCATTTCAGATTTATTGGTAGTGCCGATAACTAGGCCATTTCTGTGATTGGCATAAGCATAAGCAATAGTCATGCGGACACGAGACATAATATTGCCATTAACAAATCTGTTGTCGGAAATTTTGAATTGATCAACAAGCGGTTTAATATCTTTTTTGAAATATTTAATATTTAGTTGATTAACCACAGTAATTGCGTCGTCGATATCAACCTGTCGACTATATGGCATTAAAATTCCAAAAACTCTTTTGTTTCCCAAAGCTTTAACACATAAAAAAGCGGTAACAGCCGAATCAATGCCGCCAGAAATGCCAATAAAAACATTTTTTGGACCTACATAACTTCTTATGCCTTGAACAATCTTATTTTCAACGTCTTTTAAATCTCTCATAAAGAATTGTACCAACAAAAAGCTCCCTCGTTTCCAAGGGAGCTTTATTAAATTCAAAAATGAATTATTTCACCATTTTCTTGATTTTGGTACCTGGAATGTAGCGAGGCATTCTTCGGGCAACAATTTTCTTGGATTCTTTGGTTCCAATAGCTTTGATGGTTTTTGCTTTGAACATTTTGGTTTTGAAAGTTCCAAAACCAGAAAGTTTAACGGTTTCGCCAGCGGCTAATCCTTTCATTATTTCAGAGAGGAAAGTTTCAACTGCTTGTTTAGCTGCTTTTTTACTAAGCTTGGCTTTTTGAGAGACTGATTCGATTAAATCTTTTTTAGTCATTATTTTTTTATTAATAATTAATAATTCCCCTTAATTTTAGACGAATATTATCTAATTGCAATAGAAGTTATTCGTTTTTTACCGCATTTTTGTTGATTTTGCTGCCAACAATAACACTGCTAGTTCTAACTTCTCTAATAACGGTAACTTTTATTTGACCAGCCCACTTTGCCTCTTCTTCGAGTTTTTCGGCAATATTTTGACTTAGAACTTCGGCTTCTGAATCAGAAACTTGGGTAGGCTCGACAATAACGACAACTTCTCGACCGGCCTGATAAGCAGCAACACTAATGACACCTGGAAAGGTATTAGCTACTTCTTCAATATTTTTCATTCTCTTTAAATATTCTTCATGAACTTCGTAACGAGCACCTGGACGAGCACCAGAAGCAGCATCACCAATATAAACAATGACTGATTCAGTTGAAGAAAATTCTTTGTCTTCATGATGTTCAGCAACACAAGCAATAACAGCTTCCGACATTTTATATTGTCTAAGTAAATCGACACCTAGATCGACATGAGTTCCCTCTTGGTCGGTAATAACCTTTCCAATGTCGTGTAATAAAGCGCCAAGACGAACAGTATTAACATCTGCTCGTAACTCATAAGCAATGGCAGTGGCAATTTTAGTGGCTTCAATGGTATGTTTAGCTAAATTTTGACCATAAGAAAATCTAAATTTGTATTTACCAATTTCTTTAATTAAATCGATTGGTAAATTGAAAACACCAACTTCTTGGGTAATTTTTTTACCTTCATTTAGAAGAATTCGGTCCATTTCAGTTTTAGTTTGAGCGACAACTTGTTCGATTTTAAGAGGTTGAATACGACCATCTTTAATTAATTTTTCTAAAGATAATTTGGCGATTTCCCTTCTGGTGGAATCAAAAGAAGAAATGCGAATATCATTAGTTTCGTCTAATTCAATTTCAACACCAGTGGCTTTTTCAAAAGCTCTGATATTTCGGCCTTCACGACCAATAATTTTACCTTTGATTTTTTCATCAGGAAGAGAAATAGTAGAAACGGTATATTCGGCGACATAATCAGTAAGACCATGGCGAATATTATCAATAATTACTTCTTTGGTGATTTCTTCTTCTTTTTGTTTAATTTCATCTCGCGCTTCTTCAATTTTTTTAGCTACCCAAGCAGACATTCTTTTTTCGGTGCTGCTCATAACCAATTGCTTAGCTTTTTCAACATCAAGACCAGAAATGGTCTCGAGTTTTTCCATTTGTTTTCGATAAACATCGTCAATACTGGCTAGTTTGGTTTTAATTTCGGCGCTTTGACTGTCAATAGATCTTTCTTTTTGAATTAAATATCTTTCTTTTTCATCAAGTGATGATAATCTTTGAAAAACTTCAGCTTCTTTGGCTTTAGCTTCAGCTTCGATTCTTTTAGCATTTTGAAGGGCAGCGAGGGCAGCACTATTGTCGATTTCAACTACTGGCTTAACTTGAACTGGATTAGAAACTTCAGTTTTATTGGGTGAAAAAACGACCCGATTATTATCTTTTTCGTCTACTTTTTGGGTTTCTTTAACCTCTTTTTTAGAAATAACGGCTTTAGGAGAAACTTTTACATCTCCTGATTTTGGGGTAGAAAATAAACCCTTAACTCTCGATAAAAATACATCTAACATAAAACCTCCAGATACTTTTTACAGCAAAAACACACCAAGAAAAATGGCTTAAGTTAACAATGAGTCGGTATTTTGACTAATTTGAATAACATATTTCGGTGCTTTGGAATAAAAAGTTAAAATTATAATTTAATTAAAAACTAATTGGTCTATTTTATCTAAAATTGAGCCAATCGTCAATTGCAGTGTTTATATCGGAAATATTAAAACCACGACGAAAAAGCGAAGATTTTAATTTATTTTTTTCGTTATAATCGGATAATTTTGATTTGTCTAGGTTTTTCTTATCCAATAGAGTTTTGATTTTATTAAGGTCGCTTTCTTGGTTAAATTTAATTGACAACAAAGAAGTTTGATCAATACCTAATTGTTGAAGCATATAAATAATCTGCTGGTGGGATTTTTTGCTATTTTTTTTGACAAAATAACGGACAAAATCGGCTTGATTAAAAAACTTTTTTGATTTTAAATAATCAATTATTTCTTGACTGATTTCTTTCAAATTTAAATTATTAAGGTTTAATTTATACTTCAAAATCATCTTTCTAAAATATAAATTAAGTTTTTGATTAATATTTTTTTCAGTTTTAGGAGAAATAGCAATCTGACGAAGAGCAAATTCGCGACCTTTAAACTGCAAAGCGGTTTTGATAATTAATTGAAATTTTGAATCATCAATATCTTGGTTTTTAATTAATGATAATTTAACAACATCATCAATAAAAAACGGAATAAAAGAATGGTCGGAAAAAGTAAGCCAAACTTGATTTGGAGTTTTACTGGCTTTAATACTGGTTATCTGCATTATTCTTCGACTGGAGCGTCTTCCGGAGGTTCTAATTTAACAGGTTCGGCATTTTCTTTAACCTTTTTCCAAATTTGAGATTTAAGACTTTCGACTAATTTAGGGTTTTCTTTGAGGTATTTTTTAGTACCTTCGCGACCTTGAATATTTTGACCATCAACTTTGAAAAAAGCTCCGGCTTTAGTGATAAAACCATGTTGAATGGCAAGATCGACTAAACTGCCAAAAACAGAAATACCTTCAGTATTCATGATTTCAAATTCGGCTTCTCTAAATGGTGGAGCAACTTTATTCTTAATTATTCTGGCACGGTGTTGAGAACCAATGGATTCACCGGAAGCAGTTTTAATATTAGCAATTTTACGCAAATCGATTCTGACTGAAGCATAAAATTTGAGAGCTAAACCACCAGGAGTGGTTTCGGGATTACCAAACATAATGCCGATCTTTTGGCGAATTTGATTGGTAAAAATAACAATAGTTTTGGATTTGGAAATGGCACCAGTTAATTTTCTTAAGGCTTGAGACATAAGACGAGCTTGGACACCCATCATAGAATCGCCCATATCACCTTCGATTTCGGCCTTGGGAACGAGAGCCGCGACTGAATCGAGAACAACCACATCAACGGCATTGGAACGGACAAGAGTTTCGACAATTTCGAGAGCTTGTTCGCCATTGTCTGGCTGGGAAATTAAGAGATTGTCTAAATTGACCCCAACAGTAACAGCACGGCTAGGATCGAGAGCATGTTCAACATCAATAAAAGCAGCTGTACCACCCATTTTTTGAGCTTCGGCAATAACGTGAAGACAAAGAGTAGTTTTACCAGAAGCTTCTGGTCCAAAAATTTCAGTGACACGACCACGGGGAAGACCGCCAACACCAAGAGCAATATCAAGAGGCAAACAACCAGTAGGAATAACATCAACGGTCATGCCGGCTTGTTTTTCACCCATTTTCATAATGGCACCATCACCAAAAGCTTTGGTGATTTGCTCCATAGCAACACGAATGGCTTCATTTTTTTGAGTTTGATTGCCAGCAGCAGCTAAACCTTTGGCTTCTTTTTTGATTTTCTTTTTGTACATATATTTTATTAATATTAACGTTACAGTTATAGTGATATCAAAAAGAAATATATCAAGTCAAGAAGCAAAACCGAAGAAAAGCCGAAGATAAAGTCTTTATACCTAATTTTTTTGGTCTTTTTCAAATTTTGATGAGTATCTATATTTTAAAATTTCAAAAAGCTGATTGGCTGAAGTTCTACCAAGACCTTTGGCCGATTGAAAAATTAAACCTTTAATCAAATGCTCGGCATCTTCTGGCCTAAACCTAATATTAATTGTTTTGTGCGGTTTTTCGGATTTGCCATAATTTTCATAAGACAAAATAAAATCCCCGTTGTGAGCAATATAGACACCATATTCTGCTTCGCCATCTATTCCTAATGAAAAAGGAGTATGTTTTTCTGTCTCGTCTGAATTATCTAATACTGGAATTGAATATTCATATCCCCAAAAAAATTGTCTTGGATCGTGATCAAAACCACCTAAATGTTCTGTACATCCTCCTCCGCCTTGTCCTAAAGAATGTCCCCATTTAATAAGTGATTTAGCTTTATCTTCTTGATATTGAGTTTTTATACCTGTTTGTTCAACATATTTCATAACAGCAACTAATAAGGATCCTTCAGTAGAATGATAAGGATCAATAAAATTATTATCAGAATCCAAGACTGGCCTCATTTCAATTTCATTATCAAAGGGGTCGGTGGTGGGATAAGGAGTAATATCGGTTTGATATATTCTTAAGTCATAGTGTTCGCTTCCAGTAATTTGATTTTTGACTTCAGAACCATCAACTCTTTTACTAATCCATTGATAACCATTTCTGTAATCTGATGGACATTCTTTCGACCTTTGGGTTATATAGGCTCCAACGGTTGTGGCCAATTCTGAAGGCGAGGAAAAATTAAATTTAGAATAATCCCACAATTCTTCTGGAGTTAAAATCATGGAGGCAGTGTCTCCCGTAAATAAGTCCATATCTTCTAAAGCACACTTTTCATTAAAAGTTCCAGACGGTTTTCTTATTAACCAATAAGAACCTTGAGGATTTCTTAAAATTTTATTTAGAGTGCTTTGATATTTTTGAGCAAATTCTTTGGGAAAATGTTTATAGAAACCACGCTGTTTTAGATCTTTTACGGAATTAATTACTCCATCTTTATAACGACAACCACCAATATATGGAAGGCCATCCTCTGATTTATCTAGTTTATCCACTCTATCTCTAATCCCTGAAGATTCTATCTTTTCAACTGCATTTGGATATAATAAATACTCAAATCTCATATGTGACAGAATACTAACATACTTGTGAGTCTATTAAAATTATTGAGTAAATATTTGATAAAATATCTTGTTTGTTTAAACGGGGATTGGCGCAATTGGCTAGCGCGCACGGATGGGGTCCGTGAGGTTGCAAGTTCGAATCTTGTATCCCCGACTTCACTGAAGCTACGTCGGATAAACTAAATTTTAGAGAGGTATAATTTGACATATGGCAATTAAATTTGAAGCAAACGAATTGATAAGAGACAAACATTTTTTGGTTAAGAGCAAAGAGATAAGAAAAACGGTTAAGGGCGACGAATATTATATTCTGCAACTTTGTAATCCAGATGGAACAATTGAGGCTAAAATTTGGAATAATAATATTCCCCAATGCAATTTTGAAGAGGGAAAAGTTATTGAAGTTAATGGTAAATCTCAAGAATATAACGGAAAAACAGGAATAATTATTGATAGTTGCCAAATTGTGACCACTGAAGAAGCCAGCGATTACTCTCCTTCTGTCCCCACTTTAGTTTTTGATATTGAAACTTTGGGTAAAAATTTTGAAGAGTTGGACGAGGTTGAACAAGATTATCTTTTGAATAATTTGGAAAAAAATGAGCCAGATAAAGAAATTGCTAAAAATAAAACAGCTTTATATTCTATTTTTGGAATAGTGTGTGCGATTGGAGCAGTGGATGTTACTAATAAAACTGGATTTGTATTAAGTTTATCAACCAGAGAAATTAAACCAGAAAAAGCTAATTTTACTTATAAAACTTTTACCACTGAAAAAGAATTATTGGAAGAATTTTGGAAAATGACACCAAAATATGAACAATTTGTGACTTACAATGGAGACACTTTTGATTTTCCTTATTTAATGATTCGATCGGGAATTAACCGAGTTAAAATGCCATTTGAAATAAAAAAATGGGGATCCGATAAATTTTTGGATTTACAAACTAGAATTAGACAAAGCCATGCTTTTAAGTTGGAAATGCTGTGTAAGGCTTTTGGAATTGAAAATCCAAAAGAAAAAGGAGTTCATGGAGATGACGTGACTAGATTGTATAACGAAGGAGAATTTAATAAAATTGCTGATTATGTGGCTAGAGATGCAGTAGCTACAACCGAATTATATTTAATTTGGAAAAATTACATGAGCGGACAAATCTAGATTGTCAGTTATTCAGACTATCAGTTAATCAAATAAATAAGAATGGATATAGAAAATAAATACGAACAAGAATTATTTTTCCAAATTGAGGTGGAAAATAAAAAAGAAAAGCAAAGTCATAAACAAAAAAAGGTGGTTAAATTGGCGTCGGAAAACTTAAAAAAAATGGTAATGGACAGATTAGAAGGAAAAACTGGTGAATGTTAAAAAACAAAAAATAAGACTAAAGATAGGATAAAGGTGTAGATTCCAAAAATCCAGAATTTTTTGCTGACTAAAACTTTTTTAAGAATCCCTAGAGTAAAAATCCCAACAATAAAAGTAAGTATAAAGGCTAATAAATATTGGGTGTTAAAAAGACCGGCAGTTGATAAATCTTTGGCACTTAGAATAAGAGCTCCAAAAGAAGCGGGAATAAAAAGACAGAAGGAAAATTTGAAAGCTTGGGTAGTGGAAAAACCTAATAAAAGGGCAGCAAAAATGGTAGCACCGGCTCGGGAGACCCCCGGTAAAATGGCGACGGCTTGAAAAATACCAATAATAAGGGCTTTTTTATAATCTAATTTAGAATCTTTTGATTTAAAAAATTTGGTGGAAAAAACAAAAACAGAACTTAAAATAAAGAAAAATGGTAAAAGATTAATATTAGAAAAAAGAGTGTCAATTTGATCTTTAAATAAAATTCCAACTAGAGCAGCCGGAATTGAGGCAACTATAATAAATTTTAGATTGGTGAAAAAATATTTGATTTGATTTCGAAAGAAAAAAAGAACTGATAAAAAAGTAGCAGTATTGAGAAAAATATCGAGAGTAAGAGATGGAGTTAGCCTTAAAAAATATTGAGCTAAATTAAGGTGACCAGAGGAAGAAATTGGTAAAAATTCAGCAACACCTTGGATGATGCTTAATATAATTGTTTGGATTAAAGACATAAAATATAATAACAGAAGAGTCGTTAAAATTAATAAATTTAATTGACATTATAGGTTATTTTTGATAGAATCTGCCTTGTTGATCGAATAAAATTGATCGAACATTAACATCGTAACTAATCAATATTGCGTTGAAAAAGTTGCAAAGAAAAAAAATAAAGCAGCAAAGCTGTTTTTAGATATAGAGACAACAAAAAAACAATAAGGAGGATATTATTTGTGGAAATAATGACGATGGAAGAAAAAAGTGATGATAAAATCGAACCTAGTTTCCTTGAGGTTTATTGTCAGCTTGGATTTTTTATCAAGGAGTGTTCTGTTGCTCCTAGTAGTTTTATTGCTTCCATAAGAATAAAGATCGAACATACTCAAGATCCAACGGAAATGATGGAAGTGATTAAAAAATACAAAAGTGTATTGGAGGAAATCAAAAAAACTTATGTAAAGGAGAAAATATAATGTTGAACATGCTGAGAATTGCTAAATTAAAGAAAATGATTCTCAGGTTCGAAAAAATTGACAAAATTGCTCCGCTAATCAGAAAATGTCACTTCTTACCGAAAGGATTGGGAAATAAATTTCTAGATCTTCAAAAGGAATACTCATTCTATTTGTTTGGGTACTCGGTTAACGACGGTTACGGATCGGAATATTCCCTTAGACAAAAAATTGGAAAAATACGACAGCTTCTTGCTGATTAAAAATGGCGGTCAGGATGACGAATTTTACCCTCGGGTAATTTTCTTTTGTCTCTGACCGCTTTTTCTTGGAAAATTTAGATAAAACATTGATAAATTAGGTTAATATTGATACTATGGGGTATAAATAACAAAGTTTAGACGACTAGTGCCTTAATGGAGTTTTTATATAAATGTTCTTTGAAAGAGATGAGAAAGGAGGAGATGAAAAATGCCAGATTGGTTTTATTATTTAACCATGTTTCTGAGTTTGTTTGTGGTTATCTATCGTTTCCATGATTGGCAGAGAAAAAATCAATAAATGTCTTTGGTGATTGGAGGAGCGAAATGGATGCTGTTTATGTTTCTATATTGGCAATATTGACTTGTGTCATTATCGAAATAATCAGATTGTTTATCGAAAAAGTAAAACAACACAAACAACAAAAACATTTTTTATTATCCTTGGAAAAAAAGAGGAGAACAAGTGGAGTTTAAGGATCTTCGAGAAGCGGTCGAATGACCAAATTTACCTTCGGGTACTTTTGACATTGACCGCTTTTTTCATGTAATTAGTGGTAAAATAGGCCTATATTAATAATATATTATTAATAAAATTATTTCGGCTAATTTGAACGAAGCGTTCAAAAGAGACGATTTATATAGAAAGTTCTTTTAAATTTGAAGAAAATTAAAAAGAAAGGACAATAATTATGTGGATTTATTTGCCTTGGATTTTGGTAGCAGTTTTTTTTATTCTTATTGGTTGGTGGATGGTTATGTTTCACCTTAACAAAAAAAGAGTTAAAAAACTGGTGTGGATGATTCTAAGTTTTAATGGAAAAGATTCGGAAACACGAGAAATTCGCGAATTAATTAAAAAATGTTATCTTTATCCATATAAAAACGAAATTGTTATCTTCTTTTTAACTCTTAAAGAGAAAGCTTACGATTGTGAAGATATTTTTAGATCCAATATTTTTATGGCTCAATATTTATTAATGAAACCAGTAGATAACGAGGTAGTTATTTAAAATTGGAGAAAATAATAAATAGGAGGATAAAAGAATGGAAATGTGGTTGATTGTTTTTATTGCTATCGCTGTAATAATTTCTTTTATTTTTGTTTTTGTTTTGGCTTTATGTAAGATATCTGGTGAGGCATCAAGGAAAGAAGAATCGATGGCAGAGAAGAAGAGGTAGTAAAAATAGAAAATGGCTGAAAAAGAAGTAAAAAGAACAAAAACCGGCAGGAGTTTGCAAAAGCAAATTAGTGCCGGTTTTTTTTGGAAAAAATTAACGCTTTGGAGATTGCTTTTGGCGTCGGGATTTACCACCAGTACCGACCATTCTTCTTTCTTTGACTCGAGAATCGACAGTTAATAAACCAGTTGGTTTAATAATTGCTTTGAAAGATTCATTGATTTTAACTAGAGCTCGGCAAAGGGCGAGACTAAGAGCCTCAACTTGACCGGCTTTACCACCGCCAGTGATTTTAGTTTCAAAATGATACTTAGCAACAGTGTCAGTGACTAAAAATGGTCTATCGTAGGCAATTTGAGCAGTTTTTCCAGGAAAATATTTATCAGCTGAAATTTTATTGACAGTTGAATCCCCTTTTCCGGAAAATAATTTAACTGTAGCAACAGCAGCTTTTCTTCTACCAATTGCGTAAGTATAAGTGTTTGAAGTTATTTTTTTTGTAGCCATAATCTTTATTTAGTGAATTTTTCGGCGAATTTATGATCAGCGCCAACAAAAACTTTTAATCTAGTCATTCTGACATCTCTTAATTTATTTTTTGGCAACATACCGTAGACACCATGAGTAATTACCTGACGAGCATCTTTTCTCATGAGTTCACCAAGAGTGAGTTCTTTCAAGTGACCAGACCAGGCAGTGTGATGATAATAAACTTTTTGCTTTAATTTACGACCAGTAGTGACAATATCAGCAGCATTAATGGCAACAACATAATCACCATCATCTCGATGGTAAGAAAAATCAATTTTACCTTTGCCCATTAGTAATTGAGCAATTTCAGTACAAATACGACCTAAGGTTTTACCCTTAAGATCGACTAAATGCCAACTTCTTTCGACTTGGCTACCTTTTACAACTGTAGTTTTCATTATTTGATCTCCTTTTTGGCTGCTTTAGTTTTTTTAGCAACAGTTTTTTTAACTTCTTTGTTTTCTTTCTTGACTTTGTTTTTAATATTTTCTTTTTTCTCAGGCAAAAAGTTGACAGTTTTGACGAAACTATATTTGACGATTAAAGCATCATCACCAAAACGTCGTTTGATTTTAGTAATGGTGGTAAAGTTTGATTTTTGATCACCAAAAACTGATTTGAAGTTAGAAACGACACGATTAACCCAAGTTTGATCTTGGAGAACTTTAAATAATTCTCTTTTGGCGGTTAATTCTTCTTTACTAATAATAGTGTTAGCCAAAGCTTCTACCATAGGAATAATAGCTTTTACTTTTGCTTCAGTGGTTTCAATTGAACCATGAGTAAACATGGCTTTAGTTAAAGACTTTATTAAAGCTTTTCTTTCATTAAAATTACGGCCTAATTTTTTTCCTGCCATTCGATGTCTCATAGTTTATTTCCAAGTGAAGCCTCTTTCTTTTAACCAGGCATCGATAACTTTTAATGATTTTTCACCAACATTTTTAGCTTTGCTGACATCTAAACGACCGGCTTTGATTAAAGCATCGATAGTTGGATAACCAGCTTTCTTAAGAGCATTGGTAACTCTTAAAGGAAGTTCAATTTCTTCAACAGAAATATCACTACCGTGTGGATTTGGAGAAGCTAAAAGAGTAATAACTTCTTCTTCAAATTCTTTTGGATCGACAATTTGAGAAAAAGAACTAATTAAATCTTTAGCAGCCATTTTTAGTGCATGGAGAGGATCAACAGAACCGTCGGTCCAAATTTCCATGGTTAATTTGTCGTAATTTGATTTTTTACCTAAACGAGTTGGCTCAACGGTATAATTAGTCTTAATAACTGGAGTAAATGAAGCATCGAGAATTATTTCACCAACAATATCAGTTTTTTGTTCTTTAGCTAGAGTATAACCAACTCCTCTTTCAACAGTCAAAGACATTTTAATAGATGACTTATTGTCGGCAAGAGTAGCAATAACTTGATCTGGATTGGAAACTTTACATAAATCAGTATCAGTAATATCAGCAGCGGTAACGATTCCTGGACCTTTCTTTTCGAGAGTTAATTCAATAGGTTCGTTTTGATTATATTCAAATTTAATTTTTTTAAGGTTTAAAGATACTTCAACTAAATCTTCTTTAACTCCAGGAAGAGTGGTAAAAAGGTGATTAGCACCATCAACTCTGATTTTGGTAATAGCAGCACCAGGAATGGTAATTAATAAAACGCGTCGCAAACTGTTTCCAAGAGTGTGACCGAAGCCACCAACTAATGGACTAAGCTCGAACTTACCGTATTTTTCTTCTGTCTTTACGGTTTTGACATTAAACTTGTTTGTTTCGATCATTGTAGCTCCTTTTTTTTATTATCTTGAATAATATTCAATTATTAAATTGACATCAATATCTTGGCCAATTTCTTCTCTAACTGGAGTAGAAATGACTTTGACAGTAAGGTTTTTTTTGTTTAAATCAAGCCACTGAGGGGCTTTAAAATCACTTTCCATGGCAGGAAGGACATCTTTATAGTTATTAATAGTTTTAGCGTCAAAACTGACTAAATCACCAATTTTGGTTTCATAAGAGGAAATGTTGAGTTTTTTGCCATTAATTAGGACATGTTTATGACTGGTTAATTGTTTAGCTAAAGATCTGGACAAAACCAAACCTGATTTATAAAGAACATTATCCAAACGTTTTTCGAGAAGAATCATTAAATTGTCACCGACTAAGCCTTTGAGTTTTTTGGCTTTGAGATAATAGTTTTTAAATTGGGTTTCTTGGACACCGTAAATTCTTTTAGCTTTTTGTTTAGCACGAAGCTGAATACCGTAGTCAGTAGGCTTGCTGCCACCTTTGGCACCATGCATACCTGGTTTAACAGCACCTTTCTTTTCGATTGGACACTTAGAAGAGTTGCAACGAACACCTTTCAAATAAAGTTTAGAACCAGCAGTTCGACAGAGTCGACATTTTGTATTTAAAGTAATTCTTGACATATTTTTTTGTTTAAACTCTTCTTTGTTTTGGAGGTCTTGGACCATTGTGAGGAATTGGAGTGATATCAGAGATCATATCGACATCAAAATCTCTTTTGGTGCGAAGATATCTAAGAGCAGCATCCCGACCTGAACCTGGACCTTTCAAATAAACAGCTAATTTTTTAACACCATGTTTTTTGGCTTCTTCTAGGGTTTTTTCAATGGCAGTAGTAGCGGCATAAGGAGTAGATTTTCTGGCTCCTTTAAAACCACAGTTACCTGAACTTGACCAGGCAACAGTTTTACCCTTGGAATCAGTAATAGTAACAATAGTATTATTAAAAGTTGATTGAATATAAAGTCGACCTTCAGCAATATTTTTAAATGTTTTCTTTTTGACGACTGTATTAGTAGTTGTTTTAGTTTTTTGTTCTGCCATTTTTTTATTAATTATTTATTACTATTGATGCTAGCGTCTTTTTGGGCGGTTTCAATTTTTGCCCAAGCTTCTTTGGTTAATGAACCGACAGTCTTTTTCTTACCTTTTCGGGTACGAGCATTGGTTTTGGTTCTTTGACCATGACATGGAAGACTAACAATGTGACGAATACCACGATAAGCTTTGATGGCTTTTAAACGATCAATGTTTTCGCGGATTTCTTTTTTAAGATCACCTTCGACTTTAAAACCTTCGAGAGCTTTCATTAAATTAGAGACATCGTCGCGAGACAAATCTTTAATTCTAGTATTTAAATCGATTTTGGCTTTTTTGGCCAATTCAATAACATTGGTTCGACCAATGCCAAAGAAACGGGTTAAACCAATTTCGGCTCTTTCATTATCTGGAATTTCAACACCAACGATTCTCATATTTAATTAACCCTGTTTTTGGGTATGTCTTTTGGTAGAACAAATAATACGTCGAACTCCTCGGCGGAGAACTACTTTACAGTTTTTACATCGACGTTTAATACTAGATTTTACTTTCATATAGGAACTTGGATATTGTAACCTAAAAAGTCAGCAATATCAAAGAGTAAATTTAATTTATATGCGATAGACAATTCTGCCCTTCTCTCCTTCTGGACTAAGGACTAAAGAAACATTGTCTCCAGCCATAACTCGGATGTGATGCATCCTAAGTTTGCCGGCTAAATGAGCAATAATGTCATTGCCATTTTCGAGTTTAACTCGATATAAGGAATTAGGCAAGACTTCGGTTATTTGACCTCTGACGGTTGGTTCTTTCAATTTTGAGGTAAACTATTAACTTTTTGACAGATGTCTTCGAAAATTGGTTCGATAGGACGATTACCATTGACTCTAAATAAGAGATTTTTGGCTTGGAAATAATCCATAATTAAACCATTGTTATCGTCGTAAAATTTTTGACGAGCAGCCATGGCCTCTGGAGTATTGTCGGTACGAGCGGCATCTTGAAATTCAACACCTCTGGCGGCGCGACGAGCTTGAATTTCCTCAAAGGTAACATCGAGATGAATAATTAGATCTAGAGGTTGATTTTGAGATGATAAATAATTTTCAATAAATTGACCTTGACTTAGCATTCGAGGGAAACCGTCAATAATAAAATTTTGATTATTAATTTTGGTTAAATTAGTAGTTAAAATAGTAAACAAAATCTCGTCTGGAACCAAATTTCCGCCATCGATATAGGATTTAGCTTTTAAACCAAGTTCGGAATTTGCGGCTATTTCGTCTCGAAGAAGTTGACCAGTTGAATAGTGGGTTAAATTATATTTTTCAGCAATAAGTTTGGCCTGAGTGGATTTACCACAGCCTGATGGACCAATTATGAATAGATTTAGAGCCATTTTTTTTAATTAATAATTAATAAGATAATTTGTCGTAATTTTGCATTTGAACGACATTTTCTAATTTGCGAGTTAATTCAATAACGACAGAGACAACGATTAGAACGCTGGTTCCACCAATAGTTAAAGTAGTTATTCCAGTAATCTTTTGAATTATAGAAGGAGCAACAGCAATTAGACCTAGAAAAACTGAACCAATAACAATAACCCGATTAATTAGATATTTAAGACGTTTCTCAGTGGAAATGCCGGGACGAATACCGGGGATGAAACCACCTGATTTTCGGAGTTCGTCAGCAATATCTTTTGGTTTGAAAATAACTGAGGTGTAGAAAAAAGTGAAACCCATGACTAATAAAAAGTAGAAAACCATATAAAAATATCCATCGGTTCTAAAAATATTAGCAAAAGTGGTGGCAGTAGAGGCAATAAAATGATTTGGAACTTTACCTAAAAATTGGCCTAAAAGAGAGGGAACAGTAGCAAGAGAGACAGCAAAAATGATTGGCATAACTCCAGCAGTATTAATTTTGATAGGAAGATAAGTGGATTGACCACGCTTGGCGTAATTTATAGGAACACGAAGAATTGCTTCTTCGACCAAAACGATACTTAAAATTAAGGCAAAAGCCATAGCAGCAAGAATGACTAGGTTTAAAGTATTTTGAGGATTAGAAAAATCGGTAATACTAAAAGTTTGAATAAAACTAATTGGCAAACGAGAAATGATACCGGCGAAAATAAGCATGGAAATACCGTTACCAACTCCATAAATATTAATCATTTCGCCCAAGAAAATCATTATCATGGTGCCAGCTAACATACTAAAAATCATACCAACAATCATAATTGGATTTAAATCGGTAATGATATTTTGGGATCGAAGAATAGTAAACATACCAATACCATTAATGATGGCGAAAGGAATAGTGGCAATACGAGTATATTGATTAATTTTGGCCCGGCCATATTCCCCTTCTTTTTGAAGTTCTTCAATTTGAGGGATAACTAGGGCTAAAAGCTGCATCATAACTGAAGCATTGATATAAGGAGATAAACCAAGAGCAGCAATAGAAAAATTGGCAAGAGTGCCACCAGAAAAAATATCTAAAAGAGAAAGTAATTGATTTTGAGAGAAAAACTGCTTAAGAAGAGTCAAATTTACACCAGGAACTGGGATGTGAGCAATGAGACGAAAAAAAATTAAAAGTAAAAGAGTGATTATTAATTTTTTCCTAAATATTGGGGTTTTTAAACCCTCAACATATAGAAGAAGAGACTTGGCTATCAAATTCATTACTCTATATTACCACCCGCGGCAATAATTTTGTTTTGGGCAACTTTCGAAAGAGAAAGACCTTTAAATTTTAGAGCTTTAGTGATGTTACCAGTGGCAAGAATCTTAAAACTAGAATGAAAGTTTTTAAGAGAAGTTTTTGAGTTTTTAGCAAGTGAAGCAGCATCAACAATTTCATTGACTTTAAACCATTTTTCAATTTGATTTAAATTGATATTGACAATATTTTTTTGATTTTGGAGACGATGTTTACCTCTCATAAATGGAAGTCGTTTGATCCAAGATTTTTTGTGTTTAGTGCCAGCAAAAGCTAGAGCCGTTGAACCTCGAGCTTTGTCACCTTTAGTGCCACGACCAGAAGTGTGACCACCAAGACCTGAACCGATACCACGACCGCAACGACGAGCTGGTTTTTGAGTAATTTTAGTTAGTTTAGATAAAATTTCCATATTATTTCTTTAGAGTAGAAAGAGCTTCTAAAGCAGCCCAAACATTAATTGATTTATTTTTAGAACCAATGATTTTACTGACGATATCTTGGATGCCAGCCAATTCGACGACAGATCGAACTGGACCACCAGCAATAAGACCACTTCCTTTTTTACCAGGTCGAATCATAACAATAGCGCCTTTGAATTTCAAAGTGACAGCGCCAGAAATAGTACCGTCAACAATTGGAATAGTAATTAAACTTTTTTGAGCTTTTTTAATACCCTTTTGAATAGCATCAGCAACACTCTTGGCTTTACCTAAACCAACACCAACTCGGTTTTTTTTATCACCAGAGACAACTAGAGCCGTGAAATGGATTTGATTTCCGCCTTTAGTTTTTTTGGAAACTCTTTTAATTTCAACAACCTTGTCAGTAAATTCGCTGACTGGTTTTTCGTATTTTTGATATCTTTGATTATTATCCATAAATTTAAAAATTTAAACCTTTAGAGCGGGCGCCATCAGCAAGAGCTTTAACTCGGCCATGGTAACGGTAAAGACCGCGATCGAATCTAACTTTAATAATCTTTTTTTCTAGGGCAAGAATAGCAATTTGTTCACCAACGGCAGTAGCTTTTTCAGTTTTAGTACCTTTGGCTAATTTTAAACCTTTAGTAGAAACAGCAACTAAGGTTTTACCGTGTTTATCGTCAATAATTTGAGCCCAAAGATGTTGATTACTTCTGAAGACTGTTAATCGAGGAACGCCTGAATTAAGGGCTAATTTAGCTCTAACTCTGTTTTGACGTCGTTGTTTTGGGTTGTGTATAATCATATTATTTTTTAGGCTTTAGCTTTTTTACCAGCTTTAAGTTTAATAAATTCATCAGCATATCTAATACCTTTACCTTTGTAAGGTTCTGGTGGTCTGACTTTACGGATATTGCTGGCGATTTGACCAACTTTGGTTTTGTCAACGCCAGTAATTATAATTTTAGTATCTTCTGGAACTTCAAAGAAAACGCCGGTTGGAGCAGTAATATCGACTGGATGAATAAAACCGACATTAAGTCTAACTTTATTACCCATAAGAGTAGCTTTATAACCAGTACCTTTAATTTCCATAGTTTTTTTCCAAGGCTCGACAACACCTTTGATCATATTATTTAAATGAGCTCGGGTAGTACCGTGATTGGCTTTGGTTTTTTTATCTTCAGAAAGACGAGTAACGATAACCTGATTGTCTTTAACTTCGACATTAATTTTTAAAGGTAAAATTAGTTTTAATTCCCCTTTTGGACCAGTAACGGTAATTTCGCTAGAATTAACAGCAACAGCGACTCCGGCTGGGATATTGATTAATTGTTTTCCTATTCTTGACATAATTGTTTACCAGATTTCGGCAATAATTTCTCCACCTAATCCTTTGACCTTTGCCTCTTTTTGAGACATAACACCGCTGGAAGTGGAAACAATGATTAATGACTTGGGATTTTTACCCCAAGGAAGGGAAGACTTTTTTTCGTAAATACGACGACCAGGCTTGGAAAATAAACGAACGTCGTTGACGCGAGGTTCATTATTGTCATAAGCTAAAGTAATAGTCATATCTTTTTTAACATCGCCTACAATTGAAAAATCGGCAATATAGCCAGTTTTCTTCAAAAGAGCAGCCATGGCAGTACAAAAATTAGAAACTGGAGCAGAAATAGTTTTTCTACCAGCTCTGTAGCCGTTTTTTATTCTAATTATAAAATCGATAGATGTTGATTGATGCATAATTTTATTTACCAGCTAGCTTTTTTAACACCAGGAAGCATACCTTCATGGGCTAATTTGCGAAAGCAAAGTCGGCAGATGCCAAATAAACGAATAAAACCACGAGGTCGGCCACATATGTGACATCGATTGTGATGTCGAACGCTATATTTTAATTTTTTGTCTTCTCGGACTATTTTTGCTGTGGTAGCCATAATTTATTTTTTTTCAAAAGGGAAACCTAGGGCTGATAATAACATTTTTGCTTCCTCTTTTGAAGAGGCATTAATATTTAGAGTAACTTGAACAGATCTAATTTTATTAATTTTATCAAGATTTATTTCGGGAAAGAAAGTTTGATCTTTAATAGTTAGGTTGTAATTACCTTCAGAATCGAATGCGGTATCTGGTAAACCTTTAAAATCACGAAGTCTTGGCAAAACTAAATTGAATAATTTTTCAACAAAATCATACATTCTGGCGCCTCGAAGGGTAACTTTAAGAGCTAGAGGATCATTTTGACGAAGTTTAAAAGCAGAAACAGCTTTTTTAGCTTTACAAAGCTTTGGTTTTTGACCGACAATAGCAATTAATTCTTCGGTGGCAGCAGTAAGAGCTTCTTGGCTTTCACGAGCTTCAGCAACACGATAATTAATGACTACCTTTTTTAATCTTGGTAAAGAAAAAATATTACGATCTTTTGAAGTAGCCTTGATCAAATTTTCTTTAATAGTGGTATCAATGATTGTTTTTAACATAATTATTTTTTAGAAACAGGAGTATTTAAAACAGATTTACACTTTCGGCAAATTCTAGATTTTTCACCTGATTTATCGATTAAATAAGCAACTCTAATGGTTTTTTTACAACTAGGACAGATTACAGCGACTTTAGAAATAGTAATAGCTCTTTCTTTTTCAATAATTGATCCTGGTCGACCTTGGCTTGGTTTAATGTGTTTTTTATACAAATTTAAACCTTTAACTACAACCTGGTCTTTTTTAGGCATAGCTTTAACAACTTCACCTTCACGACCTTTGTCTTTTCCGATTAAAATTTTGACTTTATCACCTTTTAAAATTTTCATATTAGTAAACCTCCTGAGCCATGGAAGCAATTTTATTGAATCCTAAATCTTTAATTTCACGAGCAATTGGTCCAAAAATTCTGGTACCTCGTGGGTTGTTTTGAGAATCGATAATAACACCAGCGTTGTCATTGAAACGAATGTAAGAGCCATCAGCTCGACCAAATTCTTTTTTGGTACGAACGATAACCATTTTGACTTTTTCTTTTTTCTTAACTAAACCATTTGGGATAGCATCCATAACAACAGCCATAACAATATCACCGATAGTACCTTTCTTGTGAAAAGAACCTTTGTAAACATGAATAACCTGAGCTCTTTTTGCTCCACAATTATCGGTTGGTTTAATAATACTTCTTAATTGGACAGACATAGTTATTTAGACTTTTTGATAATGGCTAAGGTAGTAAATCTTTTAAGTTTGCTTAAAGGTCGAGTTTCTCGAACTTTAACAATATCACCAGTTTTGGCTGAAAGATTATTTTCAGCATAAATATTTTTATGCTTTCTAAAAATCTTTTTATAAAGAGGATGGCTTTTAGTATATTCAAGAGAGACCACAATAGTGTTGGTCATTTTGTCAGAAATGACGCTACCTTCGAAGGTTTTACCGTTAGTATTAATTTTGTTTGTCATTTTTCTTTTCTTGAATAAGAGTTGAGATTAAAGAAATCTCGTATTTAATTTTTGAGAAGACAGAAGTGTCCTTTTGATTACCAGTGGCTGATTTTGCCTTGGCTTCAATAAATTTCTTGCGAAGATCTAAAAGATTTTTTAATAGTTCCTCAACACTTTTTTGTCTGTAGGAAATTTTATCAGTTTTTTTCATAAAATCTACCCCTATTTTCGATTAACGATTTTGCACACAACTGGTAACTTAGCAGCAGCTAGATTTAAACCTTCTTTGGCTTCGGTTTCAGTGACACCAGAAACTTCGAAGATAATACGACCGGGCTTGACCACGGCGACATAACCTTTAACATCACCCTTTCCGGCACCCATAGTTCCAGTACCTTTTTCAGTAAATGGTTTATCAGGGAAAATTCGACACCACATACGACCGTTTCTTTTAGTGGCATGAGCAATGGCCTTACGAGCGGCTTCTAATTGATTGGCAGTAATCCAGCTACATTCGAGAGATTTGAGGCCGTATTCACCAAAAGCAACTAAGTTGCCTTTAGAATTACCTCTCATTTTGCCTCGGAAGGCTTTTCTGTATTTAGTTCTACTTGGTTGTAACATAATTATTTAGCCTAAACATAAATAAACTTTAACTCCGATATATCCGGATCTGGTTAGAGATGGACATTCGTGATAATCAATTATTGATCGAATAGTACTTAATGGTACTGTACCTTGAGAAAATTTTTCTCGGCGACCGATTTCGGCACCATTGATACGTCCAGAAAGAATAATTTTAATACCCTTAGCGCCAGAAGCAATTGATTTTTCCATGGCGGATAAAACAACTCGACGATATGGCATTCTTTTGGTTAATTGGAAAGCAATTTTTTCAGCAATTAATTTGGCTGAAAGATCGGCATGTTTGAATTCTTCAACTTGAATTTCAACACCTTGTTTACCGCTGGCTTTGAAAAGTAATCTTTGAACTTCTTTTTTGATAGTCTCTAATTCTTTACCACCACGACCGATGACTAAACCAGGTCGAGAAACAACTAAAATTAATTTCATTTTTTTAACAGAACGTTCAATTCTGATAGAAACGATACCGGCGGAATTAAATTTAGATTGAAGGAAATCTCTAATTTTTTTATCTTCTAAAAGATAGATGGCGTATTTTTTAACACCAGCATACCAGGAAGATTGCCATTGAGGGCTGTTTTTGACAGTCTCTAATCTAAAACCAATTGGATTAATTTTTTGGCCCATAGTTACTTTTGATTACCTTTAACATGAATAATAAGTCGACTGTGTCTTTTTTGAATTAGACCTCTGGCAAATCTGGAACCGTGGGCTTTATCCATACGTTTCATTTTTAAGCCTTCGTCAACTTTGAGTAGATCGAATTTTAAAGTGTTAGTGTCTAAATTGAAATTATTTTTAGCATCAGCAATGACATTTTGAAGAGCCTTGATCATGATACGAGCAGATTTGGTATTGGTAAATTTAAGTCTAGCTAAAGCATCAACTGGGGATAATTTTCTGATGTTATCGGCTAAAAGTCGCAATTTTCGAGGAGAGATCATAAGATCTTTATTGAAATATTTAGCAATTTTAGTGTGGGATACTTCAACCTTTGGAGTTTCGATAACTTTTGAAACTGCCTTAACTTCGACCTTTTTAATGTCTTTTTTAACAACAGCTTTTTTAACGGCTGGAGTTTTGACTTTAGTAATTTTTTTAATTTCTTTTGGCATAATTGTTTACGTCTTTTCAATAACACGTTTAACGACACGTCCGTGACCTTTAAAGGTACGAGTAGCCGAGAATTCGCCTAAGCGATGGCCAACCATATCTTCAGTGACATAGACATTAATAAATTTTTTACCATTGTGGACTTCAAAATTTCGGCCAACAAACTCTGGAGGAATCTGGCTTCTTCTGGCCCAAGTTTTGATGGCCTCATTGCCACCCTTAGCTACTTTTTCAAATAGTTTTTTGTCAATGTATGGACCTTTTTTGGAACTTCTAGACATATTACTTTCGATGCTTAATTATTAATCGATTGGAGGCATTTTTACGTTTTCTGGTTTTTTTGAAGGCAGATTTACCCCATGGTGTTTTTGGATGCATACCAATAGAGCTTCGACCTTCACCACCACCGTGTGGATGAGAGTGAGGATTTTGAGCCACACCTCTAACGGTTGGACGAATACCACGAAGTCGTGATTGACCAGCTTTAGTTAATTTTTGATTTGAATGATCGGAATTACCAACTTGACCAATGGTGGCAAAAGAATCAGCGTTAAAAATTCTGATTTCACCAGATGGAAGTTTAATGGTGGCTTTGTTACCATCAATACTTTGAATATAAGCAGCAGAGCCAGCACTTTTAATTAATTGGGCATCTTTGCCTTTTTGAAAAGATAAACAATGAACAGGAACACCAACTGGAATATTTTTAAGAGGTAAACAATTGCCGTCTTTAATTGGAGCATTAACAGAAGAAACGACAACGTCACCGACTTTTAAACCAGTAGGAGCTAAAATATAAGACTTAGCACCATCTTCGTAAATTAAAAGAGCAATATCGGCGGTTCGACCAGGATCATATTCAATAGTCGAAACTTTAGCATTAATATCAAGTTTACCTCTTCTCCAATCAATTTCTCTGATAAAACGCTTTTGTTCACCACCGCGATGTCGGATGGAAACATGACCTTGGTCGTCTCGACCGCTGGTTTTTTTCTTGATAGTTAATAAAGATCTAATTCTGGTCATAGATTATTTAAGATTGAGTTTTAATAATTCAATTTTGGTATTTTTTTCGACACTAATAATAGCCTTTTTAAGATCAGATTTTTTAATTGGTAATCTTTTTTGGCGATCGGTCTTCATTTTACCTTTAACAATAACAGTATTAATATTTAGGGGTTTGACACCGAAAACAGCTTCAAAAGAAGATTCAATTTGACCTTTGGTGGCATCTTTTTTGACCCAAAAAGCATATTTACCATTTTCTTGTTGTGACAAGGTTTTTTCAGTAAAAACTGGTTTTAAAACTATTAAATTTGATTGCATATTTATTTAGATAAAATGTCTAGAGTATCTTGACTAAAAATCAAAAAGTTTTGATTAGAAAGATCGTAAACATTTAAAGATTTAAGGGACAAAAGATTAGTTTTAGGAAGATTTCCAAAAGCTCTTTTGAGGTTAGGAATAGTTTCGGTTGTAATTATCCCAACTTTCGAACTTTTTGATAATACTTCATCTGCAGCTCTAAGTCCAGTGAGTAATTTAATTCCCTCTTTGGTTTTTGGAGCTAATTTTTCAAAAGAATCGATAATTATAATTTTTTTATCTTGAGCAAATTTAGTAAGAATAGAATTTAAAGCAACGACTTTCATTTTTTTAGAAAGATTAAGTTTGTAGTTTTGAAGACCATCTGGACCCATAGCACTACCACCACCGACAAAGATTGGGGCGGTTCGATTACCATGACGAGCACGACCAGTACCTTTTTGGGCATAAACTTTTTGACGAGTACCAGCAACATCAGATCTTGTTTTTGCCTTAGCATAGGAAGATCTTTGGTTGGCTAAATAAACACGAATAGCTTGAGAAATTAATTTTTCGGAAATTTTGGTATCGAAAATTGACTTTGGTAAGGCAATTTCTCCAACTTTTTCTGCTTTAATGTTATAGATTTGAGTTTTCATAGTTAGATGGTCTTTTTGAGAGTAATCCAGGAGTTGAAATGACCGGAAAATGAACCACTAATTAATATTTCGTTAGTTTCAGGATTAATAGAAATTATTTTTAAATTTTCAATGGTTTTATTAACATTACCAAAATGACCTGGCATTTTTTTACCACGGACAACTTTACTTGGAGTTTGAGCACCAATTGAACCAGGATGTCGAACACGATCGGAAGCACCTAAAAGAGGTTGCTTTTTGAAGCCGTGTCGTTTGATAACACCAGCAAATCCATGACCTTTGGAAATACCGGTAGCATCAACTTCCTCACCAACAGTAAAAACGGTATCAATAGAAATATTGCTACCAATTTCAGGAATTTGGTCGGAAGTTAAATCAAATTCTTGAAAACCCTTTGGAAGAGTTTCAATTTTTAATTTGGTTAACTTGGTAGAAGTGGACTTATCGAGCTTTTTTCTTTCACCATAGGCAACTTGAACAGCTTGATAGCCATCTTTTTCTTGATTTTTAATTTGAGTGACAGTTAATGGTTTAGCAATACATTTAGTAACGGCAATTCTTTTGCCGTCTTCGGTGTAGATGCTGGTCATTTGACCTTTTTTGACAAGAAATCCTGAAATCATAGTTTTACATTTTAACTTCTATTTCCACACCAGAGGGTAAATCTAAATGCTGAAGACTATCCACAGTTCGAAGACTGGTATTCGAGATATCGATAAGTCGCTTGTGAGTAAGTATTTGGAAATGCTCACGAGCATTTTTGTCGGTATGAGGACTAGTTAGAACAACAATGGTTTTTCTCTCAGTTGGTAAAGGTATTGGACCTTCCACTTGAGCACCAGCAGTAACCACAGTCTCAACGATCTTCATCGCTGCTTCATCGATAATACGATGATCGAAAGATTTTAATCGAATACGAATGCGGTTACCTTTGGCCATATATTTATTTGATAATTTCTGTAATAGCACCGGCACCAACGGTTAAGCCACCTTCTCGGATAGCAAATCTTTGGCCTGGTTGCATAGCTACAGGTTTAATTAATTTAATAATAACGTTAGTATTATCGCCTGGCATAACCATTTCAGTACCTTCTGGTAGAGTAATGTCGCCGGTTACATCAGTAGTTCTGATGAAAACTTGAGGGCGGTAACCACTAAAAATTGGGGTATGTCGACCACCTTCTTCTTTTTTAAGGAGAAGAACTTCAGCTTTGAATTCAGTGTGAGGAGTAATTGAACCTGGTTTGGCTAAGACTTGACCTCTTTCGATATCATCTTTTTCAACTCCGCGGAGCAATAATCCAACGTTATCACCAGCTTGACCTTGATCAAGAGATTTCTTAAACATTTCCACACCAGTAACAACAGCTTTTCGAGTGTCTTTTAAACCAACGATTTCAATTTCATCGTTGACTTTAACGGTACCTTTTTCAATTCTACCGGTAGCAACAGTTCCTCGACCTTTAATGGAGAAAACATCTTCAATTGGCATTAAGAAAGGTTTGTCAAATTCACGGACGGGTTCAGGAATGTAAGTATCAAGAGCTTCCATCAATTTCTTAATAGATTCAACACCATCAGCATCACCATTGAGAGCCTTGAGAGCTGAGCCACGAATAATTGGAGTTTCGTCACCTGGGAAGCCGTATTTAGTTAATAAATCACGGATTTCCATTTCGACTAAGTCTAAAAATTCAGGATCAGTAACGAGATCACATTTATTTAAGAAAACGACCAAAGATGGAACGTTAACTTGTTTAGCTAACAAAACGTGTTCTCTGGTTTGAGGCATAGGACCGTCTGGTGCAGAAACGACGAGAATAGCTCCGTCCATTTGAGCAGCACCAGTGATCATGTTTTTGACATAATCAGCATGTCCTGGACAATCGATGTGAGCGTAATGTCTCTTCTCAGTTTCGTATTCGATATGAGAGATAGCAATAGTAACGATTTTAGAAGCATCACGAACTGTACCACCCTTAGCAATATCTGCATAGGATTTTCCACCACCTTGAATTTTAGAAATAGCGGCGGTTAAAGTTGTCTTACCATGATCAACGTGACCGATAGTACCGACATTGACGTGTGGCTTATTTCTTTTAAAAGTATCTGCCATTTGATTTTTCTCCTTTTTATGTCTTTTTTTAGACGAAATACTAAATTAATAATTTAGATTAAAATGCTTTTAGATTGTACCAGCTGTACTAAAGCTTTGCAACATACAAAACGTAGCAATTTAATGCTGATTTTAGAAAATAATTTATCTAAATCGAGTTAACCAAAATTTTAACATAAATAAAGAGAAAAAGTTTGATGATGAAAATAAAAAAAAGGCCTCAAACGTTAATGTCAGTAAACTGACTGTTTGAGGCACTTTAAGTGGAATAAAATCAGAAAGGAATGAGAGTGAAGTAAGTATAAGGGCCTTCATCGAGAAAGTCAGCATAGTAAAGAACCCCTTCAATAATACAAAGACTGCCAGGAAACATCAGATTCATTGAATAACTTTTAACAGTAGTTCTTTTGTTTTTTTTTGAAGGTAAAAGACTAAAATTGTTCGTAAGATCAAGATCATTAAAGTTAATGAAAGTTATTTTTATTTTAGGACTAGCTTCCAAAAAAACTCGAAAAGGTAAATATTGCCAACCACTGTTAAAAAAAGAGAAGACATAGCAGCCATATTCAATAGAGGAATGAACTCTAAAAAAATAACTATCATCGGTTATAAGAAAATTTATGTCATCGGATTTATCTTCTGGACGGGATTGATTGTTGGTTACCACCTCATCAGCGTTTTCTTTCTCAATGTCTTGATTGTCCTTGGAATTAGGCAATTTTGATTCTAAAGAGAAATTATTTTTATTGATTTCGAACCAAACGCAAATGTCTGGATAATTTGCCATGGGTGATAACACTTCCTTCCTTTTATATATTTTATTCTAGATTTTTAAGGTTCTTGCTGGCAAGTATATTCTTTTTAATTTTGATTGTGAAGAAGGTATTTAATTAAAAAAAATACCCCCGAATTAACGGGGGTATTCAAATTTCTAGAAATTTTAGTTAACCGTTGGTTTTGGTGGTTAATTTTTCTTGAATATCACGAGGAACGGGATCATAACGGCAAGGTTCCATGTAGAACGATCCTCGGCCTTGAGTTAAGCTTCTGATGACAGTAGCGTAACCACCGATGGCTTCTAATGGAACGAAAGCATGAATGGTAGTAAAACCATGACTGTCTTCAGTACCATTGATTTGACCTCGACGGCTGGAAAGATCACCAATGACAGAGCCTAAGAATTCAGATGGAGTATTAACTTCAAATTTCATAATAGGTTCGAGGATTAGAGGTTTAGCGGCAGCAAAAGCATCTTTAATAGCGTAATTTCCGGCTAGTTTGAAAGCCATTTCAGAAGAATCGACTTCGTGGTAAGTTCCATCGTAAACAGTGACCTTAATATCAGTGGCTGGGAAACCAGCAATAATACCTTTTTGAAGAGTTTCTTTGACACCTTTTTCAATAGCAGGAATGAAGTTGGCGGGAATAGCACCACCTTTGACGCCATTAATGAATTCATAACCTTCCCCTCTTCCTTTTGGTTCAACATGAATTTTACAATGACCATATTGACCATGACCACCTGATTGGTGAATATATTTACCTTCACCATCAGCCTTGGCAGAAATAGTTTCACGATAAGCAACTTGAGGAGAACCGGTCTTAACATTGACGCCGAATTCTCTTTTTAAACGATCAACAATAATTTCAAGATAAAGTTCTCCCATACCGGCAATAATAGTTTGACCAGTTTCTTGGTTATAAGTGACTCGGAAAGTAGGATCTTCAACAGCTAAACGATTTAAAGCAGCTCCCATTTTTTCTTGATCATCAGCGGTAGCTGGTTCAATAGAAAGAGAAATAACTGGTTCAGCAAATTGAATTGGAGAAAGAGAAATAATATTGTTAGCATCGCAAAGAGTGTCACCAGTGGTGGATTCTTTTAAACCGATACAAGCAACGATTTCTCCAGCAAAACCTTCTTCAAGACCTTCTCTTTTGTCAGCATGCATCAAAAGTAAACGACCAATGCGTTCAGATTTCTGTTTAGTAGTGTTGTAGACTTCAGTTCCGGCTTTTAAAGTACCAGAATAGACACGAACATAAGATAAAGTTCCAACGTGTGGGTCGGATTGAACTTTAAATAATAAAGCTGATAGTGGTTCAGTTTTAATTGGTTTTCGAGTGATAACATCGTTGGTTTCTGGATCATATCCTTCAATTGGAGGTAAATCTAAAGGGGAAGGAAGGTAATCAACGATACCATCGAGAATTGGATGAATACCTTTATTTCTCCAAGCAGCACCACAATAAACAGGGAAAAGTTTTCGATCAATAGTAGCTTTTCTAAGAGTGGCTTTTAATTCTGGAATAGAAATTTCTTGATCATTTAAAAATTTTTCCATAAGAACTTCATCTTCACCAGCAATTCTTTCAACCATAAGAGCTCGAGCCTTAAGAGCTTTATCTTTGTATTCATCAGTGACTGGTTTTCGAGTAAATTCCAAACCTTCTTCGTCCTTATCGTAGACAATCATTTCCATATTCATCAAATCGACGACACCAATATGGTCATGTTCTTCGCCGACAGGAATAACGACGGGGCAAATTGGGGCATGAAGCTTTTCAGTAATACTATCGAGAGTGCCTTGAAAAGAAGCACCAATTTTATCCATTTTGTTAACAAAAGCGATTCGAGGGACACCATATTTGTCGGCTTGTCGCCAAACAGTTTCAGATTGAGCCTGAACACCGGCATTAGCATCAAAAATCATAATGGCACCATCAAGAACACGAAGAGAACGTTCTACTTCGGCAGTAAAATCGACATGTCCCGGAGTATCAATAATGTTCAAACGATAATCTTTCCAAAAAGTAGTAATACAAGCAGATTGAATAGTGATACCACGTTCTTTTTCTTGAACCATAGAATCGGTGGTAGTTGAACCTTCGTCAACAGAACCAATTTTGTGGATTTTTCCAGTATAAAAAAGAATACGTTCAGTAGTGGTAGTTTTACCACCGTCGATATGGGCGATAATTCCGATATTTCGGACTTTATCCATAGGTACGTCGCGATTTTTAGTAAGTTTAATTTGTTCAGCCATTAGATTTATAAAATATAATAAAAAACCGTTGCATTGAAGCAACAGCGGATGGACTTATGATACCATGGGTAAATATAAAACAAAATCCCTCTAAATCTACCTTTGATAAAAGGGAAACTTATAATTAATTATGAAAAAAAATGTGGCAATAATCGGGGCGGGAATTGGCGGATTAACCGCCGGTTATGAACTGACTAAAAAAGGATATAAAGTAACTGTTTTTGAAAAAAATAAAGAAATTGGCGGTTTATTGTCGGATTTTAAAATTGAAGGCGAAAGTTTAGAAAAAACTTATCATCATATTTTTAAAACTGATAAAGAAATAATTGGTTTAATCGAAGAATTAGGATTAATTGATAAATTAAAATGGCATAAAAGTTCCGTATCTCTTTTTTATAACGATAAATTTTACCCATTTTCAGGCGCAATTGATTTATTAAAATTTGGGGAATTGGATTTAATTTCTAAAATTAGACTGGGAATGATTTATTTGTGGTTAAAATTTGATGGAAATTGGAAAAAATATGAGAAAGTTACCGCTTCAGAGTGGATGGAAAAATGGGCGGGAAAAAGGGCTTATGAGGTGATTTGGAAACCGTTATTAAAAGGTAAATTTCATGATTATAACGATAAAGTATCAATGGCTTGGCTGTGGGCGAGAATTCATACTAGAGGCGGATCAAAAGGTGGGCCAGCCGACGCTAAAGCTATGGCGGGTAAAGAAGTGTTGGGTTATATGAATGGTGGATTTGGACAGATTAATAACAAATTGGCCGAAAAATTGGGAATAAAAACTGGAATTGAAGTTGATATTAAAAATTTAGAAAAAGAATTTGATTTGATAATCGATACTAGACCGATTAAAAATATTGATTATATTGGAGCGGTGGATTTGATTTTTTCATCAAAACAAAGCTTAAGTAATTTCTATTGGCATAACATTAATGATTTAAAATCCCCTTTCTTGGTGTTGGTACAACATACCAATTTAATGGGGAATAAAAATTACAATGGCAAAAATATTTACTATTTAGGAACCTATGTGCCACAGGACCATAAATATTTTAAAGTCGATGACAGAGAAATTGAAAAAGAATTTTTTGATTATTTAAAGAAAATTAAACCGGAATTTGATGAAAAACAAATTTTGGAAAAGAATATTTTTAAGTTTAAGAATGCCCAGCACATCGTTAATACAAACTATAAAGTGCCGGATTATAAAGTTGGAGAAAAAATATACAATTTAAATTTTGCCCAAATTTACCCAGAGGATAGGGGGATTAATTTTGCCGTAAAAGAGGCAAAAAGGTTGGTGGAAATGATTAATAAAGAAAATTAAGGAGCAGTAGTTCCAGTTAAAATCCAATTATAAAGAATGATTTGATTTAAAATCATGTCAGCAGATTTTTGCGGATCAATTTCAGCCATTAAAAGACCAGTTTTTATTCCATATAAAGAAGAAATGACCTCGGTATTTTGACTATCTTCTTTTAAGAGATATTCTTTTTCTACAATATGGCCAAGCTCGTGCATGCTAGTTTTAATAACAGATGGGTCATCTATCTTTAGTTCATTAATCATAATAATATGTCCAGCTGGATTTTTGTGGTCTATTTTTTCTGAAAGTCCTTGTTTTTCAATATCACTTAAAATTTCTGGAGTTGAACTATATCGGTCTTGATGGATACCTAAAATGTCCTTCATTCCTGAATTTAGATGACTATATATATTGCCATTTTTTAGTTGAGAGTAAAGCTTAGGGTAATCCTGAAATGGTTCAATAATTACAGGCGTATCAGTATTATTAGTGATAGTTTCAGAAATTTTAGTGATGATCTCTAAATTAGAAGATTTTTTTGATTCGCTTATAATTGATTCGATTTTTGGAAAAATTTTATAAGGATCAGGAATATTTTCAACAGCATCAATAACTGAAATATATTCATAAGATCCTTTATATTGACCAAATATAGTTTCTGTTATTGTATTTTTTTCAGCACATTTTGGAAAATAATGAATATTTGTAGATTTTGACGCTTGCTGATCATAATACTCATAATTTTGGTAAATATCTGTTAAAACTTTACTTAAAACCTGATGATCTTTACGATTTGGATCAAGAGTGTCTAATTGTTTTTTAAGAGATTCTTGACGATTTCGATCAACTTCTACTTCTTTTATTGGTGGTTTAAACCCATCCACATTACCTTCCATAATTAGTTTGGTTTTTAATTTCTTCTAAACCTTCAGCAAGAGTTTTGAAATTTAGACCGAGAGATTTTACTTTTTCATTTGAAGTAATTAGAGTTTTTTGCCAAGGACGACTGCCTTCCGGTTGAGATTTTATAAATTCATCGAGACTGGAAGCAGAAATTAAATTTTTATCAAAACCAAAAACTTCGGCAACTTTTAAACACATGTCATAAGGTGAATGAGAAGATGAACCGACTAAATGATAAATACCGGTAGTTTTGTGATCAATAAAATAAGCCAAAGCAGCGGCAATATCATCAATAAAAGTGTAAGTGCAAATTTGATCGGAAAACATTTTAACTTCTTCTTTATTCTTTAGTTTGGCAATAACTTTGCGGATAATATCGACTTTGGTTTCGAAATCAGAGCGATAAGGATAGGTAATACGAGAAATATTGTAGTTGTTATAATCAGAATCAGTAATTACTTTTTCGCCTAGATATTTAGTTTCACCGTACCATTCAATTGGAGTGGGAATATCAGTTTCCAGATAAGGAGTGGATTTAGTGCCATCAAAAACAAAATCAGTGGAAATATAGATTAACTGTTGATTATATTTTTGGGCTAATTCTAAAATATTTTGAGTACCGACAACATTGAGTTGATAACAAAGACCATCCTTGTTATTACGTTGTTCCCAGGCAGCATTGGTATCGGTAAAAGCGGCCAAATGAAGGACAGCGATAGCATCACTGTTTTGGCTGAAAGCTGCTGAAAGGTTGGCGGCATCGAGAATATTAACGCCAGTATCAAGAGAAAAATCAACAAATTCAAATTTGTCTTTTAATAGTTCGACAATACGAGAACCAACTAAACCTGAAAGACCTGTTCCAATTATTTTTTGCATATATTAATCCTCTCTGTCCCTCGAAAAGCTCGGGACATCTCCCCTTAACAAAGGGAGAATTCTTTAATTATTAACTAAAATATTTCTTGATTTTTAATTTCTGAAAGAGTGGGCCAGAGTTTATCTTTTTCTGACAAAATTATGTTTTCAATTTGAGGCCAGTCAATTTTTAATTCTGGATCATTCCATAAAATTCCGCCTTCTGATTCTTTGTTATAAAAATTAGAGCATTTATATTGGAAATCAGCAATATCGGAAAGAACTAAAAAAGCATGAGCAAAACCCTGGGGAATAAAAACCATCCTTTTATTTTCTTCACTAATTAAAATTGCTTCGTGTTGGCCAAAAGTTGGAGAATCTTGGCGAATATCAACAGCGACATCGAGAACTTCGCCACGAGTACAACGAACTAACTTATCTTGAGCAAAGGGAGGTTTTTGAAAATGAAGGCCACGAAAAACACCTTTGGTAGATTGGGAATGATTATCTTGGACAAATTCAATATCAATACCATTTTCGGCAAAAACTTTTTTGGAATAGGTTTCCATAAAAAAACCACGATCGTCAGTAAAAACTGATGGTTCAATTATAATCAATCCTTCAAGTTTGGTTTTGAGAAAATTTGGCATTATTTATTTAAACTATTTAATTTAATGTAAAATTCTTCGGCTTCTTTTTTGGTTTCCTGCCACCAAATTTGATTCTGAGTATACCAATCGACGGTTTGTTTCATACCAGATTCGAGATCATACTTTGGCTCCCAACCTAATTCTTTATTAATTTTATCCCAATTTACGGCGTAATTATCATGAGCTGGACGATCGGCGACGTATTCCAAAGAATCTTCACCTTTATTCATTAATTTTAAAATAAGTCGGACTAATTCCATGTTACTAGTCCCTTTTTTAAGACCACCAATGCAATAAGTTTCACCTATTTTACCGTTTAATAAAATAGCTTCGATGGCCCGACAATGATCTTCAACATGAAGCCAATCACGGAAATTTAGACCTTGACCATAAACTTTGATCTTGCCACCACTTAAAAGACTGGTGATAGAACGAGGAATCATTTTTTCGGGATGCTGGAAAGGACCGTAGTTATTAGAACAATTACTAATAGTCACAGGCAAACCGAAAGTTTTAAAAAATGAGCGAACTAAATGATCAGAAGAAGCTTTGGAAGCGGAATAAGGGCTGGAAGGATCGTAAGGAGTGGATTCGTTGAATTGATCAGTAGAATCTAGCTCAATGGTACCAAAAACTTCATCAGTAGAAATATGATGAAAACGCTTGATTTGATATTTTTTAGCAGCCATTAAAAGATTGTAAGTGCCAAGGACATTGGTGCGGACAAAAAGAGAAGGATCATCAATGGAACGATCGACGTGGGATTCAGCGGCAAAATGGACAATAGTGTCAACTTGAGAAACTAACTCATCAACGATTTTTTCATCTAAAATGTCACCTTTAACAAATTTGTAATTCGGAGAGTTTTCAAATTCAACTAGATTGCGAGGGTTAGCAGCATAAGTCATCTTGTCGAGATTGATGATGGAATCTTCGGGATGATTTTTGAACCAGTACTTAATAAAATTTGAACCAATAAAACCTGAACCGCCGGTGATTAAAATTTTCATAGTAAGCCAATTGTAATTCAAGAGAGGTGTCTATTGCAAGTTTAGGTTTAGCCTTATAAATTGACTATTAACCTATTATAGGATATAATTGGTCTAAGTTTGATGTATTTTTAGGTTAAAAGCTGATTTAAAAAATTCATCAGTACATTTAAAATCAGATTTGTTGAATAGATTTTAATGAGCGGAAATGTGTTCCCCTATTTGAGGAATAGATTCCCGTTCATTAGAATGAGGAGAAAGAAGAGAAATAATGGAAGATACTAAGATTTATGTCAAAGAAAATGTCTCAATGTTTTGTCCAGAAATAAACCCAGAAGAAAGAAATAATATTCCATTGTCGTCATTGTTAGATCTTTCTTTTATTAATGTTTGGAAAAAAAGTGAATCGTTTATCCGATTCATGTGTTCTAGTTCTAAACTATATGACCATTTAATGGTCGAATATGACATAGGAGGAATAAAAAATTTCCTGATTGTTGCAATTATTTGCCCAGGAAACGTCCTTCGAGAATTAGATCTGCCAGAGTTCAATCACAAAGACTATCTACGATAGTAAATTTTTATTTCTCCTCTCTTGTCTATTTAACATTTTTGAAAAACCCCGGCGGGAAAGTGATGCATGAGCATTCATTTTTCTAGTCGGGTTTTTTATTTGAAAAAAAATCCCCCGCTTTCACGAGGGATTTAAATTGTTAGTTAAAAACTTATTCTTCAGCTTCAGTCGGAGTAGCAGACTTGGTTGAAGTCTTAGTGACAGTTGGAGTCACTTTGGTGGTTGCAGAAGCACCAGTGCTTAGATCGGTACCGATAGTGAAAACCGCATCATAGGTGGCAGTTTTAGTTAGATCAGTAGTATAAGTGGCTGGGAAATCGGTAACTAAAGCTGATTCAAAATAAGCTGAAGTACTGGCTGATTTAACACTAACTGAATTTTCAGTAGCATTGGTTTTAGCATTACCGACAGCAATATTTTCAAAACCCAATTTAGTTAACATGGCTTTGACGGTGGCGGCTTGACCATTAATGTCGGTAGCATTTAAAACTTGGATTTTAATGGTTTTATCTATTTCAGCAATAGTCGGAGTTGGAAGTGGAATTTCGGTTGGAGTAATAGTGGTTTCGACAATTTCGCTAGTATCAGCGGGAGTTTCAATTTCACTGGTATTTCGGTTTAAAACAACCCAAATTATAATTGAAGCGAGAGCAGCAGTAAAAATAAAAACTGCGATAATAGGGAGGATATTCTTTTTTTTGTTTTCCATATTTTTTTTAGGTGAACTAATATTGGTTGGTGATCCTATTATATCAGTATTATGGGTGATGGAGGTAGATATTTCACCTAAGACTGGCAGAGGTAAATTGGAGGCTTTGGAAAGACTTTGGGCAATTTGAGATTCGTTATAAACGGTTTTGTCCATTTCAGTAGTGGTAATTATTTCTAAATCGCGACCCTCGGGAATATAAATTTTCTTGGTAATACTGGAAAAATAAAAATTTGAATAATTGACTATTTTCTGGATGTCAAGACTTGGGCCTTTAAGATTGATAGTTAAATAAACTGAATTATTTTTGGAAAGAAGAAGAGTATATTCTTGATCGTTTAAAGGATAAATTAGAAAAAATTCTTGTTTATAAATTGAAGAAATAGTATTGGAGATGGCAGTGGAAACGGAAGTTATTTGGCTAATTTTGACACCAATTACACTTAAATTTTCTTTGAGTTGATCTAATTTAGGTTTATCATAAATAAAAGACTGAATTATTGTTTTGTCGTTAACTTGGGTTATTTTGTAATCAAGTGCATCGGGATCGATTTTGAAATTGACTAAACTGGCAGCCAAACTAATGACTTCTTTTTTATCAATAGTTTCAATCTTAGTATCGTAAGTAAAAGACTTGGTAAAAACAACATCATCAGGAATTAAAACAGAAACTGAATCAAATTTATTTTGTTTAAAATATAGGATTAGGGATTCGAGATCTTTGTCGCTGCATTTTTGCCAAAGATTAAGATCGAAACTTAAGGTGTTATTTTCCTTGCGATCAATATAAAGTTCGACCGTTTTAGACTTCGGCCACAAAGTGAGTTTTGGTTTGGAGAACAACGACATAGTTAAGTATAACAAAAACGCCCCGAGTGGGGCGTTTTAAAAAGTTTTAAATATTTTTACCAACGGAGATGGGCAAAAGCCTTATTAGCATCGGCCATTCTTTCGATTTCAAGTCTTTTATTGACAGCAGCACCTTCATTATTAAGAGCAGATAGAAGTTCAGCCACTAATTTTTCAGCAAAAGAATGATATTGCTTGTTAGCTTTGGCACGAGCAGCAGAAATGAGCCAGCGAAGAGCTAAAGAACTTTGACGAGTACCACGGACTGGAGTTGGAACTTGATAAACAGCTCCACCAATTCGGCGGGGTCTGACTTCGATTTTTGGTCGAATGTTTTCTAAAGCTCGATCGAGAACTTCAACGACATCTTCTTTAGGAAATTCTTTTTTAAGCAAATCAAGAGCATCATAAACTTGTTTTTCAGCAGCAGTTTTTTTGCCGTCTTTTAAACAAGCATTAATTATTTTGCTAATAGTAACATTGCCATAGATAGTATCTGGAAGTACTTCTCTAGTTTTATTGATTCCTTTTCTGGACATATTTTTTTATTTTATAAATTAAATTAAGCGGTTTTGGCGACAGCTTTCTTGGCACCATATTTACTGCGGGACTGCATACGTCCAACAACGGCACCAGCGTCGTATTTACCACGAATAATACGATAACGAACACCTGGTAAATCTCTAACTCGGCCACCTTTGATACTAACGATACTGTGTTCAGCCAAATTATGACCAACACCAGGAATATAAGCGGTAACAGAAGCGTGATTGCTAAGTTTGACCTTAGCAATTTTTCGCAAAGCTGAGTGTGGTTTCTTTGGAGTCATAGTTTTGACAGAAATAACCACTCCTTTTTTAATTGGATTTATATTGAGGGTTGGTCGATTAGTAATGGTATTAAAACCATTACGAAGAGCAACTGTTCTGAGCTTTTGAGTTCTCTTGGTTCGACCAGTTTTGATTAGTTGATTAAATGTTGGCATATTTATTTTTGATTTTTACTGACAGGGATCAATCGTCCGATAATAACATTTTCCTTGAGACCAATCAAGCCATCGACTTCAGCAAGTAAGGAAGCTTCGGTCAAAACACTGGTGGTTTGTTGGAAGGATGCAGCAGATAACCAAGAACCAGTAGTTAAGGCAGATTGAATTAATCCGAGTAATACTTTTTTACCAACGGCAGCTTTGCCGTTGTTATTAGCTTTGGCTTTGTCGTTAGCAGCATGGAAAACAGCGGCGGTAACGATTTGACCATAAAGGAAAGTGGTATCACCTGGGTCTTCAATTTTGATTTTGTCACTCATTTCTTTAACCATAACTTCTAGATGTTTATCATGAATACCAATTCCTTGAGATTCATAAACACCTTGAATGCTGTTGATTAAATATCTTTGAGCAAATTCAATTCCCTTAACATCCATGATTTCTCGAACATCGAGAGATCCGGAACAGAGCTGAGTTCCTTGAGCAACTAAATCACCATCAGCAATTAGAAGGGTAACGTTTGAAGGTAAGAGATAAGTAATAGTTTTAGCATTATTATCTTGATCTTTACCGCTAAGTTTTATTTCATAGCCATCAACGGTTTCTTTAACTTTTACTTTACCGCTAATTTCGGCTAAAGGTGAAGGAAGCTTTGGAGTTCGGATTTCAAATAATTCCTGAACACGTGGTAAACCTTGGGTAACATCGACGCCGACGACACCTCCGGTGTGCTTGGTTCGGAGAGTAAGCTGAGTTCCTGGTTCACCGATGGATTGAGCAGCGATAACACCAACCGGAACACCAATTTGAACCATT
Organism: Candidatus Shapirobacteria bacterium; assembly: GCA_028704885.1. Lineage (GTDB taxonomy): Bacteria > Patescibacteriota > Microgenomatia > UBA12405 > UBA12405 > WARW01. Next base: position 617,589 of record JAQWEN010000001.1, read on the forward strand.
CTTCGGGTAGAAAGATCCCAACCGTAACACTTTTGACATAAACCAGTTTCAGCATTACAAGTAAGAGGAGAACGGATATTAACAGAGCCGATTTCGTTCTTTTCAATTAAAGCAACTTCATCATTATTTAATAAAGTCCCCTTTTCAATTAATACTTTTTTGGTTTTAGCATCAATAATATCAGTGGCTAAAACTCGGCCTAAAATTCGGCGAGAGAAATATCTTTCTCGGCCTTTTTCATTGGCATCAATAGTAATGAATTTTTCAGTACCGCAGTCTTCTTGTTTAATGATAGCGATATGAGCAGCATCAACCAATCTTCGAGTTAAGTAACCAGCATCAGCAGTTTTTAGAGCGGTGTCGGCTAAACCTTTTCGGGTTCCACGAGCACCAGTAACGTATTCAAAAACTGAAAGACCTTCTCGGAAATTGGATTTGGTTGGAAGTTGAACGATTTTTCCAGTTGGATCGACCATCAAACCTCTCATACCGGAAAGCTGTTTAATTTGATCTTTTGAAGCACGCTTGATACCAGCGGCAGAAATGATACGGATTGGAGAATCGATATCAAGAGTAGCCCAAGTTTTTTCAGCGATTTCTTCGGTTTTTTCCATCCAAATAGCTTGAGAAAGACGTTTCTTTTCATCATTACTGATTAAGCCATTCTTGTAGTTTTCTTCGATTTCCAAAACTAATTTATTAGCTCCATGGATAATATCTTCTTTTTCAGGTAAATTTCCACAATCAGCCATAGATAAAGAAAGACCAGAAAGAGTGAAACCAGCAAAACCAATGTCTTTGAGAGAGTCAATTAGTTTGACTGTTTTCCAACGGCCAGCAATTTCAATTGATTTAACAACTAAATCATTAACTGATTTAGAACCAGCCATGGCTTCATTTAAGAATGGGAATTCTTTTGGAAGGATTTGATTGAACCAAATACGACCATAAGTGGTTTTAGTTAAAACACCATTTAATTTGGCGACAATTAATTCTCTTAAGCCAATTTTCTTGGATTCGTAGGCTAATTCAACTTCAGCTTCATCGGCAAAAATTGATAAACCTTCGAAATTTTCGGTCTTTTCTTTGTCTAAATCTTCAGATCGGACAGAAGTGATGTAATAACAACCAACGGCCATTTCTTGGGTTGGAACAGAAACTGGATTACCATCAGAAGGCTTGAGCAAGTTGTGAGATGGCAACATTAATCTTTGAGCTTCTCGTTGAGAGGCATCGGAAAGAGGTAAATGAACACCCATTTGATCTCCATCAAAGTCAGCATTGAAAGCTTTACAGACACAAGGATGAAGTCGGATGGCAAGACCATCGACTAAAATTGGTCGGAAAGCTTGGATAGAAAGTTTATGTAAAGTTGGAGCACGATTTAATAAGACATAAGTCTTTTTAGTGACTCTTTCCAAGATATCATAGACTTCGTTGACACGATGATCAATTAAGTTTTTAGCACTTTTAATGTTGGCAGCAATGCCAGTGGACATAAGTTCACGAAGAACGAATGGTCGATACATTTCAAGAGCGATTTCTTTTGGAAGACCGACTTGATTTAGTCTTAATTCTGGACCGACAACGATAACTGAACGACCGGAATAATCGACACGCTTACCGAGCAAATTGCGTCGGAAACGACCTTTCTTACCGCGTAAAAGATCAGAAAGAGAGCGAGGAACCCGCTTAGCACTTTTTCTTTTATTTTTAGAACTTTTTTGAGCGTCAATTAAAATATCAACTGATTCCTGGAGCATTCTTTTTTCATTTCGCAAAATGATTTCTGGAGCACCAAGTTTCAATAATTTTTTAAGACGATTATTACGATTAATAAGACGTCGATATAAATCATTTAAATCAGAAGTAGCAAAACGGCCACCGGTTAATTGGACCATAGGACGCAAATCTGGTGGTACAACTGGAACTTGGGTAAGAACCATCCATTCTGGATTGATTTTATTTTCAATCATGCCGTTTAAAATACGGATTTTGTACATGATTTTCTTTTTCTTAAGTTTAGAACTGGTTTTGTTTAATTCCTTTTTAAGGTTTTTGACTGATTCAACTAAATCAATTTTTTTCAAAACCTCGTAGAGAGCTTCAGCTCCCATTTTGGCAGTGTAAAAAATATCGGAAGAAAATTGTGATAAATAAAAGCTTTCTTCATCGGAAAGAGTCGATAAAACCTGAATATTTTGGATTTTTTCTTCCAAATATTTCATTAAGCCATCGATACGATTTTTTTCAGATAAAGCTTTATTTTCCAATTTTTGAACATCCTGTTTTAATTTGATGTCGCGTTCTTCTTGAGCAATAAAAAGCTGATCTTTATTTTTAATCTTTGATTTAAGTTCTTTTTTCTCTTTATCGGTTTCTTCGGTTTTAATTTCAATAGCTTTTTTAGTATCGACATTAATTTGATCAATTCTTTTTTTAGAATTGTTCATTAAATTGTCTAAAGCTTCTTTACGTTTGGAATCATCAACAGAAGTAATGAGATATTTAGTGAAATAGACGACTGATTCGAGATCTTTTTGAGGAACATCGAGAATAACTCCGATTGGAGATGGAGTGTTTCTGAGATACCAAAGATGAGTGGCGGGAGCAGCCAAAGAAATATGACCCATTCTTTCACGACGAACCTTGGAAGTAGTAACTTCAACTCCACAGCGATCACAAATTACGCCCTTAAATCGGATTTTTTTGTATTTTCCACAGTAACATTCATAGTCTCTTGATGGTCCAAAGATTTTTTCACAAAAAAGACCGTCTTTTTCGGGACGCCAAGATCGATAATTAATAGTTTCTGGTTTTATAACTTCGCCAGTGGACCAAGATAAAATATCTTCAGGAGAAGCTAATTTAATTTGGAGACCGGTAAAGTCGATCATACTTTTAAATTTAAACATTATTGTTCCTCCTTAATAACTAATCCTTCGACTTCAGCTTCCACTTCTACCGGAATTTCCGGTTCGATGTCTTCTGGTTTTATTTCAACCGGAGCAGAAGTTTCTTCCTCGACAGTGTCATCGATTTCTCGAAGACCAACTGGAGAAATATCGAGAGCTAAACCAGCTAATTCTTTGGTTAAAACTTTGAAAGACTCTGGGATGGCTGGTTCTGGAATTGATTGACCTTTAATAATGGCTTGGAAGGCATGAGTACGACCTTCGATGTCATCGGATTTAATGGTCAACATTTCTTGAAGAGTATGAGCAGCACGATGTGCTTCTAGAGCCCAGACTTCCATTTCCCCTAATCTTTGTCCACCCATTCTGGCTTTTCCACCGAGAGGCTGTTGGGTAACTAAAGAGTAAGGACCAGTAGAACGAGCATGAACTTTATCATCAACCATGTGGACGAGCTTTAAGATGTAACCAATACCAACAACGGATTGTTGATCGTAGGCTTCACCAGTTCGACCGTCATAAAGTTGACTTTTGAAAGTGGTAGGTAAACCAGCTTTGGTTAACTCAGCTTCGATTTCAGCTTCAGAATATTTTTCAAAAACTGGAACGGCATATTTTTTACCAAGTTTGTAACCAGCGTAAGCAAGAGCAACTTCCAAAATCTGGCCTAAATTCATACGAGCAACGACAGAAAGCGGAGACATAACCATGTCGATAGGAGTACCGTCGGCAAGATGCGGCATGTCGTATTGCGGCATAATTCGGCAAATAACACCTTTATTTCCGTGTCGTCCGGCGATTTTATCACCTTCTTGAATACGTCGAATTTGAGCGACGTAAACTTTGACAACTTTATTAACGCCTGGATCAAGTTCATCACCTTTTTCTTTATCTAAAATATCGACCTTAATAACAACTCCACCTTCACCATTAGCAACACGAAGAGAAGTATCTTTAACTTCACGAGCTTTTTCACCGAAAATGGCTCTTAAAAGTCTTTCTTCAGCGGATAATTCTTTTTCACCACGAGGTTCGACTTTACCAACCAAAATGTCATTTGGGCCAACAGTGGCACCAATCATAATGATACCGTCTTCAGTTAATTTAGCTAATTCACTTTCGGAAACATTAGGAATATCTTTAGTTAATTCTTCGGAACCTAATTTAGTTTCAACAACTTGGGCAGAATATTCGTAAATTTGAACATTGGTTAAAACGTCTTCTTTAACTAATCTATCGGAAATTAAGAAAGAATCTTCATAAGATAAACCATCGATGGAAGCATAAGCAACCAAAAGATTACGACCGATCGATAATTCACCACCATCGGTGGATGGACCATCAATCAATAAATCACCTTCTTTAATAACATCACCGGTATTTACAACCACTTTTTGGTTATAACAAGTACCATATGGTGAAGTTCTTAAAAATTTAGTTAAATTGTAAGTTTCAGTTTTGCCATCAGCACTAATTTCACTGGCTTCACAACCAGGTTCAGTAGCTTTTTTATCGAGAGCAACAATTATTTTACTGCCATCAACATAGGTAACTTTACCCGAATGTTTGGCTAAAACTGTTCGTCTCATTGAAGTGGTAACAGTGGCTTCCATGCCAGTACCAACATAGGGAGATTCTGGAGAAATTAAAGGAACAGCTTGAGTCTGCATGTGGGAACCCATAAGAGCACGAGTAGCATCATCATGATCGACAAAAGGAATTAAAGAAGCCGAAGCACCAACGATTTGATTTGGAACCAAATCAATTAATTCAACTTGACTAATTGGACCTTCAATAAATTCACCTTGATAACGAATTGGAACCCATTCTTGTTTGGCAAGGAAATTTTCGTCAAATTTAATACCTAAATGAGTGATTTTCTTTTCGTATTCATCTTCAGCATCAACATAAATGAAATCTTTAGAAATGGTGTAACCACCTTTGGTTTTTTCTAGTTTTCTAAAAGGAGCTTCTAAAAAGCCATATTTATTGATTTGAGCATAAAGAGCAAGATAAGTAACCAAACCGATGTTTGGACCTTCTGGAGAACGAACGGCACAAATACGACCATATTGAGAACTGTGAACGTCACGGATTGAGAAAGCGGCACGTTCTCGGGTAAGACCACCAATACCAACAACAGTGACTCTTCGAAGTAAATCAAGTTCAGCTAGAGGATTGGTTTGATCCAAAATAGCAGAAAGTTGATTTGATCTAAAAAATGTATTGAGAGCAGAAATTAATGGTTGAGGATTAATCATTTGAGAAGGAGCTGGTTTTTCTTTGGTAGAAATTAAGCTCATTCTTTCTTTAACCATTCTTTCGAATCTGGCTAAAGCTGGGCGAATAGCAATTTGAGAAACGATTTCGCCACTGCGTCGAAGACGACGATTAGCAAGGCTGTCGATATCATCAAGTCGTTTAACTTCACCTTTTTGGAGTTGGATTAAATATTTGACGGTAGCAACTAAATCTTCTTTTCTTAATACCCAATTTTCTTTGTCTTCATCACTAACTTTGAATCCAAATTTTTTGTTGATTTTATAACGACCGACATTACCTAATTCATAGGTTCGTAAATCAAAAAATCTTTCGTTGAAAAATTTTTGAGCATTTTCGAGAACAACTGGTTCACCTGGACGAAGTTTACGATAAAATTCCAAAACGGCTTCTTCAGAAGTCTTGGAAATATCGGCTGAAATAGTAGCATTAATGAAATCACTAAATTCGGCAATTAATTGTTTGTCACCCATTTGGCAAGCGGCTCGCAAAATGATAGTGGCTGGGAATTTCTTTTTTCGATCAATTCTGGCAAAAACAACATCTTTTTTACCAATGAAAAATTCGAGCCAAGAACCACGAACAGGTCGGATTTCGGCATTATAAAGAGTTTTGCCAGTGGCAGGATCAGTTTCACCAGTGAAATAAACACCAGGAGATCGGACCAATTGATTAATGACACCTCTTTCAATACCGTTGATAATGAAAGTTCCTTCATCGGTCATGGTGGGGAGGTTTAAAAAGAAGACTTCTTCTTCACGGACATTACCGGTTCTTTTGTTGGTTAATTTGGCCTTAATACGGACAGGAACAGTGTAATTTATACCTTTTCTTTTGGCAAGATCTGGAGAGACAACAATTGGATCGTAGGTCAATTGACCAAGTTCGAGCTCCCAGTTATTACCGGTGTAATCACTGATTGGGGAAATGGCTTGGACTGTTTCTATGAGTTCTTTTTCTAAAAATTCTTTCCAGGATTCTTTTTGAATTTGAATTAAATCTAACTTAGGAAGCTGAGGGTATTTTTTACCCCATTGAGTTCTTTTTACGGAAGGCATCAACAAATTTAATTATTAAAAAAAGGGGCGAGTTATGTTCCAACGGCTCGACCGAATGAGGGTATTATAAATCCTTTGTCAAGAACGGTCAACAGGCAGGTTTTAGGTTTATTTAGTAGTTGCTGATGGAGTGGCGGTTGGAGTGATTTTTTTAGCTGAAATAGTTGCTGTTGGAGTAACAGTCTTAGTCGGAGTAATAGTGGCGGATTTAGTGGCAACGGTTGGAGTGGCACAGGCTTTTTCGGTGCAAGTAATAATATCTTTAGACTCACAACTGCAAGTATTACAGCCATCGGCTGAAGCAAAAGATTCTCCTATTTGGTAAGTTTTATCATTTAAAAAGCAGGTACCAGAAACCAAAGTTGGGGAAGTTTCAATGGTATCAAAACTGGAAGAATCAGAATTATCTGTATTTTTTTGGTCTTTTAAGAAAACAAAAGCAAGGGCAACAGCGACAAAAAGAAAAATAATTAGAGCAATTATAAAAATAGCTTTAAAAAAGCCACCACCAGATTTGACTGGAACAGAAATACCAAGATTTTGGAGTTGTTCTTCTGGTGATTTTGGCGGAGTTTCGATTGGGGGAAGTTTGTCAGTGTTGGCAGAATATTGATTTAAAACCTGTTGATAATTATTGGAGGGAGCCGAGGTTTCTGGTTGGGGTTGAAGTTCTGGTTCTGGAGTGATTTCTATTTCTGGACGAGGTGGTACTTCGACAGGCTCAGTATTGACAGGTTCTTGAGGAACTGGCTCGGGATTAATAATTGGAGTTTGATTAATAGGATCTTGATTTGGGATTTGATTTTCCATGTAATAGTTTCCCACCTTTGAATGGTAGTGTCAATAAAATTTGATAGAATTGGGGATGAAATTTTTTATTAAAACATTTGGATGTATCCAAAACACGGCTGATTCAGAACGAATTAAGGCTTTTTATTGGAATAAAGGATACAAAGAAGTTGATAATTGGCGAGAAGCTGATTTGGTGGTTATAAACACCTGTATTATCAGAGAATCGGCAGAGAATAGAGTGTACGGATTGATTAATGAAATCGATAAATGGAATCGAAACCCACCTGCCCTGCGGGCACCCTCCCTTGACAAGGAGGGCTTAAAAAAAATTAGTATTGTAGTTACGGGGTGTTTGGCAGGATTGGCAAATAAAGATAAAACTGGGAAAAAGTTGGCGCAATTAAAAAGAGATTTTCCCGAAGTTTCGGAATTTTTACCGATTGAAAAAATCAGTTATAAAATTGATCCCATTAGGGATAAAAAAGATTTAGCATTAATTCCAATTAGTTTTGGCTGCAGTAATTTTTGTAGTTATTGTATTGTCCCCTTTGCCAGAGGTCCAGAAATTTCTCGACCAATGGAAGAAATTTTAAAAGAAATTGATGTAGTGATTAAAAATGGATTTAAAGAAGTGTTATTAATTGGACAAAATGTGAATTCATATCTCAATCCAAAACCCCTCTTTAATTCTCCCCTTGATGAAAGGGAGAACACTAATTACGTTGTACATATGGGCAAAAAAAGACTTCATAGTTCGTTTCATATTTTATTGGAAGAAGTAGCCAAAAAAGATTTGCAAAAAATTTCTTTTGTCAGCAGTAACCCTTGGGATTTTTCTGATGAATTAATTGCCACAATTGCTAAATATCCAAATATTGATCGCCTTTTACATTTGCCTTTTCAAGCTGGTGATGATGAAGTGCTTAAAAAAATGAATCGAGGATATACTCAAAAAGAATATTTAGACCTAGTCAAGAAGATCAGATCTCAGATTTCAGATGTCAGATTTTCAACAGATATAATTATTGGTTTTCCTGGTGAAGATGAAAAGGCTTTTCAGAATACAGTGAAATTGTGTAAAAAAGCAAAATTTGAAATTGCTTATTTAAATAAATATTCTCCCAGAAAAGGGACTGTGTCGGCAAAATTATATAAGGACGAGATCCCTCAGAGTGAAAAGAAAAGACGATGGAATGTATTAAATGATTTGATTAACAAAAAGTAAAAATCATTTTTGCTTATCATTCTATACTCAAATACTTCTTTATTTTATCCAATTCTTCTAAGATGGAATTTAATTTTAGATTGGTTAAATTAACTTCATTTTCATCATTTTGGAAAAACATACCAATAGGTTGATTGGTAATTTCGGAAATTCTTTTAAGAGTAGGAATCGGAGGGATGGCGCGACCAGATTCGTAAGCACTAATGGTTTTATCAGATATGGAAAGTCTGTCGCCAAGCTCTTTTTGCGACAATTTAGCCAATTTTCTGGCTCGATTTATGGCTTTACTTAATGCTAAAACTTCGTTCATAAAATTAAACCCATTAGTTTAAAAAATGGGAGGATTTTGATTATAACACATCTATTTTTATTAGATTAAATAATATATTTAAGTATATTTAATATAATTAATCTATTGTAAATAGATCAAAATAGTGTATTATTGGGTTAAGAATAAATTTATTGTTCAAAAATAAATTTAATACGCACCTTGACCAAAAAACAACAAAAAACTTACAGAACAATAAGCTGTTCTGAATAAAGTTTTTTGTCTATATAGAACCAATCTACGGTGTCGAAAACAAAACACCAGAAAGGCAATGCTATGAACGGTCCTCGAGGTACTCTTTATCATCCCGACATGGGCAACAACATCGAAAGCTCTGTCACTTTCAGAAGAGACGGATCTGCTCATCAAACAGTCTATGATCGTGACGGTGGCGGCCGCTATTCATGGGATGAGCGTGCAGATGGCACAGCCAGCGATCCTCATTTCACTGATCAAGACGGCAGAAATGAACGCGACAGGCACCCATTTGGTCGATGACCAAACAAAAATCTGCACTATCGATTAGTGTATTTTATGGAGATAAATGATAAATTTAATCATAATTTATCTCCAGATGGAGGTTATTTATAATAATAATTAACCTCCATTCTCCCTTTTTTTTAAAAATATGCCAAAAATTTATTCAAATAAAAAAACTATAAACATTCCTTTTCCAAATAAAGTCTTTGATCTTTATCTTGATAAATTTAAGGTGAAATCAGAAGGTGAATTGAATGATCAAAATATCTTTTTTATTATTAAAGACTGTTATAAAGATTTTAAAGAGGGATCTTTATCTTTAGATAATTTTTCCAGTATTGGAGGATATCTTTTTGATAAATTAAAACCCAGTTCTAAATCCAGTAAATTTGGATCTGTTTTATTAGATATTGGTGAGTTAAATTTCTATGTCAGAAATACAGAATCAAAACCAAAATTTTCAGAAATAAATAACTTTCTTTCAGATATTGAAGAATTTTTTGAAAAATACGAAAATTGAAGAGACGATGGAATGTATTAAATGATTTGATTAACAAAAAATAATTTTATTGAACTGCATTCTGAGCAGTGATGGATTCGAAGAAGAAGGAAGGAATTTGATAAATATTTCTGGTTTTAATTTGAGTTTTAACTCCGTCGCCGGCAGTACCTACAGCAGTTAATTCTTCACCCTGAAGGGGAAATACGGAAGAACCAGATAAAGTTAAATTAGTAGAAGAACCTAATGGAGTAACTACCAGTAATAAGGCATCTTCAGTCCCAATCGGAAAATTAATAGTTTTACTGGCACTGTAGGTATAGCCAGTAACAGCAGGAGCGGTATTACTAAAATTGTAACCAGAACGGCTAACACTATAGTTAGTACCAACTCTAGAATAATAATCTATTTTAACTGCACCAGTAAAAGTATCATCCACTTTCAAACTTAAAGTAGTACTTTTTGAGTAATAAACACTATCGATAGTACCATCATTATTATGGTTAACTAACCAAAATAATTGAGGAGTATTGGATGAAACTTTACCTTCAGAAGTAAGACTGTTAGCATTACCGATAGATAAAGAACTGACGACGGCACTATTACCATCACCAGGATTATATTGAGTATTATTATTTAAAAGATAATTATTAATTCCGGATTCAGCAGTATTAAAAGCTTCTTTTAATAATTCTTCGTCAGTATCAACTTTAGTATCAGTAACTGTCTTGCGGGAAGCAGACATACCCAAGGTTAAAAGAATAGCAGAGGCCAAAAGAACAATGATGGCAATTTGACCTTGGTTGGATTGATTATTTTTTATTTTGTTTGTCATGTTTAGTTCCCCCATTGCCAATTAGTTAAAACTTTGGCTAAAGATCCAGGAAGATTGAAAATCATTTGAGGATTATGATTAACAACTACGGCTGGATTTAAATTATTATTTGATCCGCCTAGATCTCGACCGGAAAAATTAATATCACTAGCGGCATAAAGACTGCCATTAAAAGTTAAGGCAGTGGTATTGGTACCAGCAGCGGTAATATTGTTGGCAACTAAAATGCCATCGACTTGGGTGACATTGTTGGCAATAGAAATGTTGCCGCTAACAATTATCATTAAGAAGTTTCCACTTTTTAATATATTTCCATTAATAGTTAAATTACCATTAACAAAGAAAATATTATTAGGATCGGAACCAAGATCACTAAGACTGGTTATAGTTTTATCTCCTGTCAAAATTGTACCAATACTGTTTTTGTTGTGATATTGACTGAGGAAGTAATTATAATTAGTATTATTAATAACTAATTTAGCAGCGGCAGATTGATAGTACCAAGCTTGAGCATTACTAAGTGGATCGCGACCAGCGTTACTAATATTAGGAGCGGAAATTAAACCACTGGGACTGATTTTACAATTGGCAGTGGTACAGGTAACCGGAACTCGATTGGCAATTCCAAAATTACTAACCACTCCACCACCAACCGTCTGCCACCAGGGATCTTGATTAACCACACCAGAAAAATCAACTGTCAATGAAACACTAGAGTCATAAGGACTAATTGGAGAGGTGCCAGTTAAAGCGATGTTTGACTGACAACTGGAGTTTCCATTAAATCTCATTTTTATAGTAGACTCATTCATTTTTATATCATCATTAAAATCTAGAGTATAACTTTTACCCCAAACTAAATCATTTCCAGTACTGGAAAAGGAATGTAAAGAAGTAAGAGTCATATTTTTATCGCCGGCAGCCGCATTTTTAAAAGTCAAATTCTTAAAATTAATATCATTAACATAACTGCTAAAACCAATAGAAGGAGAAGGACAATAAACAGATGGGTTAGCACCACTGCCATCAAAAATATTTCCAGAAACAGGAACATTACAATTCCAATATTTGAATGAACGATTAGTATCAGTGGTAACGACAGAACCAGTATAAACATTAACATCAGAAGCTGAAACAGTGATTTTTTGTAAATCGGTCGAAGAAATCTGAGCTGTAGTGATATCAAAAATAGCTGTGACATTATTACCGCTTCTACTGATTGATGAATAATTAAATACTTGAGAGCCAAGAGTTAATTGAATATTATTAATATCGGCTCCACCCTGAGCATCAGAATAAGTCACTACAAATCTGGCCGTAGTCGGACTGGAAGTACTCGTAAAATCTGATTGACAAATATGATTACGATTATCAGTTTCAGCCGCAACTACAGTATTATTAATATTTTCAATTACTAAGGTGGAAAAAGCTGGAGGATTATCCCGAACAGCAGAACAAGGAGTATCTAATGTCTGAGCAGCAACACAAGTACCATTAGAACCACTGCAAGTCCACTTGTATAATCCATCAGATCCAATATTATCTGTCCAATTTATTGTGCCGACAGCACATAAGTTTGAAGCCGGAAGAGAAGAATAAGTGCCACCATTAGCAGTTCCGCAAGCACCAATAATGTTATTAACCGGCGTTTTAGTACCAGTACAAGTTCCGCCACAACCATCATCAAAAGTCTGATCAGGGCAGTAATCTCCGGAAATTGAACAATCAGCTGGACATTGTTTAACACAACGACATTTAGCTGCATTGGCACCAGAACCAGTACACAACCCAGTTAAATAAACTGGATTAGAATAATTGGCTGGATCATCACAATTTCCTCCAAAAGCAGCACAAGTGGCCGCATCGGCTGAACTTCGAGATTCACAAACAAAAGAAGGGGTAATTGGAATTCGACAAAGACAAGCTGAAGTACTGGGACAAAGACCTGACTTAGTGGTGGTGTTGGCAATGGCAGTCGTACTGCAAGTTCCACCAGCATTAGCACAAGCCCCACCGGCAGGAGTGTAACAACCAGAAGAAGATGTTCCACAATCAGTGGAACAATAGGAAGAATTTAAACCGGGATTTTTACAACATCTACCAGCACCACATACATTATCATTTTCACAAATAATAGTATAATTGTTTATATTTTTTTTATAACATTGCTGCGAGCTATTTCCACAGGGTCTACATCGATTATAACTGTACCAACAATCGCCGGTAGGCTCATTTCCCCAAGCCGCGTCACAACTGCTATACCAACCAGCAGAATTATTACAATACAAATTACCAACACAACCAGAACCGCCTTTCTTCCAAACATTATCACCAAGACAATTACAATAAGAATCTGAGTGCCACTTACATAGCCCAGTACTATTTCCACCTGGTAAAGGATCAAAAAGATGACCAGGTTCAGCTACTGTCGAATCAGCCCAACTTGTCCAGGCATAACAAGCAGAGGCTCCAGTTTCAAAACAAGCTGCAGAAGTAATACCATTTACACCAGCAGCATAATCAATACCATTAAGGCCATGACAACCAGTAAATACACACTCGGCCTCAGGGCAAGAAGAACTGGAATAGGAAATAGTATAACCGGTAGGACAGTTTTCATAAATATTAATGCAATAAGCAGAGACATCATCTCTAAAGAGAAAAAAACTTGTGAATAAAAAAACTAAACAAAATAATATTTTTTTAATTATGGACATAATAAATTAACCAATAATGCGTTTTGAAGAAGACTCTTTGACCAAATATTACGTTCTTCAATTAGAAAAAAGCCGCCTTCACCGTTTAATTTTCTAAAACTGCCATCACCATCCCAATATTTGGAAATAAAGACACTTAAAAGTTTTTCTTCACTAGACTGATATTTTGAGTTGTTATCATATTTAGCCAATTCCCGATTTAAAAAGGCACATTCAAGATTCATTCCTTCAGATTTTGCCCCCTGATCTGTAAAATAAAGACTATAAACATCTTTAGCCCAATCAAGATATTTTTGTTCTTTATTGACCGAATATAAATCTAATGAAGAAATAGCTAATAAACATTTATCATTGGCTGAAAAATTAACATAATCCAGATAATATCCCTGAAGGAGCTTATTAAAATAAGCATTGGCAACATCTAAATCATTCTGTTTTTGGCTGGACTTATATCGAGCCACGAAGTCACTCGGAAAAGTAACAAACCATTTATAGTTCTGATTAATACTCTGGTCGCTTTTGAAAACTAAATCTTTCGTTTTATCAGGATTTTGCCAATCATAATAATCAACCTGAGAAATTACATTAATATCAGACTTTGTCTTTTCACTATATATATTTTTTACTTCATCACTACTGATATAAGTGCTAGTCGTACAAAGCTTATGAACTTTATCAAGATATTCCTGACTTAAAATTTTTTGATCAGTTATTTCCAAAAGCAATCGACAGTTCCAAAAATTATTTTGAACCTGCATCTTATCAAGCTGTTGGTAATAATAATCAATATCTTTTTTAAGAATAGAAATTTCATCTGTATCACCAGTTTTTTGGATATATTTATATCTGGCCCAAATGGCAGGAATGGCATCATGACCACTTAAACCAGCCTCTTGAGGGCCATTACAAGTTTTTTTTTCAAAATCGCAGTCAATAAAACCAAAATATTTTCCATTTTCGTCTCTTTTGGAATTAATCCAAGTCAATGTTTTCTTGGCATAGCCACAATATTTCTTTTCAGCAGCAGTAAACTTGTTTTTAGGGCTAAGATCTTTTTTAAACAAACCAATTTTATTACCAATAAAAATAAAACCAACCGAAACAATTACTATCAAAAAAATCGAAACTATTTGAAGCAAACTAAAACCTTTTTTTGTGTCCATCTAATGAAACTATAAAGCATTTCAGAAAAAATTCAATTATTTGTTTTATTTAAGATCACCAGGATTCCAATCAGGCATGGATTTTCTATTTTTATTAATCTCATCGGCAGTACCGCCAAAAAAATCAACTAAACCTTCCTTAAATATTTTTTCAAATGAAACTTGAATTGTTTCGGATCTAAAAGGTTGGGAATATTTTTCTCCATAACGGACCTTGGCACCTATATAACCAGCATGAGCCATTTCCTTACAAAATTGTTGACCGTTTTTACAATATAAATTCCACCAGCAATAAGCAGATAAACCTTCCTTAAAATAACCTGGATATTTAGCAAATTCTCCTCCCAAATTAAGCATCTTAATACCTACAGATTCTATATATAATGGTCCTCCTAATAAAGTATTCATATATGGAATTTCCGACTTTAAACCTTCTTTTGATAGATTCCAAACAAATTGACCTTCTTCATTGTAGGTGTAAACAAAACCCGATTTTTCATTAAATCGATTAATAATAAAAGATCTCATACCATTATCTGTCAATAGTTTAAGATAATTCGAATCGTAAACTTCCATTTCTTTAATAGCTTTTTTGAAACCAGAGACAACATTATCCTGACAATTAATCATAGCTATGGCTGGACTGCCATCTTTATGACTAATAATTGAAAAATTTTCAATATTACTATATTCTCCGGTTTTACCATATTCAATAATCTGCTCTCGAGTTAAATAATCATCCACCTTATTAAATTCATCTTCATTAGAAGATAAAGAATTTTCGTATATTTTTAATAAATCTTTGGTAAATTGAAGTCTTTCGGCAGGAATGCCGTCTAATTCTGATTTAGTTTCAGTGGTTGTCGGGGTAGGAGTGGGTTCAGGGGTAGGAGTGGGAGCCTCGGTATTATAAATAGTTTCAGTTGGAGTTGGATTTAAGGTGTCACTAGCAGCTATTGGAGCAACACCATAATCGCCACCTTCAGGTCCAAACAATTTACTTGAACCAACATAAACACCGGCAGCAACCACAGTTCCTGCAAGACCAACAGAAATAGCTTTAACTAAATTCACTCTATGACTTTTGTGTTCATCTTCATGATGACCTTGATGTAAACCTTTTTGAACATCTGGGTGTTTCATTACACCTTGTCCTGTTTCGACTGTATTTATCATTTTTTCTAGATTTTATTATAACCTATAATCTAGTAAGAATTATATCGTTTATAGTTAATTTTGTCAATGTTTACCGTTGTATCTGATATAGTACACATTTATTACACACTGGCCGTATAATTTTAATATGTATCGATTACACATTAATTACTGTGATTTTAGGTACAAAATGACAGTGGAAATTAGATTAATTATTAATTAATATAAAACAATCAGTTGCGATATATATTAGAGCAGATAGATATTGATGTTTCGCCTTTTATTCGGTTCTAGTTGTTGACAGAGTAGATTACTCTAGTATTATTTTGGTATGAAAAAAATAATTACACAGGGAATACAGATTGCTGTTATAAAAAATAACAAAGAAGAATATATTTCTTTAACCGATATGGCTAAGTTCAAAAACCGTGAACTAACTGGAATTGTTATTGCTAATTGGCTATCAACTAAATATACTATTCAGTTTATTGGAGCTTGGGAACAAGTTAATAACCCAAATTTTAATGTTATGGAATTCAATAACATTAAAAATGAAGCCGGATCTAATGGTTTTATATTATCTTCTTCTAAATTGATTCAAAAAACAAATGCCATTGGTATTAGATCATCCACGGGTAGATATGGAGGTACTTTTGCTCATCGCGATATTGCTTTTGAATTTGCCACTTGGCTATCTCCCGAATTTAAGCTTTATTTAATTAAAGAATTTCAAAGATTAAAAATTGAGGAAAATGAAAGATTAGCTCTTGGTTGGGATGTTAAAAGACAGTTGACTAAAATTAATTATCGTATTCACACAGATGCTATTAAAGAAAATTTAATTCCTGTTTCAATCACTAATAATCAGGCCAAAATTATTTATGCCAATGAAGCTGATGTTCTTAATATGGCCCTTTTTGGTAAAACTGCTAAAAATTGGCGAGAGGAAAACAAAAATAAAGAAGGCAATATTCGTGATTATTGTGATGTTACCCAATTAGTAGTTTTAGCTAATCTTGAGGGGATAAATGCTGATTTAATTCATCAAAATTTATCTCAATCAGAAAGATTGATTAAGTTAAACCAAATAGCCATTTATCAGATGAGATCATTGATTGGTAATCCGTCTATTAAAAAATTGAAGTAATTATTTCAGATAGTTGGCGATGTTGGAGTTGTGCTGATCAAGAGTGGCGGCATAGTGCATTTGATTGTCATTGCCGGTAAGGTAGTAAAGATAATTTGATTCGGTGGGATGAAAAGCGGCATAAATTGAATCATAGCCAGGGTTACAAATGGGGCTGGGCGGAAGACCGGGATTTTTATAGGTATTAAAAGGAGAAAGAATAGAAATATCGGCAGCGTCTAAATCTACCCAATATTTGGCTGGTTTCTCTTTAGAATCGCGGGCATATTGAACGGTAACATCTGATTGGAGAGGCATATTTATATTAATTCTATTCATTAAAACGCCAGCAACCCCCTGTTTTACTTTTAAAGTTCGAGCTTCGTGTTCAATAATGGAAGCTAAAACCAAAATTTGTTTGTCGGTTAGTTTGGTATTGGTGGCATCGACTTTGGCTTGGGCAAATTTTTTATCAAAATTAGTTTCAATAACTTTGAAAATTTGATCGGCGGTGTAAAAAGTGGGGATTAAATAACTGTCGGGAAAAAGATAGCCTTCTTTGCCAGTAAAAGAAGTTCCTTTAGGAAAAGAATCAATGTTTTCTTCGACACGAGTGCCTTCGATGATTTTTAACCAATAATCACTGACGCCGCCTTTGGAAAGTTTGGTAATTAAATCCTGATTAGACAAGGAAGGAGAAATACGGAAAGTCCCCGCTTGAATTTTACTATTTAATCCCAATTTATAGGCATAAAATAAAAAGGAATATTTATTCCTAATTAAGGATTTTGATTTTAAATTTTGGGAAATATTTACCAAACTGTCACCCTCTTTGATAACAAACATAATATTGTTTTTATCGGTAGAAACAGCTTGACTGTTGATTTTTAGATAGGAAAAAATGACCGCTAATAAAATAGCGACAGAAAGGGTGATAATTGTAAAAACCCGAGCCATTTTTAGATCTCGTCGAATAAAGCTCGACGATAAGTGCCCTTAGCACCGTCGTAAATAAAAATACGACCACACTTGCAGGTGACAGTGGTTTTGTCTCTGACATCTTTTTTGACACCATGAGAAAGTGGAGTACCACAACCAACACATCGACCTTGTGATAATAACCAGGCTTGGATGGGGGAAATTAGATTTTTGATCATAATTTTATTAAATTATTAACCGACTATTCTTCTTAAGATAACTGCGGCAGCCACCGAATCAATTAATTTCTTATAATCTTTCTTTTTATTCTTGTTTTGAATGTAAATTTGCTGAGCTTCGATGGTGCTGACAGCTTCTTCAACTGTCTCGATATTTAATTTTAACACAGAACGAAGCTTGTCGACGAAGGCCTTGGTAATATCAGCAAAATAGCCTTCAGAAACACCAACGTAAAGACCATCAATTTTATAATCAGCAATAATTTTTTGAAGATTGGCAATAACTTGATCGTCGTTTTTAATGGCAGGAATGGGAGTGATGATATCAAGAATGGAAACAGCCAAACCAATGTTTTTAGTACCGTAATCGATGGCGAGATAGTTCATAGAAAGATTATACATTATTAACCCACCCCAACCCCTCCCTTGACAAGGAGGGTTAAAATTATATATGTCATCAAAACGAGGCCCTTGGAGAGTAATCGATGTTAAAAATGTTTACAAAAATTCGTGGATTGAAGTAAAAGAAGATAAGGTGATTAGGCCTGATGGAAATAAAGGAATTTTTGGAGTAGTAAAAGTAAAATCGGGAGTATCAGTATTACCCATCGATGATAATAAAAATATTTATTTAATTGAACAATTTAGATATGTTTTGGGGAAAAAAAATATTGAAGCAGTTAGTGGTGGTATAGAAAACAAAGAAAAACCTCTAGACGCTGCTAAAAGAGAACTTAAAGAGGAAACTGGTATTGAAGCAAAAGAGTGGGTGGATTTGGGTAAAATTAATCCACTTACAATAATAGATTCAACAAATTATCTTTTTATCGCTAAAAATTTGACTTTTTTAAACGCAAGTCCTGAAGGAACTGAAAACATTAAACTACTGAAAATACCTTTAGAAAAAGCAATTAACTGGGTTATGGAAGGATTAATTACTAACTCTCTCACAGCACTTTTGATTTTAAAAATAAAAGAGTTAAAAAATTCTTAATTAACTGCAAGGCTGGATTTGATGATGAGGCGGCGGAGATAGGTGCCAGGGGGGCTACAAGTTATAAGAGTAAGATTTTTTTGATCGAAACGCTGCTCAAGAACTGAAAGATCGGTAGGTTTGACTTCAAACATTTCATCGACAATGTATTTGTATTGGACGCTATCATAGTCAATAATTATTTCATCGCCCTGCTCAAGTTTATAAAGAGTAGAAAAAATAGTTAAATAGGATTTTGGATTGAAAAATTGAGGTAAAACGGAATGACCGAAAACAACAGCATTACCAAGTTGTCCAGGAAGAGCGGTTTGAGGATATTGAATTAAACTTTTTTTTAAGTCCATACTGCCAATAGTAACAACAGCATCTTTAATTTTTAATTTGGGAATAGATATTTTATAAGTGGAATTATTATCATTGGAAAAAAGTTGATTATTATCACTGGAATCAGCGATAAACCAATTATTAATTTGAGTGTAATCGGTAGTAACGGCGCCCAAAATATTTTGAGAACCGTTGTAAGATTTTAGAGATAAAGGATTAATCATCTGACTGAAACTAAGAGAAGATTGAAGCTGAAATTTAAGGATAGGAAAAATAGCTGAAAGGAAAAAAAATAGACCGACAACCATGAGAAGGATGGCTAAATTTTTCTTTTTAGCAAAAAACCTACTTTTTGGGGAGGGTGGTGATTTTTTAAGATAAAGATAGCTCACGGCGATTCATTTTTAACTTCAATAAAAATATTTTTGGGGCTAAAAGGCAAAATATTGAAAATTTTAAAAGTAATTTTTAAATTATAGTCGTAAACTCGACTAATAGTTTTTTTAATTATCTCTTGAGCTTTTTTGGTAGTCCTACCAGAAATGTTTTTCTTGAGCAATTCGGTATCAATTTTAGGTAAAGAAGAGCCTTTAATATTTAAACTGCCGGTAGCTTTATTAGTATCTAATTTGTCGATTTTTAGGGTGAAAACAAAAGAATCAGGATTTATTTCTGAATCAGAATAACCGGTCTCTTTGGATAAAAATTGAGCTAAAATTTTATCTTTTAATTCGTTCTTGAAAACAAAAACACTAACTGTAGATTCGGCAGAGGCGGTTAAATCATCGGTTTCCTCCCCGACTTCACGATTAAGCTCAGTTTTGCCTTTTTTGGTTTGAATAGTTTCTTCAATGGCATCGTTTGAAGTATTAAAATCCTGATTTATTTTTTGATCCGCTTCTTCTTTAAGTTTTATAGCCAATTGAGATTCGGCATTAACTTTGTCCTGCTGGCTGACAGCACTAATTTGATCTTTAGTGCCACCAGTAAAATCGACATTACTTTTAACAACAATGGATGTTTCGGGGAAATCTTTAAATCTTAAGACAGAATCCTTGGAAATATTAAATTCTGGACCAATATCGGAAGCAGAAATAACGGTTTTTACTTGACCAAAATTCATAGTGCCGGTTTCAAAATTGGAACTACTGGAAGCAATTTGGACGGCGTTAATTAATTCAAAATTTTGATTTTTGGAATCAATTAAAATTGATCCTTTGGGAATATTTTGAACTTTTTCGACTTTATTAAAAATCGTAACTTCACCAGTGGCTTTATTGCCAACAGTTTTTTGACCAGTAGTTTTTACGGTAACAGAAGAATTAACAGTTATATTTTTTTTGTCGACAGGAATAATTGAAGAAGTAAGATCAGCAGCATCAGAATCAAGGGTAATATTAATAGTTTTGTCGAATTCATAGGGAGTAACAAAAAGAATTAAATTGGCTTTGGAAAGTAAAAGAGGAAGAAGGAGAATAATTAAGACGGCAGGAAAAATAAATAATAAATATTTATTTTTTAATTTGGGTAATTTAAAATTTATTTTTGGGAGCTTAAAAGAAATTGGTTTTTTTTCTTCTTCAAAACCCTTCTCCACCAAAGGCGGATTCTCCCCTTGATGTAGGGGATAAATTATTTCTGGTTTAGGTAAATCTTTAATAAAACCTAAATCTTCAAAAGGAACTTCTTCTAAATTTTCTTCGGGAATTTCGGCTGCTTCTGGCATTTCTTCAACTTCTTCCAAATCTTCAACTGTTTTTATTTCTTCTTTTTCCTCTGGTTCTTCAATTTCTGGTGACTCAACTGGAGGTACAGCTTGATGACTAGGATTTCCACCACCAATCATTTGGGAAGTAATGGCTTTGAAAAAAATATTTATCAAATCGTGATCTTGATAAAGTTTAATCTCGGGAAAATGGAGAAAAGTTTCAATATTTTTTTTACCAACCCAAGGAAAATTTTTAAGATTTTCAATAATTGAATCGTTAACTTGGCCGTAAACATAAATTTGAGGAGGAAGAGTTGATTCCAAATTTAACTCTAACAAAGAATCTTCGACAAGCTGGGCATTAAAATCACCATCAAAAACTTTTCTGATTCGATTTTTAATTTTACCAAGATAAATTAGAGATAATTCGAAGGCGTTTGATTCTAAATAAAGATTGATAAAACTGGCGGGAAAATCGTCTGGTTTGTTGGATTCTTCAATAATGGCTTCGTCGTTAGACATAAAACCGGATGGTTTTAAATCGAGTTCTTTTAAAAGAGGCAAAATAACATCGGATCTTTCTTTGGTAATTTTGCCGTCTTGGCCAACCCAGGATGAAGGAATGACTAAGCCAACAAAAATCGGTTCTTGATCTTCGGAAATGTCGGCACTAGCGGCAGCACTAGAGAGAGATTCATCGGCGGCTTTTAAAATTGATTGATGATTGTTAATATCACATTCAACTCGAGGGCCAATTGAGGCGACATAATAGCGGCCATTACCCCAGTTAATTAGAGAAACCAAAATACTGTCGGCTTCAATATAAAATAGCCAAAAACTATTAATACCCATACATAATAGAATACTATATTTTCAGAGATTCTGCCTATTTTAGGACAGCATAGATACGGCGTTTACCAGATCCGGCGGATTCTTCTTTGATAATTTCAAATTGACTAAGTTGAGATAAATTTTCGACATGAGGGCCAGTGCAAACTTCTTTGGAAAAATAATTTTCTTTGGAACCAATGGTGTAAACAGTAACTATTTCGGGGTATTTATTACCAAAGAAAGCAAGAGCCCCCTGTTTTTGTGATTCAATAAAAGGCATAGTTTCAACTATTACTGGCAGTTTTAATTTAATTTGGGCGTTAACCAGATCTTTGATAGTTTTCAGTTCATCAGTTGTCAGTTTGTCAGGGTGAGTAAAATCAAAACGAATTCTTTCACTAGTAATATTAGAACCGGCTTGCCCGACATGATTGCCTAAAATTTTTCTTAAAGCAGAATGAAGTAAATGAGCGGCGGTGTGAAATTTAGTAATAATTTCCGAATTATCGGCTAAACCTGATTTAAATTTACCAGCAGATAAAGTTTGTGATTGTTTTTGATGATTTTCTTTGGCTTGATTAAATTCATCAATATTTAAAGTTAAATTATTTTTGGCTAATTCTTCTTGAATCATTTCGACAGGAAAACCAAAAGATTCGTAAAGAGTAAAAGCTTCTTTACCAGAGACAGAGTGATTCTTCCCAAGAAGTTTATTAATCTCTGCCAATCCCTTGTCTAAGGTTTTGCGAAATTTATTTTCTTCAGCTTCTAGAAGAGAAAGTATTTTGTCTTTATTTTGATTTAAAGATGGATATTCCCCACCATAATTATCTTGATTGTCCAAAACGGCTTGAGCAATATTAAAAATAAAGTTAGTTTCAATCCCTAAAATTTTTCCTTGTCTAATTGATCTTCTGATTAAACGACGAAGAACATAACCAGCTTCTTTATTACTAGGCTCGACACCATCAGCAATAATAAAAACAGAAGCTTTGATATGGTCGGCAATAATTCTAATGGCTCGAGTGTAATTTTGATCGGAATAATTTTTGCCAGAAATTTCTTCTATTTTTTTAATTATTGGCTGCCAAATGTCGGATAAATAATTATCCTTAAAACCGGATAAAATAGCGGTGGTTCGCTCGACACCCATGCCAGTATCAACATTTTTTTGAATGTTGGGTGAAAATTTACCAGTTTCGTCTTTATAATAACCCATAAAAACATCATTCCAAATTTCAATGATTCTCCCCTGTTGACAACCAGTTTCAAATTCGACTGGGCCAGCTTCTGGTTGAGTGTCAACAAACATTTCAGTGTCTGGACCGCAAGGACCAGCATTGCCAGCTGGACCCCACCAATTATCTTTTTTGGGTAAATAGTGAATATGATCTTCGCTGATGCCAGAATTTAACCATAGATCGTGTGATTCGATATCTTTGGGGGCATCAACATCACCTTCAAAACAAGTGACGTGCAGATTTTTGGGGTCGATATTTAATTCTTTAGTTAAAAATTGATAACTCCAGGGAATCATTTCTGTTTTAAAATAGTCACCTAAAGACCAATTGCCTAACATTTCAAAAAAAGTATGATGATAAGTGTCGCCAATAGCTTCAATATCACCAGTACGAACACATTTTTGAACATCAGTTAATTTCTGACCAAAAGGATGAGGCTGGCCTAAAAGATAAGGGACTAAAGGATGCATACCGGCAGAAATAAAAAGAGTAGTGGGATCGTTTTGAGGAATTATACTGGCAGAAGGAATTTCGACGTGACCTTTTGATGTAAAAAAATCGATATATTTTTTTCTTAAATCTCTTGCATTCATAGGGAGATTATACCTTATTCCCTATTTTTTTGGTTTGACAAACATCTTGGGAGCTGGTTTTTTGGGAGCAGTATATTCAACTTCTTTTATTTCTTTAATAACTTCTTTTTCTTTTTCGCCCCTAGTGGATGTTTTGATTTCACCGATTAAATCTTGAAAAAAATCTTTAACTTTTGATTCAAAATTTTGGATAACTTCTTTATCACTATTTTTATTAATCAAAATAGCCGAAAGAGCACCAACAGCAGCGCCAAGACTTAGACCAAAAAGAAAACCGGAATTAGTTTTTTCCTCTTCTTTATTCGTCACTTTTTTTATTTTTGTTTAAATTACTAAAAAAAGAAAAACCATTTTTTAAACCCATCAAAACTTCAGAAAAAGAAGAAATTGGTTTGGCCACAGAATCGGTAATTAAATGAGTGTCGTCGAGAATAATGTTGGTTTTTTTAAGAGTAACCGAAAGATCTTTTAATAAGCGAATAAAATAAATGCCAGCGACAATAATAATGGCAGTAATGACAATTAGACTGACGATGATGACAATTTGAGTGATATCCATATAATCAGTATAAACTATTTTTGAAAAAATTAATTGGTTTTTAAGACTTTTTCTTCAACAGTGGTTTTGCCACTGGGTGATTTTGATTCAACTGTAATTTTTAGTTCACCGCCAGAACTAGCTTGAATTTTCTTTTGAAAATTACCCTTATCATCAACGATAATCAAATCCTGATTAATACGAATAGTAGAATCTGGATCGGTGATACCGGAAAGATCAAAACTATTATTGGCAATATTTTCCGGCCAATTAACCTTTAATTTTGGCGGACGATTAAATTTTAGGTATTCTGAAGTAAGATAAAAAATAAAACTGACAAGAATTAATCCGATTAAAATACTAAAAGTAAATTGAGGAGTAAAAGAGAGATTCTCTTTTTTAAGTGATTTGTTTTTTTTGTTTTGTTCAAAATCACGACGAAAAAAAGATAACATTTCCTGGCCGTTTAATCCCAAATAATCGGCATAATCTTTGATAATCAAAGAACAATAAGGCTCTTGAGGAAAACATTTAACCTCCTCGTCTTCGATGGCAATTAAATATTTGACGGGAATTTTTAATTTTTTGGAAACGTCCAATAAATCATATTCCTTGTCAAGACGGGTGTTTTTTAAAATAGATGAAGTTCGAAGCATAATTAAATTTATTCAACCGATCCTTCACCTTGATTATGAGGCATTAAAATGTCTCGGGCCTTAGCACCGTTTGAAGGACCAATTAAACCAGCACTTTCAATTTCATCTAAGATTTTGGCAGCTCTGGCATAACCAACACTTAATTTTCTTTGGAGATAAGTTGTTGAGGCTTTACCAGTGTCTTGAATTAATTTAACAGCACTATCATAAAGAGGATCATGTGGACCACCATCGGTAGAAACCATAGTTGACTTACCATTGCCGGCAGAGACTGGCTGATTAGTAATTTCATCGTTATATTCAGTAGCTTTTTGATTTTTAAGGAAATCAATTAGAGCAACTAATTCTTTATCGGAGACAAAACAGCCTTGAATACGAACTGGTTTGGCTAGATCTGGGGGAATGTAAAGCATATCTCCCCTGCCTAATAATTTTTCAGCACCAGGAGTATCAAGAATAACCCGAGAATCGGTAACTGAAGTAACAGCAAAAGAAATACGAGTAGGAATATTAGCTTTGATAAGACCGGTAATAACATTAACTGATGGACGTTGAGTAGCTAAAATTAAATGAATACCAACAGCCCGAGCCATTTGAGCGATACGACAAACATTATCTTCAACCTCTGATGGGGAAAATAACATAATTTCGGCTAATTCATCAATAAAAATTAAAATGTAAGGCATGGATTGAAAGCCAGACAAATTATTGTAGGATT
The DNA here is from genome assembly GCA_028704885.1 of Candidatus Shapirobacteria bacterium. Taxonomy (GTDB): domain Bacteria; phylum Patescibacteriota; class Microgenomatia; order UBA12405; family UBA12405; genus WARW01. The sequence continues at coordinate 642,922 of JAQWEN010000001.1, forward strand.
CAATATTTTTAGCACCAACTTCGGTAAAAGTTTTATAACGGCGTTCCATTTCAGCAACTGCCCATTTTAAAGCAGAAATAACTTTTTCTGGATCGACGATGACTGGAGTTAAAAGATGAGGAATGCCATTATAAGGAGTAAGTTCGACTCTTTTTGGATCGACCATAATCATTCTGACTTCTTGAGGTGAAGCACGGAAAAGAATATTAGCAATCCAAGAATTAACACAAACAGATTTACCTGAACCAGTTTGACCGGCAATTAAAACGTGAGGCATTTTGGTAATATCGGCAACTCGAGGATTACCAGCAACATCTAGACCTAATGGAACAGTAATTTTATTCTTGGCATTTTTCATGGCATCAGACTCAATAATTTTTCGAATAGGAACAACTTCAAGGGTTTTATTAGGAACTTCAATACCAACTAAAGAACGACCAGGAATTGGGGCTTCGATACGAATTTGACCACCAGGAGCCGACAAAGCCATGGCTAAATCATTACTTAAACTGATGATTTTGGCTAATTTAGTACCAAGAGCAACTTCAAGAGCATATTGAGTAACAGAAGGACTGTTGTTGTATTCGACAACTTTGGCGCGAATACCAAAAGATTCGAGAGTTTTTTCGATAGTATTGGCATTATAACGAACATCGCCTCGATCGGCTTTGGCGCCAGGGGTGGAATCAAAAATTGAAAGAGGTGGATATTCCCAAATTTGATTATTTGATAAAGATTGAAGCGGCGAAGAAGATGAAAGCGGTAATTGGTTTGGTGATTTCATAACCGGAGGAACATTAACAACGTTGGGGTCGTCTTTTTCTTTTGTTTCTTTTTCGGATTTAAAAGGAGAAAGCTCCGACAAAAATTTACCGACGTCTTTTTGAGGTTTTTCTTTTCTGTTTTTACTATTACCAATAGTGTATTTTTTAAGAGCTTTGAAAATATTAATAAAAAATTTAACGATTTGACCGATGTTAGTATCGAAAAGAATGACAAAACCAGCAATGCCAGAAAAGAAGAAAATGAAAAAGCTAGGTAATTCACCAGTTAAAATGGTAACTTGATTACTAAAAAATAGACCAATAGTTCCCTGTTTTAAAAGACCTAAAAGAGAAATAAACATAATTAAAGATCCAAAAAAAACATTTAATTCTTTTAGAGGAATTTTAATTTTGGCAAAAAGAAAAGAAGTAAGTAGGAGCAAAAAAGGAACAAAAACGGAAATTAAACCAAAATATTCGGTTAGTTTAATATTGATATTAGTTAAAAGAGGACCGGATTGAAGAAAAGAAAAAAGAGTAAAAATAGAGAGGACAATAAAAATAATAAAAAAGATGGTTTTTATTGTCTCCGGTTTTAATCTTAAAACTGGAAATAGATGTTTTTTCTTGCGACCTCGTTTAGCCATGAATTAGTATACCGTTTTAGTAGCTTTGTGCAAATAGCCAACGATGTTTTGACGGCTGTCCACAGTGAATACAAACTCCAGCTTCATCTTTTTGACCATCAGGAAGACAACGAGTAGTGGCTTTAGTTTCTTCTTTAATTTTTGCCTCACAATCGGCAGATTCACACCAATGAGCGGAAATAAAACCACGAGTGGTGGACATTATTTTTTTGAATTCATCATAAGAATCAACTGAAAAAGTATTATCTTGAGTAAATTTCTGGTGCTTTTCTAATAGATTGCTTTGGATGTCAATTAAAAGTTGATCAATAGTTTTTTCCAAATCGGCAATTTTGACAGTTTGTTTTTCTAGAGTGTCGCGACGGACAACAACAGCTGAATCAATATCGGCTTCTTTATCGCCTATTTCTAGACGAATAGGAACACCTTTCATTTCCCATTTATTAAATTTAAAACCAGCAGTTTCACCGGCTAAATCATCAATTTGAGAACGATATTTTGATTTTAATTGATCAAAAATAGAATTAGCTAATTTAATAGCTTTTTCATGGCCAGGAATTGGAACTATAACTAATTGAGTTGGAGCAATTTGAGGAGGAAAAACTAATCCATTGTCATCCCCATGAACCATAATTAAACCACCGATTGATCGAGTGGAAAGTCCCCAACTGTTTTGATAAGGATAAAGTTTGTCACCATTTTGATCTTGAAGCGACCAATCAAAAGATTTGGCAAAATTTTGACCAAGATCATGAGAAGTACCAGCTTGAAGAGCTTTGCCATTTGGCATTAGGACTTCAATAGTATAAGTTTTGCTAGCACCACCAAATTTTTCTGTTTCACTTTTAATACCAGTAACACCATACATGGCCAAAAGATCGGAATAAGTTTTTTTATAAAGATTTAAAGCCCATTGAACCATTTCTTGATTTTCTTGGTCGGTGGCATGGGCACAATGACCTTCCTGCCATAAAAATTCAGTGGTTCTTAAAAAGAGATAAGTGCGTTGTTCCCAACGAACAACATTACACCATTGATTCATCATGACTGGTAAATCGCGCCAAGATTGAGTCCATTTTTTGTACATTTCGTACATGATGGTTTCAGAAGTAGGACGAACAATTAGTTTTTCGGTTAATTCTTGACCACCACCGATAGTGACAATGGCTAATTCAGGGGCAAAACCAGCAACATGTTCTTTTTCTTTTTTTAAAAAACTTTCAGGAATAAACAAAGGAAAATAGGCATTTTGAACACCTTTTTCTTTGATAAATTTATCCATAAAACTTTGGATTCTTTCCCAAATGGCATAACCATAAGGACGAATAACCATACAACCTTTGACTGGGGCATAATCGGCCAATTCGGCCTTAACCACAAGATCGTTATACCACTCTGATAAGTCTTCGGATTTTAATTTTATGAATTTTTTAGTCATGAGTGATTATAGCTTAAGAATTTAAGTTTCGCTTTATATTAGTATAGACGTTGTTTATGTTATTAGTAGAGACGCCATGCATGGCGTCTCTACATTTATTATTTTTTATAATATTTATCTTTGTTCCAGTTTTTAATATTATTTTTAATATATTGTTTGATGATTAAATACTCTTTTTCATTTTGAATAATGTGGTCATGAAAACGGGGTTGCCAGGAAAAAAATATGGTTTTTGGATTTATTTGACGAGTAGTGGCGGATTTAAATTGTTTTATTACTAATGGAATTGTTTGAGAAGAACGAATAGCTATTCGATGATAATAATAATTATTGTATTTTATTGATAGAGACGCATCATGATGCGTCTCTACTGAATTTGACAATGGTTTTGATAGGTTTAATAGTATATGAACATGATTTGGCATAACAATATATTCATTTAAAATTACATTTGAAAAATGTTTTGGAATATTAATTAAACATTGATTGGTAATAATTCCCATTTTTGATAATTCCATTTTATTGTTAATAATTTTTCCAAAGAAATTATTATGATTGTAGGTGCAGATAGTGATGAAATAAAATCCAGGAGTAGAATAATCCCAATTTAATAAGCGAGATGATTTTAATTTAAATTTGTCAGCAAATTTGGTTGGATTATCGACAAGTGCCATATATGGCGTCTCTACAATATAAAATTATTTTATACTTCGATAACTAAGGGTAAAACCATGGGTTGGCGGCCGGTTTTCTTGTAGATAATCTCTTCAAGAAAAGCTTGGATTTCTTCACGAATGAAATCCATGTTGGCTGGGGAACTGGTGGCTTGATTAAATTTATTAGTAATTTCGAGCTTTAAAAAGTCGATAAGCTCGGTGTTTTCTTTCATAAAGACGAAACCTCGACTTAAAACGACCGGAGCTTTAACTAATTTACCGGATTCTTTTTCAATCAAGAGAACAACAGAAAACATGCCATCTTCGGCGAGAGTTTTTCGGTCTCTTAAAACAGTGGTACCAACATCACCGACTCCAAATCCATCAATTAAAACTTTTCGAATAGAAATATGGAAATTAGTGTCGACAGCGCCATTGCTATGAAAAGTGGCCGAAGCATCAAAATCGGGTAAAATTACCTGTTCTTCGGTATAACCTAATTTTTTAGACATTTGTTGATAATCTTTAAGATGTCGATAGTTACCACCGATTGGCAATAAAAATTTTGGTTTTAATAAATTAATTAAAAGAGCATGTTCTTTTTGGTAACCGTGACCGGAAACGTGTAATTCTTCTTTTTCACCATAGACCACTTCAGCTCCCATTTTAGAGAGAAGATCGATCATATTGTAAATGTTAGAAGTTGTGCCAGGAATATAATCTGGAGAAGAAAAGATGACTTTATCGCCAGCTTTTACTTTTATTTTGTGTTTACCCATGATCATTTTACTGAGAGCCGAATCTGGTTGACCAGCAAAGCCGGCAACTAAGAAAAGCAATTTGTTTTCGTTGAAGTTTTTGACTCTTTCGACGGGAACGATATCAGTATCGTTTAAAGTTAAATAACCTAAATCTTTGGCAATTTTAATAGCTCGATCGACAGAAAAGCCGACAATAACTATTTTTCGACCAACACTTTTGCCGTATTCAATGGCTTGAGTCCAACGAACAATATTACTGGAAATTGAAGTAACAAAAACGCGACCTTTAGCGGAAACAATTTCTTGTTTAAAATTTTGAGCAATAGAAGATTCTGAAGGCGACCAACCTTCTTTATCGGCACCTAAACTATCCGACATTAAGGCAATGACTTTACCAGTTTGACCAACTCGAGCTATTTTTTGATAATCAGCGCCTTTGCCGTCTAGTGGAAATAAATCAAATTTGAAATCAGAACCATGGTAAAAAATACCCATAGGAGTAGTGATGGCAAAATGAAAAGTATCAGGAATGGAATGAGTAACGCGAATTGGGTCAATAATAAAAGGACCTTTGGTTATAGGTAAGGTGGTTTCATCATAAACCTGAAGATTAGCGCGGATTTGAACTTCACCGAGTCGGGCTTCAATAAAAGCAGCCGCTAGTTTAGGAGCGTAAACTGGAATATTTTGGCCTAAAATCGGCAGAATAAAACGGACAGCTCCAATATGGTCTTCATGGCCATGAGTAATAAAAATACCTAAAATTCGGTCTTTTTTGTCTTGTAAATAATGAGTATCGGGAATTTGAAGATCGACACCAAAGGCATCTTCTTCAGGAAAACCGACTCCACAATCAACGATAATAATTTGACTTTTGGCAAGATCGCCATTGGGAATGAACTCATAAACAAACATGTTTTGAGTGACATCGCCAAAGCCCCCGAGGGAGCTGATTCGCACCGAATCATTACCGGATTTGTATTCTCGGACTTGATTTGGAGCATTAATAAAATTTGTGTTTTGATTTTTTAACATAAAAAATTCTTGTGATTATATATATAAATAATAATAAAATCTGAACGGCAACCACAAAATGTTCAGAGTAAATAAATAATTCTTACTTAATTTTACTAAATAATTTCCAAATTAAATGGAATGATTTATTGAGGGATTAAATTGCTTGACCGTTTCTAAAACCAAATTGGGTGAACGAAGTCTTTAACCAAAAGTAAGATTCTTTAAAGTCATTTTAACAAAATTAAGAGTAAAAGGCAAATTTACCATTGAGGCAAGAAAGTTTTGACGTTAGATTCGTCGACAATCACCTGTCGGCTTTTACCTTCTAAAATGACTTTGGCAACCTTGCGACACATGCCTTCAATATTACGTTGGAGAGTACGAACACCAGCATCGAAACCAAGAGGACGGACAATTTGAGGCCATAAATTGTCGCCGATTTTTAAATCATCAGAAGTTAAACCGGTACTTTTTAGAGCTTTTGGTAAAAGATAATTTTTAGCAATAACTTCTTTTTCTTCGTCAGTGTAAGACGGCATTTGAATAATTTCTAATCTGTCCATAACAGCAGTGGCAATTCGAGAAGTGTTGTTGCAGGTGGCACAAAAAATGACTTGGGAAAGATCGACTGGATAATCAAGATAATGATCGACAAAATGACCATTTTGTTCTGGGTCGAGAAGCTCAACGAGAACACCCATGATAGTGTTTAAAGCGTCGTCGGCAACACGATCAATTTCATCTAACAAAATAACTGGATTGCGGCTTTTACAATTGACGAGACCTTTGATAATCTGACCTGGTTCAGAATCGGGACGAGTACGGGAATAGCCACGAAGATAATGAGCATCACCAAGGCCACCGAAAGGAATTCTGACAAGTTCGCGACCCATGACATTAGCAATTGATTTGGCCATAGTGGTTTTACCAGTACCAACCAAACCGACAAATAAAATAATTGGAGCTTGAATTGTTTCGTTGGGATTGCGATTTTTTTGCAAAGACAAAACAGAAATATATTCCAAAATTCTTTCTTTAATGGTTTCCAAACCATAGTGCTCTTGGTCTAATTTTTCTTTGGCAAAACGTAAATCTAAAATATCTTTGGTTTCATTGAACCAAGGAATGGCAATAATCCAATCAATATATTTAGAAGCATTGTAATAATTTTGCCAAAAAGTTTCTTCGTTTTGAGAATTAATTTCGAGTTGAGAAAAAAGTTCTTGTAATTTTATACCTAAATTATCGGGTATTTTGACAGCAGAAACTTTATCAACAAGTTTTTTAATCGCCTCTTTGGTGGTTAGAACAGTGGAATCCATTAGAAAAGTATAAGCTATTTAGACACTAATGTCATGGCTAAAAACTTTAAAAACTTCATTCTAAAATAAAACGGAAAAATTTTGTATTTTTTAAATCAATCTATTTATTTATTTTTGCTTATATTATTGTTTTTAATCCATGATATGAATTCATCAAATACTTTAGGTTTCCATATCTTATTGTCGTAGGACGTTTGTTCTTCTTTTGTAAATTCTGAATATGTTTTTTTATAATTTTCTGGTATAAAAATTCGATCAACTTCACGTACTTTGTTTATATTATCTATTTTTAGACTGTATGAGACTATTCCTTTTAATTTTCCGTGAAAAATTTTAATTGTATTTTTGTTTTTATAACATATTACATTGTCAACTTCCCAAGTCCTATCCTTATTTCCTTTAAGTAGTTTTATTATTCCGTTAGCACCAATATATTTTTCAGCATATTTAACATATGTCTTAGGAAATCCATTAAGTCCATTAATATAAAAAGCTGCATCAATAACAAACACCGGCTTCTTAATTTGACTATATGCGAATTCGGCTTTTTCTTTGGCAATTTCTTCAACATCTTCCGATCTGGATTCAGGTAGTTCTAAAGCAAATTGTTTTAAACCTATTCCATTAAGTTTAAAAAAATCATTTGCGTGATTAAATTTCCATGAATTTGATGTTGCAAAATATAATTTGTTCATTTTATTTTTATGGATATATTTTTTTATTACGAAAAGGATATTTTAATATAAAAGAAAAAGTTCCAATTAAACTTCCTTCTAAACTTTTTAAGACATAAGACGGAGGTAGAGGATATTTTTTAAAAAAACTTTTTAATAAGTTTTTTATTACATATAGATGGTGCCCTAATAAACCCCAATAGAGACTACGAAAATCAAAATGTTTAGCGAAAATATAAAGTTGATAGGCAGAATTGCCAACACCATAAGTATATAGTTTATTTTTGAGAGATTTTTTATCTGTTGGATGTTTATGATATATGATTGCGGTTGAATCGTATTCAACATCATAACCGGCTTTAATGACTCGATAAACAAATTCCAAAGAATTACCATGTCCGATTGGAGAACCACCGCCAAGAAAAGTAGCATAAGGGCCAACTTTATCAAATACTTTTCTACTTATCATATTGTTTGCTCCGGCAGCAATTTTATTAATTGGCCAAGGAATCATTTTGTAATCTTTTATTAAATCTATATTTTTATATAGTTTTGAATTAATACCTTTACTTAAACCACCTTTTTTTTCCCATAAATTGGCAACGTTATTTTTATCGTTGAAGATGCAAACATTTCCAGATACATAACCCAAATTTTTATTTTTTGTAAAATGTTGTAAAAGTTTTTCTACCCAATTTTTATCCTTTATTATTACGTCATCATCTGTATTAATAATATATTCACCATTAGAAACTTTCATTCCTGTATTTAAGGCAAAAGATTCACCTTTTCTATTTTCTTTAATATAAACAACTGGATATTTATTACAAAGATCTAAAGTTGAATTGTCTGTTGAATTATTATCAATAATAACAACTTCAATATTAGGATCTCCTAAAATGTAAATTTTTTTAAGCGATTCTAATAATTGCTTTAATGATTCTGCTCGATTTCTGGTGGCAATAATAATAGAAACTTTTTTATTTAACATATCTTTTACCGTTAATATACAACACGTCAGCTTCACTATTGTGAAAATTACGAAAAGCATCTTCTATTGAATCAACAATAGGTTCCCCTGCAATATTTAAAGAACTATTCATAAGTATTGGAACTCCAGTGATCTTACCAATCTCAACGAGAAGCTCATGAAGTACCGGATTGTCTGATTTGCTAATTGTTTGTATTCTTGATGTGTCATCATAATGAACAATTGCTGGGGCTATTTTTTTTAAAACCTGATTTATTTTTGGCGAAAAAGTCATAAAAGGTGATGGGTGATTGATTTTGAAAAATTTTGATAAATTTTCTTCGGTTGTTATTGGTGATATTGGACGATAAGGTTCTCTTTTTTTTATATCTATACTAAGTTTATCTTTTAATTTAATAGTTGATGGAAGACCTAAAAAACTTCTATGACCTAACGCTCTCGGACCAATTTCACTTTTTCCTTGATACCAAGCAATAATTTTTTTATCAACTAAATCTTGAATTAGTCTATTTGGAATCTTTTTAATATCATCACCAAAATGTCTACCTAAAAATGGATACTTGCAAATAGTGTTTGGATATCTATACATAATTGCACCTAATGATTGTCCACAATCACTAGCTATCGGAGTTGTAATTATTTTTTTAAAAATTTTTAAATCATCTAAGGCTGATATTAAAGAAACATTTAAAGCACAACCTCCGACTAAGGCTATATTTTTACTAATATTGCTATGTTTTAATATTTTTTCTATAAAATTATTTTGCCAGTACAGCTGAGCTGTAAATGCTAAATCACATCTTTTTTCATCTCGCCATGGTTTTGAATAATCATTGGATAAACCGAATATTTTATTAAGATTTTCAACACCATCATTATGAAGTTTATTTATCTCTTTGCCATTTTTTTCTAATAAATTATTATAATTTACTGAATATTTACCTAATCCAGCAAGACCCATGGTTTTTCCTGGATAAGTATCGTGTGCTCGACCAACGTTTGGATCAATAACCATCTGTGTTATAGTTCCATAGAATTTTCCAGTAATAACTTCACTATCATAATCTGCTATTAAAGAAATATTGTTGTTATTGTCTTTATAATAAAATTTAGTGGTTCCATCTTCTGACCCACCATCGGCACAAACAATTAAACAATCAGATTTGTGAATAGGAAAAATTGTACCAATATGATTATTGTGATGTCCTGTTTCTATTAGATTAAAATTCTTACCATTTATTGTTTCGTTTGAATTAAATTGATTGTTCCACTTTGCTACCAAAACTTCTTTTACTTGTTTTATATCTATATTTAAATAGTGAAGTGAATAATTTATTAACTCGAACATTTGTTCTTTGTTTAAATGAATGTGTTTTTTTCTAAAATATCTTTCTGCTTCTAAATGAAGAATTATTTCTTTGTCGTCGGCGAAGGTAATAGATGAATCATGGTAACCAAAATATACTGAAAGTATGTAATTTTTCATATTTTTTAATTACTTTATTGTCCACTCTCTATTATTGATTGTTTTTTTAATTGTTTTTTGAAATTTGGTTATCGTTTCATATATATCTTCTTTGTTTGCATTGTTAGTATCTAAAATACTTCTATGTTTATTATCTACCAACTGAAGCATTCCATCTGGAGAAACAAAAAAATAAGCATTATTGTGATCTGAGTTTGCACGAGGAGCTATATTTGCCTGAGGAAATCTTTTTTTTAGATGATTAATAACTGACCAAAATTTTTGATCGTCAATTTCGTATCGTTTAGCATTATTTTCTCCCCTTTCTATTTTTTCAAATTGATAAATTCGCCAAATGTCGGGATGAGATATCCCTGGTGTTTCATATAATAAGACTCCTATATTTTCAATATCATCAATATTTATTTTTGAAACTATTGTCCCAATTTTAATTTTATGGTCTGGTTTTTCTTTATCTAAATAAACAAGTATAGATTTTACATTATCAATCATATAAGAAGCCCTTCCCATCAAATTGTTCATTTTTTTATTTGATCCATCAAGAGGTAACCCTAAAACTTTGATATTATCTTTAATTTCTTTATATCTTGTAGAGAGATATGTACCATTTGTCGATAAATATACTGAAATATCTAAATTATTTGCAATTTTTATAATTTCTGGAGTATCTTTTCTAAGAAGCGGTTCCCCACCACCAATATTAATCTTTTTTAATCCTAACTCAGCAAATGTTATTAATAATTTTGTAATTTGATCAAATGTTAATTCAGGTCTAGATTCATTTAATCCAGTTATATTTATAGTTTCAATACTAGGTTTGTATAAAAAGACCTCTTGTGAATTTATCTCTTTAATATTTTGATTATCTATTGGATTATCAGCACCATAACAAAAAGGACATTTCATATCACACCTACCAGTTATAAAAAAATCGATTATAAGATCTGGACTTAATTTATTATTTTTATTTTTTTTTATCATTTTAAATGATTAAATTATGTGTGATTTGATTATTGAAACAATATCATCTATTGGCTTGTCTGTTTCTATCACAATATATTCAAGACCAATTTCTTGTTTGGCTATTTCCAAGGCTTGATGAAAACCTCTTGATTCATTTACAATTACATTATAACTACTATAATCCCAGAGACTAATTTCTTTTTTAAGTAAATTGGGATTTTTTTCAATAATTTTTTTTGTATTTAAAATGATTTTTTCTCTTACATCTGAAGGAGGCTGGATAATATCTAATGCATTATTTATCATTGAATCTTGATTTTCGACGCCAATAGTAGATCTTGCTAATTGTCTAGATATAGAAATAACAGGATCAATATCAAGTAAAAATATTTTCTTAATATTAAGAAGTTTTGTGAGCTTTAAGGCTTCTTCTTTAATTTCATCTATATAGGGATTATTAGGATCTTCAGAAAGACAAAAGGCTAAAGTCATTAGTGGAGTGCGATCTAAAAGATGATAGGTATTTTCATTATATGAATCAAGACTTTTTAAAAATAAATTTGTTTGATATTTTGTGGCAAGTCTAAACAATTTTTGTTTTTTATGATCTTCAAGTTGGCGTTCGGTTTGATTACCTTGTTTTCTTTGTTCTTCTCTGGCATATAAAATTTTTTTTAATGTACCTACTCTTTCGGAATTTCCCATTCCAGCAATTTTAGAAATTACAACCTCATTTTCATTAGATTTAAGAGATTCACTAAGTTTTATTAACGAATGGCTTTTTCCAGAACCGCCTATACCATCAATAGCGTATATTTTTCTATTAAATATTTCCCTATGTTCACATTCAATATTCACATTTTGTATTATATCAGGTAATTTTTTTTATTGTTTATTTGATAATAAACCGCAAATAAAATTAAAATTCCTTATTCGGTTGAGAGATATCTATTAATTTAATTTTTGTTTTGTTCATCATTGTTTCGTCACCAGGTTTCAATTTATTTAATCTACTAATAATGGGTGCTTGAAAAGATATTGTTTCTGAATTATTTTCTACTTCTGTTGAGATTGTTGCATCCCATGGAGTACCGATTTTAAGAATTGTATTTTTATCTTCATTTTCAAATCTAATAACTAATTTTCTGCCAATAATAAAACCTTCTACAGATTCACCTTCTCTAATTATCACTGCATTATTCAATGCTTTTGTTCTTCTCGAGATTTCATCTTCAATACTATTCCAACCACCTAAAGCATCTAAAACTGTAGCTGATTGTCTAAAAGTACCGAGATCATAAGATTCATTAACAGTTGTTAGTTCTGCTTCTCTTTTTTTTTCTAGAGTTTCAATGCTGACTTTTAATAAATCTCTAGTTTTTTGTGTCATATAATCAGATATTTTTTCCATATGGTATTTTATCATTTAAAATTATTACTTTAAAAGTAAATAAATCTTGATTATTAAGATAATTTGTAACCAAAAACCCTCCGATGTTTTTCGGAGGGTTAAAATTTTAATTTAAATTTTATTTATCTTCGAGGGCGGAAGCCACCAGAGCGATTATCGTCTCGGCGAGGTGGAGTGAAATTTCGGAAACCACCAGTGCGATTATCTTGACCTTGGCCTTCTTCGCGAGGTTGGCCTGGGTGAGCGGCTTTAAACTCTGGAGAAGCTAATTTAATTTGATGGTTGTCATTGAATCCGGCAATTTTGACGTTTAGATGATCACCAACTTTAATAATAGAAGATGGATCAGATAAAAATCCGCCTGACATTTCAGAGACATGAAGCAAAGCTTCACGACCTGGTAAGAATTCAACAAAAGCACCATAGGCTTCGACTCGGGTAACAATACCTTCATAGTCTTCACCAATTTCAACTTCTTTAATCATGGATTCAATTTCGTAAGCAGCTTTGTCAATATTTTCCTGATTTTGGGAAGAAATTGAAGCTTTTCCAAAATCATCAATGTCGATTTGGACATCGTATTTTTCCATGAGAGCTTTGATGGTTTTACCACCGCTGCCGATAACTTCACCGATTTTGTCTTCTGGAAGAGCAACCATTTTAATTTTTGGAGCAAATTCAGAAAGTTGGGCTCGTGGAGCAGCCAAAACTGATTCCATTTTGTCTAAAATTTGAAGTCTGGCTTTAGTTGAAGCGACAAAAGTGTCGGTGATCATTTTTAAAGTAAGACCGGCTCTTTTGATGTCTAATTGAATAGCAGTGATGCCATTTCTGGTTCCAGTGATTTTGAAATCCATGTCACCATTATGATCTTCGGTTCCAGCAATGTCGGTTAAAAGAACATAGTTATCGTCAGTTTCAGCAACTAGACCGATGGAAATTCCAGCGACTTTGTCTTTGATGGGAACACCAGCGTCCATAAGGGACATAGTGGATCCACAAGTTGAAGCCATAGAAGATGAACCGTTTTGAGATAAAACTTCAGAGGTTAAAACAATAGTATAGGGAAATTCTTCTTCAGTAGGAATGACCGGAATTAAGGCTTTTTCAGCAAGAGCACCATGACCGATTTCGCGACGACCTGGACGACCAACTCGACCGGTTTGACCAGTGGAGAAAGGTTGAGCAGAATAATAATGAAGATATCTTTTGGTGGTTTCACCGCTGGAATCTTCGAGATATTGTTTTTCAGATAAAGGAGCAAGGGTGGTAACCGTAATAGCTTGAGTTAAACCTCTTTGGAAAAAAGCTGAACCATGAACACAAGGAAGAACACCAACTTCGATAGTCAAAGGACGGATTTCGTCCATTTTTCGATGATCAAAACGAATGCCTTTTAAAGTTCGAATACGAAGAGTAGTTCTAATAACTGAATCAACAGCCGCAATTAAATGATTTTTAGAAATTTCTTCAGATTCAATTTTGGCTTCATAAGCCTCTAAAACTTGATCAACAATTTTTTCTTGACCAGCCATATGAGAACCATCAACACCAGCTTCTAAAAAGGCCTCAACATCGGCTTTAATTTTAGATTCGATTTCTTTAATCAAATCAGCGGATGGACCAGCTGATTCATATTTGATCTTTTCCTTACCGCATTCTTTGGCCCAGGCAGTGATTTCTTTATTAACTTCATCACTAGTAGTTTTAGCTAATTCAATACCTTTTAGGGCAATATCATTGGCAACGATATTAGCGTCACATTCAATCATATTGACGCCAGCAGGGCTAGTACAAACTAAAAGATCCATATTGGATTTTTCTAATTCTTTGGATGAGGGATTTAAAGTTAATTGATCATTAATATAACCAACACGGACAGCGGAAACTGGACCGTTAAATGGGATATCAGAGATGGCTAAAGCGGCAGCAGCGGCAGTGAAGGCAGGAATAACAACATCATTATCTTTATCATTACTTAGAACAGTAGCGATAATTTGAACTTCGTTCATAAAATCACTAGGGAAAAGAGGGCGAAGAGATCGGTCGATAATTCGGCCAAAAAGGACAGCACTATCAGAAGGACCACCATCGCGTTTAATCCATTTTCCACCTTTAACGATGCCGCCAGCATAAAGCTTGTCGACAAATTCGATAGACAAAGGAAAATAATCCTTAGAATCGTCGGTTTTACCCATAATAACGGTGGCTAAAACAGTAGTATTGCCGTATTGAGCCACGACTGAGGCATTGGTTTGAGGAGCGAGTTTACCAGTTTGGAGAGTAATCTTTTTGCCGCCCACTAGAATATCTTTTGTATACATTTCCATAATTAATTATAAACGAACAGAATTATTTTTTAAGACCAAGAGCTTTGGTTATTGCGGTATATCTATCAGCATTGTGAGCCGAGACATAACGAAGTAGACGTCGTCTTTTGGAAATCTTGCTTAAAATACCGCGTTTAGCAGGAGAATCGTGTTTGTTTTCGGTTAAATGACCTTGAAGCTTGTCGATTTCTTTGGTTAAAATAGCGATTTGAACTTCTGGAGAACCAGTATCACCCTTATCTTGAGCAAACTTAGTAATAATTTCTTGTTTTTCTTCTTTGGTTAATGCCATAGAATTATGCGGCTATTATCGGTTAAAAATTAATATTTTGGAATGGCTACCAAAAGACCGAATATAGTCAGAAACGATTATAACATGAAGGAAGAAAAAAAGAACAGGTGTGAAGAATGGGGTTGGGTGGTGCTGAAGAGCAATAAATGCTTTATTTTTTGTTTCAACACCACCCGGATTATCAAGTTTTTTCAAGATCAGACTGAAGCTTTTCATAAAGATGGAGGGATTTTTGAATTATTTTGCTATTCGATTTGTTATCAACAAAAAATCTCTTTGTTGCTTCCGTTAACAGATTTACGTCTGTTAATGTAATATTGTTCTCGGAAGTTAGTATACCGGCAATCCCCCTAAATAACTTATAAGAAATCACGAGAGATTCACGATCAAGATCACTATTGATATAGTAATTCTTGATTTTGTCGGCAATTACTGATCGAACTTCTGGATCGAGGATTTCATTTAATTCTTTGACTTTAATTGTAATACTAGTGATGATGTTAAAAATTTTTACGAGATCATTGCCATCTTTCACAAAAACCGCCTCCTTTCCTTATTTTTCACACCTGTTTTTAAAGAACTGGGGAATTTTATCATAAATAGGTTCAAACATCAAAAAACCCCGCAGCAGCGGGGTTTAAAAAGACTTTTTTAAAAATTAGATTTGAGTGGCGCGGAGACAAACAGCACCAGCTTCAAATGTTTCAGGAGAAACATTGACTGAGAAAGATTGAGTGGCAACTCGAAGGGCAATTAAAAGGTTTTTAGCTGAATCTGGGGTTAATTCCAAACCAAGCATAGGCAATAAGAAAGTTAAGATTTCAGAAAAAGGAGCATCTTGATCGATGATATTAGCCTTAGCCCAAGATTTTTCAACATTGGTTGGAGAAATATTAATCCAAGCACCTTTATCAACGATGTTGGAGTGAGCACCTAAAAGGGTTTCATCACCAAAGACAAAATTAATATCAGCAGTGCTGGCTTGATTACTAATTAAGATTTGATTTTCAGCAACTTTTGGAGAACCATCTTTGGTTTGAACAACCAAATTTAATTTTCCGCCGTCTTGATTATAAGTAACTTTTTCAATTTGATCTAAAGGATAATCCAAAGTGACAATTAAGTCGTTTGGATTATAAATATCGGTTAAAAGTTCAAGTCCACTTAATTTAGTGTAATTGGCATCAGTTTTTTGAGGACAAAAAACTTTGGTAGTAATATTGGATTTTTTTAAAAGCAAAGCTAAAGCTAGAGCTGAACCGATGGAATCAACATTGAGTTGAGGCACAGCGATTAAAGCTGTTTTAGCGGTAGAAAGTAAATTTTTGACTTCAGAAACGTTATAGTTTTTCATAAAAATCCTGCTTATTTTTAATTCTTATAGGCTATTATAGCATCCCCTACCTTAAAGTCAACATAAGGCTTAAAAGTCATACCACAATCGTTACCTGACTTTAATTTATCGATGATATTTTTACCTTGGTGAATACCTTCAACTTTAGTATCTTTAATGATTTTGCCATCGCGTTTGAGATGAATTAAATCACCTTTTGAAATTTCACCTTTAATACATTGCACTCCAGAAATACGAACTTTATCAATTTTAAATTCAGCTTTAATTAGGCCTTCACCAACGATGGTTTCATCAATAGTTGGTTCAAGTAAATGAAGAACTTGATTTTGAATATCTTCAATAATTTCGTAAATAATTCGGGATTCAAAAATTCTGACTTTCGAAGCTTCAGCAATTTGTTGAATATGTTTAGGAGTAGAGACATTAAAGGCAAAAATTTGAGCTTTGGCGGCTTCGGCCATAAAAACGTCATTATCACTAACAGCACCAATGCCACAGGAAATAACAATAACATCATCATTGAAACTGTTCTCTAGAGCTTCTAAAGTGCCCTTAACATCGGCTTTTAAAATCACTTTTAATTTTGGATTTTCTTCGGTTGATTCCAATAAAACTTTATGTTCTTTATTGGCAGTAGAGGCGGTTTTAACTGAAGTAACGAGACTGCTAACAGAAGGCACTTTTTCAAAACCTAAAACTTCAACTGGGGTACTGGGACTAGCTTCTTTTAATTGTTGACCGTTACAATCAATAAGAGCCTTGACTTTACAAGAAATATCTTCGGAATAAACAATATCTCCAGGTTTAAGAGTGCCATTAATGACGATCAAAGAAGCAACTGGACCACGACTTTTATCAAGGCGAGATTCAATAATAACAGCTTCTAAAGGACCATTAGGATCGGCAGTTAATTCTAAAATTTCAGCATTTAAAAGGATCATTTCCAAAAGATCATCAATACCTTTGCCGGTTTTAGCCGAAACAGGGATAACGGCCAATTGACCGCCGTATTCTTCTGGAGTAAAACCTAATTCAACCAATTGACCTTTAACTTTATCAGGAGCAGCATTTTCGAGATCCATTTTATTCAAGGCAACAATGAAAGGTAATTCGCATTTTTTGATATGTTCAAGACATTCTTTGGTTTGAGGCATAACGCCTTCAACAGCCGAGATAACTAAAATCACCATATCAGTGGCTTTGGCACCGCAGGCACGCATATTGATAAAGGCAGCATGGCCAGGGGTATCAATGAAGGTGATAAGTTTAGTTTGACCATTCTTTTCGGTAACTTTGGCTTGATAAGAAGCAATATGTTGAGTAATGCCACCAGCTTCCTTTTTCAAGACATTAGTAGAACGGATTTTATCTAAAAGAGAAGTTTTACCGTGATCGATATGACCCATAACAGCCACAATTGGCGGACGAGTTAATTTTATATTAGTAGTCATATTTGATTTTAAGGAATAAATCCCTCTAAATCTCCCTTTGATAAGGAAGATTTATTCTTGGGTTAATTTAATTTCGAGACCAACCAATTGACCAGCCAAGCGAACGTTTTCGCCACCGCCACCAATAGCCAAAGCTAATTGGGATTCGGGAACTGTAACGTTGGCATAATTCTTACCGACTTCAATAACTTTGACGTTTTGAGCTGGAGAAAGAGCTTGAGCAATAAATTGATTTAAATTTTGAGAGAAAGCGACCACATCGACTTTTTCGTCGGTGGGCAATTCGCTTAAAATGGCCTGGATTCGAGAACCTTTTTGGCCAATACAAGAACCGACAGGATCAATACCCGGCTGATTTGAAGAAACGGCAACTTTGCTTCTTTCACCAGCAGTTCGAGCTATTCTTTCAAGGACGACTGAACCGTTGGCAACTTCTGGAACTTCACGAGAAAATAATTCAGAAATAAAAGCATTGTCGCGTCGAGATAAAATGATTTCACTGCGACCAGTTTCGTCTCGAATAATTTCTTTTAATAAAAATAATTTTTTAGCGCCAAGAGGAATAATTTCATTTCGAATTTGTTCATCTTTAGGGCAGATACCTTCGGTTTTACCAACACCAACAACCATTTTATAGGGATCATTTTTGAGAACAATACAGGGAATAAGAGTGCCTATTTTTTTGGCAAATTCAGCGACAACAGTTTCTTTTTCGACTTCATGAATTCTCTGATCGATAACTTGTTTAGCGGTCTGAGCAGCAATTCGACCAAAACCAGGAGGAGTGACGTCGGTCTTTTTTTCACCATCAATTTTATAGACTTTAAAAGAACCATTTTCTGGGGCTAATTCGGCAGTAAATTGATCTTCTTCAGAAACTTCAATACCATGTTCTTTTTGGTCACGTTTGTAGGCAGAGATAAGACCAAACTCAATTGAGTCCAAGATAGATTGAACTTCAATGTTTCTTTCACCAGCAATTTGAGCCACAGCTGCGGCAAATTCTGTTTTAGGTAGTTTTTTTAAGTCCATTTTGATCCTTTAAATATGCAGGATTAAAAAAGGGGCTTTGTTAGCCCCAGGGTTTAAACACTGCAAAATTATTATGAGTAGATTATACCAGAAAAATTACAAATCGAGCTGTTTTAGAAGGTCTTTTTGGTGAGAATTTAGTTTGGTTGGAATTTCGACGAAAAGGCGGATATAGAAATCGCCCTGGCCATAACCATTGACATCTTTAATTCCCTGACCTCGCAATCTGACTAAAGTATTGGGTTGAGTGCCTGGTTTAACTCGGACTTTTAAAGGATCTTTTAAGGTTGGAACTTCGATAGTATCACCAAAAATGGCTTGAGTTAGACTAATATTGAAATTAATATAAACATCATTGCCTTCGCGTTTAAAAACTTTATCTGGTTGAACATCAATATAGAGAACAAATTCAGAAAAACGGATTTTTTGACCATCATCAACACCAGCGGGAATTTTGATGGTTCTTTTGTGGCCATCAATAGAAACTTCTTTTTGACAACCATTGGCAGCATCTAAAAAAGAAATAGAAATTTTATAGGTTTCGAGACGTTTACTTTGTCTTTGTTGACCGCCAAAAGAGGCACCAAAAAATTGTTCAAAAATATCAAAAGGATTAGAAAAACCACCAAAATCAAAATCGGCACCACCAAAAGGATTGCCACCAGTCTGGGTGTAAGTAAAATTGGGACCATTTTGCTGAGTGTAAGTATGACCGCCAAAACCGCCTGAAGATGGGTCAAAAGCTGCATGGCCATATTGGTCATAAGCGGCTTTTTTTTGATCATTACTTAAAACTTCGTAAGCTTCATTAATTTCTTTAAAATGTTCTTCAGCATCAGGGGCCTTATTACGATCGGGATGAAATTTAAGAGCAGACTTTCGATAAGCGCTTTTTATTTCATCCTTACTGGCATCTTTGGAGACGCCTAATAACTCGTAAAAATCTTTTTTCATGACTCTTATTATACACAGACATCCCGCGCCTGCGGGATGTCTGAATTAATTAATTTTTATTGTACAACTTCCCCTTCTTCGGCTTCTTTTTTAGAGTCGTCGGATTTTTTGGGTTCTTCAGCATTTGGCTGTTCAGTTTGAGCTTCTGGACCTGGTTGACCAGGTTGTTGCTGTTGATAAATAGCAGCGCCAACAGTTTGAAGAATTTGATTTAAATCTTCAGAGGCTTTATCAAGTTCATCTTTTTTAACATCAGTTTTAGTCAAAATTTCACGAGCTGTTTTTAATTGAGCTTCAATTTTTTCCTTATCTTCTGGTTTAACTTTATCAGCAAAATCTTTTAAAGTTTTTTCACCAGAAAAAATGGCACCATCTAATTTATTTCGACTTTCAGCTAAACCTTTCTTTTCTTCGTCTTCACGAGCATGAGCTTCAGCTTCTTTTTTCATTTGCTCGATTTCTTCTTCTTTAAGGTTGGTAGCATTTTGAATGGTAATCTTTTGTTCTTTATTTGTACCCTTATCTTTGGCAGAAACAGAAAGAATACCGTTACTGTCGATGTCGAAAGTAACTTCGATTTGAGGAGTGCCACGAGGTGCTGGTGGAATGCCATCTAAAACGAAACGGCCAAGAGATTTATTGTCATTAGCCATTGGCCTTTCACCTTGAAGAACATTGATCTCCACTTGAGGCTGACTGTCAGCATAGGTAGTGAAAACTTGAGATTTCTTGGTAGGAACGGTAGTATTTCGTTCAATTAAAGGAGTACGAACACCACCAGCGGTTTCAATACCAAGAGTTAATGGAGTGACATCCAAAAGAACGACATCTTTAACTTCACCGGTTAAAACAGCACCTTGGACAGCAGCACCGATAGCGACGACTTCATCTGGATTGACAGTGTTATTTAATTCTTTGCCAAAAAAGTTTTTGACGACTTCTTGAACTTTTGGCATACGAGTCATACCGCCGACCATGATGATTTCTTTAATATCAGCTTTGGTGACTTTAGCGTCTTTAAGAGCTTTTTCGACTGGAGCAATAGTTTTTTGAATTAAATCATCAACTAATTTTTCCAATTCAGATCGAGTTAACTTTTTGGTTAAATGAAGAGGCTGACCATCTTTTTGGGTAATAAATGGCAAATTAATTTCGGTTTCAGCAGCCGAGCTTAATTCAATCTTGGCTTTTTCAGCAGCTTCACGAACACGCTGTAAAGCTTGAGAATCTTTACTGAGATCGACACCATTTTGCTTTTGAAAATCGTCAGTGATCCAGTTAATAATCTTTTGATCAAAATCATCGCCACCAAGGAAAGTATCACCGTTGGTAGATTTAACTTCGAAAATGCCACCACCGATTTCGAGAATGGAAATATCAAAAGTACCGCCACCTAAATCGTAGACAGCAACTAATTCATTACCTTTTTTATCCAAACCATAGGCTAAAGCAGCAGCAGTTGGTTCGTTGACAATTCTTTGAACATTAAGACCAGCGATTTCACCGGCTTGTTTAGTAGCTTGGCGTTGAGCGTCGTCAAAATATGCAGGAACAGTAACGACGGCATCGGTAACTTTTTCACCTAAATATTTTTCAGCATCGGCTTTACATTTCTGTAAAATCATAGCGGAAATTTCTTGAGGAGTGTAGGCTTTACCATTAATTTCAACCGAGGCAGTATTATCTTTACCGGCGACAATTTTATAAGCAGCAACACCTTGAGTTTTTTTAACCTCTGGATCGTCCATGCGTCGACCCATTAAACGTTTGACACTATAGATAGTGTTTTGAGAGTTAAGAACCATTTGACGCTTGGCTAAATCGCCGACCAATTTTTTGACTGGTTCAACAACTGAAGGAATAGTATTGCGGCCTTCAGCGCTGATGATAACTTTTGGTTTACCACCTTCCATAACAGCAACGCAGGAGTTGGTAGTACCTAAATCGATTCCGATTATTTTGTTTGACATAATATTTAGTTCGCTAGAGCGTTAGAACGCTAGAGCTTTAGATAAAATAATAATTAATTAGTAATTTGGTCAGCGGTTTTTCCGACTGTTACTTGGGCCGGTCGGATGACATGACCATTTAATTTGTAACCTAGTTTTTTGACTTCAATAACAAAGTTCTCTTGGCCGTCGACTGCCTGGATACACTCCATTGATTGAGGATCAAATTCTAAATTAACAGGATTAATTTCTTCGAGTCCTTCGGTTTTTAAAACCGAATTGAATTTATCGATGGCCATTTTTAGACCAGGATCATTAAGATGTTTTTGGGCTAAATAAAAATCATCTAAAACTTCGACCATTTTACTTAAAATGGAAGTAGTAGCCAAGGTGACAAATAATTGACGTTGAGATTCAATTCTTTTTTCTAAATTAGAATAATCAGCTAATGATCGGGCTAATTTATCTTCAAGTGAATTTACTTTATCTAGTAATTCAGAGGTTTTAATATTGATGTTTTTAGTTTTTTTGTCTGTCATAATTTTGATTAACGACTAATAGTTGAAAGAAGCTCGGCAAAGTAATCGACAACGGGAACGACGTAGGGATAATGACAACGAGCTGGACCGATAACACCAACGATACCTCGATGAGGGCCGGCTTCGTAGTTTTGATAGACAAAACCACAAGGTTCAAGGTGTTCAAGACCTAAGTCTTCACCAATTAAAAGATGAACAATTTCGGCAGATTCGGGATTAAGATTACCGGCCTTACTGATAATTTCAAACCAAAAAGTGGCATTATCAATTAAAGAAAGAACGGTTTTAGTAACATCGATGTTGAAAAATTCTGGTTCTTCCAATAAATTGGAAGCACCATAGCTGTAAATTGTGCCATGGTCAGTAGTAGCGATGGCCATGGAACGAGTGCGTTGAGCCAATTCTTTAGTAGTTTCACGAAGTAAACGGTCGAATTCATTTCTAAATTCCCAAATTTTTTCTTTGGCGCCAATTTCGTCACTGACAGATAAATTTTTGGGAGTCATTAAATTACGAACGTAATATTTGAGACCCATGGAAGTTGGAGTGCGACCAGAAGAAAGATGACCTTTTTTTAAAAATCCAAGCTGAGTAAGAGCCATCATTTCGTTTCTGATAGTGGCGGAAGAAATACCTAAAGAATATTTTTTTTCGAGGGTTTCTGAACCGACAGCATTGGCGGTTTCAATAAATTCCTCGGCAATACATTTAAGTATTTTTATTTGTCTTTGAGTTAAATCTGACATATTAGCAATATAATAGGACGACTGCTAAACAGTGTCAAGGGGTAAAATTGGGGCCGACTAAATATTTGTGCAAAAAGCACTGAATACCTGTCGGCCCTGTTGCTTGTGCCCATAATGTCATTTGTTTTTCCTTTCTTTAATCGTTATGGTAACTCTTGGCCAGTTCTTGGAATTTCTTCTGATATTTCGAAGAGCAGATACCCTTATTCTTGATACAAGTATCACAATACCCAGAGTTACCTGTGAGAAGGCTATCAACAAGAGTATCGACGATGTTGCTGATTTTGCCTTTTTCTTCTTCGGTAAACATATCGAGAAACTCTTTTTTAAGTTCTTCTCTGGCCTTTGCGGCTGATTTTGCCTGAGATCCTTTTTTGAAAAATGAAAACATATTTTTTCTCCCTTCTTTTGAAATAAGACATAAAATATATAAAACCCTTAAAAAGGGATTATTTTCATGACATTATGGGTGAATTATCAAAGAACAAGATTTAGATATCGCAAATTAATATAAATCTTTATCTAGGCCTATTATATACCCCAAAAACAGTTAATGACCAAGACGAGTGTCTTTTTTATTTGTCTTAGTTAAAAATATTATAGTGACTAACAATGCGGTTAAAATAAGGGAATTTAGCCAATTAAACTGATTGAAAAATAATAATAAAATTAAAGAAATTAAATAAATTGAAAGTATTAGATTCAAAAAATGTTTTTTGGAAAAGATATATAAAACAGAAATTAAAAAACAAAAAATGGTGAAAAAGAAAACAATTTTTGACCAAAGAAATACAGGAGAAACTAAATTAACAAAAATTAAAAAAACAGAGGCAAGAGTTAATGAATAGTAGAAAAACTTTTTATTCATGAAGCTTTAGATCGGAATCTGGTTCTTCGGTTTTAATTTTGTTAACAATTTTAACTAATTGGTTGGTACGAGTGGTGTCGACAGCGGTGTATCTCTTTTGAAGAGATTCAATACCAGCTCCAATATCCTTGAAACCTTTATTATAATTGTCGAATTCTTCGGCAAATTTTTTAATATAACCAATGATAGTGGCAACATTTTTTTGATAACGGAAATTGTCGTAAGCTTGATGGACCATTCTTAAAATAGCAGTGAAGCTAAAAGGGCCGGCTAAAATAACTTTTTTAGCCATAGCGTCTTGCCAGATTTCCGGAAAACGATCGTAAATAAAACTGAAAATCATTTCGTTGGGAATAAAAAGAATGACAAAATCGACAGTATTTTCTTCGGGATTAATATATTCACGACTAGTCACCTCTTTAACTTTAGTTTTAATATCTTGTTCAAATAATTTTTTAAATCTTTCCTTATCTTCTTTGTTGTCGGTTTCGGACATTTTAACTAAATTTTGATAGGGGAATTTGGAGTCAATATTAATCTTCATGCGATCGGGCATATAGACAGTAAAATCGGGGCGAGAAGAGTCACCTGATAGTTGTTTATCATAACTGACACCACTGACAAAGCCGGACATTTTTAATAAATCCTCAGCCACTTGTTCACCAAAAGCTCCACGCATTTGGTTATTACTCAAAACGTTTTTAAGACCTTCGGTGGTGACTCGAAGTTGATGAGTGAGAGTTTTTTGTTCTTCCATTTTTTCGGTTAAAGCGGAAAAGGAACCAATACGACTTTTCTCAACTTCTTCCATTTTGGCGTTATTTTTGGTTATTTCCAGTAGAGCTCGGTTGACTAATTCTTCAATCGCCTGCTTTTTATTATTTAAATCGGTGCCGATTTTTTGATCGGCCATGGTGATTAATTGCTGGTTGGCGTTTTTCAAAACTTCAGGAAAAATTTGATTTAAACTATTGGAAATTTCTTTATTTAAATCTTCGGAACTAGATTTTTTGGATTTGAAAATTAAAAAAAGTAGAGTGGCGAGAATTAGAAGTAAGAGAACATAAACAAAGGTCATGGTCTATTTTACTGTTTTTAATGCCTCTTCGTCAAAGCCATCTTTGGCAACATTAAAATGAAACTCAATATTGGAGTAATTTTCTTTTATATAATCAACAATTTGGGGAATAACTGCACTATTATTTATTCCAACCCACGATCCATCACCTAGTAATGAATGAAAGCCTTTTTCTTCTTCCACAAAAGTAGCTAAATTATTTTTAGGAAAATATTGGTCAAATTCAGTATTAATACTCGCAATCATATCTATTAATTGATGCTGGAGTTTTTGTCTGTTTTCGGCTGAATATTTTTTTGAGCCTTTAATATCAAATAAAAATAAACAGGCGCCATTTTTTTTGATAAAAGAGTCAGCTTTTTTAACACATTCTTCAATAGATATTCCTTTTGTTGGTTTATTTTCTATATTTTTTAAATTTTCTTTCATAAATTATTTTATCCCAGTAGAACCGAAACCGCCGCGACTAACTTCATCCATTTTGTCGACTTCGTCGAATTCAAAATTTTCACACTTAATTAAAACTAGTTGAGAAAGACGAGTGCCTTTTTTAATTGAAATTGTTTTGTCAGTAAAGTTGTAGGCTGGAAAAAGATATTCATCGTCGTTGCCACAATAATCACGATCAATAATACCAACGCTATTGACAGCAATTACGCCTAATTTATGAGTGGAACTACGAGGAACTTGCATAATAAAATAAGCATCGGGAATTTTTATGGCCACATTCATGGGAATATAAGCAATTTCTTTGGCTTTAATTTCAACATCGAGGCGAGAATATAAATCAACGGCGACTGACCCACTGGTTTTATGAACCGGTAAGGGTAAAGTTTTGTCGAAGCGTTTTATTTTTAATTTCACGCGTTATTTTAATAAATAATGTAAATGGTCTTTGTCTTTACAGTCTTTACCGATTTCAAAGAATTCTAAATTCAAGATTTTTTGATAGACATCTTCAATTTGAGTTTTTAATTTATTTAAATCCTCATCGGCAACACTTATTTCTTTTCTGATAAAACTCTTTTTTAATTTGCTTTTTTCAATAAAATCAATGATACCTTGATTAAATTTAAAACGAGAATCGTTTTTAATATCTAGTAATAATTTATAAAAAACAATTTGGCGATAGTAATCTCCATCGGAAGAAAGTTCTTTATATTTATTATCAGAATTACCGGTTTTAAAATCGATAACATTGATTTTACCGTTGGCTTCTTTTTCAATTAAATCGATTTTTCCGGTTAAAGGAATATTTTTGTAAACAATATTTTCAGCGGCGAAATTATATTCAGAAATGTTGTCGTCTTTGACAGAATTCACATATTGATCATAATATTGCGTCAAAATTTTGTGGCCGTTTTCCAAACACCATTGATAATCTGCCTTGGGTAATCTTTCATTTTTTAAACTTTGTTCAAAAGTTTTTAAAATTTCTTCTTGAGATTTTTTTTGATAAAAAACGGAAAGAGCGGTATGAATAGCAGTGCCAAAACTACTAAATTTTTCCTTGTTTTGGGGAATTCTTAAAATAGTTTTGTAATAAAAACAGAGCGGACAACGAAGGTAGGAATTTAAATGGCTGACATTAAATTTATAATGATTGGTTAAATAATCTTTTAAATATTCTGATAAATCTGGTTTTAGGTCGTGAGAAACGTCAGTAAACTGGTAATAAGTTTTGAGAGCAGCGGTTTTGTCATTAAACTTAATATTTTCGATTAATTTAGAATCGATTTCAGAAACAAAGATGGAGGGATTTTGATTTTTACCATTTTCTTTATATTGGGAATAAGAAAGATAAATTTGTTTTTTGGCACGAGTAAGAGCCACATAAAAAAGACGACGGTCTTCTTCGTAATCATCTTCGATACTTTTGGTAATTTCACTTCTTAGAATTCCAAAAGGTAGTTTTAATTTATTAAAATCGCGTTGTTTTTCCCAAGAATCTTCAAGGAGCCGATAAATAAAAACATGATCAAATTCTAAACCTTTAGCCCCATGGACAGTTAATATTTTTATAGAATCAGAGGAATCATAAGTGATGGATGGAGAAGAAACGGAAATTTTATTTTCATCATATAAATGAATTCGGTCAATAAATTCTTTTAGAGAGAGATCTTTTTTAGCGACAGTGTCTTTTAAAAGTTTATAAAAAGAATGAACTTGGTTAAGAGATTCAATATCGTTTTTTGATAAGCAATATTTTAAAATTCTAAATCTTTTTAGAATTTTATTTAAAACTTTTTCTAAAGGATAATTTTCCAAATCAACCTTAGTTTTGGCAATTCTTTTACCAAATTTAGAAATTATTTGCTTTGATTTATCTGAGACGTTAAGTTTGTCAATTTCTTTCTCGTCAAAAATTAAATTACAAAGGATAGTTTTTGATTTTAAAATTTTTACTAAATCAAGAGAATTTAATTTAATAAAAGGGGCAGCCAAAATGTGATAAACCGATTCATTAAGATTGGGATTATCAACAAATTCTAATAATTTGATTATTTGAATAATGAGAGGATTTTTTAAAAGGTTAGAATCGGAAGGAAGAAAAAATTTAATATTAAAAGCCGATAACATTTTAGTTAATTCCTCAGCATCACGATTTTTACGAAGTAAAATAGCAATTTCACTCGGGCTTTGACCAGATTTAATTAGATCAGAAATTTTTTGAGCGACATAATAATCTTCTTCAATATTTGAATTTAGAGTAATTAAATTAATCGGGTCGGGATCATAATTTTTGTTGGCAATTAGAGTTTTGTCAATGTCGGTAATTAAGTTGGCAATGCGATTTTTATTATGAGAAATGACACTGTCAGAAGAATCCAAAATAAGTTTATGACTACGATAATTATTTTTTAAAACAATTTTTTTAGGATTATATTTTTGATAAAAATTGTAAATATTTTCAATAGAAGCACCTTGAAATCTAAAAATTGATTGGTCGTCATCCCCAACCACAAAAATATTAGGGTTATCGTAATAACTTCCCAATAAATCGATTATTTGGCTTTGGCTGGAGTTAGTGTCCTGATATTCATCGACGAGAATATATTGGTATTTTTCCTGAAAATTGAGTAAAAGATCAGGATTGTCATTGAAAGCTTTGATAACAAATAAAATCATATCTTCGTAATCATAAAGGGCTCTTTTTTGAAGTTCTTGTTGATATTGATCAAAGA
The DNA here is from genome assembly GCA_028704885.1 of Candidatus Shapirobacteria bacterium. GTDB lineage: Bacteria > Patescibacteriota > Microgenomatia > UBA12405 > UBA12405 > WARW01. The sequence goes on from JAQWEN010000001.1 coordinate 670,830, forward strand.
TTTTGACAAATTCCTTTTGTTTAGGAATATTTTTTTCGAAATCTTGATAGAACTTGCGAACTTCATTTTTTACTTGGCTTAAGTTTTCATTACCGCTTCTAATTATTTGCAGATGACTTTTGAGATTGAGGGAAATAAATTTAGAATTTTCTAATTCATCAAATATTTTATTTATTTCTGAATAATTATTTTTAGTCGCCCGAATATTACTAAGTTGATTAATAAAATCGCCTGAATTTTGGAAAAAATTTTCCTCATCTTTAATTAAATCTAATAGAGTTTCTTTTGAGATATTTTCTCTTTTGGCTAAATGAAGACAATCGAGAATACTTCTTTGATAACAATAACGATCACCCCAAGTAATTAATGGCGAAGAATTGTCTAAATGATCGATAATATTTTTAATTATTTCGATGGTTTCAAGGTCATCAATGGCTTTTAAACTAGACGAAGCGAAAGGAAAATATTGAGGATTTGAAGAAATAATGTCGTTGCAAAAAGCATGGAAGGTACAAATTTTAACTTTGTAAGCGTCGGGGCCAATCATATCCAGTAAACGATTTCTCATATTGTTGGCGGCAACATCGGTGTAAGTTAAACATAAAACGGAACTAGGTTTAGTGTCGGTTTTGTCCAAAATATTGGCGATACGAAGGGCAATGGTTTGAGTTTTACCAGTGCCGGCACCAGCAATAACCATAACTGGACCTTCAATGGTATTGACGGCCAGTTTTTGTTCGAGATTTAGTTTTTGGTATTCGTTTTGGAAATTGGTCACTAAGCTAGTTTATCAAAGAAAAAGCCCCGAGGTTTGATAATGAATATCAAAAGCCTTGAGGCTTAATCACAGTACTAAAAATCAACCAAATCAGGTGGAAGTTCAACTATAATCAATTCTGCTTTAGAATCTTTTTTAATTTTAATATTGAACCCCCTCATCACGCTGATAATGTTCCATTCTGTAGTAAACGGAAGATTGGTAATGTTATTTAATTTCAAAATATCCTTGAAGCGGTAGATCATTTGATTATCCTTCTTGAGGCAATGGAGACAACCATTACAAATATCTTGGATAATAAAAAGAGAGATTTTCTGTTCAGTCATTATTAGAGAAACGACATTACTGTGACGTTCGACTTCGTCGTTGATTTTGCCTTGGAAAAAATTATTGATGAAAGAATTAAAGTCATAAGACATGATGAAGGACCCCCTCTTATTTAATTTGGATATAGCTGTGATTTAAAAGAACTTTACCGTTACAAACAAGATGTTTTTTAACGTGGGTGGATTTTACCTAATTTTAGGGAAAAGTCAATAAAAAGCCCCGAAAAAAGAAAAATGATAATAAATTATCATTAATCCTCTTTTGAGGCTTTAATTACATCGCTGCTGACGATTTAGGTGTTCAAGTTGTTATTGAGGGTATTTAATTTTGATAGTATGGGTATAGGATTCAAGTAGAGTTGAGACATAACTTTTTTCGGCTATGATATTAAAAACTTTCAAATCATCACAAGCATGGCTGGCTTGAAGTGAAAATCTATCCGTATTATCAATATTAATAGCTTTAAAAAGGTTTTTGTCAAACTTAAATTGAATATGTTCGGCATCGATTTTTTTGCCAAAATTAAGACCATTTTCAATTTCATTAACAATGAAAGAGACAATGGCTTTGATGGCTTCAAAATCAGAGAACTCGTTATTAAATTTTGATTCGAGTTCGTTTTTCTTGTTAGTGTAGTATTTATTGACAAAATCTTTCATTTCCATTTATTATTTCCTCCAATATTGGGAATGTCAGCAGCGATGTAAAGGTGCTTTTTTTATGTTACAAAACGCGACGTTTTGAACATGGGTATATTTTACCTAATTATAGGTGAAAGTCAAGAAATGATAAATTGTCGAAATAATTTTTTTTAAAGAAACTTAAATAAAAAGGCAAAGGCGATAATAGAACTGGCAAGTAAAATTACAAGAAAATTTGGATTTTCGGTGAAACATTTGTGATTTTTGCAGCAAACAGATTTTTTAGAAACTATTTTTTTTGGAGCAGATTTTTTCTTGGTCATATTAATTAATACTAGCAGATTTTAGAAAAATTAATTTAATAATTTTTCTAAAATTTCTTTGGCGAGTTTGGGATTGGCGGAACCTTTGGAGGCTTGCATTAATTTGCCAATTAAAAAGCCAATAGAAGCGGGATTTTTGAGATAGTCGGAAACTGCTTTTGAATTAGCGGCGATGACTTCTTTAGCTAATTTTTCAATTTCACCAGAATCGGAAACTTGAATTAATCCACTATTTTTGGCAATAACAACGGGATCTTGGCCAATATGATAACTTTCAATAATCACCTGCTTGGCCACGGTGGCAGAAATTTCGGATTTAGTAACTGAGTCAAAAAGATTTTTGAAATATTCAGGATTAATTTTATTAATATCTAAACTTTCTTGAGATTCATTTAGATAAGTTTTGATGGCACCTAAAAATAAATTAGCGGTAAATTTAGCCATTTCTGGAGTAGGATTTTGACCGATGGCTTTTTCAAATATTTGAGAAAAATTAATATCGGAAACTAACAAATTGGCATCGTAATCATTTAATCCAAAATCTTTTTGATATCGAGAAAATTTTTGGTCTGGTAATTCAGGAATAGATTTTCTGATCGCTTCAATTTCGGCTTTAGTAAATTCAATATGAGGAATATCGGGTTCGGGAAAATAGCGATAATCGGAGGAGCCTTCTTTTTCGCGTTGTAAAAAGGTTTGATTCTTGTCAGCATCCCAACCAAAAGTATTTTTGTTGTTTTTTGATTTGACTTCACCAGTTTGTTTAAAAGCTTCAGTTTGACGTTTGATTTCAAAATCAATGGCGGTTTGGACGCCAGTTAATGAAGCCACATTTTTAATTTCGACTAGTGGAGTATAAAAAACCTGATCGTTGTCTTCGATTTTTAAATTGACAGTTGGCTCACAACGCATACTGCCTTTTTCAATATCAGCATCAGAAATGCCTATATATCGGATAATTTGCTGCATTTTAAGTAAATAATCTTTGGCCATTTGAGCTGAAGTGATGTCTGGCTCAGAAACAATTTCGACAAGGGGAACGCCACAGCGGTTGTAATCGATTAGAGTTAATTCTTGACCATTGTCTTTGATATGAACCGATTTGCCGGTGTCCTCTTCCATATGGGCGCGATTAATTCGGACTTCTTGATCGCCGATTTTGATTTTGCCATTAATGACAAATGGTTTTTCGTATTGAGTAAGCTGATAACCTTTGGCTAAATCGGGATAAAAATAATTTTTTCTTTCAAAAAAACTGGATTCATTGGGAGTACAGCCAAGAGCAAGACCTAATTTAATACACCATTCACAAGCAGTTTTATTTGGCACTGGCAGAGCACCTGGAAGACCCAAACAAGTTGGACAAGTGTGAGTATTTGGATCAACATGAAAATGTTCGGCTGAACAAGAACAAAACATTTTTGATTTAGTGTTTAATTCGACGTGAACTTCGAGACCGATAATAGGAGTTATTTTCATAGAAACCCCTCCGCCCTGCGGGCACTTCCCCTTGATGAAAGGGAGGAATTAATTTTTTTTAAAATATTTTTTTTCATTTTATATTTTTGGGGTTTGAAGATGATAATCGGTAAATTGCTGATATTGATTAGCAATCGAAAGAATCTTTGATTCTTCAAAGAAATTTCCGATTAATTGAAAACCAATGGGAAGATTTTCTTGATTAAAACCACAAGGAAGAGCAACTGAGGGAACCCCGGCAACATTGATACAAACAGTAAAAGCATCAACCAAATACATTTGAAGCGGATCATTGGCTTTGGCACCAATATCCCAAGCAACGGTCGGAGAAACAGGAGCCAAAATAACATCGACTTCTTTTAGGGCATTAGTAAATTCATTTTTAATAAGAGTGCGGACTTTTGAAGCTTTGGTGTAATAGGCATCATAATAGCCAGAAGATAGGGCATATGTACCAATTAAAATTCGACGTTTGACTTCGGCTTCCATATATTGACCACGAGTATTCATATAATAAGAAGTGATGTCAGGATTATTATCGGTGTTGCGACCAAAACGAATACCATCATAACGAGCCATGTTAGCGGAAATTTCGGAAGGAACCAAAATATAATAAACAGCAATACCAAGATTGGTGTTGGGCAAGGAAATATCGACCAAAATGGCACCTTTGCTTTGAAAAAGTTTGGCGGCGGCCATGACTTTTTCTTTAACTTCGGTATTAATCGGATCAATAAAATATTCTTTTGGTAAGCCAATTTTTAGGCCTTTTAAATCAACATTATTTAAAATTTCTGAATAATCTGGGACTGGATTATCAATGGTGGTGGCATCTTTTGGATCAACTCCGGCAGTAATTTTAGTAAGTAAAGCTAAATCGGCGACATTTTTGGCGAAAACACCAGGACAATCGAAAGATGAAGCCATGGCGGTGATACCGTAACGAGAATTTAATCCGTAAGTTGGTTTTAAACCACTGATATTGCATAATGAAGCCGGTAAACGAATGGAACCACCAGTGTCAGTACCGAGGGCAAATTGACAAAGATCGGCCGCTACAGCGGCAGCAGAACCACCAGAAGAACCACCGGGTACCTTAGATAAATTCCAGGGATTTTTGGTGGTGAAAAAACCAGAATTTTCAGTTGAACCACCGAAAGCAAAAGGATCAGTATTGGTTTTGCCAATAATTATGGCATCTTCGTCAATCAATTTTTGATAAATAGTAGAAGAATATTGAGGAAGGTAATCTTTTAGAACCTGAGAACTGGCAGTAGTTTGAATATCTTTGGTAAGAAAAATATCTTTAACAGCCATGACAGCACCGGCTAACTTACCAACTGATTCCCCCTTTTTAATTTTTGAATCTATAATTTCTGCCTGTTTTAAGGCTTCTTTTTCAGTAATTGTAATAAAGGCTTTGATCTGAGGATCGATTTTTTTTATTCTTTGCAAATAAAATTTAACAATATCGACGGCAGAAATTTGCTTTGAAAAAAGCAATTCTTGAATTTGAGAAATAGTTAAACTTTTTAAATCCATATTATTTTCGAATAGTCCCAGGAACAACAAAATAACCGTCTTGAGTTTTTGGAGCGGTGGAAAGAGCTGTTTTTTGATCAAAAGATTCGACAACCTCATCATTTCTTAAGACATTTTTTTGGTCGTTAACGCGATAAGTAGGCTCAATATTATCAACATTGGCCTGATTTAAAACATCGAGATATTCTAAAACAGACTCGAGTTGAGGCAAAAAGGTGGTTTTTTCGGATTCGGATAAGTTGATGCGGGCTAATTTGGCAATATGTTCCAAATCGGCCATAGAAATCTTTGGTTCAGACATAATGTATTTTACCTTATTTTCTTAAAATTGAAGCTTTGAGACGAAGAATTTTCCAGCGGATTTTATCAACAGAATTGTAGGCTTGGTATAAAAGTGGATTGATGACTAAATCATAGGTGCCGACATACTCGACTAACTGACCACCATAACCTTGTTTAAAACGATGGAAACCGTAACCATTTTCCCCTTCTTTGGCATGAGGGCCAAGGCAACCCCACATATCAAAAGTGGTACATTTTAATTTTTGACCAAGTTTTATTACTTCCCACATTAAAAGAGTTGGAGCCATGACTTGACGATTAATATCGAGAGAGGCACCATAAGGATAAAATAATTTATCTTTAATATTAAAAATCATAAAAGCGGAAAGAACTTGGTTTTGATAAGAAGACAACATAATGTGAATCATGCCGGTATCTTTTAGTTTTTTCCATAAATCACGATGATATTTTTCACTGTGAAGATAAAATCCTTGGCGTTTGGTGGTATCAAAAAGTAACTCTAAATAAATTTCAAAACCTTTATCGTCGGTTTGTTCTTTAACTTCGACACCATAACGATTGGCAACCCGAATGTTGTAACGAGTTTTAGGATGCATTGATTCTAAAAGCTGGTCTTCGGTTTTATTTAAATCAACTAAATAAGTAAAAGGATAAAAGGCAACCTTGGGGGATTTTTTAAGATGATTAAACTGTGGCTTTGGATTTAAATTAGTTTCATTACCAAAACTATCAATATTTTTATGAATTATATTGGGTTCGAATTTGACAAAAATAGCATTTTCTTTTTTGGCAATTTCGGTGATTTTTTCAATCATAAAATCATCAATATTTGGACCCCGAAGTGAAGTACCAATGGAAAATTTGGTTTTAGGAATTTTATGAAAACTGACAGAATAGGCAGAAATCATTTTATCGTTATCATCGAAAACACCAAAACGATAAACAGTGTGGCCTTGAGTTATTTGAAAATCGCCCCAATCCCAAGTCTGAACTGGATGAACAATTAATGAGTCATATTTTTCTTTATCTTTATCGGTAAGAATTCGGGTAATCATAATAGTAGTTTAGTATATATCAGGATCGTAGATGAGATCATCGTCATTTTTGGAATTTTTTCCATGACGATAATCGTGAATAATTTCTAAACTTTCTTCAAATTCAACTAATTCTGGTGGAATATCAGCTAAAAATCGACTTGGTTCATTTAAACTGCTTTTGCCAAAAAATAAACGACGAGTGGCATAGGAAATATAAAGATAATCTTTGGCGCGAGTAATGCCAACATAACAAAGACGACGTTCTTCTTCTATTTCTGATTCATTAATTAAACACCTAGAATGAGGCAAAATTCCCTCTTCAAAACCAACCATAAAAACAACTTCAAATTCCAAACCTTTAGCACTGTGGAGGGTCATTAATTTTACACCGTCTCTGTTTTCTTTTTTCTTATTTTTTTCCTGGAGGGAATATTCTTGTTGAACTAAAGTAATGTTTTCCAAAAATCCAATAAGACTAGGATGAGCGGCGGCAACCGATTTTAATTCCTTAATGTTTTCAATTCTTTTTTGATCCTCTTCATCTTTGGCATCAAATTTATCAAGATAGCCAGAATTAACAACTAATGATTCTAAAATTTGAAGAGAAGTGAGATTTTCTAAATCCATACTTTTAAGATGTTCAAGAAGAACGGCTTTTTTGCGTTTACCTAAAGCTTTTTCGATTCTTTCTTCAGAAATATGGTCAGAATCATTACTGGCAAAACGAAGCATAGATAAAATATCTTTGATTTCGGCACGTTCATAAAAACGAATACCGCCCAATAAAACATAAGGAATACTAAGACGTAAAAAGGCTTCTTCGAGAACACGGGACTGAGCATTCATGCGGTAAAGAACGGCTATATTTCGAAGAGGAATTTTTAAATTGTCATTTATAAATTTAACTTTTTGAGCAATAAAATCAGCTTCGGCAACTTCTGATTCGGCTTCAAAAATTTTTATTTTATCTTCTGAAATTTTTTTGGTAAATAATTTTAAAATAGGATGAGAATTATTTTTGGAAATAACAGCATTAGCAGCATCAAGAATAATTTGAGTAGAGCGATAATTTTCCTCAAGATTAATAACTTTAGTATTTTTAAAATCGGCGGTAAAACTGACAAGGTTTCGGTAATCAGCTCCGCGCCAGCCATAGATAGCTTGAGAGGCATCACCAACAACAGTGATTTGATTGTATTTTTTGGCGAGAAGTTTAGTGAGAAGATATTGGATTTGGTTAGTATCCTGATATTCGTCAACCATAATAAATTTATATATTTCTTGGTATTTAGCCAAAACATCGGGATATCCTAATAATAATTCGGCGGTTTTAAAAAGAAGATCATTAAAATCGAGAGCATGAAATTCAAATAATTTTTTTTGATAAAGTGAATAAATTTTGACAGCATAATCTTGCCAAAAACCATGACTTTGGGCACTCATTTCTTTTGGAGTTTGAAAAGAATTTTTGGCGGCTTCGATAAAATATAAGACACTAGATGGTTTAAATTCTTTAGTAGTTAAACCTAATTCATGAAGAATATTCTTAATTAAATTCTCTTGATCATTGGTGTCATAGATAACAAATTTGGAAGGGATGCCAATATTGTGACCATCGACACGTAAAACCCGACAACAAAAAGAATGGAAAGTCCCAGCAAAAAAGGAATTAGGTTGGAGATCTTTGATCGTAGATAGGAGTTTGTTAGTACGGGTTTTCATCTCTTCAGCGGCCTTGTTGGTAAAAGTGAGAAGTAAAATTTCTGATGGTTTAGCGATTTTTTGTTGAATAAAATAAGCAACCCGATGAGTTAGAACCCGAGTTTTACCAGAACCGGCACCGGCTAATAGAAGAAGCGGCGAGCCAACATGGGTGACGGCTTCTTTTTGAGGTGGATTTAATCCTTCTAAAATATCTTGCATGGACAAAATTAACTATAGTTGGTAAATCTTAGTTTTACCAGACTGAAATATAATTTGCCCACCAATTTTTATAAAATTATCTTCATTTAATTCAGGATATTTTTCGTATTCTTTGGTACCAACAAAAATATATTGAATATTATATTTTTGAATTAATTTTTTTAATCGATTAAGATCTGAACTTGATGATTCGTTTTTAGTTTCTGGAATTTCGGCATACAGAATTAATTTTTGATTTGGATGAATTAATGAGGGATTTTCTAAATTATTAAGCGATGCAATTTCTTTCCATAAATATTCATTTTTAAGTTGTTCTTTTGAAATTTTCCAAAGTGTATCTCCAGAAGAAACAGTATATTCAATATTTTTATTATTTTCTAATGGTTCATTGTTTTTAGTTGATGATTCATAGATGGCTTGAACGTCGTCTTGGCGTTGTTTTGGTTTATCGTAACCTCCACGCCAAAGCCATTCATGAACTATCCAACCTTCAACAGTTGGAAGGCCGGTAGCGACAGAAATTTGATTGAAAGTAGTATAACTATCACCTACTGCTTCAAGCATGACTGGTTGACCGGAAATATTTTTGTTAATCCAATCAATCGCTTTAAAATTATCAGAATAACCGTCTTTTAAGTAATTTAAACCCCACAATCCTTGATAAGTTTTTGAGCCGTAAAATGATTTAATGGCAAAATAGGGATAAATTAAATGGATTGAAAAAATTAAAGTAAAAAGAATACCATATAAAATATTTGGAATTTTGGATTTTAATAATAATCTGGTTTTGTAAAAAACATAGCCGGAAACTAGGGCATACATCATGAAGGCCTGATAAACTAATTTGAACATGGTGTTGGCGCGACGGTGTTCGTAAATATAAATATCCTTTAAGTAAACTAATTCGGGAATAATAATCAAAATAGTGGCGGTAATGATCAGAGCAAAAACAAAAAGATCAGAATTTGAATTATAATTTTTAATTTTTAATTTGAAATTTTTAATAAACGATAATATCAGGGGTAAAACAATTAACCAAAAACCACCATATAAAATAAACAATTGATAAAAAGCACTGTGACCATCAGAAATTCTGATACCATTAGTCATGGGAACAAAATTTGAAGAGAAGGGAATACTAAAAATAAACCAAGCTGCAATTGTTAAGACTCCATTGATTAAAGTTTTTTTAATAGCTGATTTTCGATCATTTTTAAGATTCAAAAAGAAAGTAAAAACAGCAAAAAGAAGACCATAAATAGCAAAATCCCAAGCATTGGTCATATAAGCAATTGACAAAACAAAACCGGAAATAATAATAACAGGATAGTTAATTAAAGCAGAAGAAAAAAAACTTGAAGCTAATAAAAAAGCCATAAAAAATAAGACAATAGGAATGTCATTCATATGACCATGAAGGTCAGCAACGACAAAACTATAAAGTGGAAACTCGTGAATAGTTTTATCTTTAATATCAGGGTCGTGACCAATAAAACGAGTGGCGTCTGGATACCAATATTTATCGGCTGACTCACTAATAGCTTTTTTTGATAAAACTAATTTGCCATTATCTTGAATATCTATTTTGGCAATTTTATAAACTGAATGAAGATTGCCACCAAAAGTTAGAAGAAGAGCTGAAATTAAACCAGCGATGATAATTTTTGGAACAAACCCACCCGCCCTATGGGCACCCTCCCTTGACAAGGAGGGCTTTATTGTTAAAAAAACTAGATTTGAAGCAATAGAAAAAGTAAAAGAAAAGGTAAAAGCACAAACAGTGGCTATAGATAAATTGTAAGTAATAGCCGAACTAATGGTGCTTAATTTAGTTAAAACAGCAAAAATTATATGACCAAAATAATAATAATTAATAATTTCACCAGAAAACCACATGTCTTGGGGAGGTAAAAATTTAGAACGTAGGGCTGAATTAATAAAACCCCAATCCATATATTTTTCCAAACCTTCAATATCTGAGGCAAAACCCCTAACAAAAGACCAAACAACTAGAATTGAAAGAAATAAAATTTCTTGAAAAATGAAAACCTTATAATTTTCTTTAATAATTTTTAAAAATAGAGATAAATTATTTTTGTATCTAAGAAATAAAATATTTAGTAATAAAATTAGGGCTAAGATTAAAAATAAATTTAAATTACTAAAAACTAAAATTTTAAAAACACCACCGACTAAAATTAGATAAGTTGAAAAAACAATACAAATAATTTTGGAAAAAATATAACCCTTATCCCAAAATTTTTTAAATAGGAAAACAGTTATTGGCAAAGTTAAAAGACCTAAAGAAAAAATCAAAAACCACCAAGAAATAATTGGAGTTAGATCGGACAACATAACTATTTAATAAAGAAAACAAAATTAAAAATCGTTCTGATTATTTCAGTAAGAAAAACTGGTAAAACAATCCATTTTGAAAGTAGCCAAATAAGGCTACCAGCAATTATTCCACCAAACATATCGATTGGATAATGAAAACCAATAAAAATACGGAAAAACAAAAGGGGTGAAACTATTGATAAAAATAAAGGAACTGAAAAAACTTGATATTGGATAATAAACAAAAGAAAATAAAGACTTTTAATGGTGTGACCAGAAGGGAAGGAACCAGTTTTATACCATTTTTTAACTAAACCTGGAGGAAGATTATCATTTTTCTCAAAAAGTGGTCGACGCCAATAAATTTTGCTTTTTAAAAAACGTTCAAAAAATTCAGCAATAATTGTAGCAATAAGAATCTGCCAAAAAATATTGGCATCTTTTCTGATTAAGAGATAAGAAACATAAAAGAAAAAAAACCAGATTATATAATTAAGAATAATTAAGATTTTTTTTCTTAATAAGTTTTGTTCAAACCAGAGTAGCCAATCTTTTTTAGGCTGCCAAAATAAAAGCGATTTTAAAAAACTCATTCATTTATTATAAAACCTTTTTGAATATTGTTATAATTCAGTTGTGAAAATATTAATTTCAACACCTTATTATTTGCCTAATGTTTCGGGAATTACAGTTTATATTAATGTATTGGCAGAAGAACTGGTAAAAAGAGGACATAAAGTAACAATTTTAACCAGCAGACATGATTTAACGACAAAAAAGGAAGAAACTGTAAATGGAGTAAAAATAAGACGGTTAAAAATTGCTTTCAAAATAGGTAAAGGGTCGATTGTTCCCTCTTTTTTATTTGAATCAATAAAAGAAATTAAAAAGCATGATGTAATTGACTGCCAACTTCCTCAGCCAGAATCTTTATGGATAGCAATTGTAGGAAAATTTTTAGGTAAAAAAGTATTTTTGACTCATCATACTGATTTAAGTTTTTGGAAAGGATTTAAAAATAAAATAATTGACGGGGGAGTTTTTATTTGTCAATATTTAGCGGCATTATTATCAACTAAAATAATCCCCTATACTGATGATTATGCTAAGAATTCATATTTCTTAAAAAGATTTTTTGATAAAACAGTGGCGATTTATCCACCAATCAAATTTGAGGAAAAAGAAGATTTTAATCTAGAAGTAAAGATTAATACATTGGTTAAAAATAAAAAATATGTGATTGGATTTTGCGGTCGAATTGCTAAACAAAAAGGAATTGAATTATTAATAAAATCGAGTAAGTTATTGGATAAAAAATTAGGAAAAGATAATTATGTGATTCTGATGGTAGGACCAATAACGGTAATTGGAGAAAATTATTATGATTATTTACAAAATAAATATAAATCAATCTTGAAAGAAAGATTTATTTTTATGGACAATATTGAAAGAAAATTTCTTTCTACTTTTTACAAAAAAATTGATTTATTGGTTTTACCAAGTGACGACAGATTAGAATCTTTTGGTTGGGTGCAAATTGAAGCAATGAAATGTGGAACGCCATGCGTGGCGACAAATTTACCAGGAATGAGAATTCCTGTTTTAGAAAGTAAATTTGGGGAATTATTTGAAAATAAAAACGAGATTGATTTGGCTAATAAAATAGAATTGGTTTTGAAAAATGGAAAAAAATATTACCAAAATAAATTTATTAAAAATATCGATATTTTTAATTACGAAAAAAGTTTAGATGATTACGAAAAATTATTTTCAGAAAGAGTTTAAACTAAAAGCTGAGGTTTTTTGAAATATTAAGACTTTAGGATGATCATAAACAGTAAAAGCTTCTTCGGCAGAAGTGTCATTAAAGACAGGATAAGAAGTGAATTCGGCAACTTGTTTGAAACCCAAAGAACCATCAAAAAGTGATTGATAATATTTAGCGGTTAAGGGATAAATATTTGAATTTCTGGGAATGGGTAAATAAAAACGATTTGAAGAAATAATAATATAATCTGATTTGATTAATTGGTCTTTTATAATAGAAATCTTTTCTTGGCTGTCTGAATCTGCAATAGCAAGACTTTGGTATTGGTAATCATAAATAGATTTATTTTTCAAAAACAAAGGCAAGGAATCATCCCAATATTCAGTTGCTAAAGTTGAACCAATTGGAATATTTTGATAAATCCACTTGGAGGCAGTTACTCGGGTGTGATCTTTTAAATAAATAGAGATAAAACAAATTGGATAAATTAATAAAATTATAAAAAAGAAAATTTTTACTAATTTTAAATTTAATAGTTTTGTTTGATGAATAAAAAAAGCAGAACTAATACAAAGAAAAGGATAAATTGGTAAAAAGTAACGCATGGTGGTAACGTGTTGAATTCCCTGATAAAAAAATAGAAGTAATATCCAGAAAATGATAATTAATAATTCATAATTTTTAATTTTTGATTTGAAATTTTTAATGATTGAATAAAAAATGGAGAGGATAAAAATAATTCCTAAAGGTAATCCGGCACCCCAAAGGATAATATTTTTAAGAGGAAAAATTAGAGGAATAGTTTTTAACCATTGAATCCCCGGTGGATAATAAGACATTTGATTGTAGCTTTGAAGTTCTTTTAAATTAGAAATAAATTGAGGATTAAGATTCCAATTTATTAAATTACCTGAAGAAAAAGCTTGAGGTTGATTAAACCTGAAAATTAATGAAGTAAATAAAACAAAAATTAGACCATAAAAAATTAGTAATTTGGGGTTTTTATAAAAAATAAACAAAAAATAAATAAAGATTACCGGCAAAAAATAAATGGCAGAAATTTTGCAAGATAAAGCAATTCCAAAAGATAAAGATAATAAAAAAACTTTTTTAAATATATTTTTTTTGTCTTTAATTATGACTAAAAAATAAAAGGAGAGAACTATAAATAAATTTAAAAATGGATCGACAGTATAGAAATGAGATAGCTGAATTGGCAAAACACAAATGGAATAAAAGAAAGAAGATAGCAGAGCAATTTTTTGATTAAATATTTTTTGAGAAATTAAATAAATTAATAAAACAATTAAAACATCAGCTAAGATAGTTAAGCCACGGCCAACAAAATGAATTTGATCGTAAGTTATTTTATTTAAAAATTCGCCTGCTATCTTAACTAAATTTAAAGGAAAAGCACCATAAACAAAAAAAGAAAAATTATTATTGTAGGGATTCAATGTTGAAGTTTGAGGATTTAGATATTGACTAAGAGAAGTTGGTATTTTAATAGTAGTTAAAACCATGGTTAAAAATCTTTCATCTGGATGGAGATGTTGATTTTGATCCCAATTAAAACCAATAGTTCTAAAAAAAAGAGCTATAGATAAAATCGATAATAGCAAAAAAATATTTTTTTTAGATTTAATTAGATAGAAGCAATTCTTGATAGTCATCTGGACTTAGATTATTAACTTTTTTATAAATTCTAATAGTTGGTTGATCAAAAACAGACCAAGTTTCTTCAGCGTTTTCAGAATTTAAAAATAAATCCTTTTGATTACTAATTTTGATTATTTCCGAAAATCCAAGGTTTTGAGAAAATAAATTTCGATAATATTTTTGAGATAAGGGATAGTTTTCATTATTTTGATTTTTAAAAACTCGACGAGAAGGAATAAAAATATAATCGGCTGAAGTTAAAGCATCGGCTAGTTTGTTTAGATTATTTTTATCTGAATCCAATTCATAAAAATTAAAATTATCAACCTGAAGACTAGGGTAAGAAACTGGAAAGTTAACAACATTCCCCGATTCAGATAAAATAAAGGAATTGGATGGAATGTTGGATTTAACTAAATTTGAGGCATAAATTCTAACGTCAGGTGAAAAATATTTTTTGAAAAAATAAATACCTGGACTAATCATTAATAAAAGCAAAATAATAGTTAATATTTTATTGTTAATTTTTTTAAAAAGATAAAGACAAAAAAATGGACCGATAAAAAAGAGGGGGGACATAAAACGAGTCCATTTTACAAATAGCTGACCAGCGTACAAAAAATAAATTATTGCTGGAACAAAAATTAATAATAATTCTTTTTTTAATTTGGTTTTTATAAAAAAGAAAAAACCAATAAAAGAGAAAATAAAAATAAATATTCCATTAGCATAGGGAAAAATATTTTTAAGCTGAAAAATATACGGCAGGGAATTTTCAAATTGACGGGTATAAAAAACTCTTAATTTACCGGTGGCAACTGCTGTTTCGTAAATCATTGATGATTTAAAATCTGAAAATTTGATTAGGTTAAAAGGAGAAAAAATAATTGCTAGTAATAAAAATATAATAGTAAATATTAAAGAGGTTAAAATAAATTTTGATATTTTTTTGTCTTTTAGAAAAAGCAAAAAGAAACAAAGATAAGTTGGTAAGACAAAAAAAATGGCGGTTATCTTCGAAGCCAGACCAACAGCACTAATTAAAATTAGAAATAATAAATATTTCTTTTTTTGGTGTTGAAAATATTTTAAAGATAGGAGGATGTTGGCCGAAAAAACAAAGGTGAGAATTGATTCAGTGGTGCCAAAATGGGCAGATTGAATGAGACCAGGAGTAAAAATAAGAAGCAAAATGAATAAATAACTTATTTTTCTTGATTTAAAAATTATTTTGGAAATTAAATAAAAACAATAAATCGAGAGACAGGAAAAGGTAGCTGACCAAAAACGCAAAGTCAAAATTATGGTGGAAAAATTATGTAAAGGGGTGGTTAGAAAGGTTAAAAAGAGAGGAAATTGGCCGTAAGCAAAAAAATTGGGATTAAGGTTTTTAAAATTCATTTGAGCCACTGATGTGGCCATATTGTTTTCATCGGGATTAAAAAAATAACCATTACCCCAATTTAGAAAACAAAAACGAGTAATAAGAGTAATTATCAATAAAAACAGCGGAAACAATATTTTTTTGACTTGATTAAATTGCATAAACAATACCAATTATCATCAGTCCCCAAGTTAGAACTGAAATCAAAAGAGGTATATCGGTAGCAATTATTCTCTCTGGTCGCTCGCCTTCCTGCATCTCAAAAATTATTTGACCATAACGCATCATGCCAAAAATTACCGGTAAAAGAGTGATCATATACCATTTTCGATTTAAAGCATTAGGGATGTTTTCCAAAAGAAAACGATGCAGAAGACCTGATCCGGTAAAAGCAACTGATTCTTCAAAAAAAGTGAACATGGCGTAAGTAATTAGAGTACAAACGGCAAACATGGTGGTGTAAAAATTTAGTAAATTTTTGCCGTAACCAGCAAGAGCAGAGCGAGTTTTAATTCCACTATTAACTAATTCACTGCGACGTTTACCACTAGCAATAAATAAAGATAAAAAGATTACAGCTAACATAATCCAAATTGGAAGATGATATCCAGTAACAATTTCTCCAGCATAGGCGCGAATTATAAAAAATAAAGCAATACCAACAATATCGATGATGGCTTTTTTCTTAAGGAATAAAGAATAAGCATATTGCAGTAAAATAAAAAACAAAGAGATTATAAAAAATCCGTAACTAGTGAAAAGAGCAATTGTTAAACCTAAAATAAGGAGGATTATAGCGATAAAAGCAGCTAAATATTCAGGAATATCGCCCCTGGCAATTGGTCGATTTTTTTTAACTGGATGAAGACGATCTTTATTTACATCAAGAAGGTCATTTATTATGTAAGAAGAAGAAGATAGTAAACAAAAAGTTATAAAAGCAAAAATACTTTTAATAAATAATTCTTTGTTAAACAATTGGCCATTTAAAATTATGGCAGCAAAGATAGCTAAGTTTTTTATCCATTGAATAGGACGAAGTTCTTCTAATATAGAATTTAATTTGACGGTTCTTAACATCGATATACTATCATACCACCAAAAATGTTTAGCTCTAAAAACGAAATTATTTTTTTCTAAAAGAAAAAAGAGAGAAAGTAATAAATGATGAAGAAATTAAAAGTAAAATGATGGTTGGAGCTAAATTACCAGTAGTTGGAATACCTGAACTGGTACTTGGTTTACTAGTACGAACTGTTGGGACGGAAGTAATAGTAGCGGTTTTAGCAGGAGTAATGATGGCTGTAGGGATTGCAGTAACAACAGGAGTGGTAGCGACTGTTGGAGCAATGGTGACTATGGGAGTAACAGTAGAAGATGCTGATGGTGAAGCTGAATAAGAAAGACTATTGTCGGCAGCCAGAATTGTAAATTTTTTAGAAATAATTTTATCAATACCATTATCTTTCACCGTAACAGTAATTGTATGTTCGCCTGGAGATAAATCTGCTGGAGGAGACCAATTCCAGGAACCGTCATCGTTAACAGTGACTTCACCAGTATAAACAGTTGGTGAATGAATTTCTATTTTAATAGTGGCTTTACTTGGGCCAGTACCAAAAAAGTCTGGTTTTTGGGTAGAAATTGATTCACTATCTTTTGGATTCAAAATATCTAATTCTTTAGAATTAGGAACTGGGGTAACTGAGGATAATGAACCAGTATTAGTTGCAGCATCAAAAGTAACTGGCAATGACGAAAATTGGTTTTGACCTAAAATTATATCCGGAGTAGGATCATTTTGAGAAGTATTGGCATTAATTTGAGTGGTTTGTTTTTCTTGATCAATGACAATAATTTCCTCTGAAGTATTATCAGTCGGAGTGAACCTGTTTGTTTTTGATTCATTGAAACTATTAGCTAAAGAAATATTCCAATTACCGGAAGTGGTTACTAAAGCGGATAAAGGTGAAGCATTAGGGATATTAATAAACACCATAACTTTACTGGCAGCTTTTAATTCTGGAGTAAAAACTCGACCCCAAGCTAAATTAGAAGAAGGTATCGAACCATTTGGATTTGAAGCTGTTTCAAATTGATAAGTGGAACTTTTATATGTTTTTCCATCATTAATAAATGAATAATCATATTTGATTGAATTATCTAAGTTATTAACATCAAAATAATGAATTTTACTTTTTTGGTCATTACTTAAAACAGCAGAATTACTGATAGTTTGATTATTTATTAATAAAGATGATAAACAAAATGACTCGGTAACAAAGGAAATTGAGGCTGAATTGTTAGTAATATTAGTAACCTGAGGATTTATTGGTTGACAATCACCACTAGCCTTGGAAATAAAATTCGTATTTTTATTAGTAAAAACAGCACCAGCAAAAATAGCACCAATTAATATAAAAAGCCCTAGAATAGTTGGTATTTTTTTTTCTTTAAGCATTTATGGTGTGGTTTTGTTTAATGTACCTGCGGATGTACTTGTAGGTGTGATTATTGGCTCAATTTGAATTGGATTTATAGTATCTTCTGTTGGTTTGAAAGATTTAATAATTGAAAAATCAAAAGGTTCTTCTGTATTTTTATTTTTTGATTCAATAGTAGAAATAATAGATAAATCTAGTGTTGGATTAATCTCTTTTAATAAAACATTATTTTCAACCAATGTCTGTGGTTTTTTAAAAGAAAAATAACTCTTTTGAACAATAGAGAAAAATATAGTTACAAAAGTAAGAAAAGATATAAAAACAAAATAGGAAGTAATTCTATTTTTTTTCATTGTTGTTGGGTAAAAAATATAAATCACTGGAAAGACTAATTTTAATATTTTTTGAATTAGCTTGATTGACACTATCTGAATTTATTTGATTAATTTTAATATTGACAGTGTTGGCCAAGCGACGATTATTAAATATTTTCTTTACCATTTCTAAAACTGAAGAATATTGACCTTCACCATTTATGTTAACTTGATAAGATTTATAAAATTGATTTTTATTATTTTCTTCTTTGTCTAAATTTAGACTAATTTGATTTATGTCTAATGATGATTCTTTAAAAATGGTAGCTAAATTAGAAGTACCTTTATAATATTGACCAAGAGTAGGAAAACTGTCTTCAATTAGAGAATATTTTTCCTGCACCTTAGCGTATGATTCTTGAGCTTTAATAACATTGGCAATTTTTGAATCAACTTTTTCGATAAAAGCCTCTTTAGACTTTATGTCTCCCATCAAAGAAAAAATAGTAGTCATAGTCGGCATGATGGCAAAAAAGAGAAAAATAGCGATTAAAGTGAAAGTACCACCAATTTCCAAATATTTTAAGAATTTCTCATTTTCAGCCTGTTTACGAATGTAACTATACATTGGTCGAAGCTGAAACCAGTTTTTAGTGTCGATCATATTTTAGTAACTGCCTTGGTTGTTTTAAAAAATAAAGTAAGGGAAATGGAATATTTATTTTCTTTTTCTTTCTTTTCTATTTTATTAATATCTACCTGATCAATGTCAGGATTTAGCATAAGGTTAGTAATAAAAGAAACTATACTTTCCTCTTTATATGCGGTTAAGGAAGTATCAATAACAGTTGATTTTATTTTTTCATCCCTGGAAACTGAAAGACTTTCATAAAATAAATCTTCGGGAGTACTTGTGATTAGTGAATTGATTTGGTTGCTATATTCTGGTTGATTGGAATAAAAATCCTTGATATAGCTTAGTCTTTGCTGTAATTGGACAAATTCTGTCTCAAAAGGAACAATGCTTTCCAACACTGCTTGTTTTTGACGAGCAATTTCGGAAAGATCAGAATTTTTACGATCTAACCAAAAACGAGAAATAAAAACAGAAATAACAATTAGTTCGGTTAAAATTATAGTGACTCTACCGGTAGTAGTAATCCATTTGAAAAAACGAGCCCCAAATGATCTTGGGTTTTCGGATTCAGGTAAAAGAGAAATCTCTTTTTTTACAGCCATATATTCAGTATATACGACTATTTGCGGAAAATAAAATCCTTAAATTTAAAATAGTATTTTTGGTAATCTTTAACTTCTTCCAACTTTAAGAAGTTAACTGAAAATATGTAGGTAATTAAGCCAATAAATGAAGAAATCAGAGTTAAAGTTAGAACTGGAATAACATGGGTAGTATCTAAAATAAAAAGATCTAGAAATTTAATAGATAACCAACTGCTAATCCCCATTAAAACTGCTGATATTGATATTTTGTAAAATTTAGTGAACATAGTAAACCAATTAAAACCATCCACAATCTTAATAAACATAGTTAATAAACCAAAAAGCTGAATTAAGTTACCAACAGATGCACTAATAGCCAAACCAACAACACCGAGACTAGTAAAGTTAACAAAATAATAACTGGTAACAATATTTACAGCCAAGGAGATCATGGAGATAAAAAATGGAACTTTAGTATTATGAAGAGCATAAAATGCTCTAATTAAAATTTGAATTACGGCTTGACAAATTATGCCGGGAACTAAAAAGGCTAAAATTTTGGAAGTTAAAATAGTGGCTGTCCAGGGAAACTCACGAGATCCATAGAGAAGTCTAATAATAGAGACTCTTTCGACTAAAATTAAAATACTAATAGGAACAGCAATAAATAAACTTTGAATTATAATTCGATGGACGGTAGTTCTAAAAGTGTTTAATTCATTTCGGGCGATGTTTTTTGAAAGAATTGGTAATGAAGCTTGACCAACAGTAGTACCAAAGATACGACTAGGCAAATACATAAATTGGAGAGCTAAATTTAGAAGAGAGATAGATCCAGAAGCTAAGGTACTGGCAAAAAAGAGAGTAACAGTATTTTCAATTTCACCCAAACCTAGGGATAAAATTCTGGGGATCATGAGACGAAAAATTTCTTTAACTCCACTTAATTTTGTCCTGATTATAGGGTAATAAACAAAACCCTGACGGCGGAGGACGGGGACTTGAATGGCAAAATGAAAAAAGGCACCAACAACAGCGCCGATGGCAACTCCATAAATACCAAAAATTGGAGCTAGGGTAAAAATACTGATAATAATGAAGAGATTGTAAATAATAGGGGTGAGGGCAGGAACAATAAAAACTTGATTAACTTGAAGAATGGCAGTGGCAAAATTACTAAGAAGAAAAAATATTTGAGCAATAAGTAAAATTCGACTAAGACTGGCCATTAAAGATAGTTGATCCGGAGAAAAACCAGCAGCGATAAGGCTAGAGATTGGTTTAATAAAAATAAAAGCAATTATGGAAATAATTGTGAAGGCAATTAAAAGAAGATTAATAACAGTGGAAGCAATTTCGTCGGCAACTTTCTTATTTTTATGTAAATAATTCGAAAAAACTGGGATAAAAGAGGCTGACAGAACACCGGTAACTAATAATTTAAAAATTAGGTCGGGAAGGCGAAAAGCGGCATTATAAACATCGAGTTGGGCTAAACAGCAGGAAAAAAACTTAGCATATAAAAAACGATTTCTTAAAAGACCAAGGATTGAAGAAAGACCAAAAGCTATGGCTAAAACTAAAGAAGCTGACAAAATGGTACTTTGTTTTTTTTGACTTATTAGCTGAATCCTCTCTTTAAAGGTCATAATTTGAATTATATCTGATTATTAACTAGATTATATATGGTTGTAAATAAGGAAAAGATAAGATAAAATATTGCTCATGCCAATCAGTTTATCTGCAAAAAAATCACTAAGAAAGTCCTTAAAAAATCATAAGGATAATGTTTCTTTTAAAAATACGCTTAAAACTACTGTTAAAAAGTTTTTAGCTAAGCCAACTGCTGAAGGTTTAAAAGAAGTTTATTCTATTTTAGACAAGGCTGTAAAAAAGAATCTTTTTCACAAAAATAAAAGCGACAGACTTAAGTCTAACTATTCCAAAAAAGTTGGAACCGAAGGGGTTAAGAAAGTTGTAGTTAAAAAAAGACCAGCTAAAAAAGTGGTTAAAAAGACAGGTAAAAAGTCTAATAAAAAAATGTAATAGCCACAGAAGTTTGGATTTATCCAAATAATGTGGCAAAATAGGAGTATCGAAAGATACTCTTTTTTGTTTTTTAAAGTTAAACTATGAACAAATTTTTTATAACAACCCCAATTTATTACATTAATGATATTCCTCATATCGGTCATACCTGTACAACGGTGGCGGCTGATGTGGTGGCCAGACTTCACCGAGCCAAAGGAGAAGAGGTTTTCTTTTTGACCGGAACTGATGAGCATGGACAAAAAGTGGCGGAAACAGCCCAAAAAGAAGGCTTGGAAGTTAAAGCATATTGCGATAAAATTTCACCAAGATTTGAAGAAGCTTGGAAAAAGTTGGACATTAGTTTTGATTTTTTTATCAGAACTACTGATCCTCGACATGAAAAAGTGGTAGCCGAAGTTTTGCAAAAAATTTACGATAAAGGTGATGTTTATAAAGCCAAATATGAAGGCTTATATTGTGTCGGCTGTGAAAAATTTTTAACTGAATCAGAATTAGTTGATAATCATTGTGGACTTCATCCACCAGAAAAAACCGTTTTTAAAAGTGAAGAAAATTGGTTTTTTAAATTGAGTAAATATGTGCCGGAAATTATTAAACTGATTGAAAATGATAAAACTAATTACATCTACCCTATTGGAAAAAAACTGGAAATATTGGCAAAACTTAAGTCTGGAGTAAAAGATGTTTCGATATCCCGGGAAAATGTGGAATGGGGAATTCCAACCCCTTGGGACAAAAGCCAAACAGTTTATGTATGGTTTGACGCTTTAATTAATTATTACAGTGCAACACAGTTTGTCGAAGGTAAAAAAGACTTTTGGCCGGCTGATTTACATTTATTAGGAAAAGAGATTTTATGGTTTCATACTGTTATCTGGCAAGCAATGTTGTTGTCGGCTGAAATTTCGTTACCTAAAAAAACTTATACTCACAGTTTTTATATGATTGATGGTCAAAAAATGTCCAAATCATTGGGAAATGTAATTTCGCCACAACAATTAGTTGATCTGTTTGGAGTAGAGGAGAGTAAATATTTAATTGTCAGATCTTTTCCGTCAGAAAATGATTCGGATGTGGGTATTAATCGATTTAAAGAAAAATATAATGCAGATTTAGCCAATAATTTGGGAAATTTAGTTTCTAGAGTAGCTAAATTAGCTGAAGGACAAAAAACAGAAGAAGAGAAAATTGAGTTTGATAATGAATTTGAAGAATTAATTAATAATCTTAAATTAGACGAAGCATTTGAATTGGTTTTTAATAAATATGTTGATGCTTCAAATTTAAAACTAAATCAAACTAGTCCATGGAAATTGGAAAAAGAAAATCCAGAAAGAATTGCTGTCTTAAACGAATGTATCAAAAACATTCGAAAAGCTGCCTTTCATCTCCAAATTTTAATGCCAAAAGTGGCAGAAAAAATCGAAAATTGCTTTAAAAATGAAGTAAAACCGCTTTCAGAATCTTTATTTCCGAGGATAAAATAAGATGATTGATACCCATGCTCACTTGGAAAGATTGTGCGACATTGATAAGGGGATTGATAAAATCATTTTGGCGGCATCAGATGTGACTGATTCAAAAAATAACCTATTATTGGGCGAAATATATCCAGATAAATTATTGGTAAGTGTAGGTATTCACCCAATGGAAAGCCAAGACTCCCCTGCTAAACTTGAAAAAATAGTTGAGGAAAATTATCAAAAAATTGGGGCAATTGGTGAATGTGGATTAGATTTCTCGGGTGAATTTGATAAAGAGAAGCAGATTATTGTTTTTAAAAAACAAATAGAATTGGCTCAAAAATATAAATTACCCTTAATCATTCATGCCAGAAAAGCAGTTGATGAAGTAGTGGAAATTTTAAAAGAATATAAGGATTTATCCGGAGTATTTCATTGTTATGCCGGTGGTAATAAAAGAATTAAAAAAATATTAGATCTGGGATTTTATTTTGGAATTGACGGAAATTTGACTTATGAAGCGGGGTTGGAAGAAGTTGTGAAAAATATACCTAAAGATAGGCTGGTTTTAGAAACTGATTCCCCTTATTTAACACCAGTACCATTTAGAGGTGAAATTAATAGTCCAAAAAATGTGGAATATATTTATAAAAAAGTGGCGGAAATTTGGGATTTAAGTTTTGAAGAAACAGAAAAAATAGTTGACGGAAATGCAAAAAGATTATTTGGTTTTTAAACCCCTCTCTGGATAAACCGGCATCTCCCCTTGATAAAGGGGAAATATTATTTTTGAAAGTCGGAAATGATGACTTCGAGCTCTTTAATTGATGGGTAGCGGTCCATAAAAGCAACTTCACCATCGATTAAAAGAATAGTTTTGCCTTGTAGACCCATACTGATTACTTTTGACATATCTTTGACATATTCCGGATCGTAATCAATTTGAAGACGCTGACAAGCAAGTTCGAGATTGGTAAATAATTGCTTGCCTTGTGGAGTACCACGATCAAAAAGTTGAATTTTCATAATCTATTATAACAAAATCTCTCTCGGCTTCGCCGCATCTCCCTTTAATAAAGGGAGAAATTTTTTATTTTTACATAAAAAATGAAAATAAATCTGAAATTGTTTGATTTATCTGATTCATTTCTAATTTAAGTTCATCAAGATTAACTTGTTTATAAGCCGATAAAAAATCAAAATTTTTCCCTCTTTGAAACGCTTTTTGCATATTAGTTTTAGTCGTAGATGGTGAAATTCCTTCTTTGTTATTTCCAAATTCTATACTCCATAAAGAATGAGAAATGTCATTCCTAATTTCGCATGCTTTTTTACATTTTATATAAATTTCTTTAAATTCTTCTGCTTTTTCAATTCCTTTTCTTTCAATAATTAGGGATCTTAATAATTCTAGTTTTTCAATATATTCTAAATTGACAGTAATTCTTTCTCCTATTAATTGGCTTTTATTAGCGTTATCAACTTTTGGATTAATTAATTCCCAAATCATAAACTCAATAAAATGCTCTAAATGATTTAAGCAAACAACTATTCCTCCAATAGAAGCTAAATATTCTTTTGTTTTGGAATTTTCGAAATTAAATAATATTGCTGCCATTTCTGGATTATATTAATTTTTTGCAATTTGGACGGTATTGAAAAGAAGAGAAGCAATAGTCATGGGACCGACACCGCCGGGAACTGGAGTGATAAAACTAGCAATTTTTGAAACTTGGTCAAAATCAAAATCACCGGAAACTTGGCCATTTGAATCGGTGCCAAAACCAACATCAATAACAACAGCCCCTTCTCTAATAAAATCTTTGGTTAAAAATTTTGGCTTACCGACTGCGGAAATTAAGATATCAGCCTTTTGACAAATTTCTTTTAAATTTTGGGTATGAGAATGACAAATAGTTACGGTAGAATTTTTACCTAATAATAGGGCAAATAATGGAATAGAAACTTCAGAACTACGACCAATTATTACCGCGTTTTTACCGCTGATATCAATTTTATATTCTTCTAGAAGTTTGATTATTCCACAAGCAGTGGCCGAGGCGATTCCAGTGGAGCCTTTTTGAAAAAGAAGACCAAGATTAAAAGGGTTAAGGCCATCGGCATCTTTTTTATGATCAATATTAGCTAAAACTTTTTCAGTGTCAATTTGGGAAGGAAGAGGAAGTTGAACCATAAAAGCAGTAATTGAATCATCTTTATTTAATTTATTTACCAAAGATAAAAGATCGGCGGTAGTTGAAGATTCGCTAAGTTGATGAACATTACCACTGATACCAATTGATTGAGCTTTTTGCTGTTTTAGAGCCACATATTTTTGACTGGCAGAATCGGTACCAACAATAATTATGTCTAGAGTTGGTTTTAATTTGAAATTTGAAATTTTTAATTTTAAATCGTCAAGAATTTTTTGAGAAAGAGTTTTGCCATCAAGAATGATCATATTGTTAGTATCTCATAACCAGTTTTAGTAATTAAAACAGTGTGTTCGAATTGGGCTGATAACGATCCATCTAGAGTACGAATAGTCCAACCATCATGTCGATCGAGAGTAACTCTATAATTTGTAGAAGCATTAATCATAGGTTCGATAGTAAAAATCATTCCCTCTTTTAAAATAACTTTTTCTTGGTTGGTGTCGAAATGAAAAATAAAAGGATCTTCGTGAAAACTAAGGCCAACCCCATGACCACCAAGTTCACGAACTATACTGTAACCTTTTTTATTGGCGATTGGCTCGATTACTTTACCAACACAATTATTTAATAATTTGCCTGGTTTAAGGCATTTTATAGATTGATTTAGGGCATATTTTGTGGTCTCAATTAAATCTTGAGCTTTTTTGGTAATTTTACCGACTGGAAAAGAAGCAGAAACATCGCCATAATAACCATTTAAAATGGTGGTGACATCAAGATTGATAATATCCCCTTCTTTTAAAATTTCATTAGGAGAAGGAATACCATGACAAACAACATTATTAATGGAAGTACAGATGCTTTTGGGAAAACCGCTGTAATTTAGAGGAGCTGGAATGGCATCATGGTCGATAATAAATTTATGACCAAGTTCATTTAGCTTTTCAGTAGAAATTCCCGGTTTAACAAATCGGGAAAGATACTTTAAAGTGACCGCCGCTAATTTGGACGATTGACGAATACCTTCAATTTGAGTTTGATTTTTAATGATAATCACTGGCTAATTATACCGCATGTTAAAATTCAGTCATGGGAAATAATAGTTCTTGGCAAAAAGTAAGTAAATGGTACAACAAAAGCGTCGGTGACGAAGGCAATTATTATCATCAACATGTAATAATGCCAAATTTAAAACGAATTTTAAATTTAAAAGAAAATGAATCGCTAATCGATTTAGCCTGTGGACAGGGTGTTTTAGAAAGAAACATGAATGAAAAGATTGAATATGTAGGAGTTGATTTGGCAAGCAGTTTAATTAGAGAGGCAAATGATAAAAAAATAAATTCAAAACATAAATTTATAATTGCGGATGTGAGCAAAGATTTGCCAGTCAGTAAAACTGATTTTGATAATGGAGCAATAATTTTGGCACTACAAAATATTAAAAAGGAATTCGGGGTTATTAGAAATTTTGCTAAACATTTAAAAAAAGAGGGAAAATTGGTAATTGTTTTAAATCATCCAATTTTTAGAATCCCCCGACATAGCAGCTGGGGTGAAGATATTAGTGGTAATAAAATTCAATATCGTCGAATTGATGATTATATGACACCGCAAGAAATTCCAATTGTGGCTAATCCTGGAAAAAATATAAGTGAAGAAACTTGGTCGTATCATTATCCCCTATCGGCTTATAGTGAAATGCTTTTTGACAATGGTTTTGTAATTGAAAAAATTGAAGAATGGATATCTGACAAAATAAGTACTGGATCTAATGCAAAAGTGGAAGACAGAGCCAGAAAAGAATTTCCCTTATTTATGGCGATAATTGCAAGAAAAAGCTAAAGATTACCAAGGCTTGTCGTTTTTGACTTTTTTAAATTCAACTAGTTCTTCATCTCTGTGATCAAAACCAAGTCGTTTTATCAGATCTCTTTCTTTATCAAAATAACGATGATTACCGTCGTAAATATAAAATTTACGAGATTTATCTTCCCGATAAATTTCGATTGGTTCATCTGTCATCGAGATTTTACCATCATCAACATCAGTGGGGTGGACTATAGAAATTGGTAATTTGACGAGACCATTAATCGGTAATCGATCAAATTGTTCATCAAAAGTTAAATTAGGTTCTTGGTCTCTTTTTTCCATTTTATGATTTTAGTTGTTTGCCGAAGGCGACACATTCTTGAAGAGTTTCGACTAGGGCAAAACCTTTAAATTCAAGAGCTTCTTTGAAATTTTTGGTAACTTCGGCAATGTTTTTGGCATCGACTGATTTAACAAAAACATGAGGATTTACTGCTTTAAGTAGTTCAACTATGTTAACTGGTTCGCTGGGATTGCCTAATGGAGTTGATTTGGTACGAGAACCTTTGGGAGTGGTTGGACTAGTTTGACCGGTGGTTAAACTGTAAAGAAAATTATTGGAAACAAAAACCGTAATATTGATATTGGCACGAGCAGCGGCAATCAAATGATTCAAACCTTCTCCATAAGTGCCACCATCGCCACCAAAAACACAAACAGTTAAATTGGGGTTGATCATCTTTTCTCCCATAGCAACGGCAATAGCTCGACCGTGAAGAGTGTGAACACCATAGGTTTTGAAAAAATCAGCCATATTACCAACACAACCAATATCATAGTTAATAACTAGATCTGATGGTTTTAACTCGAGAGCATTAAAGGCGGCTTGAACAGCAGAAAAAACTAAAAAATTATGACAACCGGGACACCAAGTAGGATTGATTTTGGATCGATAATTTATCATAATTATTTTTTGGTTAATAAATCAATAATTTCTTCTGGAAAGAAAGGACGGCCATTATTCTTATTAATAATTTTGGTAGGATGAAAATCAAATTGAGATTTCAGGAGAGTGATAAGTTGATTGGTGCCATTATTTTCAATGACAATAGTTTCTTTAAAAGCATCAATGATATTTTTGATTTCTGGATTGATTGGCCAGAGAGTTTTTAATTGCAAAAAAGCAAAATCTTCTTTATTGTCCATTAATTTTAAGGCCTCTAGAATAGCACCTTTGGGAGATCCCCAACTGATTATTAGTTTTTTGGCATTTTTTGAGCCAAAAAAGTTGGCTTTAGGAGAAATCTTTAAAGCAGTTTTGACTTTTAACATTCTTTTATTAAACATTTTTTCAGAAAGATCGGCATCTTCGGTAGCAAAACCGTATTCATCATGCTCATAACTGTTGGCTAAAAATTCACCACCGACAGTGCCTGGAAGAGAAAGTGGCGAAATGCCATCTTTAGTAAAAGCATATCTTTTAAAATCATCGGAATCGATTTCGTTTAGAATTTTACCTTTGTTAATTTTTACTTCAATGTCGGGGAAAAATTTAGTACTGGCACTGGATTCACCAATTAATTTATCACTCAAAACAATGACTGGAGTTTGAAGTTCAGCAGCTAGATCAAGTGCATTGTGGCTTAATTCAAAAGATTCATCAATATCACCTGGGGCAAGAACAACCTTAGGGAATTCACCGTGGCCAGAATAAATGGCATGAAAAAGATCACCTTGACTAGTCCAAGTGGGAAGCCCAGTGGCTGGACCAGGACGGGAAACTAGATAATAAACCATACCTATTTCTGCGATGCCACAAAAACTGACAGCTTCGTTCATAAGGGCAAAACCACCACCTGAAGTGCCCGTAGCCGATCTGGCACCAGTGAAAGCAGCTCCAGCAGCCATGTTGGCTGAAGATATCTCATCTTCGGGATGAACTACGGTTAATCTAAATTCAGCTTGTTTACTGGCCAGAAAATGAAGAGCACCAGTAGCTGGAGTCATGGGATAAGCGGAATAAAAAACACCACCACCTTTAATGAATCCCCAACCGAAGGCTTCGTTGCCATCATAAAAACCCATTTTAACAATTTTTTTAGATTTGTTTATCTTAATTTGAAATTTGGAAAAATTTTCTTTAGCGTAATTATAGGCAATATTAAAGGCATTTAAGTTTAAATCGGCATATTTAACATAGGCTTCACAAATAAGATCTTTGGCTAATTTAGTGTCCAAATTATAAAGATAAGCAGCAACACCTAAACAAAGAGTATTGACGACCAATAAGCTGCCAGCTTGAGTGGCCATTTCTTTTAGAGGTAAATTTAGAAAATTAGATTTGCTTTTGACTTCGGAGAAATCTTCATCGGAAAATACTAATGTGTTTTTAGTAAATTCTTTGAGATGTTGCTGCCAATGACCGGGATAAACTGAAAAAAATAAATCAACATTAAAATGAGTAGAAAAAACTTTTTTATCGGAAAAAGTGATTTGATAAGTGTTGTGCCCGCCTCTAACCAGAGATGGATATTCACCGTAATCAACTAAATTAAAACCGTGATCAATTAATAATTTAGAAAAAAGCTGACCGGCAGATTTGATACCCGAACCAGCTGGACCAGCAATTTTAATAGTGGAAGAATTTAAGATCATTGACTATTTTACTATAGAATTAATTACTTTTCTCGTGACTAGATTTAATTTTTAAAAACAGATATCTTTAAGTGTGATATTAAAAAAAGTTAGGAATTTTTTTAAAAGAATTGGACCGGGATTTATTACTGGAGCGGCTGATGATGATCCATCGGGAATTGCAACTTATTCGATAGCTGGGGCAAAATATGGCTATAAACTGAATTGGACAATGGTGTTTTTGTGGCCAGCAATGATGTCGATTCAGGAAATGTGCGGCAGAGTCGGAATGGTAAGTGGTAAAGGTTTAGCAACTATTATTAAAAAATATTATTCAAAAAGAATGTTAGTGTTGGCTACTTCCCTGTTGGCAATTGCTAATATTATTAATATTGGGGCTGATTTGGGAATAATGGCGGCCTCGATGCAAATGTTGTTTGATTTTAATTATTTTTATTGGTTGGCAATTGCGGCAATTTTTATTGTGTGGATGCAAATTGCCGTTCCTTACAGAAAATATGTAAAATATTTGCAATGGCAAAGTATGATTTTGGTAGTTTATTTAATTACGGCTTTTTTGGTTAAACACGATTTTAATAATTTGGTTTGGGATAGTTTTGTGCCACAAGTAGAGATAAATTTGGAATATTTAATGGTGGTTATAGGACTGGTCGGAACAACAATTTCACCTTATTTATTTTTTTGGCAAAGCGCTGAAGAAGTGGAAGAAGAAATTGCTGAGGGTAAATTAAAAGATTTTAATTATCATCCAAAAGTAGTCAAAAAAGACATAAAAAAAATGGAATTTGATACAAAAGCGGGAATGTTGTTTTCTAATTTAATTGCCTTGGCAATTATGTTAACAACAGCCGGAACTTTGCATGCTAACGGTATTTTTTCAATTGACACACCTCAACAAGCAGCTCAAGCATTAAGACCATTAGCCGGAAATTTTGCCTATATATTATTTGCCGTGGGAATTATTGGAATTGGCTGGCAATCGATTCCAGTTTTGGCTGGATCATTGGCCTACGCAATATCGGAAGCTTTTGGATTAAAAGAAGGATTATCTAAAAAATTTAGTCAAGCTAAGGTATTTTATATAATTATTGCGGTGGCGACTGGAATTGGCTTTTTAATAAATTTATTGGGGATTAATGTGATGGATGCTTTGTATTATGCGGCGATTATTAATGGTGTAGCCTCGGTGCCATTGATTGCTATCATTATTAAAATTGCCGATGATGAAAGAGTGGTGGGAAAATTTAAAAGCAAGAAAAAACATAAATGGGCAGCCTTAATAACTTTATTTTTTATGACAATTGGAGTCGGGATAATGTTGTGGCAAATCGTGGCGAATAAACTATAAATAAATTTGCAATTGGAAGTAGTTGTGATAAACTACAGACTGATTTGAGCAATTGGTGCGTTAATACTTTGTGGGCACCGCAAGTTTCTAGGCCACGGCCGAAAAACAGGTTTGGGTCAACAAAATATTATGTATCAGAATAAATTCACCAATAACATTGGTGGCAGAACTCAACAAAGACCAAGTTTTGGTCGAAATAATTTTTCCAGCAGAAACAGCGGCGGTAATGGTGGCGGCAGATTTGGAGGTGGAAATAGAAGTGGAGGTGGAAGAAACCGAAGTTTTGAAAGCCGAATAGATATTTCCATGTTCATTAAAAAAGCTGAACCAATGGTGAAAATTGAAGATGTCCAAGTTAAAAACAATTTCCAGGATTTTGATTTTAGCCCAATTTTAATGGATAACATTAAAGCTAAGGGTTATTTGAAACCAACTCCAATTCAAGATGAAATAATCCCCCATATTTTAGATGGTCGTGATGTTTTGGGAGTTGCTAACACTGGAACTGGAAAAACAGCTGCTTTCGCCTTACCTTTAATTAATGAAATTCTATTAGATCCTAACAAGAGAATACTTATTATGGCGCCAACTAGAGAATTGGCTCAACAAATTAAACAAGATATTAGATCTTTTACTTTTGGAATGAGAGTTTACGTGGCTTTGGCCATTGGCGGAGCTTATATTAGAGAACAAATTATGGATATTAGACGAGATCCACACATAATTGTGGGAACTCCAGGCAGAATTAAAGATTTAGCTGAACGCCGAATAATTAATTTTTCAAAAATAAATACGATAGTTTTGGATGAAGTTGATCGAATGTTGGATATGGGATTTGTGGCTGACATTAAAGAAATTATTAGTCAAATTCCCTCCCCTCATCAAACATTATTTTTCTCAGCGACAGTTGATAAAAAAATTGAACACTTAATTGATTCATTTTTAGTTAATCCAGTTAAAATTTCAGTTAAAACTCAAGAAAGTTCTAAAAATGTGGAACAAAATGTGGTTCGAGTTCGCCGAGAAGATAAAGAAAATATGCTGCATAAATTATTAGGACAAGAAGAATTTAAAAAAGTCTTAGTTTTTGGAGCAACTAAATCGATGGTAGAAAAAATCTATGTCGGTTTAAATCAAAAAGGATTTAAAGTTGGATCGCTTCACGGTGATAAAGCTCAATTCCAAAGACAAAGAACTTTGAGAGCTTTTAAAGAAAACGAAATAAATATTTTAGTTGCAACTGACGTAGCTGCCAGAGGCTTAGATGTGGCCGATATTACCCATGTAATTAATTTTGATAAACCAAATAATTACGAGGATTATGTTCACCGAATCGGGAGAACTGGTCGAGCTAATAAAACCGGATTTGCGTTGACGTTTGTGGAAAGCCAATATTAAATTTTTTGTGATATTGTAGGGGACAGGCATGCCTGTCCCCTACTTTTGTTTTAAAGATTTATTTTTTGTTTTTTGGAATTGTTGTATTTGCGGCCAGTGAGGGCTTTGGAAAGAGCTTCACGGTATGCAATTTTGGGTAAAGTGTCTTTATTCTTTTCCAAATAATCTAATAGTTCATCTTGGTGAAAAGCGACTAAAGATCGAAGCAACCAAGAAACGGCTTTAGTAATTAAAATTTCTTTTTCTGATTTAAGATTCTCAATATTTTGAAAAGCTAATTTGGATAAACGCGGATCGTCAGATTGACGAAGTGATTTAGTTAATAAAACTAGAGAAGCACGGCGTTTGTTAATATTGCGGTCTTGATTGAATTGTTTTAATATTTTTTGCCAGTTTGACCAATTATTAAGAATAATTTCACTGGTAAAATTTGATTGGCATAAAACATCATTTTCTGCCCAACCACAGGTGTAATTTAGCCATAAATCTAGATTTTTGGGATCAAAATCTTTTAGAGTTTCTGAAGATAATGACAAAATCATAGGACCAATAACAATTTCGGTATAACTGGTATTGTTTTGATAAAGAGAATTGAGTAATTCGATAATCTGATCTTTTTTTAGATTATTTTCGGTGATTATTTTTTTGGCCAAGTCAGATATCTGTTTAGTGGAAAAGCCGTGATAAGTTTTATTGGTTCCAATATATTTTTGACCAAAAGCAATATTCAATCTCTCTAAATCTCTCTTTAACAAGAGAGATTTTTCAAGTTCAGAAATATCTTTTAGAATTTGAAGATGGATTGGATTTTTAATCATTTTTGAGAGTACTGATAACAACTAAACGTTTTAAAGTGGTTCCTGGAGGCCAACAAGTCATTAAAGTGAGTTGATTTTGGCCGATTTTACTTGACATATAATTTAATTCATTGCCATTAATAATTTTTGTTTCATTAACAGTGTAAATATATTTTTGAGATTGATAATAAACAATAATTTCATCCCCTGTTTCTAATTTATTCAAAAGATAAAAGACGGCATTAAATTGATTGGCTTCATACCAATTACCAGCAGAATGGGCAAAAATAAAAGTGTTGCCGGATTTATCAGGGGTAGAAGTATCTTTGGCATGAGCAACCCCCTGAGTTAGAGCTCGTTGATAAATTTTAGAATTAAAAGGATCAACATTTTTAATAACTTTAGCATTGGCGTTAATTTTGGGAATAATAATGGAAAAGTCAAGATTAATTGGGACAATTTCAGTAGGTTTATCGGTTTTTTTATCTAGTTGATAAATTATTTCCGATTTTAATACTGGAGCAAAAGTAGAGACGGGAATTGTTAAAGAAATAAAAATAAAAAGAATTCCAACTAGAATAAATTTATTTCTTTTTATTCCTAATTTTTTTGACAACATAACCAATTATAAACAAAACCAGAAGAGCTACTAGAGCCGAAGAGAATTTGTGACGGCTAATGAATGACTGGAATTGAGTGGAAAAACTTTTTGGATTTGGAGTTTCGGTACCTAAAATTGAGCCTTCTTGGTTTTCATCAGAAATGGCTTCTTGATCGATTTCTGACCCGTCTTTAGGAATATTATCGTCGCCAATAACCGGAATGGCACCGAGTACACTACCGGTAGTGGTTGTGGTTGTAGAAGTATAGACGGTAATAAAATCACCAGCTAGACCGCTGCCGTTGCCTGCTTCATCAAAGGCACGTATAACGTAATAATAGGTTTTATTACAGTCGGGAACATTAACGTCGGTAAAACTTCCTTTTTGATCGGGACTTATACCAACTTGACCAATCTGGGAACCAGAGTCAGCAATAAATTTAGTGACATCAGCGCGATAAATTCTAATTATATTAGTTTTACCGTCATTGCTAGCCTTGAAACTGATTTTGTAATTACACCCCTCTCTCTCTTTGGAATAATCATTTGGAGTACCAGGACCAGAACTATCATAATCAACAGCCACAGAATCACTGCGATATTCTTCTCCACCAGAGGAAGCGATGGCATAGAAATAATAGGTTTTTTCACTTTCAGTGAGCGGATTATTTTCTAAATTACATTCACCGGAATTACCACCAGCTTTGACATCAACCGTGCCAATTTGAATTTCACTGGAATCGGGATTGACCTTAAAACATTTGACAGTTAAAGGTCGATTAAGAATATCAAGAGCGGTAAAGCTAAGAGTAAATTTGTCTTTATTAGTTGGAGAAATTGGATTTTCAACGCTAATAAAAATATTACTACTTTGAACAGCATTGGCAGCCTTGACGGAGAAAAGTGAAACTAAACTAATGAGGGTAATAATAATTAGACTTTTCATAATATTTTTTTCTTTTTTTAATCCGTAAATTATAAAACCAATGCCCAACAAGGATAAAATACCGAAGATAATCATCCAAACGGTCTGAGCACCAGTACCAGGCATTTCGGTGGTGGCACCAAGAACTTGGCCTTCTTCTTTGACAATATTAACGTCTTGGCTGGCAAAAACTGGATCAATTTTAATTTGAGTGCCAACGAAAGTAGAAGCTAAATAACCTGGAGCAATAGCGCTGGCTAAAAGTTTGTCAGAACTTTCAAGTGTACATTCTTGGCTGTCTTGACAACCATAAGCCCAAGCGGCGTCTTTGTAGGTGCCAGGGTCGACAGAATTATCGATGGTGGCAACATATTTAAGAGTAACAACATCGTCTTTATTAAGATCACCGATTTGCCATTTACCTGGAGAATGATAGACAGGTTCAGGAATCGATCTTTCAGTTCCATTAATTAAAACTTTCCAACTACCGGCTTTATAAGTAAAGCCAAATGGTGGCAAATCTATAACTGAAACTCCTTTTATATTATTTTCTTGGACATTAAGAGTAATTGTATATTCAACTTCGGAACCATTGGTTTGAGCAGTTGGCCAACGATTGTTGGTTTTAGAAATTGTGAGTTTAGCAGGAACTTTCCAATTGATAAAGTTTACTGATTTGGATTCACCGCTAGTGACTGTTATTGTAATATCATTATCTGATTTAAGTTTATAAGCAGAGGGAATATTTATTTCTGACAAAGTGTAAGTTCCTGGATTTAGTTTATAAACAGCTGGAGATAATTCGGAAAAATTACTATTTTCTTGACCCGTAACAGAAGTAGTAAATACATTATTATCTTCAATCTGTTGTCCAAGATTATCTAGAACATCTTTATTAACAGTGACGGTAGCTTTTTGATAATTACCGATGTAACAAGTTTTATTTGCTCCAGCACTAATTATTAATCTATTGCTTGGGGATGATTGAGCTAATACTTCGCCCACTTTAAATATATCTTTTAAATTAAAAGCAGCTTCTCCTGGTGGAGTTGGAGTGGGAGTAGGATTGCTGGAACGATTAGTACATTTAATGTCGGTTACACCACTAACACCACACCAATTACCCCAATCCCAATCGATGCTTCCTCTGTTGTAAAACAAATGGCAATTATTAAATTGCGTACAAGGTCTGTCTTCTCCATATGAAACTAGACTGTCATATCCATTTACTTCGCAAGCCCAAAGAGCACAGGTGGCGGCATCTCCACAACCATTCCAACCTCCGCAATTTCCGTGATGTCCATAAGCCTCTCCTGTTTTAGTAATTAAAACACCAGGGCCATTATCTTCGCAATATATATTGGATTGATACCAACCTTCCTGCATATTTTCCCCTAGAACATACTCTCCGGGAATTAAGCTAAAGATTGTTTTTCCAGTTTCGTCAGTTTTTTGAGTGGAACCAGTAGTATTCTGATCCATAGTAATATCCCAATTTGGCAAATAAGGTTCATTTTTATCATGTTTTCCATTACCGTTAAGATCGTTAAATTTATAGACAACTACTTCACCTTTTTGTTGATTGCCGAAATTATATTCGTGACCTTCCACATAATTTAAACTTGAAGGAAATTCATTAGAATTATCATCCGGTAAATTTATGACATGACAATTGTCATTTTGATTTAGTGGATACGTTTGAATCCAACCATTTTGTAAAACTTCACAGACTTTGTATTGTCCAGGCAAAAGATGTTCAAACCAATACCAACCAAAGTGAAATTGGGTACTATCGGTGGTTGTTGATTTTAAAGGAATTGACTCAAACCCACCATCATCGTTAGATTCATAAAGATTAATGGTCCAATCGGAAAGCAAAGACTCTCCAATTCCGACAGTTGGCCCACCACTAGCATTCATATCACTCCATTTGTAACCATGAATAGTACCATTGGGAGTATTATAAAAAGTACAAATCGTATTTGTGTCTTTATAAACATCTACACTATCAACACTATCTGTGTTGTCAAAAGTACCATTTTCAAGACCGCAATTAGCACTGAATAAATCGTAGCCATTTTGTTTTGTTTCAATTACAGTGTATTCACCTGTTTTTAAATTTGAGAATATTTTTGTTCCATTGGCATCGGTTACGTCGGCAGAGGCATCGGTTGTATCAGCTCCTGTGCCATCGACATCAAACTGCCAATTTCCGGCAGATGTTTGATCATTGGTGGTATAAAGATCACCATCTATATCAATAATTTTATTAACAGTAATCGAGCCGGTGTCGCGGGTGTTGGTGATAGTACAAGTACCGCCTTCAGTATGAACATTTAAAGTAATAACTTTGGTTGATGGGTCCATTGAACAAACACCAGAAGCTCCGGTTAAAGTATAATTTGAGGCACCAGATTCAGTGACGGTGTAAGAACCAGTATCGTAAGTTTTAGTATCACCATCTTTGGCGGTTTCTTGACCGGAAATAGTAAAAGTCCAATCAGTGTCTTGGGCAGAACCACCAAGAACAACTTTATCGAATTTAATATCGCCTGTTTTACGCGTATTAGTGTAGATACAAATAATATGTTGATCTTTGGCAACTGAAACACTATCATTGGCGCCAATGGAAATTACTGGTTCGGTATCGTTTGTGCCATTGTTATTGACATCGTTAAAACAAGAAAGTGGAGAAGCGGTGTAATTATCTAATCCATTAGTTTCGGATAAATAATAAGTACCAGTAATAACATTATTTTGGCCAGTTGATAAAGGTATAGCTCCGTTAATTCCGGTTTGTTGAGAATCAATATCACTTCCACCGGAAACTGTACCAATCTTAAGAGTTGTTTGACCACCATTACCTGACCAAGATTTTATTAATTCGATGGTTCCAGTGTCACGAGCATTAACAAAAGTACAAACTACATTTGCGTTTTCACCGATACCAACTACATGTCCACTAGCAGAATCAAATTCGTATAAATCTCCAGTACATGAAATTGATACTTGGTGAAAATTTGTTTTAGGAGTTTCAGAAATAAAATGATTTCCTGTTACTGCTGTTATGGCAGAATCACCAGTATAACCAGAATGAGCATATTCAGGAACTCCTAACCAACTAGTTTGCCATTGCCAATCAGTGGCTCCGGTTTCACCAGCATCGGTATAATCACCATCACCGTTTAAATCGACATTTTTTAAAACTCTTAAAGTGCCTGTCTTTCGGGTATTTGTAATAGTACAAGATTTGACATCTCCGGGAGCCAGAGTAATAGCGCCATTTGAGGCACAATCACCAGTAATGGCCTTATTATAGTCAGGGAAATTGGCACCAGTATTGTCATATTCAGAAACGACATAGTTTCCGGCATTAAATCCATTTTGAACGCCGGTTAAAACAGTAGTTGCTCCAACTTTTAGAGTAAATGAAGAAGCGGGCTTTGAATCCCCAACTACAATTTTGGTGACAGTAAGTTTTGGCTGAATATCATTATTGGTAATTGAACAAACAGTAGTTTGGCCAAGACCAAGTGTTATTTCACTGTTTCCATTTACAATAATTCCATTTGTACAAGTCCAAGCACTGGCACTATAACCTGAAGGGCCGGATTCAGATAAAGTATAAGTACCAACTTTAAAGGATGATCCGCTAATAACATCGGTACTTCCAGATGCACCATGACCTGATAAAGTACCAGCTGGTCCACCATTGGCAGTCAAAGTCCATGCTGATTCAAGAGCAGTACTTCCATTATCTTTTATTAAAATTTTATTTAAAGTTAAAGATGGAGCAATATCATCATTAGTGATAGTACAGGTTTTGCTTTGACCTAAACCAACAACAACATTACCTTGAGTATTGCAATCTCCTCCCCAATTACCAGCAGAATAACCCAAAAGATTGGTTTCGCCGACGAGGTGAGAGCCAGGATTGACAGCATAAGTAACTTCATCAAAAACAGGATTACTATCCACAGTAAGTTTAAAATCGTTTGGCTCAGCAATACCACCGTTATTATTAATTACAGTTTTATTAACAATGAGATAGGATTGTTGATCATCATTAGTAATGGTACATTTTTTAGTTTCACCTAATTTAACAGTAACTTTACCATCTAAACCACAATCCATTCCCCAAGTTCCGGCAGTGTAACCGGAAAGATTAATCTCACCGACAGTGTGTTCACCTGGGTTAACAGCATAAGCAATTTCGTCTAAGACAGCATTACCATCAACAGTTAGTTTAAAATCATCAGGTTTAGCTGATCCACCATTATCATTAACAACTGTTTTGTCGACAATAATATAAGACTGCTGATCATCATTAGTAATAGTACAAGTAATATCTTGCCCTTCGCTTAGAGTTACAGTGTCACCTAAATTAGCAGGACAACCGGTACCACTAATTGAGACAAAGGAATAACCAACTAAACCAGTTTCATTAATAGCATATGGAATATTAGATTTAATAGAATATTTTTGGCTAGAATTAACTAAGGTTCCATCAATACTTAGTCCAAAGTCGTTAATACCAGCAGTACCACCATTATTGTTAATAACATTTTTGATTAAAGTAATTGAAGAAGCAATGTCGTCGTTGGTGATTGTACATGATTTATCGTCACCTAAGGCCAGAGTGATGGAACCATCTGGGGCGCAGGCACCACTGATAGTCGAAGAATAACCTGGTTGATTAGTTTCGCTAATTTTATAATTACCAACATTAAATCCATTTTCTTGGCCGCTAGTAACTTGAAGGGAACCGACATATAACGGAAAATCAGAAACAACTTTGGTGCCGCCATTATCATTAACTACAATTTTAGTGACAGTTAGTTTTGGTTGAATTGGGGTATTGGTAATGGTACAAGTTATACTTTGTCCTAAAGATAGGGTTAAAATATTTCCAGTTGGAGTGGCGCCGCCAGTACAATCCCAAACTGAAGAATTAGTGCCGGTTGGACCACTTTCAGATAAAGTGTAAGTACCAGCTAAAACATTGCCAGTAACACTGCCCTGCCCTACTAAAGACGAACCGGTGCCAATAGCTGATAGTGTCCAACTACTGGGAGTATATCCACTATTGTAAGTATCAGTCCAGCTTTTGATTAAAGTTAAGGTTGGAGCGATATCATCGTTAGTAATAGTACAAGTCTTATTTTCACCAGCAGCTAAAGAAACAGTACCGTCGGCAGCACAGTCTCCTCCCCAATTACCAGCAGAATAACCGGTTAAGGTTGTTTCACTGGCGGTGTGAGAAGTTAAAGAAACTGTTTGAGCAACTTCCCAAGGAACATTATTACCATCAATTCTGGCTTGAAAATCATTGATAACTGCAGTTCCACCATTATCATTTACAACAGTTTTTACTAAAGTAAGAGTGGCGTCTTTAGTATTAGTAAAAGTACAAGTAACAGTTTCGCCTGGGTCTACACGGAAGATTGCTGACCTTGTGGGTAAATCAAATAGACTTGGATTTACCGATGAGCCATCGTCGCAAGATATATCAGTCAAATTCCAACCTATTTTTAATGATTCTTGTGATGCGTAATCATAATTGGTCAAAGCATTATTTATCTCTAAATTTCCATTGTTGGTACTAATAGTACCTGCAACGTCTCCGGTAAAATCAAAACTGTCGGTTCCGCCGACCATCACTTTTTTAACAATAATTTTTCCAAGTTTAGTATTGGTGATATTGCAATATTTAGTTTCACCGGCGCCAATAACAACATTCTGACAAGTATCGCCAGTTTTAGACCAACCAGTAGGAACGGTTTCGGTAACAGAATAGGTACCTGGAGTGACTTCATAATCTTTATCAACTGTATTTGATATTGTCTGTTGGGTTGTATCGATGGTTCCGGTTCCGCTTGCTGTAATAAAAAATGATGCAGAATCTGCAGGAATAGTGGTTTTCTGAACAATTAAATGACCTTTTTGTTTAGTATTGGTAAAAGTACAAGTAATATTTTCTCCCGGTTGCAGAGAAATTGCGGTGATTGGGCTGCCGTCACTACAAACGGCGCTGGTTTGAGTCCAACCGGCAACTGCACCTTCTGAGACAGAGAAGGTTCCCGGCATTAAGTTACTAAAGACTTTAGTATTTGATAATGTTGCATCAGAATTGTCGTCGAGTGAAAAATTAGACAAACCACTACCGGTGGTGGTGAAACTGAAATCTTGAGGATCATTGGGAACAGCGTCTTTAATAATAGTTATTGAGCCTTTATTAGTGGTATTGTAAAAGTTACAAGTAATAATACTGTCGGCAGTTACGGCAATATCTTTAACACCCGGATTGGTTGGATCTGTTACACCGCTGGTACAAGTGGCATGATCAAAGGAGTAACCAGAGGGAATAGAAACTTCAGAAATAGAATGATTGCCAACACTTAATGTTCCACTGGCTACCTGACCATTGGTGTCAGTAGTTAATGTGGTGGTGCCATCAATTTTAAATGACCAAGTTTGACCGTCACTTTTTTGAACACCATCAACCCATTTATTGACACTTATTTTTCCTCCACAGGTTTGTTTAGCAAAGGTGGCTAATTGGGCGGCGAGACCGGAAAAATCAGTAGTAATAACATCGGAAGTTAAAACACTACCAGTATTTACATTATGTCCAGAAATGGCTTTTAAATTTTCAACACTTAATTCATTTCCAATACCTAAAGTAAGAACTCTTCTTCCAGCTGTTTTAGCAATATTAGCTTTACCTACGGCAGCATTTAGAGCGGTTGATTCATTGGCACCACAGCCTGATCCATTAATAATGGTATTTGGATTACCATCGGAAGCAAAAAGAATTAAATCTGGTTTATCAGCTCTACCTCCAAAGGTACCATTGGCTTTAAAAATACTATCGTCCCAATTGGTGCAGTCTCCGCCTCCAGCAGAATTAATTTTAGTTTTAACGGCGGTAAAATCAGAAGTAAAAGGTTGAAGTATGTCTGCGGTCGTGTCAAATTGAGTAACTGAAAATTGAGTTGGAGTACCATTGAGAGCATCGACGAAACCGGTAAAAGCAGATTTCATTTGATTTAGCTCAGTATTATTAATACTTCCAGAAACATCGATAACAATAGCAATATCAAGACCACAGACTTGGGAAAGAGTTGGATTAGTGACAGGAGCTGGAGTAGTTGATTTGACTTCAAAAGTGGCAATACCTGTTTCGGTTTTACTGGTTGGGGCATTACAATTTGTAAGGCTATCATATTTTGTAATTTCAGCTTTCCAATTAGTGCCAATCGGAGCGGCGCCGTCGAGAGTATAAGAACCCTTCAGGGAAGTAACCCCGGTGGTACATGGAGCGGATGAATGTCTGGTTGTCCCATTTTGTTCAATAATATCAACACGATAAAATTTGCTCGCTGTTAGACTAGTAGAATTTATATAGACAGTATCTCCTTGCAGATAAACTGATTCTGATAGAGTTATTCCTAAATCGGCATAAGTAGCGATAAAGATAGTGAAATGGTCAATAGAAACGGCTTTGACGGTGTCGCCGGATTGTTCGATTTTGGAATCTTCAATCTTATTAATATCAAAAAAAGATAAATCAGATTTGGCTTCGTCAATAGATTTTTCGATGTAGGAAATTTCGGCAGTAGAATCGACTGGTTTTGGAAGAGTAACATCGTATTCAAAATCACCGTCTTTCATACCAGTGGTGATGTCAAAAGCATATTCACCGACACTACCCATAGTGTCTGGAAGAACTAAATCGGCGGTTTTAATTTTTTGGATTTTTAGCGAGGTGCGCAAAGATTCATCTTTGGGAAGACATTTAAAAGTAATTGAAACTTTATTTTTTTGAGGATAAATATATTTAACTCCAAGCTGAACCTTGCCTTTGGTTTCAGAAATTCCGGTGGTGTCATTAATAATCCATTCTTCATTGGTAGTATCTTTTATTTGTTCATCAGTGAGACAAACTTTTTCAAAAACAGTACCTAAAACTGGGGCTTCGGTTGGAGTGGATTCTGGAGTTGGAGTGTTCTCTGGAACGGTTATTATTTCTGGAGCTGGAGTGATACTAACATCTAAAACTGGAGCAGTCGGTTCTATTACTATGATTGGACTTGGTTCTGGAGTTATTTCGGGAGTGACTTCAAGAGTAACTTCTGGTGTTATTTCAGGGATAATTTCTGGTGTGACTTCAGGAGTTATTTCTGGACTTGGAATTATTTCTGGGGTTGGGGTTATTTCAACAATAGCTGGGGCTTCGGGGGCTGGAGTTGGTTCAACAATGACTTCTTCGACAGCAGGCGCTTCTTGGGCATAAACAGGTTGGACGGCCAGCAAAAAAGGCACGAAGGAATTAAAGAGGAGGGAAACATTTGCAAGAATAGCAACAAACTTTCTTGCGACACCTAATTTGATCATATATAAGATTAATCTTGGGCAGACCAAATTTATAATAGTATCTACAAAGAGTATATTACTTTTTTATAGGAATTCAAGTCGAGCTGAAGATAAACTTAATATGTTTTTATTATTAAGCTTTTTTAGATTTTATTTTTATTAATATAGGAATTAATCCAGATAAAATATTACCAATCCAAAAATAATTACATAACCAGCTAGGACCAAAACAGCAGTGAGATTTTAATAAACGACTATCAATAAAATATGTTGTTAAAGAAATTATTATGGGAATTAAAATATCTTTAGTTGGAAGTCTGAAATAAATTAAATTAATTAAAAAAGCGACAATAAATAAAAGAGGTAACCAATGTTTAGTACAAGAGGAATCTTGAGAACCTAATATTTTTGGTTCTTCAATTGAATTGTTTTCAGTGGTATCTCCTAAAACATTTGGTTGAAAACCGGTGGGAATGATATTGGTTGGAGTTACAGTGGCACCGGGATTAATACAATATTCGGGAGTGCGACCGCCGGGCATACAACCATTTAAACTACGAACATAAAAACAATATTGAGCCCCTGGAGTTAAACTGCCAACGGTGTAAAAATCTTCATTACCAACATTAGGATTACCGTAAATATAGTTGTTGGGATTTGGTCCATAAGCAATCAAATAACCAGTATGCGGGGAAGTTGAATGAGTCCAATGGAGGGTAATTGACCCAGAAGAATTCGCGACAGCATAAAATCTAGTTGG
Organism: Candidatus Shapirobacteria bacterium; assembly: GCA_028704885.1. GTDB lineage: Bacteria > Patescibacteriota > Microgenomatia > UBA12405 > UBA12405 > WARW01. The sequence continues at coordinate 714,653 of JAQWEN010000001.1, forward strand.
AGCAGTGGGGACCGAATTAGTACACTCAGCAGTGCCTTGATTTGAAGATGGATTATCAGAAATACTTGATAAAACATCCCCTGTTTCTTCATCGCATTCGAAATTAAAATTAATGCCAAAATTAGTATTGAGATTTTGATAAACATTAGTGGCCTCTGAATCGAAAGTTACTGACCATAAATAACTATTTTTTTTATCTTTATTGACATGACCAAGCGAGACTACTGGTTTATTTGGATCTAATAAATCGCTTAAAGAATAATTTACTAAACTATAATCGTTTTCATTATTAGTGGCTAAAATATTGATAAGAATTTTTTGAGATAAAACATCTGGAATCTGACTACTGGAAACAGCTTTAAATTTTAATTGACAGGGAGCATTACGATTATTGTCAATATAAAAATTCTGAGATTTAGTAAAGCCTGGATAAATATTGGTTTCGTCAAAAAGGGGTAATTCTGAACTTTTAGTACATTCTGAACCAGAATTACAAGTAATGGTTATGTCGTTTCCGGCAAAAATTGGTTTAGATAAAAAAAGAGAGAGAATTAGAAATAGTGGAATAAAAAATTTTTTCATTAATAGTTAAAAGTTTTTGTAAAAGTGGTGCCGCCGGTTAAATTGACAGTAATAATTGATCCAACTGCAACAGTTTCAGGGGTACAATTTCCACCAGTGGAACAAGTGCCGAAATAAAAATCTTTTACATATTTTGAATCGATAATTTCGTCATTATTGATATGTCCGACTATTCCCTTTTTTAAACCATTGCCAGTGTATAAAATTTCATAATCAAGAGGAGCTGAAATATTGGTAATTTCAAGATTAATTTTATTATCAGAGTGATTAGATAGAAGATTTATGTCAGTAGTTGGAATTGGGGTTGGAGTAATAGTTTCAACTGAAGTTGGAACATATTCAAATTCAATAGTGGCGGAATTTTCAACATTGCCGGCTTTATCGATAGCATGAGCGATAATTTTATAAAAACCAAAAGGAATAGAATCGGCATTTATTTTGTATTCCCAATCAGTGGTGCCTTGAGCAGTGACTCGGACTGTTTGTTCCGTTCCGTTTAACCACTCAGTTCCATTCCAAAATTTATTTTCTCGATAAGAATAAATTGATAAATCAACATTTTTAACTCCTGATAATTGATCAAAAGCAGTACCGTGAATTTCTTTATCCCAAAATTCAATAACTGGCTTAATAGTATAAATATCATTATCTTGTTCAAGATTTAACATTGGTCTAGTGATAAGACTAGAAGGAATGGTTTTATCATAAGTGACAGAACAAGAATCGGACCAATCAGAGATATTACCATTAGCATCGTAAGCTCTGACTCGGAAAGTATGAAGACCTTCGCCTTGGTTAAAAACTCCGGTGTATTGAGAAGAAGTAATGAAAGTGTGCCAAATTCCAGTAGTCCCAATTTTAGTAGGATAAATAATCTCATATTCATATTTAGTAATAGCAATATCATCAAGGGAATCATCCCAATTAGGAGTAGCCGTATAACTATTGGTGTAACCACCACAAGAAATATCAGGATTGGACCAATGAAGATTAATAGGAATAGTTGGTTTTGTAAAATCGGCAATGGAAATATTAATGCCATCGATAGAAACAGTGTCAGAAAAAACAGCTTTGATAAGATGAATAGAAGAAAGACTGAACGAAGCGCTAATAAAAAGAATAAAGAAAATAATTGATTTAAGAATAGTTTTGGTGGAATCGGATTTTTTTGATTCAGCTATTTTTTGAGAAACTTTACGGTCGACTTCTTCGGCGATGGCTTTTTTGATATTTAACAATTGAAAAATAATAAAAATTAAAGCAGGAATGCCGATAATTAGGATAAAACCTAGAGGTTTTTTAATAAAAGCAGCAATAAGACCAAGATAAGGAATAGCGGTAATGTAAATACCTTTAACACCAACATCGGTGACATCCCAAGCATCGATATCATTGTTGTTGTCACCTTTGGTTTTGAAAGTGAGAGGATCAGTGGAAGAAATAGAATTGACTCGATGAAGAATAGTATCATTGGGGTCGCTAGGAGAAGTGAAAGCAATAATGTCACCAGTCTTAATATTTTTGGAATCAATATTTTTAACAAAAGCTACCGATCCAGTTTTAATGGTTGGCTCCATTGAGCCAGTGACAACAATAAAAGATTTAGGGACATTTTTTATTGGTAATTTTGGAGAAAAGAGGATAAATAAGAAGCACAAAAGAAAGGCAAAAACAATCCATTCAACAATATTTATAATAAATTTAAATTTTTTGAGCATCTAAAAGATTGCAGAAGTCACCTTCTGCAATCGATAGAAACTCAAATTAATTAGCTTGAGTACCAGTGAAAACGAAAGAAACATTGCTGAGTGATTTACCAGCAATTTCATTACCAACAGAATCAAGGATTTTAACAAAAACATAATATGTTTTTACTTCCTTATGTGCCAAAGTAATTCCGAATGCACGTGGGCTTGAATTTAATTGTTCAAGAGTGTACCAACCTTCGGTCGGGAAACTACCTATAGTATAGGTATCCTTAATGGTCATGTAAATTTTATCCTTTAGATAACCCCAATCACCACCAGCACTGGTCAATTGAGCTTTAAGATCTAAGCCAATTGCTGAAGCACTTTCATTTTTGAAATCCATCTTGGTGTAATCTTTAAAACCAGGATATAAATTACTTAATTTACCGCTTGGATTTAAACTTTCAGTAATCCAGGTAGCAATTTTTTTGGTTTGATTGGTTCCACTATCATAAATTTCTAGATTGGCATTACCTGAGGTCATGGTGATACCAGCAACATCGACTGTGTCACTGAATAATGCATAAGCAGTTCCGGAAACTGCACCAATAGTTAGAGCGATCGCAAGGATGCTCATAAAAATTTTTTTCATTTTGTTTTCTCCTATAAATTTATAAAATATAATTAGAGGTTTTGTTTTGCCCTCTATCATTAAAATAACACTAATAAAATCAAAAACAACCAGCGACTTATAATCTACCTTATTTAAAATTGCTAAAAAGAGTAGATTATTTTTTCAAAATCGACGATTTTATTGTTCCTATCGACTTTTATCCCCTCTTTTTTATAAAGTTTAGCGCGCCATTGATCATATTTTGGATCGCTCCATATCTTGCCACTGGAATAAACAATACGATGAAAAGGAATTTGATCGACTTTATCCGATTTGCCCAAGATATGGGTAATCATGCGGGAAAGCATAGGATGACCGCCGGCAGCGGCACAAAGTAAGCCATAAGTAGTCACCCGCCCTTCTGGAATAGTTAAGGCTAATTTAATTACTTTTTTGGAAAATTCACCAGGTTTATTTTTCATAATTTAATTAATTCAAGAATGTAGAGACGTTGCATGCAACGTCTCTACATTTATTAAATTTAATTTTTCTAATCTGGATAATTTTTTGATTCTGGCTTCTTCTTTTGAAGCCTCGGAACGATCAACAAATGTTTTTGAATAAACTAATTTTACCGGTCGCCTGACTTTAGTATATTTGGCACCTGATTTTAAATTATTGTGTTCGTTTATTCTTCTGTCTAAATTGGTGGTAATGCCGGTATAAAGAGTTTTGTCTTTACATTTAATGATGTAAACAAAATACATTTTAATTATTTTATTGGACTTAAAACAAAAACATGAATAAAAACGGGTTGATTTTTAAAACTAATTGTTTCTTTGCCAGTAGTAACTTCTATCTCTTCATTTTTGTCTAATATTTTATATTCATAATCCCAATTATTTTTTGTTTCTGCCTTAAAATCGGAAAATAATCTGGTTTTATCTCCAAATTCAACAATTCTGTCTTTTAAATTATTAATGACATCATCTTCGCTAATATTTAAAGATTTAAGAATTTCTGGATTAGTAACTCCACCACCATATAATCGAGTAAAAGATTCACCATTAATGGTAATTAATTCTTGACCGCCATTATTAGTCCACTCGTCATGGTAAATAATTTCATCATTTTTAAAATTACTGGATTTTAAATTAAAACCACCGCGAGTGATTTTACTGAATTCGGTTTTACCACCATAACCAGCAATTAAACCAGTTGTGAGGCCTTGAGAAATTTTTTCTTGATTCATAAATTTTTAAATAAATAATTATTTTTTGATGTCTACAAAGAATTTTTTACCTTTAATTTTGTCGGGTAAGAGATCTTCTTTGGAATACATTTCATAACCTTTACCATAGCCGATTTCATCCATTAATTTAGTGGTGGCATTGCGGAGATTAAGCGGAATTGATAAATTACCACTAATTTCAATTTCAGATAGAGCCGAATTTACCGCATTATAAGCCGATTTATTTTTGGGAGATTTGGTTAGATAAGCCACACCATGGGCAAGGTTGATGCGACACTCTGGATAACCAATAATTTCGACAGCTCGAAAAACAGCATTGGCAACTAAAAGTGCCGAAGAATTGGCAATTCCGATATCTTCACTGGCAAAAATAACCATACGACGAGCAATAAACTTAGGGTCTTCGCCGGCAGCAATCATTCTGGCTAAATAATAGATGGCAGCATCGACATTGCTGGCTCGCATTGACTTAATGAATGCGGAAATAGTGTTGTAGTGTTCTTCACCTTTTTTGTCGAAGCGGAGAAAAGTATTTTGTAAAGCTTGTTTTAAACTTTCTAATTTTAGATCGCCATAAAGAGTAAAAGCATTATCAATCATAGTGAGACATTGACGAGCATCGCCATTGGCCATTTGAATAAGCCACTCGCGGGCGTCTTTACTAATTTTGGTTTCTATTTTTTTAACAGCTCGGGTAATAATTTCACCAATTTCGGATTCAGTTAATTCTTTTAAAACAAAGACCCGACAACGAGAAAGCAAAGGAGCAATAACTTCAAAACTGGGATTTTCAGTGGTGGCACCAATTAGAGTTAAAATTCCGGATTCAACCGAAGGAAGCAAAAAATCTTGCTGGGCTTTGTTAAAACGATGAATTTCGTCCAAAAAGAGAACGGTTTTTTCCATTGGTCTGGCGCTGGCAATAATTTTTTTAATGTCATCTTTACTGGCCGAAACAGCCGATAATTCATGAATTACAGCTTGAGCTTCACTAGCAATAATTCGAGCTAGAGTGGTTTTACCGACACCGGGAGGACCCCAAAAAATCATGGAAAAAATTTGATGATTTTCAATGGCTAATCGAAGCGGTTTTTGAGGACCAACTAAATGGCTTTGACCAACAAAACCCTCGAGGTTTTTGGGGCGAAGTAAAGAGGCTAGTGGTTGAGAAAGCATTCGGGTTTTATTTGGTTAATAGTTCAGTATAAACTAGAGATGCTTGATGGTCAATTCGGAAATTATTGTGTCGGAATCCAGAGATAAAATGAAATCAATGGCTTTGACAACCTGATGAGGCTCCATGGCTTTAGACAGATCACAGTTAGTGCCATCGGTAAATTTAGTTTTCATGACTCCGGGACAAATATTAACAATTTTAATTCCAAAACTGGCTAATTCTGGTTGAACAGATTCAAAAAAGCCTTTTAAAGCCCATTTAGATGAATGATAAACCGAATTAAAAGCTTTAGGGTGAAGACCGGCAGTGGAATTAATATTAATAATAGTCCCAAATTTCTGTTTTTTTAAAAAAGGAACCAAAGTTTGGGCGGTAAAAATTGGACCAAGACTATTAACTTCATAAACTTTTTTAATTAATTTCGGATCGTTTGATTCAATTTCACCGTCGATATAAAGGCCGGCACTATTAATAAAACAATCAATTCGGCCATATTTTTTAAAAACTTTTTTAATAGAATCAGAAACAGAGTCAGAGTCGGAAACATCGCAAAGCTGATAATCACAAGTAAATTTTTTGGCAACGGCGGCTAAAACTGTTTCATTAATATCAAAAATAATTACCTGGGCTTGACGAGAAAAGAAGGCTGCCAATTCACGACCGAGACCATTGGCACCACCAGTAATACAAATAACTTTTTTAGGCATTAAATAATTCTAAACTAAAAAAAAGAAAATAGGGATATAATCATTTCTAATGGAAATACTAATTGTTTTGATGTTAGCTTTGGATTTAGGAATGATTGCCAGTAACCAATCTTTATGGCTAGATGAAGCAATCTCGGCTAACGTGGCTAAAATGCCAATTGGAGAAATTTTAAAAAATTTTTCCATAAATGATTTTCATCCCCCGCTTTATTATTGGTTTTTAAATATTTGGACAAATATTTTTGGATCAAGAGTGGCAGTTTTACGTTTTAGTTCGATTTTGTTTTCTGTAATTACTGTTTATTTTATTTATCTAATTGGTAAAAAAATTAAAAACAAAAAAACAGGATTTTTGGCAGCGTTATTTTTGGCGACAAATCCACTTTTTGTTTATTTTTCACAAGAATTAAGAATGTATTCAATGGCCACTATGTGGCTAACAATAGGCTTTTATTATTTTATAAAAATTAAAAATAAAAAATATAAAATTAGGGATTTAGTAATGTTTAATTTGATGATGGCTTTGGCTTTTGGAACTTTTTACGGATCGATTTTTTTGATTGCCAGTTTCGCAATTTATTGGTTAATTAAAAAAGAATGGAAATTATTTTGGTTAACTAATATTGGGATTGGACTGGCCATTATAATTTTGTCTCCCCTTTTATTAACTCAAATTAGAAATTCACAAATAATGCTGGCTCAGGTTAAAAATTGGATGCTGGTTTTAGGCAAAGTAAATTTTAAAAATTTGCTTTTAATTCCACTTAAATTTAGTGTTGGTAGAATTAGTTTTTTGCCAAAGATTTGGTATTATTTAATTGGAGGCAGCTGGAGTTTAATTATTCTGGCTTTACTTTTTTTGAAAAAGAAAAAAGAAAGTAATTGGTTGAAACTATTTTTAATATTGCCAATTATTTTGGCAATTATTTTTTCGATTAAATCGCCACTTTTACAATATTTTAGATTTTTATATTTAGTGCCGATTATGGCTTTAATTTTGGCAATAAATATTGATATAAAGTGGCAAAGAATGATGGTGAGTGGAGTCTTTTTAATTTTTAGTTTGATATATCTTTTTAATCCTAATTACTATCGAGAAGATTGGAAAGGAATGACTAATTTTTTGCAGGATGAAAAAAAAGTTTATATGATTAATTCATTCAGTGATCCAATTAAATTTTATGATCCGGAAATCGAAATTCATGATTTAAGAGAGGAAATTAATGATTCAAAAATAGTAGTAATTCCCTATGGAGAGGAAATACACGGAATACATCATGAAGATATACTAAATAATTTTAATTACAAAAAAACAAAAGAAATAAATTTTAGGGAAATAGAGGCTGAAATTTGGGAAAAACAACTTTAATTTGAGGGTGTATTTTAGATTCATTTTACTTTAATATTAAAGGAGTAAAATGTCTCTTTTTAACTTTAAAAAATTATTATTAAAAAAAATAAAAACCGTTTTAGTGATTGGGTGGTTATTATTTTTATTTCAATTAAGTTTTGGAGTAAAAAAAATATTAGCGGCAAGTTATATTTGGAACCAGACTGATTGGTCGGAAGGAACGGATATCTCAAGTTTTCCCAGCCATACCAGTAATCAAAATGGCTGGACAAAATATTTTTCTAAAGATTCAACCATTAAAACTGATACGGGACTGATAACTTTATCTCCAATTTTGGATTTAAAAACTCAAACTTCAGACAGCGATTTTGGATTGGGAACGACGGTAAGTATGGTAATTTCTGGTAGCGGCAATGAAGGAAAAATAATGCTTGGTGATGGCGGAGATGTATCAGTGACGATGGGAAGTGATTATGCTTGTTCCAATAGGACTGACGGAACGGTTTATTGTTGGGGAGGTAATAGTCAAGGTCAATTGGGTATTGGTAGTACAATTGGAGCTAGAAGTTACCCGGTACAAGTGGTAGGAGCGGGTGGAACTGGGATTTTAGAAGGGATAACTTCAGTTAAGGCTGGAACTTATTCTACTTGTGGTTTAAAAAATGATAAAACAGTTTATTGTTGGGGAAATGATGATAATGGACAATTGGGTGACAATCTTAAAATTGACAAAAGATTTCCAGTAAAGGTTTTAGGGATGGGTGGAACTGGGATTTTAGATGAAGTATCAGCAATTTCCCTTGGGGGTAATTCTACTTTTGCGGTTAAAGATAATGGAGAAGTCTATTCTTGGGGAAAAAATAATTATGCACAATTAGGAATCGGCAATACAGTTAATCCAAAAATAACAATAATGCAGGTAGTTGGGGCTGGAGGAACGGGAGTACTAAGCGATGTAAAAGCGATAACATCGGGCGAAAGTCATAGCTGTGTAGTTAAAAATGACGGAACGGTTTATTGTTGGGGTTATGGTTTTTATGGTGAATTAGGAATAGGAGTTAGTGGAGCCAATTCCATAGTACAATATCCAACGCAGGTAACTGGTTTAACCAATATTGTGTCGATTGCAGCTGGGACTAATCACACTTGTGCAATTGACAGTAGTGGAAAAATGTATTGCTGGGGAAGAAACACCAATGGACAATTAGGGAACAATTCCTCTGCAAATTCTGCCTCTCCAGTGCAAGTAAAAAGTACTACCGGCAGTGGCACCTTTAGTACGGCAGCGACGGCAGCTGCGGGAGGTAATCATACTTGCACAATCAGCACTGATGATAAAATTTATTGTTGGGGACTTGCTAATTACGGACAATTGGGAGTTGGAAGTACAGGTTTTCAAATTTACCCAAAACAAGTGGTGGGGGTAGACGGAAGCGGAGTTCTGGATAATATTAAATCAGCCGAATTGGGAACTTTTTCTACTTGTGCCGGAAAAAATAACGGAGAAATTTATTGCTGGGGAGAGAATAGTAATGGGCAATTAGGTATAAATAATAATGTTGGTCCAAAAATAAGTCCGGTACAAACAGTTGGAACTGGTGGCTCGGGAACTTTTTCAGCGGGAATATATGCACCATCTGGAAGTTTTACATCTTCAATAATTGACTTGGGACAGAAATCAAATTTAACTACATTGTCTTTTGGATCAGATATTCCAACCAATACAGCCTTAAAATTTCAAATAAGATCGGCCAATACAAATGAAGAAATTTCAACAGCAGACTGGTATGGTCCAACCGGAATTAGTGATTATTATACTAGTACCGGCACTAACATAAATTCCGATATTTCTGGTAAAAATTATGTCCAATATAAGGCATTTTTTGAAAGTGATCTGGTTAACAGTCCAACTTTAAATGAGGTAGCGATAAATTATAGTTATTATCAATCAGGATCATTAGTCTCGTCACCATTTAATTCTAATAATTTGGCAAATTTACTGTCTAATATTAGTTGGATTAAAGCAACCCCAACAGATACAGCAACCAAGTTTCAAATTAAAACAGCTTCGACCAGTGATGGATTAATCGCGGCTGATTGGAAAGGACCAGATGGAACTAATGCTTCTTATTTTTCCAACAATTTAGGCGAAACAACACCAACTAATGTTAGGGATGGATTGAGCGACCAATGGATTCAATATAAAGCATTTTTAAATACCGATGATAGTTCAATAAGTCCAACCTTGTATGATGTGTCTTTGACTTATGTGGTTAACGCTCCACCTGTTTTTAATAATAGTTATGGAACAAATGGATTAGAGGTGACAGCGGGAGAACCAGGTTGGATTAATTTTTCCTATAGTGTGGGTGATACTGATACTGATCAAGGATCAGCGGCTAATAAATATAAACTTTGGCCAACTTTTCAATATAGTACTGATAATGGAGAAAATTGGACGACAATCGAGAGCAGTAATTTGACTGGGCCAAGTCAAGATAGTCCAATAACATTAACTAGTCCGTCAACCTATAAAACAGAAACAACTTTATGGCATTTGGAAAATAATTTTACTAATACCTATGACACTATTAAGATAAAAATGATTATAGATGACCATGAAGCAGCCAATAATACTGCTAATTTAGTGACTGATGCTTTTATTGTTGATACTAAATTACCAGAAATAGGAACACCTGATGGTGGTGGTAATGGAATTAATATTAATAAAAATGTAACCACGGCTTTGGCTGGAGATAAAACCAACGATAGAAATGTAGTTTTATATTTTAGTGCAACTGATGATTCATCATTAAAAATGAAATATTCTACTGATGCTAGTTTTATCGGATCTACTTATATTGATTATGTTTCATCAATAGGTTTCACATTAGCGAGTGGAGATGGTAGTAAAAGAATTTATGTAAAATTTAAAGATTATTTTGGTAATGAAACAGAAAGCTATTCTGACGTGATTCAATTAGACACAACCTCCCCTAACAAACCAACTTCATTATTACTTCAAGACGTGTCAAATGCTTCTATTAGTGAATATAAATTATTCTTAAATTGGGCAAAAAATAATGAGGCTGATTGGATGGGATATAAAATTTATCGATCAACCAATGGTACTGATTATGATTGGCAACAAACAATTAATAATGTTAATACAAATTATTCTTTAGATATTGGAGTTACTAACGGTTCAAATTATTTTTACAAGGTGACTGCAATTGATGATTTAAATAATGAATCAATAGGCTCAACTGTTTTTCAGGTTGTAGGAGGAAGTCCAATTGACTCAATTGCTCCAACTATTAGCAATATCCAAATTTCAGAAAAAACAACTTCTTCAATAACCGTTAGTTGGACAACAAACGAAGTCAGTAATAGTACAATTTTATATTCAACCAATACTAATTTTGATAATTCTCAAGGAAGTTCTGGATATTTATTACACCACTCGGTTACTTTGGCAGGGTTGACAGCAGGAACGACATACAACTTTAAAGTTAGATCTTCTGACCCATCGGGAAATGCCGCTGATTCAACAGCAGATGATTTTACAACCAATCCAGCCGATGTGACCGGACCAACAATTTCCAATATTGATTCTGGAAATATTACTGATAGTTCGGTAATTATTACTTTTGTTACTGACGAAGAATCTAGTTCATTTGTGGAATATTCAACTATTAGTGGATTTAGCAGCGGCAGTATCGTTGGTCAAAATGATGCCGAGATTAATCATTCAATTAAAATTAGTTCTTTAAGTCCATCAATGACTTATTTTTATAAAGTTCGATCAAGTGATAATAATGGGAATGAAACTATTTCGGTGGAAAAAAGTTTGGTAACAGCAACTAATGATAGTGATAGGGTGCCGCCGGTAATTTCATCAAATTCGATTTCCAATATTAAATACAACACAGCAACAATTTCTTTTACGACTGACGAAAAGGCCTCATCTTTCGTAGAATTTGGCAAAACTACTAGTTATGGTCGAATTTACGGAATAGATGAAAGTGTTTTGACTCATTCTGTAACTCTGCCTTATGATTTAAAACCAGAATCAATTTATTACTATCGAGTCAGGTCAAAAGATAACAGCGGTAATGAATCGATTGGATTAGGTAGCAGTTTTACAACTGCAGCTGACCCTGAAGATTTAGCGGCACCAATAATTTCAACCGTAAATGCGGGCGAACCAGGAAAAAATTCAGCAACAATAACTTGGACTACAAACGAAGTAGCAGATTCATATGTTGGTTTCAGTGAAGACCTAACTTACTTAATAGAACAAGGTAAACCAACAATGACAACTGATCACTCGATAACATTGGTAGGATTAAAGCCAAAAACTAAATATTATTTTAGAATAAAATCTGCCGATCCATCGGATAATTTAACAACTGATAACAACAATAGTGAAGGTTATACTTTTGTGACAGCCGACGGTGAAAATCCACCAACTATTTTTGCTAACCAAATTAGAAATGTAGGATCAAGTTCGGCGGAAGTCTATTGGGAAACTAATGTTAATTCCAATTCTTATGTAGAATATGGATTAGATGAATCATATGGTTATTGGTCAGGATTAAATAATTTAGAAACAGAACACCGAGTTCAATTGACTAATTTATTATCAGCGGCAACTTATAATTTTAGAGTGAGATCTAAAAGCAACAATGATTCTGAGGCAGTATCTCAAAACTTCACTTTAACAACTGAAGGAATTGCGGTGACGGCAGTTGGAACAACAACAATAACGGTGATTAACCCAAGTGAAAGTTCGATTTTGGATAGTATTAAAAACGGAACGGTGGATTTTATTAAAAAAGTGTTGAATATAATTCCAGAAACATCAATCTCTGAAGGTGATTTTGTTGACACCATGAATTCAATGAGTCCAAAAATAGTGTCATCACCAGCAATTTCAGCTGGTAACATTACAATTGAACCAGGAGTAGATAAAATTGTAATTTCTTGGAAAACTGACAAGAGCGCAAGTTCAGTGGTGGCTTATGCCTCAGACAAAGAATTTAATAAGGATAACCCAGATTATCCAACCACAGTGGGTAATCCAGATGAATTGGTAACCAATCATTCAGTGGAAATTATAAATTTAAATCCGAACACAACTTATCATTATCAGGTCAGATCAAAAGCAGCTTTGGGTAATTGGACTAAAAGTAGTGACTATACTTTTACTACCTTGTCAATAAATTCGGAAATTAAGGATTTAAAATTTAATGAAATTGGAGAAAAATCAATCAGTGCCAGTTGGCAGACAACTTTTGAAGCCAGATCGATGATGGAAATAATTGACATATTAACCGGAAAAACAGTGGTTAAAAAAGAAGAAAACAGTTTTGATAGAAATCACAATTTTAAAACCAGTGAATTGCAAACATCGACCAACTATAAATTAAAACTTGTGACCGTGGCAAAGGATGGAACAGTGTCAGAAGAATCGATTTATCCTTTTGCCACTTCAACCAGTAGTAATCCGCCAGAAATCAGCAACGTTAGAATCTCTAATGCTTTAATTTCAGGAGCGGTGGAACAAGTTCAAACAATAATTTCTTGGAAAACCGATAAACCGTCAACTTCGAAAATTATTTATGATGAAGGAACAGCCAAAGAACTGAAATTATCGACCGGTTTAGATAAATCATTAGTGACTGATCATATTGTGGTGACCACTACTTTAAAACCGGGAAAGGTGTACAAATTTAAAGCCGAAAGTGCGGACAGTAATGGGATTAGTTCGTTATCAAAAGACTACATAATAATGACACCAAAAGCGCAAGAATCGGTGATTAATTTGATCATAGATAATTTCACCCAATCATTCTCATTTATAACCAGGAAGGGTAATTAAAATGGAAGCAATAGTAAAAATAAAAAATTTAAAAGTTATTTATAATTTAGGTAAGCTGAATGAATATTCAGCACTAAAAGATATAAATTTGGAAATTTATCCGGGAGAATATGTAACTTTTTTTGGACCGTCTGGCTGCGGCAAATCAACTTTACTTTACACAATTGCCGGGTTGGAATTTCCGACCAGTGGAGAAGTCATTGTTAATCAACAAAATCCAAGTCAATTGAAAAATAAAGAATTGGTTAATTTTCACCGATACACAGTTGGAATGGTTTTCCAAGCATATTATTTAATCCCCCAACTAAATATCTTAAATAATGTTTTAATGCCAAGAATTTTTTCAGGAGATGAAATTGAAAAAAGAACTCAAAAAGCTAATGAGCTAATGAATCGATTTGGAATTATTGATTTGGCCAAAAGAAGACCATCTCAATTGTCAGGTGGACAACAACAAAGAGTGGCCATTGCTAGAGCGTTGGTAAATGATCCTTTAATACTTCTAGCTGATGAACCGGTAGGAAATTTGGATTCAAAAAATTCAGAAATAGTTTTAAAACTAATAGATGATATTCACAGAACGGAAAAGAAAACCATAATTCATGTGTCTCATAATCCAAAAGATTTGGAATTTTCGGACAGAATTTTTTATATGAAAGACGGCCAAATTGAAAAAATAGTGGAAAATAAAAGGAGGATAACTAATCCGGATATTAATTCAGAAAGCGATTCATTGTCAAAAGCTTATCCTTATTTAGATAAAAATGAGATTGGAGCAAAATTAATTTTAAATCAAATAATTTCTGACTATTCTATTGAAACGCAACAGCGAATGGAAAAAGAAATTACGAGATTTATTAAAGGCGAAATTAATAAAAATAAATTAATTCAATTATTTGATAATTCTCAAGAAAATGGTGGTTTTGATTTATATAAACAAACGGCTAAAAAAATGGCTGATTTAGTTGATAACCTGACTAAAAATTTAGACATAGAAGAAAAAGAGACTGAGCAAGAGAATACGCTTCAAAAAAGAGTTAATAAAATTAAATCTTATTTGTGCGAAAAATATAATTTAAATCTTAATTTTGAACAAGTGGAAAGACTGGAAGAAATGTTGACTGAAAGATTTAATTTCAAATTAAGCGAGATTCGATTTAATCAAAAAATAATTAAAAATTGGAAAGATGGTGGTTTAGGAATTAATAAAAGAACAGTTAATAAAATATGCCGAGAGATTAAATTAGTAATGTTTAATAAAAAATTTAAAGAAAATGAAAATTAAAGATCTTTTGAGCATAAGTTTGCAAAATTTTAAAAACCGAAAATCGAGAATATTTTTTACAGTTTTAGGGGTGTCAGTAGCAATTGCCGCCGTCTTGTTTCTGGTGTCTTTCGGCTATGGATTACAATCAAGTTTACTAGAAAAAATAACGACTAAAGATTCTTTGCTAACTTTAGATGTGATGTCCTCTGATTCAGAATTAATTAAATTAAATCAAGAAACTTTTGATAAAATTTCTAAAATCAAAAACATCGAGAAAATAAGTCCCCATGGGCAATTTCCAGGAAATATAACTTTGGATGATTTAACTTCAGAAGCAACCATCAATATCGTTGATTTAGATTATTTAACTTTAGAAGGAATCTCCCCTACTATAGGCAAAAGTTTTAATGCAGATGATAAAAATAAAATAATAATAAACACTACTATCGCCAAATTATTTAATTTAGATGAAAATCAAATGATTGGTAAAAAAATAAAAGCGATGGCCTTTTTGCCAGATGAAACAAGTGAAAATCAAACTGAATTAAAATCTTACAGTATGGAAAATGAATTTGAAATAGTGGGGGTAGTTGAAGATAACGATACTCAAGGACAAATATTAATTAAAAATACCGATATAAAAGATCTGCCAATAAAAGAATATGCTTCGGTAAAAATTAAAGTTAATAATGAAACAAATTTAAACAGTGTCAGGGACGAACTGGTATCAATGGGATTTTTGGTTTCAGCATTATCTGACACAATTGACCAAGCTAATAAAATATTTAGCATTATTCAAATAGTCTTGGGAGTTTTTGGAATAGTAGCATTAGTGGTGGCGGCAATTGGGTTAATCAACACAATGACAATTTCTCTATTGGAGAGAACTAATGAAATTGGAATTATGAGAGCCATTGGAGCGGCTCCCGGCGACATTATGTGGTTATTCTTAGGTGAATCACTAATGATTGGATTTTTAGGAGGAATTAGCGGAATCGTACTAGGAATATTATCAAGTCAGTTAGTACAAATAATAATTAATGTGATTTCTAAAAGTTTTGGCGGTGAAACATTAAAACTTTTCTCTTATCCAACTTGGTTTATGTTTTTTATTGTTTTATTATCGAGTTTAGTAGGATTGATTGGTGGTTATTATCCAGCGAAAAGAGCATCTAAATTAAATCCATTAGACGCATTAAGATACAAATAAATTTAGTGTTTGTCAGTTAGACCGTCGGTTGAAACCCAAATTCCTAATTTTCTAAAAATACTCTCATCGGCAGATGAAAGTTTGTGAGTGGTGTGCATGTAACAACCCCTTAATTTTGATAAAAAAGACTGAGCCTTTAGAGCTAATGGATTAAAGCCAGTAGAAGCAGCCAAGGCCAATAAGGCTTCAGAACAATCAAGGCTGTGAGAATCTTCGCCAATCTGATCTTTTAATCTATTTATTTGTTTAATAACCGAAGGTGAAATTAATTCATAATTATCTTGAATTTTGGCCAATACCTTAATGGCATTTAAAACCATAGCGGCTTCGGCATGAAGCAGAGAAGAATTTTTACCAGTAATAATAGTCCCATCTTTTAGTTCAATAGCAGCCCCACAATAAATGCCTTTTTCTCCTTTATTTTTTTGTTTTTCGGCAGCCTTTTTACTATTTCTGGCTGGAGAAATGGTTGGTAAATAATCTTCGGAAATATTAACTTTAGTCATGACATTTTCCATTCGGTCTAAAACTTCCTTGGAAACTAAACCCTTTTTAAATTCCTGACGATAACGGAATAAGTAAAAATTAATTTCCCTTTTAGCAGCTTCACAGACAAGACCATCATTAATAATGCCCTGCTTTAGAACATTGAAACCCATATCAGTGGGAGAACAATAATTTCGAGAAAAATTATTTTTGCTTAAAACTTTTTCAAAGGTGGCTTTAATAATCGGAAAAGCTTCAACATCCCGATTATAATTGACGGCTTGTTTCTGATGAGCTTTTAGATGAAAAGGGTCAATTAAATTGAAATCTCCAAGATCAGCGGTGGCAGCTTCGTAGGCAATATTAACAGGGTGATCCAGAGGTAAATCCCAAACAGGAAAAGTTTCAAATTTAGCGTAACCAGAATTGATACTATGTTTTTCATCTAGATAAATTTGACCTAAACAAGTGGAAAGTTTACCACTTCCTGGACCGGCACCCCAAACAATAACTAGTGATTTGTCGGTTTCGATATAATCATCAGCGCCGTAACCTTTATCGCTTAAAATTGTGTCGAGATTGCATGGATAGCCAGCGATTTCTTTTCGTTTGTAAACAGCAATCCCCATATTTTTAAGTCGTCTTTCGAAATTATCAGCCTCAACTTCACCTTGGTAACGATTAATAACGACACCTAAAAGAGGTAACTTGTTTTTTTGCAAAGTTTCTAAAGCCTTAAGAGTGGCTAAATCATAACCAATACCTAAATCACCCCTTATCTTGCCGTTAGACAATTGTTTAGCCGAAATGCAGTATAAAATACCTAATTGTTTTTTAAGACTTTTTAAAAGAGTTAATTTTGCATCGGGATCGTAACCAGGTAAAGTTCTGGCAGCATGAAAATCTTGAAGCAACTTACCACCGAATTCTAAATAAAGACGACCGGAAAAATGACTTAATCTTTCTTCAATTGCTTGTTTCTGAGCTTTTAAATATTTGTCGGTATTAAAACCAAATTGAGACTTCATAGAATATAAAAATTCATAACAGATTAAACAATATCACTTTAGAAAAGGCGGTGCAATAGGCAAAATTTGGTTTTTTGGGGGGATATATTTATATGATACTACAAAAGTACTAAAAAAGAAACTATTTTTTCTTATCCAACTTGTCAAGTTTTAAGACCTTGACACCAAAATAGACAACTAAGGCGATGATTATAAAATCTATAAAACTGCTGACAAAATTTCCCCACATGATTTTAGCGCTACCAATGGGAATATAATTAGATTTTAAATCACCGGCTCGACTAATTAGAATACCAACTAAAGGATTAATAATATCGGTAACAAAAGAGGTAATAAATTTAGTGATTGATCCACCCATAATGAAGCCGACAGCCAAACCAACAACACCTTGAGAGCGAATAAATTCAATAAAACCTTTTATTGATTTCATATGTTAATTATACAACTTCTAAAAAATGAACATGGCGTCGCCAAAACTGAAAAAACGATATTCCTGATTAATAGCCTCTTGATAAGCATTAAAAATATTTTTTTTGCCAGCAAAGGCAGAAACTAGCATCAAAAGACTGGACTCGGGAAGATGAAAATTGGTGATTAAAGCATCGATAAATTTAAATTTATATGGAGGATAAATAAAAATTTGAGTTGAACTTTGGCCAGATTTTAATTGATTATTTTCATAAGCACTTTCTAGAGTTCTAACTGAAGTGGTGCCGACAGCGATAATGCGCCTGCCCTGCTCCTTAGCCAGATTTAGACGTTTAGCAGTGTCGGTATCAATTTCGTAAAATTCTTGGTGGAGAGTTTTACTGGTAATATTCTCAGGACGAAGATTTTGAAAAGTGCCTAAACCAACATGAAGAGTAATATATTCAATCTGGACTCCCCTCTTTTTTAGATCTGAAAGTAATTTTTTAGTAAAATGAAGTCCAGCAGTCGGGGCGGCGGCGGAACCGGTTTCTTTAGCATAAACCGTCTGATATTCTTTTCTGATTTCTGACTCTGAATCTTTTGAGGAAATATAGGGTGGAAGTGGAGTGTGACCTATTTTATCGAGAGTCTGTAAAAATTGTTGGTGCTTTTGATTAAAATTAATTTCGATTTCTCCGGTAATTTTATTGCTTTTCATAACTTGGCCTTCTAAACTATGACCAAAGATTAATTTTTGACCAATAGTAAGACGAGGTTTAGAAATCGTCTGCCAAGAAGCGGCGTCAATCTGATGAAGTAATAAAATTTCAAATTTACCACCGGTAGTTTTTTGACCAAAAAGGCGGGCTGGAAAAACCTTACTTTGATTTAAGACTAAAACGTCGTTTGAATTTAAAGTTTTTATTAAATCGAAAAATTTAAGATGATCTATTTTTCCAGTCTTTTTATTTAAAGACAATAGACGGCAATGATCGCGTTTCGATTCAAGTTTGTTGGCAATTAATTTTTCAGGTAAATGATAAGAATAATCTTTTAAGTCTAAAGACATGGAGTATTTTACCAAAGCTTAGTTAAGAAGGGCGATAGAAAAATTCAAAATGGTAGCAAAGCTGACCCAAGCCAAGTAAGGTAACAATAAAATGCCAGCTTTTTTATTGAAGGACCAAAACCTGATAATGGTTAACAGGATAGTTATCCAAAGGATTAAAATCTCACAAAAGGCGAGGGTTGGTGAATGAAAACCGAAAAACAAGAATGACCAAAGAACATTTAAAACTAACTGCGTCCAAAACCAAAATAAATTGTTCTTTTTATTCCAGACAAGATAAAGAGCAATACCAATGAGTAAAAACAACAGAGTCCAAACCGGAGCAAAAAGCCAAGAAGGAGGATTCCATGAGGGTTTAACGAGATCGGTTAAGTACCAAGTTTTAACCGAAGAAAAAGTAGCGATACTGCCAATAATACCAGTGATTTCGACTATTAGAATACAAAAAATAAGTTTAATTGGATTAAATTTAACTTTTGATCCATCTTTCATAAATAAATGATAACACTTTAAACCAAGACCATTTGCATTTAACTGACAAATTCGATACAATAGCAGCGTAGAGAAGTTTCTGTCAAGCGTGTTAGTTTTGAAAAGAGATCCTACAGTTATATATTTTTTAGACAATGATCAAAAAATTGTATGTCGGAGGATTGAGTTTCAATACTACCGATGAGACCTTAGGGGCATCTTTTGCCCAAGCTGGAACTGTCGTTTCAGCTATAGTTATTAAAGATAAATTTTCCGGCAGATCCAAAGGTTTTGGGTTTGTGGAAATGAACAGCGAAGAAGAAGCCAATGCTGCCATCGAAATGTGGAATGATAAAGAATTGGATGGTCGAACCGTTAAAGTTAACGAAGCCAGACCAATGGAAGATCGACCTCCACGAAGAGATAATTTCTCTCGAGGTGGTAGTGACCGTGGTGGATTCGGCGGTGGAAGAAGTGGTGGTAGCAGATACTAATCTACTTTCTCTTTAAAACAATAAAACAGGGTGCTTCGGCACCCTGTTTTTGTGTTATATTGAGGAGATGTCTAACTGTGAAACGATGGTTGGCTTTCAGGAAACAAGAATCCATTTGAGTCAAGACGATAGGGAAATTATTAATATAACCAGGGTCGATGTTGATCATCAAATTGGAAGTGAGAGAAAATGGTACGGAGAAAATCCTTTTGAAAAATTAAATAATCAAGTAACTGACTTTGTTAAAAGTGAATTAGGTCAACAATACCAAGAAATAATTGTAAATAATTTTTGGGAAGTGTTAGTAAAGAAAGAAAGAAAAGTTAACTCAGCACAAAAATGTTTGGCTGGAGCCAAGGTTTCAGCGCTAATGGCGATGATAAACCAAAAAGATTTAAAAACGGCGGTTAATTTAGGATTGCAATCGATTGATTATCTTAAAAATTTAGGATTAAGTTATTATCTGGCAGAAAAAATAGAGAAAGAGTTTTACCAGAGTTTAATGACTGAAAACGAAAAAGTTGATTTGGTTTAGGAATGGAATAATAACTTAAATCTCTCCAATAGAAATATCGGTAATAGTGATTATTTGATCATTAACTGAAACTTTATCAAATTTTTTCTTGCCGATAAGAGCTTCACCGATCGGACTTTTTATAGAAATCCAATCTGGTTTAAGACGAGCATCGTTTTTGCCAACTAAAGTTATGACCATAGTTCTTTGATCTTCTTCAAAACAAATGGAAACTTGATGACCAAAAGAAATGACGTCAGATTGAGTTGGAGCTGATTGGATAACGGCTTGTTTTAAATCATCAATGGCTTCAGAAATTTGAGAATTAAGGACAGTAGCTCTTTCACCCATAAAAATATAGGCAGAATTTTCCTTTAAATCCCCTTCAGCAGCAGCTTCGTTGCGCTGTTTATAAGTTCTTTCGAGTTCTTTTTGCAGGCTTTTTATTTCTTTTTCAAGATTTTCTTTGCCCAATTTAGTGATCATGAGCGTTTATCTTAGCAAAAAATTGGGTTTAATTCAATTAATCTTTTACCAACACCACCAAAGAAAACATTTCTTGTTAGAAGGAGTGGTTGATTCAGTTGAAGTTGATTCAGTTGAAGTTGATTCAGTTGAAGTTGATTCAGTGGTAG
>JAQWEN010000002.1 GCA_028704885.1 Candidatus Shapirobacteria bacterium
CCCATCCATTTAACTAATTCCACTCTTCCACCGTCTTTATAATAACTAGAAAATAATTCAGCAAAGCCCTCACTCCATCGACTAGAATCATTGGCATATTTTGAAATTAAAGACAAATCAATTTTTCCACCCCTCGATACCCCAAAAAAAGTAGATAATTGATTTTTACTCCATTCTTCTACTCCCACCCCTAAATTTTTGGACACTTTATTTGATAAATAGTGAGCAAATTCATGTCGAGCTAAACCAAGAGGAGAACTATCAGCCAAATAATCACTTTCAACAGCTTGACCAAAACTAAAAGTATTTTGTTTAAAAGAATAAGCTGACCTACCAACTGCTACCTTTTTAAAGTTTAAATTATCATTAAATCCAAATTGATCCATTAACCTAGTAACCTCATTTTTGTAAGTTGAATAATCAGCGATATTTTCTTGTTTAGTAACACTTCCAAAAACTGCCATACTGGTAGAGCGACAAAAAACATGCATTGGAGCAAAATTAACTCCAACTTGAGCTTCTGATACCTTAAATCTTTTACCATCAAGAGAACGACATATTTCAGAGGTCTTTGAATCCATTATTGCCGCATATTCATATTCTTCAACCCCTAAATCTTTATAATCTTGTAAATCAGATTGGCCAGTATAAAAAGTGTCCTCTGTAGCCACTATTCTTCTGGCATTATAAAAAGAAATTTGAGCTACATGAGATAATTGGCTCGACATTTCTTGGATTGATAAACCTTGTTGAACCCCAGAAAGTAAAGTAGTTTTAACATCTCTAGCGACCTTGTCAGTATCAGCATAAAGTCTTGACGAGTAAGAACTCCCCGCAATATCAGAACTTAAGATATTGTTCATTAAATTGACAGGAACTTCAGTATTAGTGGGTAAAGTTTCCCCTAAAGTCTTGGTTAAATAATCATTACGATTAAAAATATAGTGATTTTGGATATTACCCCGTATAGTTTGGTCAATTATTTTTAATTGCTTTTCAGCAATAGTTTTTTGAATATCATAAATATCTTGACCCAAAGCAGTTTTATTTAAAAGTTGTCGAAGTTGATTTTGAGAAACCCCCTCAAAATTAGGATATTTTGCTTCAATTTTTGAGAGAAAATCCTTTAATTGACGGGCATTTTCCAATCGAACCCGATTAAGGGAAGAAATAGCCGAATTTAGATTTTTCTCATCATTAAGCGACAGGTTCACCCGTCTTGTCCAATACTTTTCCATTCTTATCCTTTAAATCATTATAATTTGAGTTGGTTCCAATTTCTAATTCTTTTTGGGCCAAATCAAAGATTTCATTACCGTCATTGACAAAAGATAATTGTGAAATTAAGGTTGGAGTATCGACTTTTCCATCGAGGTTGGTTATCATTTGAGATATTTCAAGGTCATTGGTTGGCAAAGTAGAAGAAACCACTACATTTATATCTTTAATAACATCATCAGTATAATAAAGTCCTAATAATTCAAGTAACCCAGTAGAAAGGTTGGTTTTCTTCTCATTAGCCTTTTGGCTGAATAAGAATAAACGATATTTCATAGCAATACCAGAAGTTGTCGAGTAAAAATTTTCATCTGAAAAATCAGGAACTTTAGCAATTCTGTGAATATCTTGTTTAATGGATTTAAGAGCTTGTTCAACTTGACCCTCATCAATGTTTTTAATTAGGTATTCCAATTTACTATCTTTAGGGATACCAGCTAAAACTCTTGTTTTTTTCAAATCAGCTTTTTGTGTTGGGGTTAAAGTAACTCCATAAGCCAATAAAAGTGCATCTAAAAGTTCTTGACGGTCATTTAAACGACCTGATTGAACCACATTATAAAAATTAACTAAATTACGAACCAAAGAATAATCATCGTATTGGTCAGAATTATTTACAAACTCAACGATTGGGATTTTATTACTAAAAGAATGGAGAGTG
The DNA here is from genome assembly GCA_028704885.1 of Candidatus Shapirobacteria bacterium. Classification (GTDB taxonomy): domain Bacteria; phylum Patescibacteriota; class Microgenomatia; order UBA12405; family UBA12405; genus WARW01. Next base: position 1,940 of record JAQWEN010000002.1, read on the forward strand.
CTACTGGTAAGGGTAGGAGCTTTTTTATCATCTTGCTGACTTAAAACTACATGAGTGGTATCAGTAAAAACATGAATTGTATAAGTAGAACCGACAACTACAAAACATCGAGCCACTAATCGAGAATCAAGTCCTGAATCCCGAATATCAAAAATGGTCCAAGGGGGGATTATTCTGTTAAACTTTTTCCCGTCAGAATTTTGAACAATTACATAACATTTACCATATTTACTCATGTTATTTAAAAGGTCTTGGTAAGATATTTTAAAATCAGAAAAGTCTTTTTCTTTTTTGGTTTGAAATTCAACAGGTTTAGAAGTCAAGAATGAGGTAAAAAGAGAGGTAATATAAGAGGGGTAATTGACTAAGGTTTTATTATCTTTTGAATTATTAGGTCTAAAATCAGCCGATTGATTGGTTCCAAAGTAATAATAATCTTGATCAACACAAAATTCGTAACACAATTTAAGTTGACTTGATAAAGCGTTTCCAAATTCTTCAGATTTAAGATAATCTTCGAATGCTTTTTTGTCCAAAACGCCATCTGTTAAAAGATTAGCTTCGACATAATTCCTTGCCACAATAGGTTTGGTGTCTTTTATGGTTATCATAATTTAATTCTACCACGACTTATTTTGAATTTATGAAGTTCTCAATTTCTTTTCTTATTTTAAGGTATTCTTTGGTTTTGTCAGTAAAAAATTCTGGTGGCATAATAAAAATATCTCTTACATTTCCACTTTCATACTCATTAACAGGGATAAAATTATATTTTTCAGCTTCAATATAATCTTTCTCACAGGTAAGTAATTTACCAATACAAGCCCCACAAATAATGGGTTTAACTCCCATTTGAGCAAATTCTCGAAATACCTGACCCTCTCCTGCCCCATAATTATAAGAGTTCATTATTTCTAAAACATCTCGATGAGAATATAAGGTTCTCCCGTTGTAAGTATTGTTAATAATCATATCCACAGGTAAATCAAATTGGTCAAGTCCATTTAAGTCGATTGGTTTATAAGAATACCCGACATAAAGTATTCGGTCTAATCTTTTTGGAACAGGTAGATTAGTTCTTTCAACAGCTATGGGTAAATAAAAAGCCTTTAAATTAGGTATATTTTCTTTTTTGAGATTATCCATAGCTAATTTATTGGAACAAATACAAGCGATTTTCTCAAAATTATATTTTTTTACCCAGTTTAAACCTGCTTGAAAGTGATTGCCATAATTCCCGTGCCATAAAAAAATACATTTATCTAATTGAATTTCTAGTTCGTGTCCATTTAAAACCACAGGGGCGATTTGGTCTAAATCACTATAATGCTTTTGAAAAAATTGAGAATAAACATAAGCCCCGTTATTTGTATTTGCTTGATAGAAGTAAAACATAATTCATTATAACAATACCCAAAAATAAAGCAACAAAAAACCCCGCTCTATCATTTCAAGCGGGGTTCAAAATTACAAAATAACTTAGTTGCTAGAACTGGTTATAGTAGCTTTGTAACAAAGGTCTGGGGTAATAGCCTTAGTTCCGAATTTACCAAAGAGTTCAATGGCAAAGTCGTTGGACAAACCAATTTTTTCCATTTGGTATTGTTCCAAAACTACAGGTTGACCGACAGCTTCCTTACTGAAACAAAGGATGTCAGCAGTTTGTCTAATGTTTTCATAGACAGCGACACCGTGGAAGTAACCCATTTCACGAACAGCAGAGTTGACATTTGGAACTGTTACTTTGTCTAAGTGGTTTCGCAACTCACCGTAGGCTTCAGGAGAAAGAGTAAGAGCCAACATTGACTTATCAACACCCTCTACCCATTGGTTTTGAGTTTTGATAGCAGTTTGGATCACTTTTTCAACTTGTTTTTCGATGGCAGTGATACCAGTTAAATTAACAACAGTGGCGACACCTTCGATAACAGCAAAAAATGCTTTATCAAGGTTAACAGCTAAGACAGACACATGGTTTTTGGAGCGTTTTTCAACGATACCAGTTTCACCATACATGTTTATGTCAAATTTGTTGACTTCCTCGATAATTTCGATTGGTTGGTCGACATTCAAAGTTACTTTTCCAGTATTTTTGAGTGCTTTACCTTTACCTGCGGCACGGGCGGTTCCGTAAGTATCCACAGAAGCATTGGCAAACCTTTTAAATTCAACAGAGCCATAATCTGGAGAACCAGAATAGTTACTGTTTTTTAATATAGCAGACAAAGACGAAGCGAAAATTCCGTCAATTAAGGCGGTTTGGATTTCAAGCAATTTGTCTTTGACTTCTTGAGAAGCATCTGAAAAGATGTTTAGAGCATCAGTTCGCATAATTTTTTTATCCTTTTTTTGAAAATTTTAATAATTCCGTTTTTTCCGCTCGTCAGCGTAACAAATTATAGCATTTTTTAGTGGTCGTCAACAAGCAAATTGTCAAGTGGTAAGATGTGATTAAACTGTCAATAGGTTATAACCCATTTGACTGCTTCTATTATTTATGGCTTCAATTACTTTTTCGGCAATAGTATCTTCCCCAATTTTCACAATTATTGTTTGACTACCTCGATTATTATATTGGTCAAGAGGAACAACCGCTTCATCTCCTGCTTCCCCGATAAGCGCAAGGGTTGGTCCAGTAATAATTCCGCCCTCTGCTAGTTTTGGAATTGTTAATCTTGGAACTTCGCTAAAATGAATACCAGATTTACTACTTACAGAATTTATTGAACGGATAATTCCATTTATGGCGTCAATAACACCATTAGCCAAGCCCTCAACCATAGAGAGAATTGAATTGATAATACCTTTTAAAATATCTTTTAAACCAGTCCAAACTTTAGTCCAGTTTCCAGTAAGAATACCAGAAAATACCTCAAAGACACCTTTAATAATGTCTAAAGCCCCACTAAATACCCCAACGATAACATTCCAAATAGTAGTGAAAGTGGCTTTAACACTAGCCCACATCAATGGCCAAGCGACATCCCAGATTGGTCTAAAATTATTCCATAAGGTTACTATATTACTGATAATCATTGAGAAAACTGACCAAATATCAGTTAAAACAGATGAAATAGTCGAACGAACTTGTGCAAAGGTAGAATTGGTGTCGCCCTCGATTAACTTCCAAGCATAGGTTATAAAATCAGCAATTCCATTAACTATTGGTTTTATAAATGACCAAATAGCATCCCAAACAGAAACTATTGTATTTTTAATTGAATCTTGATTGGCTTTCAAAAAATCACTTATACCACCAAAGATAGAAGTTACCCAACCTCTTATCATTTCTAGTTTAAAAGACAAAATTGACCAGATAGCTTCCCAAAATAAAGTCCAAGAACCCTCTAATTCAACTCTTTTTTCTTCAAACCATTCTCCAAAGCCATTTATAACCCCGATAATAGTTTCAAAAGCAATACTAAAAGTTTCCGATATAGTGGTTCCAATAGATTGCCAGAAAGTAATTAAGGTGGCTTTTATAACTTCAAAATTTGAAGTAAGGAAACTATTTAATGATTCAATGGCAGGAGTAAAGACAGCAATTAACAATTCACTTACAGCCGATAAAGTGTCTAAAATTCCAGTAATAATAGCAGTTCCAATCTGCATACCTGCTACTATTCCATAGCCAACAAAGGTTACAAATAAAGCAGAAAGTGAATCAAAGACACTAGTTAAAGATGAACCTAAATTACTCCAAATACTAGAAAGGGAAGAAACCAAGTTTGTCCAAGAATTAGCTATTTGAACAGCAGATACTCCCGCTTGAGTTTGAATAGCCGAAAAAACCTGTTTAGTGGATTCAGAAAGTTTAGGAAAGGTATCTTTGAACCAAGAAATAAAATTTCCAAAAGTTTTTTGTAATTGTTCTGTTAAACCATCAGCCAAAGCAGTAATTTTACCAGTATCATTTGGATCAACTCCAACCCCACTACCACCCCCGCCTTTACTTTTATCTTTGGAAGCAATAACATTCATTTTATCGAAACCTTGTAAAGTTCTAGCAAAGTCTTTGGCTGAACTATTAGCGCCATCAATAGAATCAGCAGTATCATCGAAACCACCAACCCCGCCGGCAGTAACATTAACAGAAGCCTTACCCACAATTCCGAGCATTTGTAAGAACGCCCTTAAATAATAGACAGCCACAGTTAAAGCATTGACAATAGTAGTGAGAACCCCCGCCATAGCACCTAAAACCCCTTGTAATAATTGACCAATACTAGCTTTTAAATCTCCAAAGGCAGTTTGAAGTCTGATTATTTTTCCTGCATCAGTCATACCTAAGGCTTCATTCATACCCCCGACATAATACCCAACCACATCAGATAAAGCGCTAATTCTTTCTTCCTCATTTCCATATTGGATTAGTTTTTTATGTGCGTCATCAATAGCGAAACCCTGACGAGTAAGAATATCAAATTGACCATTTAAGGCTTTGTTTAGAGCCTTAGCGGTATTATAAACAGTTCCATAAGTAGAATTTAAACCATTTTCAGAAACATCTAGGTCGGCTATCATATAAGCCATTTTCTTCATTGATTCAGCCGAGATTTCATACATAGCAGTATCTTTTAAAGCATTTGCCATTGCTTCAGATGAAACTATCCCGAAATTATCAAAAGTCTTGGTAAATTTAACCATATCATCATAGGCTTTTTGTCCGAAACCCATATTTGCCATTGATTGAGCCAAAGCCACATAAGACTGGGTCATTTCATTTGATTCTGCAATAGAACCACGAAGCATACTTGTTAACCCACGAACCGCAAATTCAACAGCCTTGACAGCAAGTCCACCTTTTATAAATGAAGATGTTAAACCTGCCCCAACAGCCTTACCATTAGCATCGAGTGAACCTAGTTTTGATTCAAGATTGTCTATCGCCTTTTGATTTTTTACCTGTAAATCAATCAGCACTTGTAATTTAGATGATTCTGCCATAATTTATTCTATCATTTTATTTTGATACCACGCTTTTTCATCAGTTCCTCAAATCTGTCATCATCTTGCTTCAATTCCTCTAAAGTATAGTTTTTTACTTCCTCTTTTTTGTTAGGAGTTAAAAATGGTTTCTTTGGATATTTAGCCTTTTTCGATTTACTTGATAGATAAGCATACTTAAAATAAACACCCATCAAATAATTCTGTTCATCAATGTCAATCTGCCTTAATCTATACCCCTCATAACACTCGACCAATTCAGAAAAGGTCATTTTCTTTAATTCAGACGGAGTTATGCCGATACGAAAGGCGGTTGCTATTAACGAACCGCCGAAACTTTTTTTTTCTGTATTTCTTCCATACAGATTTTAAATTCGTTTAGTAAGGCTTGAACCCCATACTTATCAATCCATTGACAGATTTCTTCAACATTTTTGGTAGATAAACAGGAAGCCATTTTAACCAAATCCCCTAATCTATTACCAATTTTTTCACTTAATTTTTCAATAGAGCAGTCAAACATATCTTCAAGTTTTAAAAGATTGGCGGTAGTTCCATTTAAACCAAGTGGTTCAACTTGAACAACAGGAGCATTAACTATATTTTCAGCGGGAGTAACTACTAAATTTGGATTTTCAGCAACAGAGGTATTAACTGGAGCAACTTTTGGTGTTTGGTTTTCGTCTGACATATTTGTTTTTTTATTTAATAACTAAATTCATTCTACAATAAAATTACCTATTGTCAAAGACTATCTTCGGTGTTTATGTTTTTTCTTTTTAGGTTTCATAATTGGCTCGATAATTTCAGCCTTTTTTTCTTCTGGTAAAAACCAATTATTTCCAATAAGGTAAATGGCCAGTAATTTATATTTTTCGTCAGTTTCTTCCTCATGTTCTTTTTTATGACATCGAGGGCAAAGATACTCCCCATTTTCTGGCGACTTAATCTTCTGTTTAACTTCTGGTAGTGGCTCTAAATTCTGTCTTGCCCATTCTATTTTTACTTTATGATGACACTCTAAACGGTTGTTTCGACTGTCCTCAATATCACAGAGGTTACATCTGCCATTTTGGGCTTCATATATTTTATCTTTGGTTTCTGTGGAAAAACCGTAGCCATGCCTTTCAGCACTCATTATTTAAGATTATCCTTAAATAAAATAGCTTAAAGTAGTCAAATTAAAATATCTTATTATAAGACAGTTTTAAAAAAATCATTATTTTTCATTTCCCCGATTTTTTGACGGCTATCAAACCTAACCGACTTTTTTAATTATCAATGTTATAAGACACAAAAAACCCCTCACCGAAGTAAGGGGTTCTAATTTCCTAGAAATTAAGCACTAATAGCGTCCATAGTTTCGATTGGACCAGAGAATTTGAAAGCACCAGAGTAGGTAACTTGAGTTTCTGTATCGGCTGGTAATTCATCATTACCAAACTTTGATAAGACTGCATCACCTTTATAGCCATTACCGTCAGGCATAACGACTTGAAGTTTTACTTTGGTTTGAGCAAGTAACAAAGCATTTAATGCTTTTACATCAGCCCAAGCAACATAGCGCATAGTAAATTCAATATCAGCAACAGAAATAGCCCCTGGTTCACTAGTAGCGAAGTTTCCAGCTACATCGTGGTCAGTAGTATCAATGTTACCTGATTCTTGAGAAATAGCACCGACATTGGTCAAATGTGGAATGCTTTTATAAGTAACGCCATTATCGACAGAATAGAGGATATGGCTGTGGAGTGTCATGTTTGTTGACATAGTTTTTTTATCCTTTTTGGTTAATTAGTATTTTTTTGGCTTTTGATTTGTTCACCTTTCTTGATTTTGAGCCGTTTTCGACAACAGCCTGTAAATCAGAAACAGGTTGGTTTTTAACATACACGCCATTCTTGTATGTAAAACCCTTTATCTGAACATTATTATCATTCATAAAATTATGTTAACACTTTTATAAAATAGTAGCAAATTGTGAGTTCAAATGATAAATAGTGGTGTCTTGATTTGGAACATCAGCAGAACTCGAAAGCTGATAACCAATACCGTCTAAGGCAGTAACTATTTTTTGGAAAATCGAATAACAATCAGTTGATTTTTCAGCCCAAATATCAATTACCAAATTTATTTTCCCAAAAACCTCATTGTCGTGGTCTGTTTTATAATCATTTTCAATAAAGTAAGTAATAGAGGGGAATTGTGAGAAAACATTATCACTAGCTTGAATCACATTATAACTATTGTCGATTGCTTTTAAACAGTCGTAGATTTGTTTTTTTATATTTTCAATAATCATTTTAATAGGGCTTTCCAATGACTGGTAAATTTATTAACTGCTTGTATCTGGTAAATCTTATCATCAATCTTGACATGAGTAAAATTTGAGTTCAAAGGTTCAAAAGTCATAGTAACTTCAACATCACTATTGATTCCAAACTGTTCCCTAACTTTGGTATCTGATAAATTCAAATTGACTTTTATGGTTGAAGTCTTAGTAAAAGAACCTTTAACCACCCCGCCATAATTATCTTTGGTAGTTCCTAGTGAGCCGACATCAACAGACTTGGTATAAAAAGCTGATATTGGTTTCTTGATTTTAGTGAAGTCCATAATTCATTTTAACACTTATCTATAAGGCTTTAATAAATCATTGATTTGAGGTGTTTTATCCCTTAAAGCAGGTCTTAAAAATGGGTGAGCTGGTCTCCCTAGTTTCTGGGAAAATGAAATACCCTCTGGAGTTGAGGGTAATGATGGATCATAACTTGCTTTTCCTCTTGCTCCTGTTCCAAATTCTTCATAGGGAGCATACTCTACATTTGAAAATACAATCCCTTTCACACTTGTCTTGGTCATTGCTTCTACTTTGCTAGATATTGACCTTACTAAATGACCTGTAACTGAATGACCATTTAATAATCTAGCTTTAGCATCTGTTTTGACTAATAAACAACCAATCCTTAGTTTTCTTCCGTATTCTGTCATATTGGTTGCCTTTTGTAATTTCTTGTTTAACTCTGGCAAACCAGTTATTTTTATTTTCATACTTTTATTATAGATGATAGAATTAGGTGTTGTTATTATTTAAAAAATTCTTATGGAAGATAAAGAAAAACAAGAAGTAGGTCGAGAATTACTCGGCGATGGTAGTGGTCAGGTTAAAATTACCTATGATGATGGCTCTGAAGCCATTATTGATAGTCCAAAACCAGAACCACCAAAGGATTTAGTAATTGATAGTGAAACTCCAATATCGAGTGGAACTACTTTTGAGGAGGAACAATAATATGGCAGAAAATCAATGTCTTTATACCAATGTTCAGTTAGGTTTTGGAATTGGTAAAACTCAAACAATCGCTTCAATCGGTTGTTTTTTAACCTCATTACAAAATGGGTTAAAAAGAAAGGGTTATGCTCTTAGGTTTCCAACCCCTATTCAATATAATGAATTTTGTAAGCAAAAAAATACCTTTTCTGACAGAATTTTATTAAGCCCAGAAAAAATAGTATCAACTCAACCAGAATACTTTTTAGAGGGTAAAAGGGAAGTTTGGAATGATTTTTATGTTAAACAATATCTCGATGATCCAACTTATATCCTTATAGGGGAAGTATCAGGAAAAGGTATTGGTGGTAGTGGCCAACATTTTGTCGAAATTAAAAAAGTCGATGTTCGTGGAGATGGTCGAATTACTATGGCTTATATTGATGACCCTTGGGGTGGAAAAGAGGATATGAAAGTTACCCAAAGATATGGTAAATTCGGCAACATTTTATCTTTGAGAGTTTTTAAAATAGTGAAAGCACCTGTGGAAGAAAAAACCACAATTACTGCTATTGTAAATACCAATATCAGGACAGCCCCTAGAACGAACGCTCCAAAGGCAAGTAATACTGGAACAAAGGTAGATGGTATTTTAGGAAAAGGAGATAAAATCAAAAATGCTACTTTAGTAAAAGGCGAGGAAGTAAATGGAGTTAATGGTTGGTGGCAAAGTCCAAAAGGTCGTTTTGTTTGGTCTGGTGGAACTGATAAGGAAAGAAAGATTTAATTTAAAACCAAAAAGGCTGGGCAACTATCATTTAGATAGACCCAGCTTTTTTATTCAATTATGAATTTAACCCTGTTTTTTCTGTGGCTATTTTTAAATCGTTCTTGAAGTATCTTTAAAGTATTTACCATTACCGTATCGAAAAGTTGTCTTTGTTGATGGCTTCCAAGTTCAGCTACTACTTTGACAGTAAAAACCCTAGATAATTTACCCTCATTTTTCTTTATTCTTCTATCAACTGATTTTGGCATATTTATTTTTTAATTTTTCTAACCTTATTTTGGTTTCTCTATATGCCATTCTATCAATATCTGACCTTAATTGTAAAAGGGCTTCATCTGGGATATTAAACAAATCAAATCGAGGGTAAAAAAAATCCCTAGTTTCAGTAATTGAGGTTTCCTCACCACAACAATTACATTTTCCTTTATGGTAAGTAGAAGTATGAAATTTTTTCATCATTGGTTCATTTCCATACTTTAAAAGACAGGTTTTACGATTGGCTTCAAGTCCACATTTATCGCAAACATTATTTATTTGATTATTCATAATTATTTAGCTTCAATAATAGCTTTCTTGATGATGATTTTCACCAAAAAAGGAATACCTAACATACAGATATTAACTATGTAATAAACCATAGTTTCTAAAAATGTTAATCTTTTCATTTTATTCTCCTTTTAAATTAGTAATAGGTTTAGTTTTTTCAAGTCCTTTTTCACAAATTTCAATTAGTCTGTCTTCTGTAATTAAAATTTTGTCAGATTTTATTGAGTCTTTTATTTTTCTTAATGCGTTTCGGGCATTATCATGTCCTTCTTCTAATTCAAAATGCTTTAAAATACAATCGAGATGGAACCAACCACCACACCCCACACAGCGATAGGCTTCAGTTATATCTAACTCACCCCGACACCCGCCTTTATAGGTAAAAGCGATATTTCCATTTGGATTTGCGTCCCCGCAGGTTACTTTAATCATTTTATTTTCCTTTTAAATCTATAATTTGATTTTCAATTTCATCTAACCTTTCAAAAACCTTTTTAAATGCTTGAGCTTGATAAAAAGACATTCGAGCAAACCATTTGGCTGGGTGTTGAACTTTCGACATATCCATATTTTCCGATTGTCTTGTAAACTCACCAAGTTCAATTTCTAGTTCTCTTATTATTTGTTCTGATTTAGACATTTTTAATCTCCTCTTTAGGAACAAATACAACTGTAATACCATTATCTCGAGCATACCAAAGAAAATCCTTTAAAATTAAGGCTTCTTTTCCACTAATATATCCATCAACACAACTAACTATATTAGCCTTATTTTTAATAGCAAAATCAACAGTTTCTTTTAATTTTTCATCTAAATATGGATAAGTATTTTTTTTATTTCTTAAAGCCAATTTTTCAACTGAATTAAAACATAAATGACCTCTCCTATACCATTGACATCGAGTATCACAAGTTCCTTTACCATCAAGACCTTTAAAATAAGCACCACATTTTTGTTTTTTTACTTCCATTTTATTTCATTCCTATTGAATACTTAATATCACAATTAGGGCATTTATCATAAACTTTTCCCACTTCTGGCTCAATTATATCGTTACATTTTCGACACCACAAAATATATCCGCTTCGTGACTTTTTTGGTTTTAATAATTCTGGTAGTTTAATCATATTTTATTTGGATAATAAATTTTTAAGTTGAATTAGTTGTAACTGTAAACCTAATCTAATAGCTTTTCTAAATTTCTCTGTTCCATTTTTATATTTTAACCAACCGTCCCAGTCTAATTGTTCTTTAATAAATTCTTCTGTCATAATTTTTATTCTCCACTAGGTAAAGCAAAACTATTAACTTCCATCATTTCAAATAGGGTTTTTTCACCCATTAAAAGATAAGGCAAAAATACTTCCTCTATTTTTACTTGATTTAAGTCAATCATAGCCATTTGAGAAGCTATCCAATCTCTGATATTAGCCCAAGCCACCCGTAGGGCGTGGTCAACCTTTGACGGGTTATATAATCCCTGTTTCTTTAAAATAGCTTCACATTCTTGAATTTTGGCGGGTAGTTTAAAATTACACATTCTGCCGTTTAATTCCAAACAAAATGCTAAACCAGACAATTTACCATTATCATAATCGAACATAATTTTTTTAGCATTATGACTGATTAAGGTTTTTTGAATTTCCCGAATCATATCTTCTAGTGATTGTTTGGTATAAGCATTTTTGATGGCCATAATTATCGGATAAACTTTAATTTTTCATAACTACTAACGGTTAGTTGGATTTGTTTGATTTTAATTAGTTTATCTTTTCTTAATAAATTAAATAAAATTTCCTTTTTAAAATCCTCAACACTAATATAAAGAACTTTTGATTTACTCAAAAATATCTGTAAAACATCAATAAATGGTTCCATTATTTTTTCTCCTTTGGTGAAACTAATAAACCAGTAAGAAACATAAACATAGGAACTATTAAAAATCCACATATTTTATTAAGATTTTTTTGATTTATTTTTTTATCATCTTCTCTTGAAATTGTTACAATATATCCATATTTTTTAAAAAAATTACCTAGTTGTTCAACACTATTAAATTGTTTTTCTTTTTTTGGTTTATTAAATAAATGCCTACCGTAAAATTTTCCAAAGTGATTATAGCCATTAGGGTTTTCCCCTCGTTTAGCCCCACATCTTAAACAGTATTTGGTTTGCCCATTTTTTAATTTTTCTGAAACTATTTTTAGTGGTTTATTGGTCATTTTCCTAACTCCTCAATTAAAGTATCAATTTTTTTAATAGCGTTTTTCCATTCATAAATTGTTTTGTTTTTTGTATCTATACTTTTAACAATATCTTTTATTGATTCAAGGTTAATAATTAAAGCACCAACATTGTTAATTTTAGATTCATTAGTCTTTTGATATGCTCTCAAAAAATAGTCATCAATGAGTTTTATTGCTTTATTTCTATATTCAACTAATTCTTCATATTTTCCCTTTCGTTCTTTAATTCTTAAATCCCAATTTTCATATAATCCACTAGCATAAGTTCCACACATAGTCATATATTCAATACTATTTTCTCTACCAAACGAGAATTTTCTACCATTAGTTGCTCCATAACTCTGATTAAAGCCAATGTTCATAAATTTATATTTCTCAGCAATTTCACAGACATATTTTTGAAAGTCTGGTTTCCAAATAAAAATATCATCACTAACATCATCAGTAAAAGAATAAATAGGGATAATGTCGTCATATTCTGATTTTGTATTTTGATAAAGAACATTTAATTGAACTGGAACATTTTCAATAACTTGACGATAAACTGCTTCCCAATTTTGTGTAAATTTTTTATATTTATACTCATCATCAATGTTTTCCCATTCCCCGTCTTCATCAGATTTATCTAATAACCCTACTTTTTCAGTATATTTTTCGACAGATAATTTTTGTTCAGATTTATTTTTATAATAATCAATAACATTACTTTTTTTAATTATTTCAATAGTAGGAATATGATTAAACTTTAAAGGTAAAATATCATCAAACTTCTCAACTTTAACATTATCAACCATAATTTCATAATAACCAAGGCCAGTATATTGTTTTGGGATAAAATAAGAGTTTTCAGAATACTTTATAATTTTCATTTTATTTTTTTAATAAATGTTTAACAGCCCCAATTGGTTTTTTAATTTCACAATCAAAATCCCCAATAGTCGCAGAACACCAAGCGTGTCGACCACCCGCAGTTATTCTTAAAATTGAATTAACCGTAACCTTTAAAACTTCTTTTGGCATTACTATTTTTGGAAAATTAAACATTTTTACCTCTTTTTTTGTATGAATTTATAATGTTTTTTTGTCTTGAAATTTGAGATTTTAGGTTTAATGATAAACAATAAAGTTTTTTATATTTTACTGATAACCAGCCCTTTCGATTATATGCCTGTCGTAACCTTTCCTCTAAATTTTTAATTTTAGGTTGATTAAAACAGTTGTTTAAATACCAACCAAAAAAATAGGCCAAAACTGAAATTATTAAATATATTGTCATTGTTGATTTTCAAATAAATATCTAAGACTATCTAATTTATTAAAAACATTTTTAGTTTCTTCAGCTTCTATTTCATCAAATCTAGACATAATTACTTTTTCTAAATTAGTTCCTTTATATTTTTCCCAAACTTTAAAAGTGTTATTATACATTGGAAATTCACAAGGAGTTCCCTCTGATTTAAACTCACTTATAGTAAATTTATTAAGGAGTTTATTATTTATCATTAACCCTCTAAGTTCTTGCCATTCTTTTTCAAACCTATCATAAGCTAATCTTTTAATTTTTTTCTCAAAGTAACTTAATGCTTTTTGTTCTTTAGTCATTTTTTTTATTTAATTGATAATTTCTATTGTGAAAAACCCCTAAAACATCTTCTTTGGTAAAACCATAATCTTTTAAAACCTCGTAGGCAGTTGAAATATCACCAGTATAATAGGCTTCGTAATTATTTAATTCGTAGCAAATAACAGCATTAGGATTTAATTTTTTTACTTCCTCAATAAACCACTCATTTAATTCTTTAGTTTGTTTATAATAATTATCAAGATTTTTTTTAGGTATAATTCCACCCATTCCAATAGAAATAACATTTTCTTTTTTCTCACCGATTTCTTCTAACCCTTTTTCTAATTGTTCATTACTAAAAGCAAAGAATACTTTATTCTCATCAATTATTTTGGTTAATTTATCCTGAACAACCTTATTTTTTAATTCTGAATAACCAATTACTTTTTTTTCTTCCATAATTTTCTTTCTGAAAATTTAATTGTTAATTAGTTAAATATAAACCCCCTATTTATAAAAGTAAATAGGCAATTTTGAACCTAATTTGATATTAAGTTGAAATATAGTCGGGTGTGTAAGTCCATCTGTTTTAAAGGTTAATCCCCACAATGCTCATAATCCATTGTTTTTACTCCCTACTTACACCTGTTTTTCTAACTTCCTCTCTATGTAAATGAGTTTTTAATCTATGACAATTTGCACAAAGTGTCTGTAAATTATCAATAGAATTATTTTTATGATTACCATCAATATGGTCTACATCTAGCTGACAAGATTCACCCATAAAACCACACACACAACAAACTATATCTTTATGTTTCCTATAAACCATTTTAGATGGTCCAAATCTTCTAATACTACATTTATTACAAACCCTATCTCTTAATTGACCTTTTCTTTTACCACTTTTTCTAAGACAAAAATGTTTTCTAGATTTAATTTTTCCACAAACTTTACATTTTATATATTTTAATTTTACCCTACCCATATAGATATAATATACCCACCATAAAATTTATCAACTATACGGGGTGGGTGTTATACCCGACTATACCTCAACTTAATTTTCCAATACACCAGTGTTTTGCCGTCTTAAACTACTTCTTGCTCGAGCTTTCAGTCCCGAATCGAACGGGAATTTCTTGTAATATATCGGAAAGTTCTAAATAAGAACTAATAGGGAGTGTCCACCACAGACACCGACTGACTCGAACAGTCTTTTCTCCCGTTCGGGGTGCTTTTCCGCTAAGCTACACCAAACAAAATGTTGAGTGATTGGGTTCGAACCAATGACTTCCCCCTATCAGTTCTTATTTACTAATTTTAAAGGTTCTAAATAACTCATTTGATACCGACATTGACATCGGTATCTATCAATTATTTATTCCTAAAGTATTGATACCAAATGAAAAATACTGTCGCAAGTAGCAATAAGATACCCACAATAATTTTCCCCGTGAAGAGTAGATAATAACCAACACACATAGCCGAAAAACTGGCTAAACCAGTCCAAACGGCAACGAATAAATCATATTCGGTAAGTTCTTTTTTCTTACCTTTTGGTTGGATAAACTTTCTGTTTTTTTCCATAATTTTTTAATAAATAAATAATAATTACCAATTTTGGTATGGGGCTCTCCCATCTAAAACAATATAATTGCCCTCTTTTCCATCAACTTTACCCTTTTCAAGATGGAAAAAGAAAAATGCTTTTAGTGGATCAGCTCCCATTTGTTTTTTAAGCCATTTAGGTTCAGCGAATTGGGTCATTATACTTTTATCCTCGTTATAAACTAAAACTGGGTTACCACAATTTGAGGTTATTGCCCTTTGAACTTTTACTATATTATTCATTTTCGATTCTCCTCTAGGGCTTCATTTACATCAATTAAAGTTTGTTTTAATGCCAATAAATCTTCTTGGTCAACTTCCCAATCAAGCAAAGTGATGTTTTTTAAGTGATCTGGTAATGGTTGAATTTGGTCATTTAAAATCTCATAAAAGAAAGTGGCGTATTGGGTTTGAAATTCGGTTTCTTGATAATTATTTAACCATTCCCTAATTTCTTCTAACTGTTTTTGATGAGGATAAAAATAAAAGAGTTGTAAATTTGGTCTGCCAGTTAAAAGTGAGTAGGCGGTAAGTTGCCAGTAATACTTGGGGAACTCATTTTTAATATCAAGGGCAGAATAACCTTTTTGGGCAAAGGCAATAACAGTCGCATACCCTTTTAATTGAGGACATTTAATATCTCCAACACAATTAAAATTAGGGGTTTCATAATCAGTATAACCACTAACTAAGGGATTTTTATGATGAGTTTGGAAAATACTATCTTCCCAAAAATTCTTGATTTTGGTATCACAAAGGAATTTTTCACACATTAAGCCCCATTTTTGTTCTTTAGAAGTAAAGTCTTTAATCCTCATTTTTAATAAGAGTTCAAGTTTTAGTTCATCGAGATAATGGTAGTATTCAGCCCCTTTTGAGCCTTTAGCACGACCATTTGCCATTAAACGCCAACATTGACTAGCGGTTGGTTTGCCTATCATTTTATTTTTCCTCCTTTTTAATTATTATTTGTCTTGGATTATACATTTTGTTGTAATTGATAATGAAAACAAAAGTGGTTAAAAATAACCACCAATCACTCACTTCTTTAAAATAAATAACCAGAACCATTGAAAATAAGATGACCAAATTTTCTACAAAATTTAGCCAAATTTTTAATTTTTCATTTTCCATTTTTACTCTCCTTTTGTCTATCCCACTCTAACTTATAACATTTTTCACAAGTCGGATAGCCGAAACCTATATTATTATGAATTTCTTTTGAAGTGAACATTTCCCCAAATTTGTGGGGCTTTCCACATTGGCAACAATTAACTATTTCATTATCCCCTGCCATCATTGGGCAATTTTTAGGTAACTCATAGTCATCATATTTTCTAGTTTTATAATTCCATTTTCCAACTAATACTTTTATTTTTTCTTCATTCATTTTAATAGCTCCTTAATTTCATTTTTAATGTCTAAATTTGTATCTCCAAAACTATCAAGGTTATTTAACCCAAAACCTCTCCTTGTCGCCCCAATTCTAAAAAACTTACCATTAGCAAGTCTAAAACTTCCAGTATTCCAAAAATCGACATATTTACCAGTTAATTTATTTTTAACTCGATGTTGTGATTCAGATAATTTTTTATATTCTAATTCAAGATGTCTTTTACAAAATTGCTTACACCACGGTATTACTGGCATAAACTTTGTATCTCTAATTTCATTTATTCTAATCATTGATTTGTATAACTACTAACCCATTCATTTTTCTCATTTAAAAATGATTTAACCCCTTTTACTTCTGAACATAAAACTGGGTTTGAAAGTGTGTGTTCGCCTTTAACTTTTTTGGTTAAAATCGAATTGATAGCAAGTTTATTATGAAAAAATGCTTCACACCTTTCAAAGTTAATTCCCCAATGTCCCTTACTTTCTTTATAAAATAAACCACCGAAGTAAACCCAAGAACCGAACATTGTGTATGCTGTCCCTACTTCACGACAGCATTCCGTTATTTCTTTACGGGTGAAAGTTTGTTAGTTCTTGGATTTAAGGTAAACAAATAAATTGTATGCCACCCTTACCATTGATTTGTTAAGAGTAATTCGGTAACTATTTGTTGTCTGTCCACAATGAGGACAGATTTGTCGATTTTCACTAGGCATTTTGAACCTCCTCATCTAACTTATATTTGATTCTTTCTTCGGTTGTCGGCTGTCGTTCTTCCCCACACATTTCACACCTCATTTTTGAATACTTTTTAGGATAAGTATGAGTTAATTCAAATTTGTGTTTTCCACCATTTAAACAACTAGCCTTTGCAGTATCATAAATAAATAAAACACTGGTAGTAAAAGTAAAAATTTTACCACAATTAGAACATTCTTGATTAAAAATTTCATCTTCGCCGTAACCATAACCATCATCGTGGTTAATATCTTGTAGTTCACCACAATAGGGACAATAAGTATCTTTCATTTTAATACTCCATAGTTACCTGACAGAAGAAAGTCTGGCCAATAATATCTTCTACTTCTTTTTCTATTAAATTATCCATGTTCCAATCTAAATTTCTTTTGGTATTTTCTTCCTCGTCTTCTCTAATTTTATCCTCTGCCTGTCCTTTAATTTCACTCATAAAATCTTTATTATCTCGAAGCTCTTGTTCCAATCCTTTTTTAATTTCTTCCTGTTTTTCAAAGGTTAAATCTGACCAATAAATTCTTTGTGTGTGTTCCATATTTTTTAAAATCCTTTCTAAATTTTTAATTTGTAATTAGTTGAATAATAAACCCTCTAAAAATAAAAGTAAATAGGCAATTTTGTGCCTAAAAATCAATCTTCAAGGCTGTTGCTTCGGTTTTCAATTTCTCATTCCAATACTTTACAAAAGCCAAACTTCTGGTTACTGGTTTTTGACTTTCTCTCTTTAAAAATAGATATTTTGTTTCTCCATAAGTGGCCATATACCATTTTCTAAATTTCTCTGGGGTTTTGTGTGCCGAAAAGTTAAAATTCCAAATATGATGATGAACACAAAGGGAAACTCCATTTCGGGTATCCCAACGAGTTGCCCAAAGTCGGCGTGAGAATAAGTGATGAGCATCTATTTTTCCAGAATTTGAATCAATAACACAAACATCTCCTGCTTTTCGCCTAACAATCTTTGACCAAAGCCTGTCATTCTCTTTTATTAGTTTTTTCTTTTCTATTTGGGTCGGAGACAGTTTTTTAGACTTGCCAAGTCGTCTATTTACGCTTTTTATTGATAAGGGGTGTAATTTACTCGGAATATCTGCTTCCGTTAAAAAATAGGCTTCTAGTGGCTTACAAGTTCTTTTTTTACCACAAATACAACAAACTAAATTTCTTTTGGGATAATCTTTAAATGATTTGCCGTTACCTACTTCAAAACCACAGGACTTACAGATGACTTTTTCCATATCTTTTTAATTTGGAGTAGTAAAGCTGTGGCGATACTTTATAAAAACCGACAAAACCGTGAACATCAGTAGGAACACCACTTGATTTTAAAAGATCAAGTTGTCCAAAAAATCTATCCCTACCCTCATTTTTAAGAGATTGACGGTAGGCAATACAATTTGGAGTTCTTAATTTTTCTTCGGTTTTCATTTTCATAAATTATGATAGCATAAAAAAACAATACGCAAAAGCCCCGTTCAAGTAGAAACGGGGCAGTTATCTATTTTCTTTTTATTTAAAAAGGTGTGCTTTCACTACCATTATCAGGAATTACAATATCTTCAACTTTTTCTTCAGTTTGAAGTTCATAATCCTTTAAAACAGGAGCATAAGGTAAAACTGATTTATTATTATAAAAACCAGTCGAACCATCATCTCTAGTAAATGACCTATCAGACTTTTTAATAACCAAATAACCTTTGGCATTGGTTAATTCCAAAGTTAAATAATTTAAAAGTTCTTCCTCTTTATTGGTTAAATTACTGTCAAAGGTTTCTCTAGCTTTGATTTTTTTATCTTCAGATTCATATTGATGAATTACCAAACCTTTTAGAGTTTTGAGGGTAATTTCAGCGCAACCATCAGTATGCACATACATTCTGACAGTTTCCTCAATTCCTTGAGCTTCGACAGTTAAAAGATAATAAGATTTGTCTTCATTGACAAATTCAATTTTTTTAATGACACATTCATAAACCCCAGTAGAGAGGTAACTTTTGAACTCGCCATCAAAGTCAATAGTTTTGTTTATCACATTAGTTGAAAACATTTTGTTTTTTCCTTGTAATTAAATAATAATAATTTTTAAATCTGGTGCGGTAGAGCTTCCACCCTACCGCCCAAGACTACTTATCGCTTTCTGTGTCTGATTTATAAAAAGCGATAACTTTTTCATTGACCATTTTAAGGTCATTGTCCATTTGGGTAGTTTCAAACATTCCCATAGGTGCTTTACAGGTTGCGAGTGGGTTGTAAGTTTCAAAGTAATAACCATTTTTATCATTGAAAGCCCTCAACACAAGGGTAAAATAACCCTCGATTGATTGATGTTTATCAATAGCTGTGGTTTCCACTTTAGCTTTGTAACCTTGACCCTCAATATAATCCTCGTGCCAAAATAAATAAACATTACCACCTGTCTTTTCTGACCATTGAGCAAGTGCTTTGATAAAGTTCATTAGGTCTTTTCCCATTTGAACATATTTAGCCCCATAACCAGAATCGGGTAAATTGTAATACTGATTGGCTGACATAAATTGAATATCATCGATCACTAAAATTGGAGTGGTAACTTTATCCAATAAGAGTGTGGCCTCTTTAAAATTGTCGGTATAGCGACATTTGATGTCGGATTTGAATGGTAACGGTTTTTTAATCGCCCCAATTAAACAGACATCTTTTGCGGTCAAATTTCGAAGTGAGGTTGTCTTACCCGCACCCGATTTTCCAAAAACTAGAATTAACATTATTTGTTCTCCTTTTTCTTTTCAATTATTAAGCGCTGACTATTTAACAAGTTGTCAAGGATATTAGCCTTAACTTCTAAAACTGGATCTTTGGTTTGGATTTGGGTAGGAACAGGAATTTCCATCGTCCCATCTTCAACCAATAGTTTTTCTCTGGTAGGTAATGGAGTATCACTTAATAAACGAGCCTCGGCACCGTGGAGAAATGCTTTAAAATTGAATCTGAAATTAAAATCAGATACATCACCAACATCTAAATCAAACTTGCCCGTAGAGGTAACTTAAACTTCAATCCCATTGTACGAAATAAAAGCATAGGGATTGTTGTCTAATTTAAAATCGTCGTTCAAATCGTTGCTACTGATATAGACCTTTACGTCTTTTAAATTGCTATGACTTTTAAGTGTTTCTAATGCTTTTTCGTCGCCAAATTCTTTTCGATATTCAGCAATATAAAGTTCCAACACTCTAAGGAACTCTGTTTGGTTATTTTTTATAGCCATTTTTTTCTCCTTTAAATTTTAATTGGTAAATAACTAATAGCGACTAAAAGCCCACGAATAAAAGAGATCGCCTCTTTGTCATTTTGGGCCAAGAAAATGAGGCGGGTTCGATATTCCTGTTTTTCTTCATCTCTCTCACTAACAAAAAATCCACAACGATTAGTTTCTTCGTTATAACTCATATAAACCTTTGGAAATTGAGGAATTTTGTGGTTAATAACTTCCTCACTCACAAGTTTATTATATTCGTCTAGGTTTGACGAAATTATTTCTTTATTTGTCATAAATGTTGTTCTACCCAATGATTAAAATTTTGGTAGCCGAGATATTGGAGTTGTTCTTCCAGTGAGTAACTGGCGAACGGTTCAGAAAGGGTGGTTTCGTAGTGGGTAGGGTCTGGGGCTTCAAATCCATTATTTTCTGTTTCAAAAGCGTCTTCCTCATTTATCTCTAGGGCTTCGCAAAATTCTTCAAAAATTAGTTTTATATCACTTTTACTAGGTATCATTTTTTGTAAATCCTTTCTGGATTTAATTAGTAATTGTTTTAATAATAAACCGATTAAATAAAAAAGTAAATAGGCAATTTTATACCTATTTCCATACTTCATCAACCTTTTTCCAACCACCTTTTTCAAATGGTTCTAACATTTCTTCTTGGATTAAAGTTTGCTCTTTATCTCTACGCATAACTAAAAATTTTTGGCGAGGGGTAGTTGGATCAATCGAGGTTATTGTATTTAACATAATTAGAGAGCCACCAATAACTAGGTATTTAAGCCCACTATTCAAAGCCCCAAGAATATCCATATAGGTTTCTTCCGTTATTTCTAGGGGCTCTAATTTAACCCTTTGAAGTAAATAAGTTGAAAGGTGGGATTTTGCCCTTGGAACCAAAGACCTAATTTCAGTAGGTTCTTTATTTCCATCTAATTTAAACTTTCTATTAACAGCCCACTCTATTTTTTTAAAGTCGAGCAGTTGAGATTGTGGAACGAGTTGTCCTTTGTTCATTTTGTTTTCTCCTTATTTCAATTGAATCTTTTTTGACCCAATTTCTAATTGCTAATTTATAATTTTCGTAACTAATTTGTTTTTGAACACAATAATTTACCATATCGTCAGCTTTACTTAAAATAAAAGCCCTTGGAACTCCAAATTCTTGGCAAAGTTCCATAACCCATTTTTCATCACTTAAAACCTTTTCAATTTCTGGTTCAATAATTTCTTGAGTAATTTTTCCCCTAATACTCTTTTTAGTTTTATTATTATTTCTTTTTTTACTATCTTTATTATTATTACTACTAAGAGATATATTATCTTTAGTAGTGGTTACGACTTGGTTACGACTTGGTTCTTCGTTGGTTACTGGTTTGTTATCTACTTGGTTATTTAATTGATACTTATTAAAATTATTTACGGTAATTATGGTATAAAGTGATGTTGTTGACTTGGTTATTTCGTTGGTTAAAATTAACTTATCTAAAGAAGTTCTCACTTGTTGTCTGGTTAATTTTAATTTTTTACCAAGTTTCTCTATCCCTACTAAAACCTGTCCTCTTTTAATTAAAATTTCATGCCATTGTTTATCTTTATGATTAACAGATATAAGTAAATGAAAAAAAACCCTAAAAGTATTAGCGTCATCATACCATTCCCACTTCGAAATTCTTTTGTGTATTTTTATCCAGCCTTTCATAAATTTTTAAAAGTAAAAAATCGTTTGCTATCGTTTCGCATAAAAGAAATATAAACCACCTAATAAAAAAGTAAATACCCAATTTTATCTAAATTTTCTCATTATAAAGCCTATGAGAAACTACCCATTTCTGTTCATTTACCTTGATTTTTTGGCCAAAGTGTTGAGCCATAATTAACTTCTGTTTAAAAAGATCAAAATTTTTATATTTATGATGAATCCGCCCATATTTCCAAGTCAATTCGGTAAATTTTGGATAAACACAAATAAGTAATTCAGATTTAGCCTTTGAAGATAGTTTATAACTGGAACCATCAGAATAAAGAGAATTTTTGGTGTCTGTATTTTTCTCTCCTTTCTTTAAATCATGATTACCACCTTTAGCTTTAAAAGTAAGTTGTTTTTTCTTGGTTAAAAAGAAAATTTGAACAGTGCAAAACCCATTAACCAAAGTATCGAGGGATAAAATAACATCTTCGTTATAACGACCTCGCCATTGAGTAGGTCTGTGATTATAAATTAAAAGGCAAGAAAAACATCTTCGATTTAAAATTGGTTTAGCATTTCCAACACAATTACCAGTTTCCCCAATTTCCAAAATAAAAAGGTTTGAATAAGTATTAAAAAAAGTTTCTGCTTGTTCCATTCTTTTCCACCATTCATTAGTCGGACATTTAACCCTTTTAACTGACCTAACGCCCCCAGAAACGGGCATTGAAAACATTTCGATATTATCATCCATTAACCAATGAGAATCATAACCAGCCTGTTTAGAGCAGTCCCAAGCAAAATTTCTTTCAGCCCCAGAACCAGCATTTTTTTCTTGCCATGAAAGGGTTGATAAAACCTCATAATTTTCCTTATATTTAGGGTCAAAAATAATCCAGTTAATTAACTCTGATGGATAATCCCTTTTATAGGCTTCGACCTGTTCTTCGTGGACAATTACATTAAATTTACACCCAAAATTAACTAAATGTTTAATAGTAAGGGCTAAACCATTAGCTCGATTATAAGTAATGACAAAAATTGGATATTTTAATCGTTCATCAATGACGACATGTTTTCTTTGATTAAGTTCCATGATGTTCTTTTTTTACCCTCTGAACACAACTCTTGAACTCTTTTAAGTTCTTCCATTGTGTCAAAAACTAATGTTGTTGATAATGACCCATCTGTATTTGTTGGACCCTCTAAAGATGGCTCAACTTCATCAGGATTAAAACTCATTCCTAATTCCCATTCTTCAAAACCCCAATCTAATAAATCTTTTTGGTCAAAACTATTAGCCAATTCGTCAAAATTCCATTCACCAGTATTTTTATTTGATCTGATTAAATACTCATCAGCTTCCTCTTTGGTAAGTTGTCTATCAGGCACACGAACATCAATTTCTTCCTCTCCACGACCTAACATTGACATTATTTTAAGCCTTTGATGACCAGCTAAAATAGTATTATCTAGGTTAATTACAGGAATTTCTACTAAATTAAATTTTTCGATTGAAGTTTTTAAATCTTTTACTTGTTTTTCTGTTAATTGTCGAGGGTTGTGAACTGTTGGGAGTAAATCACTTATTTTTCGTTTTTCGGTTTTCCAATTAAGCATAAATACAATATAGCATATTGTTTCTACTTTTTACAATCTGGGTCATATTCTTTTTCCCATTTAGGAATGACCGAATGAACAATCCAAGAATTACCACCCTTTGCTAGATACTCACCCTCTATCTGTCTAATTAAACGGATATTTTTTGGTTCGTGTTGAATAAGTTGTAATAAAGACATTCTCATAATTGATAATTCTTGTTTTTTGTCATTTTCCTGTAAAGTTGAAATTTCAGTTTTTATTTTTTTTTCTGTATCAGAGATTTGGTCTAAAACTGGTCTAAATAAAGCTGACCTAACTTTTTTACTAAGACTAAAAAAAACAATTATAATGGTTGAAATACTTGTTAAAATTCCTGCCGAAATATCGAAAAATGAATCAAGGGTAGTCATTATCATTTTAGTTCTCCGTAGGTTTAATTTCTTGAACATCAGAAACTTTGATACTATCGCTATCTTTACGAGTAAAGAAGTAGGTTGTAATTGCTCCAATTTGAGTGGCAAAAATTCCAAAAACAGAGGTAAAAAGAGTTTGGTCTTTAACTATAAAGGCATAAATCATACCACCAACTGTTGCCAATTCTAGTGTAATAAACATGGAGATTGTTACGATTGATTTTACGCTTTGCATAATTAGTTATATAATCAGACTTTTTCTCCGTCAAGTAGGGAATAAAAAATATCCAACATTTCAGGCTTAAAATCAAATTCTTCAATCGAAATGTAAACAAAAAGATTTTTCTTTTCGCTAGTTTGAGGGGCATTATTTATTATGTCACTTAACTCTTGTCGTCTATCTTTGTTTTCTTCTGTTGGCTCTAAAACTAATTTATCCAATTCTTCACGAACACTACTTAAATCAGTAACAGTTTTTTCTATTTCTTTTTCCTCATTTCGTTTTTCCTCACTAAAATAATGAGCAAAGGTAGTCTTTACTTTTTTTTCCAAAACATCGACTTCAACTTTAATAATTCGATGATAATTGGTTTCTACACCATTATCTAAGCTAATTTTATTTTCTATTGCCATAATTTATTTTAACAAATAATTAAACTGTTCTTTTAAACATATAACAAGTAATATAAGGTTGTAAATTATTGTGGGCGGACGAAGCATTTGAAGCACCACCAGCAACACCTTGGACTAAACCACTCCCTAAAACATTCGTTACTGCTCTATCAGTAGGATAACCATTCTTTTGGTCTCCATTTCCAAAAGAACCGTAAATGAAAGCATTAGGAGTGAGACCATTTGGCACATAACCACCAGTATTATTAGCTCCTATATTATGTGTGTGGTCTTTAAGTCCACTTTCGGCTGATGTTAAAGTATGTGTTTTTGCTCCTCCAGTTTCTTCAACGGTATCAAATTCTGTTTGTCCTGTATCGACACCAACTGGCACTCTACCACTTCCCCAAGCTACCCAAGTGCCACCAAATAAAGATGATGGATTGGTATTAACTACTGACATATAAATAGCTCCAACAGGGTAAACATCGAGTAACTCAATTCCACCGCCACCAACAATTTGAAAATTAGTGCCATCGTAGACTAATGGGATAATTTTACCCAAAGTAATATCACCCGCTGATAAACTTTCTGTCCCATTCTTTTTAATACTTTTAGCCCCTAAACCATCAATGTTTAATGTGGCCACGTCAGTATTGGAATTAGACACTAATAAATCAATTTTCATTCCCGTTTTATAAGCCAAAATTGGGTCAGGTAGAGAACCTGTATAAGCATTTGTATGAGTAGAATCGTAAATAAAGGTAGCTTGGGTAACCAATTCACTAGCATTTCCAAAATTAACTGGGTTAATAGCAGTAAAATCATTTGAGTTAGTTGAAAATGAAACCCCACCTAATTCTAAGGTATTAAAACAGCCGTCATGCCAGACAGTAACATTAAATTGTTTGGTATCTGTAATACTTTCTTTAATTCCAACATAAAGACCATCAGGACCATACCAAAATTTAAGAGCTTCCCCTTGACAAATAAAATCTTGTTTTAATCCTTGTGCTGAATAAATTACTTCCCCTAAAAATTGTCCATCTGGGGTATTTATTTCAACTTCGATTTTTCCATAGCGGTTAAATGAACCTAAAAGGATTTTATAAGGGGTAGCGGTTACTGAAAATTCCTCACTTTGAAAGCTATCAAAACCTAAACCGTGTTCAAGTTTTCCGTAGGTAAAAATTGCCCCTTTTGACATACCCGCACCTGTTCCGTCTGGTCTGATTTGAAAAAGTGATTTACCACTATCAATATCCCAAATCCAAGAAATAGCTTGAACATCATCTTCAAAAGTTACCTCTAATTCCCATTGATAATTTGAATCAAGATTTATAGCAAATTCTGAAGTGTAAGCCTGTTTAAAATTAGTCAAAATCCCGTCAATAATAGTGCCAGTAAGAGGACTTGACCAAGTTTCCTCACCTTTTTTACGCCATTTATAAGTTAAAATAGGGGCTAAATTTAAACCACTACCACCATAATCAGTAGTAATTTTAGTATAGAAACCATCTAAATTGATTGTAGTAATATCCCCAAAATCATTTTCTCGAGAATAAGAGAAATTTTGGTTTTGAGCTTTATAAGGAATGACCTGTTTAGTAATAACATCAGTCGAAATAAAACCACGACTATCACGAGTTGAGAGGGTGTAATTAAGATTTAGAGGTTCACTTTGATAGTTTAAGTTTTCACTAACTAAACCAACTTCATAAGTTCCAGTTTCAGTTTTTTCACCAGTATTTTTACTGTCGCCAGATACCCAATTTGCCGAAATAGTAGCATATCTTTTGGCAGTTCCTAAATCAGAAATAACCGCCGACACACTACTTAAACCAGCAATTAAATAATCCTCACCAACAATTCCATCCATAATGGTATCAATTAAATTGAAAGTTCCAACATCTGGGGTATAAAGATTTGTAGAATTATCACAAGTATAGGTAAGATTTTCTTGATATGTTTTATAAACCGTATCATCAACCTGCATATAAGCATAGAGATTTAGAGTTTTATTTGGGGTATTAGGAATTGATTGTTCAATAGTCGCAATTTGACCGTCAGTTAAAGAAAGGGCTTGATTAAATGAAGCATTAGAATTTTTACGACCCGCTTGATCTAGAACTGTGGTGTTATCTCTTAATTGAACTTGGATATTGGTATCAGCAATACCATCACCACCACCAATTAAAGTAACAGTTTTATTTACTTGAGAAATACTTGTTCTATCTTTAGTAAAAGAACAAGGTAAATAATTATAGGCAAAATAGGCAGAATAAGTATTTTGAGTAAGCTGATTGTTATACATTCTAACCCTGAAATTAGCAGATTTTAAAGTTCTCCAATTTGGTGTGCCAGTATTAGCGCCAATAGAATTAACAATTAGTTCTTGTTGAGCTTCGGTTAAATTGATAGAAACTGATGAAGCGATATTACTTCCAATAGCAAATAAATCATTACCATTTGCGTCTTGTAAATATAAATCGTGGGTATATGTAGTTGAATTTCTATTGGTATTTACGGTTAAAACTCTTTGAGTTCCACTAACTGCATCAAAGGAATTATAATCAACCCCCCCAATAGTAGTTTTTGAAGTAGCAACCGTTGGTATTGATGTTGGGTTTGCCCCGTTTACAATTCTGATAATGACCACACCAGAACCGCCTGGGCTACCAGATGAAGCTCCCCCCTCTTCATAGGCTCTGGCTCCACCGCCACCGCCCCCTCGATTAGCATAACCATCGTGGTCTGATGTTGGGTCAGAAGACGAGCCATTATAACCGTGTCCATTTCCACCCCCGAAAGTAGTCGCACCATAACCACCTCGCCAATAACTCATATATTGTCGTGGGCCACCGCCACCGCCACCGCCACCGTAACCGATATTTGAGCCAGTTATGTCAGAATATACCCCATTACCACCTCGACCACCTCCACGGGTTGATCTATCCCCTGTTTGACCATTTTCCCCTGCCCCTGCTCCCCCTCCTGATACATTACTCTCATTTCTTAAACCACCTGTAAAACCTGCCCCAGTTTGGTCACCACCTTGCCCAGGGTGAACATCTCGGTTATTATAACCACCCAAACCCCCGACTGAAGTGTAACCAAAAGCAGATGAATTGCCCCCAGCATTTCCCGCACTAGCTCCGTTAGTAGTTCCCCCCGCACCGACAACTATATTGTATTCTGTGCTTTGGGTTAAAGTTATCCCAGACATATCTCGAACTTGACCTCCTGCTCCGCCTCCTGCCCCTGGGCCATCATTTCCTGCCCAATAATAAGAACCACCACCCGCACCACCACCCGCTACAATCAAAACCCGACAGGTAGTATTAAAAGCGGGGGTAAAAGTTCCACTTCCTAAACAACTCAAAATTAAATCACTCCCAACAGTAGCGATATTACAATTTCCAGAAAATGAACCCCAATTTCCACTTGCTGACATTAAGACTCCTTTCTGACCCAATTCCAGCCGAAATTGTCAGATAGTGAATTAGTAATTGGAATAATTTTTAATGGTGACATATCTAAATTTCCATTAACAGTCAAATTTTTAACTATGGTTTGTTGACCTGAAACAGAAAAAACCTGTTCATCTAAATATACAGCAGAAATACCATCTTCGGTGATTGAAGTAACCGCATCAGGGTTGTCAGAATTGTCAGATTTTACTTGTATGCCCTTACTATCAATAACAACTTGATCTGTGTAATACTCATCTAAATGTGGTGTCCAATCTCCCGCTTTATCTCCCGCAACCAAATATAAATCAGCTACCCCTAATTCATTGGTAGTAATACCCTCTTGGCCAGAGGACATTTCAATAATTATGTAGTATTCGGTTTGGGTAGCTTCAAATTCAACATCAAATTTATCCCATTGAACGCTTAAAGTATCTTCTAATTGAGTGGTATCGTAAAGAGTAAAAACTGTATTGTGTGAGCCGTCAGTTGAAAGCCCTATTTTCATTCTTGAAATAGTAGTTTCTAATTGCCAAATTAAAGCCCGTAAAGAATAAGTTTGACCAATAACTAATCCAGTAATAAGTTGCTTCATTATTACTGGTGTTTGACCAACTTGTTTAGCTATAATTTCATAACCAGAAACCGCCCCCGCTAATTTTGAAGATGGGGAAACCGATTTCCATATTTGAGTTGGGTGTGTTGGGTCTGGTGTCCAAAAAGCCAAAACCTCATTATTATCAATAGTTTCGGTTTTAATACCAACAGAATTACGAATTAAATTGTAACTTCCTCGATTTGTAAAGGTAAATGAGGTAAGTTCTTGAGTAGCTAAAATTTGTTGTCCTAAGTCGACTATTTGGCCGTCAACAACTTCCTGATGTTGTGCCAATCCAGTAATAGTTTGAGCTTGTTTATCGACCACTAAAGTAGTATTTGAGATTTGCTCCCCTAAAGTAATCGCATTTGAATAATTTGTAGTTGTAGCAGTTGGAATTGTAGTTTTAAAGACAGTTGAAATTGACCCAGTATCAATAGTGGTGGTTTTTTCGGTAATATAACCAAAAACTTGGTCTAAATTATCAAGGTCAATAGTAACAAAATCCCCAACTTCTGTAAAAAAATTACCTCGATTAGTTAAATTTAAAGCGTAAGCACTAAGTCCTTTTAAAGTTGGAAAAAGATTTGATAAAGCTAATTGTCTTTGGTCATTTGGGATATTTGGAGTGGCAATAGTGATATTGTCAAGTCGTAATTCGTGAAGTCCATTTTCTGTAATATCAGTTAAATCTTGGATATAAGCATCATCATTTTGAGGTTGAAGTGAAAAAATCAAACTATTGACTGGTTTCATATACCCCTGTAATTTACATTCGTCTAAGCCCCGATTAGTAAATGAATAAACCGCACTTTGTGGCATTAAGGGTATTGCTTCAATAACTCCACTACTATTTAAACCAATCATTGAGCAAGTCAAAGCGCAAATTTCATTTAAAACAGTTCGGTAACTAATCCCTGTTTGAGTGCCGTATGGATCAACATTTATAATTAAATCAGCATTTGGTAAACCAGCAATAGAAATATAACTTAAAGAATTTAAAAGCATTATTTCTTCAAAAAATTGAGCAACTGTTTTCCCACCAGTAAAATCAAAACTACTGGTAGAATATGGTTTTTCTAGGATAGTGGTCATTACTGAACCACATTTTAAGACAGTATAACCAGAAGTAGTGTTGTCAGCGTTAATATCCTCGTCTTTGGTTTCGGTAATTTTGGTAATAAAAAATTGAGGTTTATTAACAACCTGTGAAAAAAGAGGAAAACTAAAACCAACCATTATTGAAGTGCCTTTTTCAAAATTATAGCCAGTTCCTAAAATTTTAATGGTAAGTTCTTCTGAAAAGGTATTTAACATTGAACCAACGACACTTTCTTTGTAAGATAAAATTTTGTCGGTATAAGAAACACCCCCAATTAAAAGGGTTTGTTCACATTTTGGCTTTTGTGAGCCATTTAATGCCGAAATTAAATTTGAACTTATATTTATCATTGTGGTTCATTATTTATAATACTGAATTTAATACCCTCTAAAAAGTCAGGGCGACCCAAAACTGGATTTGATTGAATTTCTGAATGATAACAATTTGTCCAAGTTTCGGTTTGACCTGTCAAGGTATTGAAAATTGTTACATTATTATGAGTGAGATTTACCAAACAGGCATTATAAAAATCTTGCCATTCGTCATCTGGCATAGGGGAACATTCAATCAAAACTTCTGGGATTTTTCCAATATAAGTATAGGTATTAACTCCTTTCATATCACGCCCTGCGTCAAAGACTGTTGGATGGTCGTTATACGATACTTTTTTTATATGGGGAACTTGAACCCCATCTATTTTTATTGTCCAGTTACTCATCTTTTAATACAGTTGCTAACCTATAAGTATTTAACAAATCAGTAAAACCAGTAAATACTTCTTGGTCTGTTGCTGTATTAAGATATAGCTTAACCTTGTCGCTGAAATTTACTGATTGACCATTATCTGACATTGAATTTATACCCTGTTCAACATCGCCATTTTCTTTGTCAATTTTCAATTTGGTATAAACACCACTAATTACTCTGGCAATAATTCTCTCCATAGGAACTAAGCTGTCATACCTAGTTTCTTCATCAATTTGGAAATAATTTAGGTAAAAAATAACCCTGTCAAGCACTTCCTCACAGACAAATTCAAACAAATCATCTGTTTCTTCGCCAGTTGGGATAGACGAGTTAATTTTTTTAACTAAATCTTGTAATTCTTTTATAAAATCTTCTCTTGTCATAATTTATTCTACCATTATTTAATAATTATCAAGAGAACACAAAAATACCCGTCAAGTAAATGGCGGGTATTTAAAACTCGATTAAAGAATAGCTTGTCCGTTATTGGTTATAACAGCATTACCGCTTTTAGTAGGTTCTGTTTTTGTTTGAGTATCAGTTTTAATAGTTTCAGTTGAAATTTTACCTTTAAGATAATCTTCTAAAGATTTTTCCCAAGCTGTTTTAAACTTGTTAAAATTTTCGATAGTCTTATCAGTATTAACATTAACTAAAAAGTCAGCAAAGACAGTTGGAACTTTGGCTTCAGCCATTTTTTCGGTT
The DNA here is from genome assembly GCA_028704885.1 of Candidatus Shapirobacteria bacterium. Classification (GTDB taxonomy): domain Bacteria; phylum Patescibacteriota; class Microgenomatia; order UBA12405; family UBA12405; genus WARW01. Next base: position 33,252 of record JAQWEN010000002.1, read on the forward strand.
AAAGTCAACCTATTTTCTCTTAAAGAAATATCATTTTCTTTATTGATTCGAGCTTCCTCTCTTTCTTTTTCCTCTTTTTCTTTTTTTTCTTTATCAGATAATTTTTGGTCATCTTCCCATTTTTTTCTTTCATCAGATAATTTCTTTTGGAAACTTTCCTCTGCACGAGTTAATCTATCGGCAATAATTTTGTCGACATCTTCTTGAGATAAACCTTTTTTATCTTTGTCCTTGTCATCGACAGGAGGATCAACTTTTTTATCCTTGTCGTCAACTGGGGGAGTAACTATTTTATCTTTGTCATCATCTGGCATATTTTTTTTATAAATTATTAAATTTGTTGAACACTAAAAATGTCATAGTGTTCTTTACCCTCAACTAATAACTTAGCTTGAGCGATTGCTTCATACTGGTTTTTTGCTTGGACATAGACATTAGCATTTTCAGCATATTTCCAACCAGTAGGGATTGAAATTGGGTCTTTATTGTAACAGACGACACCATAAACCCAATTTTTATTTGATATAAGTCCTTTTATGTATTCGTTTTCTTTTGGCATAAATTTATTGTATATGATATTGCCTATTTAGTATATGACCTAATTTATAAATTGTAAAGTTGGAGTTTCTTCATAGACTGCTAAACCAACTGACCAGAAACTATCCCCGTGTCCTTGTGGGGTTTCCATAGCCTTTAAATCTGAATTAACAGTTAACATTTGACCAATAGTCCTTTCATCATTTATAAAAGCGATTTTCTCTTGGACCACTAAACTGTTTAATTTTGAAGCAATCGCCACTTCTCTTTTTCTAGTTAAAGTTACCCCCTCAAAATGTTCTGGTAATTTACCTTGTTCTTTAAATGATTCAAATTCTCCTCTAGTATTATCATATTTCAAACAGGCAAAGTGAAAAAACTCATCTAACATCAATAAATCCTCAATTTGGTCAATATAATCAATGTGGTCGTAAAATTTAGTATAAACCTGAACATAAATATCTTTTTCTTTTCTGAAAATAGCTAAGTGAGAGGGGTGTCGTTTTTTCCCAATATCGAACCCCGCATAATAATCTTCAAAATCGTTTTCTGGTAATGGGAGTGAGATATTTTTCTTTATGGTCGCTAACTTATGGATTTTGTCAATTTCAAGGTATGAGTCAGTATCCATAATTGGCATACAAAGATATTCTTGGGAAAAAGCCACCCGACCAATCATATTTCTGATTTTTACCAATTCCTCGTAAGACTTCCACTCTGGGAAAATAACCAATTTGTCATTTTCGTTAATAATGGCGGGTTGGATTCTAACAGCAAAATCGGCAGTAAAGTTTTTATCAAAGAAAAAATCCACAGATGATTGAGGTGTGCCAGTAATACGGAGTGTTCCACCTTTTTTTAACATAGGGATAATTTCTGTTTTAACAATTTTGTTGATCTTGACGATAATAGTTGGCTCTAATTTGTTTTCTGGGTCACGCAAAGGGTCATCAAGATAAATAGTTTCGGAGTGGATACCTCGTTTAAATGAGAGCAAACCCTGTGGCGATAGTGAGTAAGTAACCCCAAAATAATTTTTCATCACAATCTCACTATTGGAATTGTTTTGGTCAACAAAAACATTATCAGGAAAAAAAGGATTTCTTTTAATCATTTCCTTAATTTTGCTGATGTGGTATGACGACATTGTGCCAACATAAGAAAATAAGTGAGCTTCTTCATCTTTTCGATTGGTAAAAATTCGATACATTACTTCGGCATAAATACGGGTAGATTTAAAATGGTCACGAGCAGAAATATCAACTGTCATTTTATTTTTTTCCATAAAATTACAGGTATCCTCAATAAACTGACCATAGACAAAATTATCAAAGGAGAGGGCAAAGATATTTTTTACAAACCAAACAAAATTATTGGTCGATTTTTCAATCGCCGAAACTACAAAAGATTGATAGTATTTTTCCTTATCATCCATATTTTAACTTAATACCGCTTTGGCCATCTTTTTAAGGGTTTCCTCATCTACCTTTTCAAAGGTATGTTTATTATCGGTAACCATTTTTGGAAAACCATAGACTTGATTCATCATACCCTCAATTTCTTTCCATCTGCCTTTATTGATACAGGTAGCTAATTTTTTTTCAAAATAAGGGGCGTTTGGGTCTTGTATTATTTCTTTTAATTCTTCTTCTGTTAATTTCATCATCTGCTCTAACTTAAATCTTGGGGTGTCCTCTTTTTTCCATGAGCCAGATTTATTTATTGGGTTTCCGTCTGGTTGACCAAACTGTTTATCTATTGGTGGTTTTCCTTTTCCAACTTTATATTCTGGAGTTTTTTGTGTTTGATTATCCATAAATTTAATATATCATATTGACTTTACCTCATCAAGCCTAGCAGTCAATGACCTTGTCTGCCACAGCAACCCCACTTTCTAGTTTGATTGACAAATCGACCAAAAATAACACCCGTCTAACTATAATTTTCTAAAAGCAGACTTTCTTATAAATTTAGCGGTAACATTTCCACCCATCCATTTAACTAATTCCACTCTTCCACCGTCTTTATAATAACTAGAAAATAATTCAGCAAAGCCCTCACTCCATCGACTAGAATCATTGGCATATTTTGAAATTAAAGACAAATCAATTTTTC
>JAQWEN010000003.1 GCA_028704885.1 Candidatus Shapirobacteria bacterium
ATCTATAATCCTGGTACTGATGAGAAACATAGGTTTCCGAGTTGCAGTAACCTTAACTGCCACATAAAAAGACTGTATACGCAATTGCATTAAAATACACAATTATTTATAAAGTATTAGTATTATATGAATTAGTAAAACAAGGACGGAGGATATATGAAATGTATACGCAATTGTGTTGCGTATATACAAATGTTATATGCCACTATAAAAAACGACACTAATGACAGATGAAGAACTAAATAGATGGAACTTGCGATTTTGCCCAAAATGTCGGGGACATATTCAAATTTCGTTTAGACAAAAAAAGGAAGACGGAATTGAAATAATCAAACATTGCCAAAATTTTGACAAGTGCGACTATCGTTCAGTGTTGACAAAAGAAAATATTACCGACAACGACCGACATAAAATTATTGAGACCTTCTTTGGATACAACAAACCATTTTTCATTGACAAAACCATACTTAAATCTTTGACCACTGAAAAACTTTTGTTCGACAATATTGAAGACTTTTTAAAATGGTTTGTTTTTGAAACTTCAAGACACAAGGTACTTGACCATAATAATTTACCTGTAAGTAGTCCATATTGGACAATTGTAAATAAGTTAGGGCAACATTTATCTGACAGTTACGAGATTGAGCTAAAACAAATCATTAAAAATAAAGATAACGTTGACAATGAACAGTTCTTGAAAAACAATTCAGGACTTTCATTCAATATTTTATACGCTTGACAAAAATGGGAAATAAAGAACTATTTAAAGAATACATAGAAATTGCTGAGAAAAACCTTGGCTACGCTAATGACAGTGCGGACGAAGTTGCCATAAAGTATTTGAAAATGGCTTTAGACTTAAATCCTACTGATACTGTAACTAAGAAGAAATATGAAACTCTTGACAAAATAGTTAACCACAAAAATTACAAATATCCTATTGACGACCAAAAAACGATAGAACTGATGAAAGTATTTGTGGACTGTTGCAATGTCAAGGAATTTGAAAGACTTTATAAAATCATAGATGACAATTTTGTTTGTGTAACCAGAAATATGGGCAGAACAAAAGAAAGCTTTATAGAAGGTATTTACTTTGAGCGTAAGAGTATGATGGGTTTATGGACAGAAATTTTTCAATACGAGAATAAAGAAAGAAATATCCCTTGCATTAAACTTAATGACTATAGCGTACTTTTCTTTAACATTGAAAACGACAAAATTATAAGAGCTTTTAAATACAAAATTGACGAATATATTGACAGAGAAAAACTAACAAAATGGAAAGAATAGCGGCATATAACATCGTGTATAAAACATTGGGGTTTAAGTGGTTATTTGAGCATTCTGCCCCGCATCAAGTTCGGTGTAACTTGACAGGAAAGTCGCCCGCAATCCCCAACGTTTCATACACGTAACCGTTGTGTGCAACCCTAAAAGACGACACGACCGACAGAAAATGAACAGAAAAATGAAAGACAAAATGCCAACGCTTCAGCAAAATCAAAAGAGCTGCATCCCTACGCTCAAAGCCGACTCAATGCAGCACATTTGCTTTTGCCCCAACCCACACGACAATAACTAGCCCCTGACAATGCTTGAAATATTAAATAATAGAACGGGAAATACCCACGAAAACGAACAGTTTAGGAGAGTTGTAAATATAATTGAAGCTACATTTGAAAAGTTTGGCTATAATGGTTTATTGATTGGAAATCCATTTAATGAATCATATTCACGTTTTCGTGCTGATGCCATTTTATACTATAACAACGGTCTAATTCTGATTGATTTCAAAGATTATAAAGGAATAATCAAATTACCTCCAAATGAAAATGAATTCCATTCAACAAAATGGCATAATGAAAGCCTAAAGGACAGAAGTAGATTAGAAATAAAAGCAGGTGCGAATTTTATCAATCCATTTAGACAATTGGTTTCTTATCGCAATGCTTTTAGAGAATTAATTGATAAAAATAAGTATTTTGATGGGATAAACCCGACAAGAGTTTGTATTGCCAATATATTTTCTGGACCAATTGAAATTCATAATGAAGTTCCTAGAAATCTACCCTATTACAAACTTATCCAAGAATCGGACTTAGGTAATTTTCTTTACGACTTTGCAAGTGAAAACACTTACAAAGAGGAAAATGTAAAGGTTTTTAAAAGTATTTTTCCTGCTGAAGAATGGAATAAAAACATTGAAATTCCTATACCTGAACAAATCATTGAAAAGCAGATAACAGAAATTGACAATGATGTTGAAAAAAACATTGTTGATTTTCTTAAGGAAGAAAATGGTGGAATTCTAGTTTTGGAATCTATGAATGCTGAAGATAGAGATTCTTGGTTGCGATTTATTACTAACGAAGCTGTGAATCACAATATCCCTCAAATTGAAAAATGGTCACATTCCGCAAGAATTAGTAAGAAAATCCAAAGAAGGAGCAATATAGAAACAGAAGGAATTTACAGTGTTATTTATGGTGGTTCTGATATTGAAGGACAAAATGAAGATTCAGACAAAGAAGAACTAGAAGAAGAGTTGCTGGAGGTTATACCTTTAAAATCAAGCAAAGATATTGACGAAAAAGCATTGCTTGTTGTTACCGAAGCTCATTTAGTAAGCCGTAGTATAAGTCAATCTGAATTATTGCGTTTTGGTTCGGGTAGATTATTGGAAGATCTTATCAAATTTCTCAATCCTGAAAGCAATCGCAAAATTGTGTTTATTGGCGACCCATATTCTTTAACATTTGGAAAAGAAGAAGATTCTGCATTGAATTTGGGAGCCTTGTCTGAATTGTATGATAAAGAAAGAATTAAACACTATCGAAAACCAATAGATAACAATTTTACCGAGGGAAAAGAAAAATTGCGAATTGATTTAGCAGCCAGCATTGAAAAATCGCTTTTTAATAATTTGAATTATAGTTTTGATGAAACTACTTTAATTAATTTACAAGACGATAACCAAAGAATTCAAAATCTACAATTATGGTTTTCTAAGCCATTTTCAAATGAACCAGACAATGCAGTTTTATTCTATTCGAAAAAGGATTGCTTGAAAACTAACAAATGGATTAAAATACACAGTATTAAAAATGGAGAAAATTTGGCGTTTGGTGATTTACTAATTGTAAACAACAATGTTTCTATCCCCGATGATAGCGGCTTCCAAATTCCAAAACGAATTGTAAATGGAATGTTTTTAACTGTGCTAGCCGTTAAAGAGACACTCCAAGAGCCCATTAAAATTCGACAAGCACCAATTCCAATAGTCTTATCCTTTTCCAAAATAAAAGTAAAATGTTTAAGTTTGGTAGGGTTGCCTGACACTGAAATTTGGCTTTTAGATAATTATTTTTATAGCGAAGATGACTTAACAAAAGAAGAACAAATTGCATTTAGAGTATTTGTTAATTCAAAAATTAACGATGAAAAACGGAAACAAAAATTTGAAGATAGCCAAGAGTACAAACAATTGTTACAAGACAACCAATTCAGTATCCTTTCAAGTGAAGAAAAAGAAGCAATAAAAGTACTTGTCAAGAACTACAATTTACCAAAGGAAAAGAAAGAAAAGGTTGAAACAAGTAGAAATTCAAGAAGCTTACTTGCAGGCTATTACAAAAAATACTCTAAGAAACTTTTTTTTCAAATCAAAGATTCTGACCCATTTGTAAATGCTGTTTTTGTTAAATACGGTTGGGCAATCACTGTACATAAAGCAATAGGCTCAAATTATAACGAAATAATTATAAAAGGACACCGTAAAGAAAATGATGGAATCACCAACGATAGTTACTTCCGCTGGCTGTATAGCGGTGTTACAGCTGGAAAAATCGTCAATATCACTTCGCCTAAAAGAATAAATCCTTTTATTGATTGTGTATTTGAAGACAATTCTGCAAGTGGCGTTTCCATAAAATTAAAACAATTCCTCATTTTTGAAAATTACGAAATTGAAACAAAATATGCAGATAAAGTTCAATTAATTGAAAACCAAAATGTATTAGGTACTATTTGTGAAATTTCAAAATTATTGGAACAAAATGGATATTTACTTGAAAGTTCAAAAAAATATTCTGAATACTTGACAAAAGCTCTTTACTCTATCCCTCAAAGTGAAAATAAACAATTGATTTTAAATATAGACAATAAAGGTTCAAAGGATAATTTTGCTGTTGGCAATATTCGTATAGAAAATCTCAATGGTGCAAATGAAATAATTGTAAAGTCGTGCATTGAAGTTTGTTTGGGGCAAAAACAAAGTGTCGCTTCAATATCAGATAACAACCCAAAATTACCTACAGATTTTCGGGAGGAGATTTATTCTATCTGGATCGAAAGTTGCAAGAATGAAAACATTAACCTTAAAATAGTACAAAGCCATAATAATCAAGATGTTTTTCGTGCATCTTCTGAAAAGGACAATTTGACTTTTAGAGTTTGGTACGGTACAAGTGAAAACAATCACACAAAAGGGTTTTTTTCAAAAATTGAAGTTTTAGAAAAAACATCGGAATCCATTTTAGAACAAATAAAACCAATAATTTATGGACTCTAAAACGGTTTTTGAATTACGAAATGAAGCAAAGGATTTATCAGGAATTGAAAAACTGAATAAATTAAACAACGCACTAAATATTTCACGAAGATTATATTTAGAAGATAGTTCAGATGGTTGGATTCAAAAAGCATTTGCTTGGACTCTCATAGATTTATGCAAGTATTACATAGCAGATAAAAACTTAAATCAAGCAAGTGTTTGTTTCAAAGAACTAAACACAATAGATTTTCAGGGTTATGAAGATGATATTATTGAAAATCAAAAAAACTTTCTTCGTCCAAAAATAGACATCAATTATTCGGAAGTTCAAAAAGCCGAAGATTATAGTAAGAGCGGGAAAAACCAAGAAGCATTAAGTATTTTTAAAAATCTAATTTCTCAAAGCAAACTTACTGAATTACATCACGAATCTTACGGTTGGGTAATTTATAGATATATCAAAGCCGAAGAAAACAATCTTTCATCAATTGAAGTACGAACATTTTTGAGAGATTATATGAACTTAAAGAATGAAAGACCGTCAATGCTTCATTCTATGATTTTAAACTTTGCTTTAAATTATTCCAAAACTCATAGTGATTTTAAATTTTACAGTTTCTTTCTTTTGTGGAATCCAGACAATCTTCGTCACGAAGATTTGCACGATGGTTATAAAGACGGAAAAGATATTCCTTCACTCATTTCACGAATTTGTAGAGAGTTCGTAAACTCAAATACCGAGATAAAGATTGAAGAATTTTTAAGCAAAATAAATCTTAACAAAGAAACAGTTTTAGACTTTTTCAGAGAAACCATTTTTTGGAACATTTTTAATGCTCACAAGGAAAATAAATTTTCTGAATTGTGGAGTTTGTTTGAGCAATACAATACCAACTATTCCAAACTCGGGCAATCAAAATGGCATTCCGAAATTTTAAATCTCGCTGAAAGATTTATGAAAGAAAATGACGAATGGCGTTTTTTCAACTTTTTCAAAAATTGGAATCCCGAAAATTTAAGAAAAGATGATTGGAAAGAAACAAAAAAAGACGAACACACATATAAACCATTAGCAACAAAAGCAATCAAGAAGGCTTTTAAAGTTCTGAAAACACAACAATCTGAAAACGATTTATCTTGGCTTATCAAACCATATGAAACTGCAATAAAATTGTTCCCTGAAGATGAATGGTTATTGAGAGAAAAAGCCTTGCTTCATTTTAAGAACAACGAATTAGATTTAGCAATAAAAATATACAAACAACTTGTTTTAGAACTTGCAGACAAGCATTATGTATGGCAAAAGTTTTCAGATTGTATTGTTTCCGATAATTCATTAAAAATTGGAATGCTATCAAAAGCATTGAGTTTAGAAAAAAACGAAGACTTTCTAGGCGACATTCATTTAGAGTTATCAAAGTTGCTAATTGATGATAATTTATTAGAAAATGCACTCGTAGAACTTGAAGCATACAAGAAACATAGAGAATTAAAAGGATGGAAATTGTCACCCCAATATGAAGACTTGTTTAAAAAGGCAAGTTCAAATAAACAAAGCTTAACAGACAATCGGGAACTATACAAAAAATTTATCCCTCTTGCTGAGAACTTCGCTTATGCCGATTTTCTTTGGACTGAAGTCGTTTTGGTTGATAAATGGAAAGACGACAAAGGAAAAGACCGCTTTACTTTTACAGATGGAAAATCAATAGAGTTTGTAATCGGTAAGAATCGTTTTGAAGTCTTGAAACAATCAGAATTAGGACAAATTTTAAAGTTCAAACTTCACAAGCAAGAAATAAAAAAAGAAGTTGAAGCAAAGTTTTCTTGGCTTGGCAAAACTGTTGTTACAGAATACAAGCATATTCCACTTGTTGCTGAAAAATCAGAAAAGAAACACTGGGAAATTTTAGAAGATACTTTTGCTATTGTTGATTACATCAACAAAGAAAAAAGCATCATTCACGCAATTACAACAGATAACAAAGAAGTCTTTTTCCCCCAAATCAAAAGTGAATTACAAATTGGAGATTTCGTAACAGCAAAGATTTACACTAAAAAATTTAAAGACGATAACCGAACGGAATTGCGGCAAATTCAGAAAATTGACAAAGGTTCTGTTATATCAAAATTCCAAACACAAATAGCTATCGTTGATGGAGTAAACGAACAAAAACAATTATTTCACTTTATAATTTCATCCAAGTTACAAGGTATCGTTAAATACACAGAAACTAACCTTAGACCAAACGAAGGTGATTTTGTAAAATTGTCATTTGCTACTAAAACAGACAAAGACAAAAAATTGCGATTAAAAATATTGTCTATTGAAACAACAGAAGAAGTAAATCCAAACTTACGAAAAGACATTACAGGAATAATGGAAATGAAGTATAAAAATTATGATGAAGACAATCCTGACTTTGCGTTTATTGGTGATTATTATGTTCCAAAATATTTATTAGAAAAACACAATATTACAGACGATTGTCGAGTAAATGCCCGAGCAATTTATGCAGGCGACAAATGGAAAGTAACAGAAATTGAAAAAATATAATGCCAACGCATATGGTGGCACATTTGCAAAACCGCACAAGCCCACGCTAAAGCCAAGTTTTGCAAAAGAGCCACCAAGCCAACGCACCCAAACCGACACGAAAATGACAACAAAACAGACGACAGAAAAAGAAGGGCGAAGGCATAACATCACCTATACGCAAGCAGGGGTTTCGTGCTTCGTAGGACAGGAAAGCACTAACTTTAAAGTTCAGTTCTTCGTAAGAAGTTCAGTGGTAAAAATCCCTGCCTGCGTATAGCTGAGAACCGTTATAAACTGCTCGGTATTTTGAGGGATAAAATTTTGTTTTTAAAAGCAATTGAAATAAGTATAAGTACAATACCGAAGATCATACCTGCAAAGAAAAGTTTGAAATTAAATCCGGTTGTTGGGGTGATTTTCTCTTTAAGAGAATGGTTTTCCTCTTTTAAAGTTTCAAGGGAGTATTCAAGGTTTTGGTTTTCCCGTGTTAGTTTGTAAATCTCATTGTTGTACTCCTGTTCCTGGATCTCAAATTCTTTGATCGTTTTTTCAAGAAAGCTTTTGCTTTGGGTGATCGTTTCACTTGCAATGGGATATTTAACCGTGTGTGGGTCGACCGGAGACGCGGTGTCGTAGTTTATGGTGTGGCTTGAAGATTCACTCATCAACCGGGTATTCTCATCGCTGAGGCGCTTAAAATCGGTTTTGAGGTTTTCTACCTGGATCTCCTTTGCATTAAGCTCATTCTTTAAAGAGATCACAGCTGTACTGTCGATCTTTGGGCTCAGATGAAATATTTGGGGATTAGAGTTACTTTTGCATAAAAAAAGAGATTTGGAAAAAGCACTAATAGGTTATTTTTTACCAGCGGGATTACTTGAGCATTTTAAGATAATAAATGTTGAAGAGCTAGGAGAGGTATCCACAAAAACAATGGTCATT